>CALNWS010000013.1 GCA_940747215.1 uncultured Paraburkholderia sp. | reverse complement strand
GGCAAATCGATGCGAAAAACCAGCACCAAGCAGTCCTCCGCATCCTGATCATGATCACCTTCACCATATAATCCATTGCCCGCGCAACGCCACCTTCCAAACTGATCACGGTCGCCAAAATACGCAGATCGCCGGCCTACTACGCGGGCGTCGTGTATTACGGTGGGCTAAACGACAACCTGAAGGCGCTGCCGATAACCGGTGCATTCCTCGCGACGCCCGCAGCCTCGAAAAGCCCCACGACGTTTCCCTATCCCGGTGCGACACCGGCCGTGTCCGCGAACGGTGTAAGCAACGGCATTGTATGGGCAGCGGAAAACGGCACGACAGGAGCGCTGCACGCATACGACACCAGCAATCCCGGCAGCGAGTTATACAACAGCAATCAGGCTGGTACCCGCGACCAGTGGGGCGCGGGCAATAAGTTCATTACGCCGATGATCGCGCGCGAGAAGGTTTATGTCGGTGCCAGTAATGGGGTGGCGGTGTTTGGGTTGTTGAGGTGAGGGTATGGGTTGGTGCGGGCGCGATGGGTGTTGTTTCGGAGCGGGGGGATGGAAACCACATCACTGCGGCCGATTACGTGCAGGGCGAATACGGCGGCAAGTAGTTCCCAGCGTGAGGGCAAGGACGTAGTGCGCGGAGGAATTGAGCGCGGCACCGCACCATCACGCCACTACGTCGCTGACGCAAACAGCGACCGCTGCATGAATATTCGCGTCCGACGCTATTGGCCTCAGCCTCAGCGACGCGAATCTCGCGGTGTCCGCAGAATTCGCAGACCCACGTGCAATGTGGAGATCACTCTACGTTGCTCTCCGACGCCGCTTTGCGAGAACGACGGCTTCGCGCCGTGGTTTTTCGAGCCGCCTTCTTCGCGGGCGCAGGGGCAGCGCTTTCAGGCACAGCGGCTGGCGCGATCTCACCAGTTGGTGACGTTTCACTAGGCGCAGCGATTTCGGGCAAATCCGCGACCGCCTTCTGGGCGCTCTTTTTCACCTTCTTCGCGGCGTTCGCTGTTTGCCGCGCTTCGGTTCCTTGCTGTCCGCTTTAGGCGTTTCGGGCATTTTCTCTATCGCAACTGCAACGGAATCAGCCGGCTCTGCTTCCTGCGTTGATTCGTGCGTCAATGCCAATTCCGGTTATTCCGCAAAAGGCTTTCCTCGCGAAGAGCCGTTCGCAGGAACTTCCTCCGTCTGATTTGTGACGACACTTTGCGGCGAACCGGACGGGCGCTCCGTCACCCACTTCAGCGGTCGACTCGCTGGCACTCTCCACTACGACACTCGCCGCCGTACTGCGATACACATACGCGTCTGACTTTTCGTCACGCCCGAATTCAAGCAGACCGCGTGCTTGCGCCTCTTCGAGCAGATTGCCGAACGCACGAAAACCATAGTAATTTTCGTTGAAATCCGGCTTGCGACGCTTGATCGCATTCTTCAACACCGATGCCCAGATCTTCCCACTGTCACCGCGTTCGGATGCAAGTGCGTCGAATGTCTGCACTGCAATCTCGACAGCCTTCGTGCGGCGCTTCTCGAGGTCCGCCTTGCTGCGCGATTTATCTTCATCCGGCGCGCGTTTGTTCGCCTGTTGAGCAGCTTGCTGCGGACGCGACGACTCGCGTTTCGCAACCGCACGTTGGCTTTCGCGCACGAGATCATCGTAGAAGAAAAACTCGTCACAGTTCGCGATGAGCAGGTCCGACGTGGACTGCTGCACACCCACGCCGATCACCTGCTTCGCGTTCTCACGCAACTTCGAAACCAGCGGCGAAAAATCGGAATCGCCGCTAACGATCACGAACGTATTCACATGCGATTTCGTGTAGCAGAGGTCCAATGTGTCAACCACGAGCCGTATGTCCGCAGAATTCTTTCCCGACTGATGCACGTGAGGAATCTCGATCAGTTAGAAATTCGCTTCGTGCATTGCGCCTTTAAAGCTCTTGTAACGATCCCAGTCGCAATACGCCTTCTTCACGACGATGCTGCCCTTGAGCAATAGCCGTTCGAGTACCAGCTTGATGTCGAATTTGCCCTATTTCGCGTCGCGCATACCGAGCGCGACGTTCTCGAAATCGCAAAAGATCGCCATGCTGACGTTTTCATTGGATGACGCCATGTATCTCTACATTGAAGCGGTCGTCGAAATCGACGAATCGCGACCATGATAGCGATTCCAGCGAGGGCGATCAGCATTTGTGTTGCAAGCGCACCGAAGTGAGCAGAGCGCTTCAATGAGCGATAAGTATATTCTACCGCATAACGCAGCTACGTTTCAACGTGGTGAGAAAGTTTGCCGATTGCGTCACGGCTCTCCAGCACTTCATCGACAAGTCCGTATGCTTTCGCGCTGTGGGCCGACATAAAGTTGTCACGATTGGAGTCGCGCGCTACCTCTTCGATTGTGCGGCCGGTTCGCTAGGCGCCGTTATTGCGTTCAGGCGTTCACGCAGATAAAGCACTTCCTTCGCCTGAATTTCAATGTCTGCGGCTGTGCCCTGGCTTCTTCCTGATGGCTGATGAATCTTGTTCGCGAGTTTGGCAATGCAAAGCGCTTAACGCGCTGGCCGGCATTGAGCAGAAACGTTCCCATGCTTGCCGCAAAGCCCACGCACAGCGTTGACACCTCCGACTTGATGAACTTGCATGGTGTCGTAAATAGCGAGCCCGTCGTACACGGAACCGCCGGGCGAGTTAATGTAGAACGAAATATCCTTATCGGGATTTTCGGACTCCAGAAACAACAGCTGCGCGACGATCACGCTCGCGGACTGTTCCGTGACGGAGCCGACGAGAAAGACGATACGCTCGCATAGCAGGCGTGAATAATAGATGTCGTAAGCGCGTTCGCCTCGTCCGGATTGCTCGATCACGGTGGGAACAAGACCTAGACCGGTGAATGACGGATGACTGATATGCATGTTTGCCTCGCTGGCGTTGATCTCGCGGATCTTGCCGATCTGTGTAACGGCTGTTCCCGGGCCGGTTATGCCGTTCAGCTACTTATGTGGAAAGACCGGCTCACACGTCGTATGCTGTTATCCGCTTGACGCTTTGGCGCAGACGGTTACGACAGAAAAATTTTTTGCGTTGTGCTGTCACATCTTCGCCGGCTGGGCCGTCAAACGATCGGAAAACCGCTTTCAACGCGCCCGGCAAATTCTGGCAACTTTTGCTCGCCCGGGCTGCGCTCAACACGCACGAACTGGAGGTCAACACATGGCGCAACAAGGAATCACCAAGGCATCCAGTTTCGAGGCGGCTCGCGCCCGCCCGATCGCGCTTGCGTACCGTTTTTCGGCAGTCGCGCGGAGGCGGAAGACGTGGTGCAGAACGTCTGGCTCAAGTGGCATCTGGCTGACACGCAGGAGGTGCAAACGCCGGTCGCCTGGCTCATCACGCTCACGGCGCGCACTGCGATCGACCGTCTGCGGCATTTGCAGCGCGAGCGGGCTTCACGGCTACTGCATGGCTGCCGGAGCTGTGGCTGGACGAAATGGCGCCATCGGCGGAGGAACTGGCCTTGCGCACCTCGGAAATGTCGTATGGCGTAATGCTTCTGCTCGAACGGCTCAAGCCGGACGAGCGTGCGGCCTTTGTTCTGCATGAGGCGTTCGAGTGCGACTATGCAGAGATCGCCAAGTCCTTCAGCGCACACCGGCGGCGTGCCGGCAAATCGTTCACCGTGCGAGGAGCCGCTTGCAAAAGGCGGACGTCCCAATGAAGCGACCCGACCCGGCAACGCACGCACGAGTGGTGGAGCGCTTGCGCGCGGTACTCGAATCACAGGATCGTGCGGGTTTGCTCCAGCTATTTGGTCATTCGGCGGAAGTCGTAAGCGATGCGCCGGAACTGGTGTCGGTCGTCGCACGCGCATCTACGCGTGTAGCCGCATCGGGCAACATGCCGTCGCGTGCGAATGAACAGGTGAACGAAACGGCAGCGTGGGCGGAGAGCGTTACGTCGTTTGCGCAACGGGCGAATGCAGTGTAGCGCGTTTCGGTAGAGGGTGTGCCGTGTATTGTGCTGCTACGTGAAGGCAAGCTGTTCGCTGTTATCGACGTCGCAACGCAAACTTTGGCGAACGGAGACCTGGAAATCGTCGCTTTGCATGCCGTCACGCATGCAGCCTATCTGCAGACTGGCAGCTGTTCGTTGGGTCGTGCGGCGGTCCGTCAACTGCTCGCGCGAATCCAGCGGCGGCAAATGCCATCAATTGCGGTGAGCTGCAACTTCCCAGTTGATGTCTACACATATCACTTGTGTGCCCGCAGGCGTGTGTGCGGCGATTGAGGCTGTCACACACAAGTGCGCTTCGTTGATGGACAGGTACGGCGGCGTCAGACGCACCTGGCCGGGCATACGCATCGCCTGAATGAAGTACGGGCGGCGCTCCCAGCTTGCGCCTTCGGAATGCAGAAGCGGGCGGAAACGCTTCGCGCGTTGCGAGGCGCGTCCAGGCGGCAAGACGTTGTCGCCGATTTGGCGGCCGGACCCGTCCAGCACGAAGCAGCGCGCAGTTTCTCCGAGTGTGAGGAGCGGGGCAGTAGCTTGCGAAACGGATTCGCCCGCAACGAGTTGCGCAGCCGCGGTTTCCAGCGCTTTGACGTAGGGTGCGAGTCGAATCGACTGAGAGCGTTCGCGCTCGGTAACGCGTTCACGCAGTGCTGCCGAAAGCGAATCCATCAAGCCTGCTGCCGTTTGCGGCTTGACGGGCTCAACGCTCGGACCGGCGAAGAACGCGCCTTGCACGAAGTCTACGTTGCATTCAAGCGCAATTAGGGCGTCGCGCTCCGTGCTCAGGCCGCCCATCAGCACGAGTTGACCGGACTCGTGAAGCAGGGAAACGAGGCCCGGCAGCACGCGCTCGATGTGTGAGTGCTCGCTGGCTTGAGCAAGGATGCAACGGTCGAGCGTGACGATGTCCGGGCGCAGATTCCACACGCGATCGATGTTCGAGTGTTTGGCGCCGAAGCCGTCCAGCGCGATCAGGAATCCGGACTTGCGTAGCGCGTCGATTATTTCAGCGAAGCGCGTGGTCTCGCCGCCAGCCTGCTCGGAGACTTCGAGCACCACGCGTTGCGGCGGCAGGCCGAGTGCTTTGAGGCCGGCAAGCAGCGCGTCGCCGTAGCTGGTGTCCATCAGCGCGGCAGGGTGGAGGCTCAGGAAAAGCCATTCGTCATGGTTGTCGAATGCGTTGAAGTTGCCATGGTGCAGAAGAGATTCTGCAAGTCGGCCAAGTTCCAGCAGGTCGCCGCGTCGGGCTGCCTGCGTGAACACTTCATGGGAGGGCACTTGCGACGCATGTTCGTCGTGTGCGCGCAGCGACACGTGATAACCAATCGTGCGGCGGTGGGACACCGAGAAAACCGGCTGGAACACGCTGAAAACGGTATAGCCACCGTAGAGAACGGTACACCGGGAGCCTTCATAGCCGGCCATCGGGCGTGGTGGCTGGAAGCCGGGAGGATCGAGATCGATCATGCTCATCATGTCAGTCGTGTAGAAGTGGCGGCGCGCTTGCATGCAATGCGGGAAACCACATGCAAAAAAGCTCCACAAAAAAGCTCCAGTTTACAGGATAGGCGAGCAAGAACTATGCGCGAGAAAACACCTAGTCCGTGTGCGGGCTGGCGTGCTCGCTTCCGACGAATAGATGCTAATGCATCTGCAAATGCGATTTCACGCACTTCGCTGGTGCAAGCTGCGCTCCGATGAGGCTCTGGAGCGCGATGCAAGTATTCCTGCGAGCGGCTCGAACGTTGCTCACACGAAAGTCAACCTTATAATATCGGGGTTCGGCTAGCAAAGTTGCCCGTGAGAGCTTCAAATGCGGACGAAATGCAGAGCGACTATCTATGTATGAAGGCCGTTCATTTATGAAGGCCGTTCGCGAACTAGTCCGCGAGCGACTCAGCAGCTAAATCAAGTCCGCTCAGACGGGTCAGTCTTCTTCGCCGGCGTCCGGATGTCCGGCGCAAGTTGCGCAAAGATCCACGACGAGCCTGCCGTGATGATGCCCACACACAGGAACGTCGCGTGAAACGCCGGTAGCGAATTGGCCGCAGTCACACGCGGCAGCAAGCCGGTGAATGTGGCAAGCAATGCACCGGCGACAGTGACGCCGAGGCTCATCGAGAGCATCTGCACGAGCGAAAACAGGCTGTTGCCACTGCTCGCGCCGCCGGTGCCGAGGTCTTTGAGCGTTAGCGTGTTCATCGCCGTGAACTGAATCGAGTTCACGCCGCCGAAGAAGGCCAGTTGTATGAGGCGCAGCCACAGCGGTTGGCCAGTACTCGTGAGCGAAAAACTCGCCATGGTCAAGCCGACAAGGATCGTGTTCAGGATCAACACGCGTCGGTAGCTGTATTTGAGTATCAATGTCGTCACCAGCCGTTTGGAGACCATGCCGGCGGCGGCGACGGGGAGCATCATCATGCCGGCTTCGAAAGCGGAGTAACCGAAGCTGACCTGCAATAGCAGAGGGAGTAGATAAGGCATTGCGCCGCTGCCGATCCGTGCGAACAGATTGCCCAGCAGGCCGACGCTGAATGTATGAATCTTGAAGAGGTCGAGCGAGAAAATGGGAGAGGGTTCGCGCACGACATGCAAGCCATACGCCACGAAGCACGCCAGACTGAGAATCAGCAGCACGAGGACCGTCGCGTGCTGGATGCCGAATTCAGTGCGGCCGTCGAGCGCGAAGGAAATGGCCACCATGCCCACGACGAGTAGCAGGTAGCCTTTCATGTCGAACTTGCCCACATATTCGTTGCGGCTGTCCGGCATGAAGATGACGGTAGCCACGCAGCCCACAATGCCCACCGGCACGTTGATCAGAAAGATCCAGTGCCAGGACGCGATCTTGACGAGCCAGCCGCCAAGCGTCGGGCCAATGAGTGGTCCGATCAGGCCAGGAATCGCGACGAACGACAATGCCGGCAGATAACGTTCGGCCGGGAACGTGCGCAACACTGCGAGCCGTCCCACAGGCAGCAACATGGCGCCGCCCACGCCTTGCATGATTCGAAAGATCACCAACTGATTCAGCGTATGCGCATTGGCACACAGCAGCGAACCGACCGAGAACACAAGGATTGCACTCAGAAACACACGGCGCATGCCGAGTTTGTCCGCGAGCCAGCCGGAGACGGGGATCATCACCGCCATCGTCAGCGAGTACGCGATCACGACCGACTGCATGCGCAACGGCAATTCGCCGAGGCTCGTCGCCATCGCCGGGAGGGCCGTGTTGACGATCGTCGAATCGAGCGTCTGCATGAAGAAGCCCGTGGCCACCACCCATAACATCACGGTGAGCGAGCGGGCGGAAGGCGTAGCGGGCGTAGAGATGGGCGGGGTCGGCGGCGTGGTCATGGAGAGCGGCTAGGCGCGCAGGGACTGGCTGGGAGTCGCTATTCTAGGGAAAAGCGCAATGCGGCGCAGCCTCACGGCCAAAGCCGGCAGCACAGGCAGCCGGACCCTAACCCAACCCTCACTCCGACTCATCCAACTCCGCAGCCGCTCGAAAGAAAACCTGCGCGCGCGGGTCGTTGCCGAATGCGGCATGAATGCGAATCCACGGGCTCGGCTGCGTGTTGGGCCGGAAATAGCTGCCGGGCGCGACCGTCACGCCAAGCGGCGCGCCGCATGCCACCAGCCGGTCCGCGTTGCCCACATGCGGCACGTGCGCCCACACGAATTTTCCGCCGACCGGTTTTTCAAAGAGTTCCCAGCCCGAGTCTTCGAGTGTGATCGAGCCGAGCGCGTCGCGCATCCGGCGGCGCAATCGTTCGAAATATTTGCGGTAAGCGCCGCGCTCCAGAAGCGATACCGCGACCGCTTCGGCGAAACGTGAGCCGCCAATGCTCATCAGCATTTTTATGTCGACGAGATCCTTGATGATCGCGTGGCTCGCCACCACGCAGCCAATCCGCAGCGACGACGACAGCGTCTTCGAAAGGCCGCCGACGTAGATCACGTGTTCGAGCTGATCGAGCGTCGCAAGCCGGTCGGTCAGGTCGGTCTGAAAATCGGCGTAGATATCGTCTTCGATAATCGTGAAGTCATACTCGCGCGCCAGTTGCAGCAGGCGAAAGGCGACTTGCGGCGCGACTGTGGTGCCGGTCGGATTGTGAAAGACCGTGTTGATGAATAGTAGCTTGGGTCGATGCACTTTCAGTTGTGCCTGCATCACGTCGAGATCCGGGCCAGTGCGTGTCCGTGGAATGCCGATCAGATTCACGCCGTGCAGTTTCAGCAAACCGTTCAGGTTGTAGTAGCCCGTATCTTCGACAAAGATCGTGTCGTCCGCCTTCAGCATGTAGCGCATCAGCAGATCGAGCGCTTGGCTCGCGCCGTTCGTAATCAGAATCTGCGACGCGTCGGCCTGAATGCCCAACTGTCCAATGCGAGCGCCCAGATGTTCGCGCAAAGTCAGATTGCCGAGCGTCGTCGTGTAATCGATCATGCTCGCCGGATCGGTGTGCGAAACGTGGCGGATCGCCTGCGCGAGTCCTTCCGTGTCGCGCCACGATTCCGGAATGAAGCCGCTGCCCAGCTTCAGCATCTCGCCCGGATGGTTGAACTGCTGGAGGAGATGGCCGGATTCGTCCTCGGTGCGGCGCGGGTCGGACGCGCCTTGGCTGCGCGTTGTCGCCGGCTGATAATCGGCCACATAGAAGCCCGAGCCGTGTCGCGAGTCCACGTAGCCGAGCGAGACCAGCCGGTCGTACGCCTCGATCACGGGGAAACGGCTCACGCCATAATCGGCGGCGAATTGCCGGATCGACGGCAGCTTCGCGCCGGGATGCGCAGTGCGCGAGCGGATCCACGCGGCCACGCCCGCCACGATCTGCTCGGTCAGCGGGACGCCGTTGTCCCGGTCGAGTTCGATTTCGAGTTTCATACTTCGCTTTCCTTCAACCGTCAGCGGGCAATTGGGCCAACTGTCAGGTTTTTCGACTGAACAGTTCCGATAGAAGTGTTCGGAACTGTGCATGGGTATCCGATCTTCGCACGTCAATAATCGGTACAACGGAGAAGTTCTTTGAAGGAGAAACGCGATGCGTGAAGTTCGTATATCGAGTTGGAACAGGGCGAGCCAACGGCGGCTTGGCGTGTCGCGCGTCCGTCGGTGTTCAAGGTGATTTCGGGTGAAATCTGGCTGACGGTCGAAGGCGACAGCGAAGACTACTGGCTCGCCATGGGCCAATCCATCGACTTGCCGAGCGGTGCGGTAGCCTGGGTGAGCGCCGGGCAGGCAGGCGCGCGTTTCGCGCTGGCGAGCGGTTCGGAGCGCGCCGCGGTGCAGCCATCGCTGGGTTTGTCGGTATTGCGCCGGCTGCCGCGCTGGTTGGGCGTCGCCTGAGGCTGAGACGCTCCGAACCGCACGACTCAGCAACGTTCAACAACAGCACTCAACCCACCTCAACCTCGCACGTCATAGTCGCCGATATAGCGTGCACGCGGCCGGATCAACCGGCCGTCGCGCGTCTTTTCCATGGCGTGCGCATCCAGCCGACTACCCGTCCCACTGCAAACAACGTGAACGCCGCGCCGACGGGCAGGCCGAGCACGCGCTCGATGGTGGCGAGCGCGTAGTCGACGGTCGGCTCCGCGCCGGTCGTGTCGCGCACCGTGCGCGCGAGCGCCAGCACTTCGTTGAGCGGCGAACGCGCGGGCGCGCAATCGGCAAGCATGTCGAGCAACAGACGCGCACGAATTGCCGCCCGGATACAACGGATGACTAAACTCCGACAGCACTGGCCCCTGCGCGCCATGTTCGTGCCGGGCGAGCGATTGGCGGGATAGCGATCGAGATCGGGCACGCGTGACGCTTCGTCCAGCAGCGCCGCGACGTCTTCGAGCGACGCCGAGCACGCCAATTCCGTCGCATCGTGCCCGCGATAAAGCAGACACCCGTCTGCCACCAGCGTGATCGACGATTTGAGCACCGGCACACCTAGTCTAGCACTTTTTGCGCGACCTTGCCCGCGCGTTTGCCTTCGGCCTTGGCCGCGCGAGACGGCGCACCTCGCCGGCGTCGTATAAACGGTGACGCTCTTGCGCATCCGGCGATGAACTCAGCATGCCGCGGCTCACATAGTCGTAAAGCGTGGGCACGCTGATGCCGAGCAGCGCAGCGGCTTCAGTGGCGATCAGGACATCCGAATCTGGCATGGAAAACGATTAGCACCGGAAAAATCAATATATGATGATTATCATAATCAAGATTGATTGCGGGATCATCGAAAATTAGACTCGTCTGGACTTCTTTGCATGGGACTTCCGGCATGACACCTGAACTTGCACTCAAGCACATCTGGACACTCGCCGGATGCGGACCCGACCGCGCTCCGATCCGTTTCGTTCACGGGCACGGATCCGGGCTGCCGTTGGTCTATCGCGTCGGCACGCTCGCTTCAACGACGATTGCCGCCATCGGTTTCGCCGCCGCCGAATTTCGCCGTCTGCGCACGGGGTGCCGTCAGCATGTCGCCGTGCAGATGCGGCGTGCGCCGGCATCGTTTCGCAGCGAACGTTACTTGCGGGTCGACGACGGTCCGCCGCCCGCGTTGCGCGATCCTGTGATGGGTTTCTACGAGACGCATGACGGCCGCTGGATCCAGTTGCACACGAATTTTCCGCGTAATCTGCAAGGCGTGTTGAATGTGCTCGGCTGCGCCAACGGCCGCGACGCTGTTGCAGCGGCGATTCGCAAGTGGGACGGTGCCACGCTACCAGACGCTCGCCGATGCCGGCCTGTTGCGCCTCGCTGATCCGCTCGCCCGACGAATGGGCCGCGCTCGATCAGGCGAAGGCGATCGTGGCGCTGCCGCTCTTCGAAATCGAACGGATTGGGGATGCGCCCGCCGAGCCGCCGCGTCATGGTCACGGTAACGAGGACCGGCCGCTCGCCGGCGTGCGAGTGCTGGATCTGTCGCGCATCATCGCGAGGCTGGTGGCGGGGTGCGCGCTCGCGCAACACGGCGCCGACGTGCTGATGATCAATGGGCCGCATCTGCCGAACATCGCACCGCTAGTCATCAACAATGGACGCGGCAAGCGCTCGGCCGTGCTGGATCTGCGCGACATGGCCGAGCGCAACACGTTGAACGCGCTCGCCCGCGAATCCGATGTGTTTCTGCAAGCGTATCGCCCCGGCGCACTCTCTGCGCGCGGCTTTGGTCCCGAGGACTTGGCGCGCGTGCGGCCGGGCATCGTCTACGTGTCCTTCTGCGCGTATGGGTACGAGGGACCGTGGGCTCAGCGGCGCGGTTTCGACAGTCTCGTGCAGTCGGCGAGCGGGATCGCGTTCACCGAGCGGGAAGCGGCGGGCTGGGCCGAGCCGAAGCATCTGCCGTGTCAGGCGTTCGATCACGCCACAGGCTATCTGGCTGCGTTCGGCGCGATGGCTGCGCTGTCACGGCGCGCGACGGAGGGCGGCAGTTGGCACGTAAAGGTGTCGCTCGCGCAAACGGGGCGCTGGCTCCAGTCGTTCGGGCTGCTTGCCGATGGCTGGCAGTCGCCCGATGTATCGATCGACGACGTGCGCGATTGTCTCGCGACCGTTGATTCGGAATACGGCCGTGTGCTCGGCGTGCAGCCGGCGGAGGAAATGGAAGAGATGCCGGCCTTTTTCGCATTGCCGCCAGCACGCATCGGTGCGCATGCGCCGGGCTGGTCCTGAGTCGAAGAAACGAGGCGCGGCAATCCCAACGCCGCGCCTCGTGACCGCGTCACTTCCGCAACTCGGCGACGAAGTCGTAGTAATCGTTGCGGCAATGCGTGTCGGTCAATTCGATCGCGCTGATCGGCCATGTAGCCCACACGCGTGATCAGCAGCAGCGCCTCGTTCGGCGTGATGCTCATTTGCTGCGCGATTTCCTCGCTTGCGTTCACCGCGCGAAAATGTTGTAACGCGCGAACGATCGTGAGACCGCGATGTTCGAGGTATGTGTAGAGCGAATCGCCGATGGCCTGCGGATCGGGAATCACCGCCGCAGAGAATTGTGGAGTTTTCAACGGCCATCACGATGCCGTCCGCGAGACGCAGCCGCTTGAGCCGCGTGACGGCTGCCGCGGGCGAGAGACCGAGCTGGCACTTCGTCGCGATTGGCCGGCAGGATTTCGCGTGATAGCCACTTCGACCTCGGCGTAAAGCCGCGCCTGCGCAGCATTTCGCTGAAGCTCGACAGGCGCGAAAGCGAATCTTCGTAACGTGGCGTGATGAAACTGCCCGCGCCCTGCGTGCGTCGGATCAACCCTTGCTTGACCAATAGCGCGATCGCTTTGCGCGACGTGATGCGCGAGACGCCGAGCGCCTCAGACAGAACCCGCTCCGAGGGCAGCGCTTCGCCCGCGTTCCAGCGATTTTCGTGAATCGCACTGCCGAGTTTGCGCGCAAGTTGGAGATAGAGCGGCGTGTCGTTTTCCGGGTCCGGGCGCAGATCGCGCCAGCGATCTTCCGAGGTTGGAGGTTATGGGGCTCACGCAAGAGAGGCAAGCGGCAATTCTAAAACATCGGCGCGCTACGTTATAGCGGGCTTTTGCTAGGCGGCCGAACCGATTTAGAGTCAACCGGTAAACTGGCTCGCATGGTTTTGCCGCGTGCGATGCGCTGCGGCTCGTGCTGTGATTTCCGCGCGGCCATGGCGCACCGTTGTCCGATCAGCTTATCGACGAAGGAGTCAGCATGACGAACGAGATTGCCACCGTGAGCCTGCTCGACGGCGAGCGCATTCCGAAATTGGGGCAGGGCGCGTGTGAGATGGGCGAACATCCGTCGAAGCGTGCGGACGACATCGCCGCGCTGCGCTGCGGCATCGAACTGGGCATGACGCTCATCGATACTGCTGAAATGTACGGCGATGGCGCGACCGAATCGCTGGTCGGCGAGGCGCTCGCCGGTTTGCGCGACAAGGTGTTTCTCGTGAGCAAGGTGTATCCGCACAACGCGAGCAAGCGCGACGTGATAACGGCGTGCGAACGCAGTTTGAAGCGGCTCAGGACGGAGCAACTCGATCTTTATCTGCTGCACTGGCAGGGTTCGGTACCGCTCGAGGAGACCGTGGAAGGCTTCGAGGCTCTGCGCGCGGCGGGTAAGATCCGTCACTGGGGCGTCAGCAATTTCGACACCGACGACATGGCGGAACTTTTCGCGACGCCCGGCGGCGACGCCTGCGCGACCAACCAGATTCTCTACAACGTCGTGCGTTGTGGGCCCGAATTTGATCTGCTGCCGTGACTCGCCGGTCACAAGCTGCCGGCGATGGCGTACAGAGCCCCGTCGATCACGCGCGGCTGCCCAAACGCTCGCCATTCGACGACATTGCCGGGCGCACGCGGCGTGCAACGCACAGCAGGCGCTTCAGGCTCGAACGTTCAATTGCACGAGTGATGCATGTGCACGGAGCCCAGCACGGCGACTTCGGCGGGCGTGTGCTTTAGCGAGTCGTCGCTCACTTGCCCGGCGTCGTTCACGAAGTCGTCGACGAGCGACGACACCTGCGCGTTGCGCAGGCACAGCGACACGCGCTGCGTTTCTTTCGCGGGCAGCGACGTGCGCTGGCTCACGAACAGCACGCCGTACTGATAGCCGTGGATGATGCCGCGAATCGCGCCGACGCATTGGTCTTGCGCGACGTTGTCGCTTTTCTGCTTGCAGGTTTGCAGCAGTGAGTACGCGGAAAAAGTGGGATCGACGGGGGCGCAGATTGCGAGAGCGTCGGCTAGAGAGGTTGGGGCGCCGCTGCGGGCGCTTGCGCCGGAGTCTGCGCGTGGGCGAGCGTTGCGAGGCCGAAGGCTGCTGCTGCGATCAGGCCGGTCGCGGCGCGCGCTGCGACGCGGGGGCGTTTCGTTGCATGTGGTGGTGCCCTCATATCGAACGTTGAATCTGATATGAGGCGATCCATACGGTTTGGTTCCGGGCGCGCTGCGGCGCTTTCGTTCAATCCGGTCTCATTTGGGTGCGTTGATGCCGGTATAACCAGCGTCGGACGGTGACGCTCGACCGGGGGATCGAGACGTCACCGCCGATGCCAGCGGATGCCGGCGTGCGCTGGCGGATGTCGTCGGTAGAAGGGTGGCGTGCGGGGGCACGCCACCCTTCAGCGCGGGCACCTGCTAGTGCCCGTTGCCTCCGCCGTTGCCGCGCCACCACCCTTGTCCCCGTGACCGCCGCAGAAGCCTCCGCCCACCGCTGCTTCTACCGCCCTGCTTCCTGCATTCCCCGAGCTTGCCGCGCCGTTGCTGCCGCTTCCGCCGCCGTGCCGCGTGCAGTTCACGCTATTCACGCTGGTGCAGTCGCGCGGTGCGAAGACGGCGGCGGTGGTGTCGCTGGGCGCCGTGCCCATCGCCGCGCCGCTTATCGCGGCACCGCCCGCGCCGCTGTCCTCGGCGATCTACATCGAGCCCACTGCGCCGCTTGCGGGCAACGACGCGTCCGCGAGCACGACCCAGCGCGGCACGACATCGTTCGATGCCGGGTAGGCGGCACCCATCGCGAGTACCACGGTGCCCACTGCAATTGTACAACGCTGCAAAGCCCCGAAGTTGTACTGATCAAATTTTTTTGTCTTCGTGATTGTTCTCCCGAGGGAACGCCGACACCTCGTTACCGCCATCTCTCACGCCAATCCCGGCAGCGGGCCTAGCTGGGTCTGTCTGTATGCAGGCCTCGTCGTCCCCCGAGTCTGTGCTACGAAGCCGGTCCATCACGTCTATCATCGCGCACGCGCTGCGATCGCTGCCCTCATACGCGCGTTCGATGCGGGTTCTGCGTGATCCGACTTCCCGATACTTTGGTCCGGAATGTCTGGACGTTACTTAGCGATATCCATGCCACTGGGCACAAAAGCCCAATGCCACGGGCATCGGCAGACCATGTGCGGTCGGGAGGAGGGGAAAATGCGCGAAAACGTTTCGGCAATGAAACGTGAACGCGAAAAACGGCGTGAACCGACTTCAGTCGGTCGTCACGCCGGGGCGTTTTCGGCCGCGTTGCCGGCGTTGTCGCCGTCGGGCTTGCGCGCTGCGTCGCGCGCCTCGCTTTGCAGCGTGCGCAATTCGGCGATCGGAAATATGGCAGCGGATTCGATGCGCGTCGCCGCCAGCATCATCGTCAGCGCTCGCGTCAAGGAACGGCGGATCCTGCTGTTCGCAGATTGCGCCGATCTTGCGTGGGCAGCGCGTATGAAAGACGCAGCCCGAAGGCGGCGACGCCGCGCTCGGCAGATCGCCGGACAAACGGATGCAGCTCTACGCACGCTCGCCGCCAAGCGTCGGCACCGAGGACAGCAGCGCCCTCGGTATAGGGATGCGGTCCGTCAAACACGGCGGCGGCCGGTCCGATTTCGAGCAGTCTGCCGAGGTAGAGTACCGCGATGCGATCCGACAGATAGCGCATCACGTGCAGGTCGTGCGAGATGAACACGTAGCTCACGCCGCGTTCGCGTTGCAGATCGGCGAGCAGGTTCAGGATCGCCGCCTGCACAGAAACGTCGAGCGCGGACGTGGGTTCGTCGCACACCACTACACGCGGTTCGCCGGCAAAGGCGCGCGCGATTGCCACGCGTTGCTTGAGTCCGTCGGAGAGTTGCCGCGTGCGCGAGCCGAGGTAGCGCTCCGGCAGAAGCACGGCGGCGGTCAGTGCGCCAAGCCGTTCGTCGATGGCGCGGGACCGCGCAACGCCGCAAGACGCGACAACATGCGGCCAATCAGGCGCTTCACCGAATGCACGGTTGAGCGCCGAGTCGGGATTCTGGAGCACGATCTGCAGCGACTTCACCTGCTCGTCGTTGCGCCGCGTGACGCGCGTGGCGAGCGGCGCAACGACGAGTTCGAGCACGCCACCGGCGTCGAGCGTCAGCAGGCCGAGCATCAGTTTCGCGAGCGTGGTCTTGCCGCTGCCCGATTTGCCGACGAGGCCGAGCGTCTCGCCGCTCGCGAGTTCGATCGAGACGTCATCGACGGCACGCACGGCCGCGCCCGCGACGTGGAATGTCTTTGAGAGCTTTTCCGCGCGCAGCACGGGTACGGTGCCCGGTTGCTTATTCTGCTGCGTGAGCGTATCCGCTTCCGCTCGCGGTAATTCGATCGCGCGCTCGTGATAATGGCAGCACGACATCTGATCGCCGTGCGCCGCGTTCACGCGATAGGGCGGCAGCGCTCCGCGTACAGACAGCCTTGCGTGACGGAACTCGGCAGCGGCAGGCTGCCCGCAATCGTGTCGAGCCGTTGCGTGTCCTTGCTGCGGCCGAGCGTGGGCAGGCAGCGCAGCAGTCCGACCGTATAAGGGTGACGCGGGCGTGTGAAAACGTCTTCGGTCGCGCCTTCTTCCACGAGCTTGCCCGCATACAGCACGCCGACGCGTTCGCACATGCGCCCGATCACCGCGAGATTGTGGCTGATGAAGAGCACTGCGGTGCCGAGCTCTTCGCGCAACTGCGCAATGAGGTCGAGCACTTCGGCTTCGACGGTGGCGTCGAGCCCCGTGGTGGGTTCGTCGAGAATCAGCAGCGCGGGGTTCGAGGCGAGCGCCATCGTGATCACGACGCGCTGCTGCATGCCGCCCGAAAGCTGATGCGGATAGCTTTCCATCACGCGCTCGGGTGAGGCGATGCGCACGCGCTTGAGCATGTCGAGCGTACGCGTGATCGCTTCGTCGCGCGTCACGCCCGCGGCTTCGAACGCTTCGCTCACCTGGCGCGCGATGGTGAGCGACGAATTCAGCGCGCGGCCCCGGATCCTGATAGACTATCGAGATCGCGTTCGTGCGCATCGTGCGCAGCGCTTCGGCGTCAAGCTTCTGCACGTCCTGTCCGGCGATGATGATCTTGCCGGCCTTCACCTTGCCATTGCGTGGCAGATAGCGCAGCGCGGCCATCGCCACGGCGGACTTGCCGACGAGTCCATACGCCTCGCCTCGCCGCACGCGAAACGAGATGTCCTGCAGCACTTCGCGGTCGCGTCCGCGCATGCGATACGTGACGGTCAGGCCGACGACGGTGAGTGCGTCCGTGCGGTCGTTCTTCGACACGTCGAAGGCGGGAAACGAGGAGGGCGGCGGTCCGTTCATCGGTCGATCACACCTTGCACGCTGTCCGCGATCAGATTCACGCCCACGACGAGCGACGCGATCGCGCCCGCCGCGAACACCACGGTCCACCACGCGCCGCCCGCCATCAGCGTGTACGACTCGGAGAGCGCGAGGCCCCAGTCAGCCGAAGGCGACTGGATGCCGAAGCCGAGAAACGACAGCGTGGCGACCGCGAAGATCGCGTAGCCGAGGCGCACCGTGGCTTCGACGATGATGGGCGGCAGCACGTTCGGCAGGATTTCCGCGAACATGATGTAGGGCGCGCGTTCTCCGCGCAGTTGTGCGGCGGTGACGTAGTCGAGATGACGCTCGGCGAATACGGCGGCGCGCACGGTGCGCGCGGTGATTGGCGTGAACGTGATGCCTATCACGAGAATCACCGTGAAGTTCGATGCGCCCACGGCAGCCAGCGCGAGCAGCGCGACGATGACGAGCGGCAACGCGAGCACGGTGTCGATCGCGCGGCCGATCACGTTGTCGACCCAGCCGTCGAAGTAGCCGACCACGAGACCGAGCGCCGTGCCTGCGACGGTGCCGAGCAGTGTGGCGAGCGGTGCAATCGTCAGAATGTCGCGTGCGCCCACGATCACGCGCGAGAACACGTCGCGGCCAGGTTGATCCGTGCCGTCATCAGCGGACGGTCCGCGCCGAGCTAATGATTGAGCGCGGCCACCGCGCGCGTCGGCGAGCGGTCCGAGCACCGCGCGGCCGATGTCGCCGGGCAGCAACTGGCCGCACGCGAACACGATCACGGAAAGCAGCCACAAAGTGATCAACGACAGGCCGACGCGCGTCGCGAGAAATCGCACGACGCGGCCGGCGTTGCCGTTCGAGACAGGTGAGGCGGACGGGTTCACCGTGGTCGACATTGCGGGCTCCTGCCTGAAGTGCGGTGTGCGCTTATGGCCTGCTCACGGCTCATCACGCTGCCGCGGCTCGATGCCTGGCGTCACGCGCTGAGCGTCGCGCGGTCGAAATAGAGTTGCGCGAGCGCCGTGAAGCGCACGCCGTTTACGCCCTTGCGCATGGCGATCAACTGGTCGTAGAAGAACGGGGAATGGTGATCGGCGTTTCGTCGAGCAGCAGCGTCTGGATCTGGCCGGAGATTTTTTCTGCGAGGCGAGATCGATCGCGGCGACGAATTGCGCAACGAGCTTATCGTATTGCGGGTTCTTGAAATGCGCAGCATTCCACGTGCCGTTGCCGTTGCTCGTGAGCGGCGCATTCAGAAACACGTTCGGCACACCGCGATGACCGCAGTCGGTAATGCCGAGCGGCGAGTCGAGCCAGTCCGATTTGCCCGGCGTGCCCGCGCCGTAATAGAGCGACTTGCTTTCCACCTTCAGATTGATGCGCACGCCGATCGCCTTCGCTGCGTTCTGCACAACCACCGCGAGATCGGGAATCTCCATGTATTTCTAGGTGGTGAGCGTGACATCGAAACCGTTTGGCACGCCGGCCTGCGCGAGCAGTTGCTTCGCCCTCGCGACGTCGATCTTGCGTTGCGCGACGCCTGCATCCGAAGCACGTCGCGATCGATCGACAACGCGAGCGCCTAGCGCTCGCGCTTGTCCTTGAAGAGCGGATTGTCGTTGCGCATGTGAATCTGCCGATGCGTGCTCGACTTCACGCCCACTGCCTTGTGGTCGGGATTGTTGGGAATGCCGGCGCCGCCCTGCACGGTGAACATGCCCATCACGTCGGCCTGATGACCTTGCAGCGCGGGCAGTTGCGCCTGTTCGTCGGCGTAAAACGAAAACTGTACGCGTTGCGGTAACGCTTTGTCGCCCCAGTAATCGGGATTACGTACGAACGAGGCACCCACCTTCGGCTGATACTTTTCGAGCTTGAACGGACCCGTGCCGATGAACGTCTTCTCGTAATCGCCCGCGTAGTTCGCGGGCAGGATCTCGGCATTGTAATTGTCCGAGGATACGTAGTAGGGAAAGTTGCCGTTCGGTGCGTCGAGATGGAAGCTCACCGTGTGGTCGTCGACCACTTTCGCGCCACCCTTCAAGAGCACGCCCTTCAAAACCGAAAGTGCCGCCGAGCCGCTTGCCGGATCGGCGAGACGGTCGAACGTGGCGACCACGTCTTTCGCGGTGAAGGTCTGGCCGTCGTGAAACTTGACGTTCTCGCGCAGCTTGAACGTCCATGCGTCACCTTTGTCGTTCGGCTTCCACGAGAGCGCGAGCGCGGGTTTCAGCGTGAGCTTTTCGCCGTCGTCGTCGATCAGGAATTCGCCGGTCTGGTTCAGCAGCGCAAGGCTGGCCGCGTCCATCACGGTGAGCGGATCGACCGCGCCGGCCGGTGTGAGGTGCGCCACGCGGATGGTCTGATTCGACGCGCCGCCTGCCGCTTGTGCCCGAGCACTGGGCGCGTTCAGCACGCCGCCCACAAGCGACAACCCGATCACGCTCGCATAGCGCAGCAGATCGCGGCGCGAGATGCGGCCGGCAAGGAATTCGTCGATGGCGTGATTGCCGTAGGCATCGGCGGTGCTGCGAGTGAGCCCGAGTTCGGGGAAGCGGTCCGCGGGTGTCTTCATCGGTGGTGTGTCCAGTCCGTTCTGTTGCCGGTTCTGAAGGAGCGAGCCGCGCATGCGCGCGACACGGCGACCAAGGTGCAACGACAGGCTGCGATGACGCAATGCGTTTTTTGTGTAAGCGATTGCTCATGTATTCGGAGCGCGCCACGCCACGCCGGTTCCCGATTGGCGGATAAAAGGCCGGTGTGTATCTTCATCACAACGTTCTACACGGGGCATGCCGCATTCGTATTCGCGTGTTCTGCACGCCCTTTCGCGATCGTTGATGGCTTCGTTCCGCTTCAGCAGATGAAAGGCGGTTACGGCCACACCATTGACATGCCGTCACCGCTACGTTTCAAACGGAATCGTTACCGATCGCCGCGTGCGAAGCAGGGTTGCTTTTACCGCGCGGCGTAGCGGCATATCATGCCGCTCCGAAGGAAGCTCAATGATCGTGCGGATGCTTGTGGATCGGATCGACCCAGAACACGGTTTCGGGCGCCTCCACGGCGTCGATGTTCAGATTCACGACACCTCTTCGTTGTCGCTGCGAACGAGTGCGCATTCGAGCGGATCATCCGTGCTCGCGTTGATCTCCTGATGCGGCACATAAGGCGGCACGAAGATGAAGTCGCCGGGTCCGGCTTCGGCGGTGAATTCCAGATGTTCGCCCCAACGCATGCGTGCGTGTCCGCGCACCACGTAGATCACGCTTTCGAGCGCGCCGTGATGATGCGCGCCGGTCTTCGCATTCGGATGGATCGTCACCGTGTCGGCCCAGATTTTCTGGGTGCCGACGCGCGCCGCGTTGATCGCCGCCGCGCGGTTCATGCCGGGCGTCTGCGCGGTGTTGGTATCGAGCTGATCGCCCTTGATGACCTTGACGCCATACTCGGGCAGTGTGCTGGCGGTGTGCTCTTTCGGCATTCTTGCACGTTCAAAAATGCGCGTGGCGCGAGACGTGCTGCAGTGCGGATAAAAAAGCCCGTCCGGAAGGGACAGGCTTCTCTGCGCCGCATCTGCCGTCGCACGAAACCGTGCGACGGATGCAACTCGCGCCGCTTACTTCTGCTTCGCGTTGATCACCGCCTCGGCGACGTTGCTCGGCGTTTCGGCGTAGTGCTTGAACTCCATCGTGTAGGTGGCGCGGCCTTGCGTGGCCGAGCGCAGCGACGTGGAGTAGCCGAACATTTCCGCGAGCGGCACTTCGGCGCGCACCAGTTTGCCGCCGCCAGCGATGTCTTCCATGCCTTGCACGAGACCACGACGGCTCGACAGGTCGCCCATCACGTTGCCCATGAAGTCTTCGGGCGTTTCCACTTCCACCGCCATCATCGGTTCGAGCAGCACCGGCTTGGCCTTGCGCATCGCTTCCTTGAAGGCCATCGAACCCGCCATACGGAACGCGTTTTCGTTCGAGTCGACGTCGTGATACGAACCGAACGTGAGCGTGATCTTGACGTCCACCACCGGGTAGCCCGCGAGCACACCGGCCTTCAGCGTTTCCTGAATGCCCTTGTCGACGGCCGGAATGTATTCGCGCGGAATCACGCCGCCCTTGATCGCGTCGACGAATTCGTAGCCCTTGCCTTGCGCCGCCGGCTCGAGCGTCATCACCGCGTGACCGTACTGACCACGACCACCCGACTGTTTGACGAACTTGCCTTCCACGTCCTCAACCTTGTTGCGCACCGTTTCGCGATACGCGACCTGCGGCTTGCCGACAGTGGCTTCCACGCCGAACTCGCGCTTCATCCGGTTCACGAGAATTTCGAGGTGCAATTCGCCCATACCCGAGATGATGGTCTGGCCGGATTCCTCGTCGATCTGCACGCGGAACGACGGGTCTTCCTGAGCGAGACGATTGAGCGCGATGCCCATTTTTTCCTGGTCGACCTTGGTCTTTGGTTCCACTGCCTGCGAGATCACCGGCTCCGGGAAAATCATCTTTTCGAGGATGATGACGTTGTTCGGATCGCACAGCGTGTCGCCGGTCGTGGCTTCCTTCAGGCCGACCGCCGCCGCGATGTCGCCCGCGTACACTTCCTTGATTTCCTTGCGCTCGTTCGCGTGCATCTGCAGGATCCGGCCAAGGCGTTCCTTCTTTTCCTTGATCGCGTTGTAGACCGTGTCGCCCGAATTCACGATGCCCGAATAGACGCGGAAGAAAATCAGCTGGCCGACGAACGGGTCGGTCATGATCTTGAAGGCGAGCGCCGAGAACGGATCGGTATCCGTCGGATGACGTTCGATTTCCTTGTCGTGTTCGTCGTGGCCGGTAATGGCGGGCACGTCCACTGGCGACGGCAGGTAGTCGATCACCGCGTCGAGCATGGCCTGCACGCCCTTGTTCTTGAATGCGCTGCCGCACAGCATCGGCACGATTTTATTGGCGATGCAGCGCTGGCGAATGGCCTGCTTGATTTCATCTTCTGTGAGCGTGTCGCCACCCAGGTACTTCTCGAGCAGTTCTTCGTTTGCTTCGGCCGCGGCCTCGACCATCTTGTCGTGCCATTCCTTCACGGTGGCCTGAAGTTCGGGCGGAATGTCGCGGTATTCGAACTTGATGCCCTGGTTCTCTTCGTCCCAGTAGATCGCCTTCATCTTGACGAGGTCGACCACGCCTTGGAAGTGCTCTTCCGCGCCGATCGGAATCTGGATCGGCACGGCGACACCCTTCAGACGATCGCCTATCTGGCGTTGCACGCGGAAGAAATCCGCGCCCACGCGGTCCATCTTGTTGACGAACGCAATGCGCGGCACCTTGTACTTGTTCGCCTGACGCCACACGGTTTCGGACTGCGGCTGCACGCCGCCGACCGAGTCGTACACCATGCACGTGCCGTCGAGCACGCGCATGGAACGCTCCACTTCGATCGTGAAGTCGACGTGTCCCGGCGTGTCGATGATGTTGATGCGGTGTTCGGGGTAGTTACCGGCCATGCCTTTCCAGAAAGCGGTGGTGGCTGCCGACGTGATCGTGATGCCGCGCTCCTGCTCCTGTTCCATCCAGTCCATCGTTGCCGCACCGTCGTGAACCTCACCGATCTTGTGGGTCACACCGGTGTAGAACAGGATGCGTTCGGTGGTGGTGGTTTTGCCGGCATCGATGTGAGCGCTGATGCCGATATTCCGGTAGCGCTCGATGGGAGTCTTGCGGGGCACGTGAACCTCCTTGGAATGGCGCGCCTGAAACGCTTGCCAAGCGGCAATCTGTGCCGCTAGGGGAGCCTTGGATGCTACTTGATCAAAAGTACTAGGATAGCGCGTCGGCCCGTCTTTTGCAGGAATTTTGCCGCGAGCGCAAAGGTGTCGCGCGAAGCATCGCCGAACAGACGAAAAAAGCCGGCGTCTCCTGGAAGACGCCGGCTTTGTGCCGAAATGCAGGGCGAGCGCGGCTCGCGTGATTCAGAGGCTTGGGAGCGCGCTTATTGCGCGGCCGGCAGTCCCTGAATCTTCATGCCCGGTTTGATGCCTTTCGACGTGAACCAGCCTTTGCTCATTTCCAACGCATACACGCCGTTGTTGCGTGGGCAGTGATTGTTGGTGGTCTCGGCCTGCATCTCGTCGATGTCGGTGACCGTGCCGTCGGCGCGCATGAATGCGATCGACAGTGGGATCAACGTGTTCTTCATCCAGAAGCAATGCACCGCGTTTTCGTTGAAGACGAATAGTATGCCTTCGTTCGGCGCGAGGTTTGTGCGATACATCAAGCCTTGCTCGCGGTCCGCGTCATTGGCGGCGATGGCCGCGTCGATCACGAACATGCCCGCGGTCAACTTCGCGCGCGGAAATTCGCTGGGCTGTTTGGCGCCCGACGGCATTTGCTGCGCATGGGCAGGCGTGGGTGCGGCGACGAACGACACGCCAGCGGACAACGTAGCGAGCGGCAGTGCAACGGCAACGGCTAAACGCGCAATCAACGAGCGCAGGGGAAATCGCACGACATACTCCTTGCTGGAAATTAACCCGCGAATGTTAAACGAGCACGTCAAAAACAAAAAGGCAGATCGCCGCAAGGCGATCTGCCTTTCAACGCCGTAAGAACGGCAGTGAAGCTAGTTCTTGACTGCGTTTTCTACAACAAACTTATTCCGAAACTGCCGATGCTGCAGCAGTTGCTGCTGCCTTCTTGTGCGACTTCTTGTGAGCGTGCTTCGTGGTCTTCTTTGCCGACGAAGCTGCTGCTGCCGGAGCTGCCGGAGCTGCCGGAGCTGCCGAAGCTGCCGAAGCTGCTGCCGGTACCGAAGCTTGTGCGAATGCTGCCGATGCGAAGAGGCCAGCGACCAGAGCGGCGATCAGTTTGTTCATTTTGTAAATCCTCAGCTTTAGTTAATTAACCAAATGACCCGGTTATATGAGAGTCATGTCGGTAAACGTGCCATCCACCTTTCGGTTGACATCCGTATCGAACAATTTTTCGACACGTCTGCGTGAGCGCTTAGACTGCCTTCACTCACCGCGGGAGCGGCTTGCGCAAAGGCCCTTAAGGCTGAATGCCGGACAGCTTCGGGCGGCATCTACGTCGAATAACGCGTGAGCATTCGCACCGGTTGACGAGAAATTTGTGGAAAATTTAAACGCTCGCAAATCGCCGCACAGGTGTGCTCAATCATTAAGCGACAGTGTCACTTTCCCGTGAATGTTTCACGTTTTTTTCAAATGAGTTTCACGCTGGTTTTTGTTTGCGGATACAATGGCTTAGAGAAATTGAAAAACGTCTATTCGAATGTGCTCGAATCTTTTCGATGGCGCGTTACGCGTAGTGCATTACAGATGCATTCGTCGCGCATGCAGGCAACCGATACATCACGCGATGCCGTCCCACGGGCGCATTTTTTGCAGATCGACGCTCTCGCCAGACTGCAGACCGAGAGAGACTGCGGCTGTCATGCGACGCACTTGGCGATTCTTGCCTTCGGTGATCGACAGCTTGATCCACGTGGTTGGAATCGCGGCGCGAAAACGGACCGGCGGCGTGCATGTCCAGAGCGTGTCCGTGGACTCGACGTACTCGGCGCGGCAAGGACGCGTCACGTAGTCGCCGAAATCGACGCCATACGCGAGCTGCTTCAACGCGGCGTCGTCGACGGCGCCTTCCCTTCCACCTGTGCCCAATAACGTTTGACGAGCTTGTGACGCGGTTCCGCGATGCGCGCCTGCAAGGCGCCGTCGCCGGTGAAGAGCAGCAGACCTTCGCTATCGGAATCGAGCCGGCCCGCCGGATAAACGCCGGGCACCTTCACCCAGTCCGCCAGCGACGCGCGTGATTCATGCGGAGAAAACTGGCAGATGGTGCCGAACGGTTCGTTCAGGGCAATAAGGCGTATAGCAGGGTGACGACGGTGAAGAGCAGGTGAAGCCGATTACGTATGTCGAGCCGGACTCGAACGACATGGGTCAGCGAAGGATTGGCGGGATGATAAAACATAACGCCGGGCACACCTTCGTCTCGGCAGTCTCGTGTCTTGTAAAAGACAGGTGACTGCGCGCCGGCTGCGGACGGGCGTCCACGAACGGCCATATTGGAAAACCCCGAGCCGCGGGCGTCCCGCCGTCACCGGGGCGTGGGCTAGGCTAGAATAGCGGCTAGGTCGCTTGCAGGTACCCGGCATCAGCGTGTAGCGAGCACGCCCCAATTCGCAGTCTCCCCACCAGCTTTCCGTACAGCTTCCACTGGAGTCCGATCATGCCGTATCAGCACATCAAGGTTCCGACCAGCGGTGACAAAATCACGGTCAACTCTGGATTTCTCGCTCAACGTTTCCGACCAGCCGATCATCCCGTTCATCGAAGGACGGCACTGGTCTCGATATCACACCGGTCATGATCAAGGTCGTGGATGCCGCGGTGGAGAAAGCGTACGGTGGCAAGAAAAAGATTCACTGGATGGAAATCTACACCGGCGAGAAGTTGACCAAGGTGTACGGCCCGGACGTGTGGCTGCCGGAAGAAACGCTGCAGGTGCTGAAGTAATACGTGGTGTCAATCAAGGGACCGCTCATCACGCCAGTGGGTGGTGGCATCCGGTCGCTGAACGTCGCGCTGCGCCAGGAACTCGACCTCTATGTGTGCCTGCGTCCTGTCCAGTATTTCAAGGGCGTGCCTTCGCCCGTGCGTGAGCCGGAAAAACCAACATGGTGATCTTCCGCGAGAACTCGGAAGACACATCTACGCGGATATCGAATGGCCTGCCGAGTCGGAACAGGCGAAGAAGATCATCAAGTTCCTGACTGAAGAAATGGGCATCAAGAAGATCCGTTTCCCGGAGTCGTCGGGTATCGGCATCAAAAGCCCGTGTCGCGTGAAGGCACCGAACGCCTCGTGCGCAAAGCGATCCAGTATGCGATCGACAACGAGCGTCGCTCGGTTACGCTCGTGCACAAGGGCAACATCATGAAGTTCACGGAAGGCGCATTCCGCGACTACGGTTACGGGCTCGCGCGCAAGGAGTTCAACGCCGAACTGATTGACGGCGGCCCGTGGATGAAGATCAAGAATCCGAAGACGGGTGGCAACATCGTGCTGAAAGACGTGATCGCCACGCTGAACCCTGAACGGCGACTACATTTTCGACGCATTGGCGGCTCAATTCGGCGGTATCGGCATTGCGCCGGGCGCGAACATGTCCGACTCGGTCGCGATGTTCGAAGCCACGCACGGCACGGCGCCGAAATATGCGGGCAAGGACTACGTGAATCCGGGCTCGGAGATTCTGTCGGCGGAAATGATACTGCGTCACCTCGGCTGGACCGAGGCGGCGGACCTCATCATCGAGGCGATGGAGAAATCCATTCTGCAAAAACGCGTGACGTACGACTTCGCGCGTCTGATGGAAGGCGCGACACAGGTGTCGTGCTCCGGGTTCGGACAGGTGCTGATCGAAAATATGTAAGCGGTTTCGCGCGCGCGATTTCGCGTGGTTCGTGCCGTTCGTGTGATTTGCGCGCAGGAGCGGACAAATAAAGACCCCCGGTGGACGTATGGTCTGTCGGGGGTTTTATTTTGCGTTTCGAGTGAAATTCACAGCCCATTATTTGGGACCGCCGCTCAAGAGGCGTCTAGAGGAAATCACTAAAACCGTATCACAAAAAAAATCGAAAAAGCGAAAGCCAAAAAAAGAAACCCGGCCTGAGCCGGGTTTCAAAGGATTGGATCGAATGGTATCAGGCGGGTGCCTGGATGTTCGATGCCTGCTTGCCTTTCGGGCCTTGCACGACCTCGAAGGTAACCTTCTGGCCTTCCTTAAGGGTCTTAAACCCATTCATCTGGATGGCTGAGAAGTGTGCAAACAGATCCTCGCCACCTTCATCCGGCGTGATGAATCCAAAACCTTTTGCGTCATTGAACCATTTGACCGTACCAGTTGCCATTTCCAACTTCCCCTGTAACACTCATGTCACTATCACGAGCTTTCGAAAAGCTCCGCGACTGCATGCAGCCGCTCCCTCCTCACAAGCTCACCATCGGCATTTTTTCGAAATTATGGCTTAGTGAAAAAAGCGCCAGTTTAATTGTTGAGGCTCTTTATTCGAGTGTCAAGAAAATTTTGAGACGTCGTTGTGGCGTTGCAAACAGGGCATTTCCAAGGTTTTTACCGCTTTTGTTATGTGCGGTCGCGCAAGCGGCGTGTCTTGAAAAGTCGCATAATCGTCTCACATGCTGTTCTGTGGGTTCGCCCGTTCCGGCAAGCCCGGCGAGCGCCTTAAGCCAGCTCAGCTCCGACAGGTTGTGCGATACTCGATCCGACTGCGGTGCAACACAGCCGCAAGCTTCACTGGATCGGGGCCGGCACCGCAATCGGCTCGTCGAACGGCGCACGCAATGGGGGAAAGCCCCATCCTGCGGAAGTGAACGGGCTCACCGGCAGTTGGCCGGATTTTGACAGGATTGCGGGCCTGTCCTAGTTGTTTAGAATGGGTGTATGGAGATCAATCCGGACAAGCAGGACGGCACCGTACTGGAGCAGCAGGAGAAAAAGCTCAAGCCGCCATCCATGTACAAGGTGGTGCTGCTGAATGACGACTTCACGCCGATGGAATTTGTCGTGATGATCGTGCAAGAGTATTTCAATAAAGATCGTGAAACCGCAACACAGGTAATGTTAAAGGTGCATCGCGAGGGCAGGGGAGTTTGTGGGGTCTACACGCGGGACATCGCGTCGACCAAAGTCGAGCAAGTCTTTACCCACGCACGGCAGGCCGGGCATCCGCTGCAGTGTGTGATGGAGGAAGCATGATTGCCCAGGAACTGGAAGTCAGCCTGCACATGGCGTTCATGGAAGCACGCCAGGCGCGGCACGAGTTCATAACGGTCGAACACCTTTTGCTGGCGCTGTTGGACAACCCAACGGCCGCTGAGGTGTTGCGTGCATGTGCGGCCAATATCGAAGATCTGCGTCAGAACCTGCGCAACTTCATTCATGACAACACGTCGTCCGTGCCGGGCACGGACGACGTCGACACGCAACCCACGCTGGGTTTCCAGCGTGTGATCCAACGCGCGATCATGCATGTGCAGTCCACCTCGAATGGCAAGAAGGAAGTGACCGGCGCGAACGTGCTAGTCGCGATCTTCGGCGAGAAGGACTCGCATGCGGTCTACTACCTGCAACAGCAGGGCGTGACGCGTCTGGACGTGGTCAACTTCATTTCCCACGGCATCACCAAGACGAACAGCACGGACGCTGCCAAGGCGAGCGACGCTGCTGCCGAGTCGGACGAAGCCGCGGCGCAGAAGGAAACACCGCTCGCCCAGTTCACGCAGAACCTGAACCAGATGGCGAAAGACGGCCGCATCGATCCGCTGATCGGACGCGAGTCGGAAGTCGAGCGCGTGGTGCAGGTGCTGTGCCGTCGCCGCAAGAACAATCCGCTACTGGTGGGTGAGGCCGGCGTCGGTAAGACGGCAATTGCCGAAGGTCTCGCGTGGCGGATTACGCGCGGTGAAGTGCCGGACATTCTGGCGGATGCACAGGTCTATTCGCTCGACATGGGCGCATTGCTTGCCGGCACCAAGTATCGCGGCGATTTCGAGCAGCGTCTGAAGACGGTGCTGAAGGAACTGAAAGAGCGTCCGCACGCCATTCTGTTCATCGACGAAATTCACACGCTGATCGGCGCAGGCGCTGCATCGGGCGGCACGCTCGACGCATCGAATCTGCTGAAGCCGGCACTCTCGTCGGGCACGCTCAAGTGCATCGGCGCGACCACGTTCACGGAATACCGTGGCATCTTCGAGAAAGACGCAGCGCTGTCGCGTCGTTTCCAGAAGGTCGACGTCACCGAGCCGAGCGTCGAGCAGACGGTTGCGATTTTACGCGGTCTCAAGTCGCGTTTTGAAGAACACCACAGCGTGAAGTATTCGTCGGGTGCGCTGTCGGCGGCGGCTGAACTGTCGGCACGCTTCATCACCGACCGTCACTTGCCTGACAAGGCGATCGACGTGATCGACGAAGCGGGTGCCGCGCAACGCATCCTGCCGAAGTCGAAGCAGAAGAAGACGATCGGCAAGAACGAGATCGAGGAAATCATCTCGAAGATCGCCCGCGTCCCGCCGCAAAGCGTGTCGCAGGACGATCGCAGCAAGCTGCAAACGCTCGATCGCGATCTGAAGAGCGTGGTGTTCGGGCAAGACCCGGCTATCGACGCGCTATCGGCTTCGATCAAGATGGCGCGCGCCGGCCTCGGCAAGCTGGACAAGCCGATTGGCGCGTTCCTGTTCTCCGGTCTGACGGGCGTCGGCAAGACCGAAGTGGCGAAGCAACTGGCGTTCACGTTGGGCATCGAGCTGATCCGCTTCGACATGTCGGAGTACATGGAGCGTCACGCAGTGAGCCGTCTGATCGGCGCGCCTCCGGGCTACGTCGGTTTCGATCAGGGCGGTCTGCTCACCGAAGCTGTCACGAAAAAGCCGCATTGCGTACTGCTGCTCGACGAAATCGAGAAGGCGCATCCGGACATCTACAACGTGCTGCTGCAGGTGATGGACCACGGCACGCTGACGGACAACAACGGTCGCAAGGCGGATTTCCGTAACGTCATCATCATCATGACGACGAACGCGGGCGCCGAGGCAATGGGCAAGTCGGTGATCGGCTTCACGAACCGCCGCGAAACCGGCGACGAGATGGTCGACATCAAGCGCATGTTCACGCCGGAGTTCCGCAACCGTCTGGATTCGGTCATCAGCTTCCGTGCGCTCGATGAGGAAATCATCATGCGTGTGGTCGACAAGTTCCTCATGCAGCTGGAAGATCAGTTGCACGAGAAGAAGGTCGATGCGCTCTTTACCGACGCGCTGCGCAAGCATCTCGCGAAGCACAGTTTCAATCCGTTGATGGGCGCGCGGCCGATGCAGCGTCTCATCCAAGACACGATCCGTCGTGCACTGGCCGACGAGCTGCTGTTCGGCAAGCTGATAAACGGTGGCCGCGTGACGGTCGACGTCGATGCGGACGACAAGGTCCAACTCACGTTCGACGAAAACTCAGCGCCGCCGCGCAATCCGAATCCGGAAGCGGTCGAAGTCGAGTAACGTCTCAGAAGGCGTAAGCCAAAAAAACGGCGCGGATTAAAACCCGCGCCATTTTTCTTTATGCGTCGAAAAAGAGCCGAGTGCCGAAGCTCAGTGCTTGCCCGTGCTGCCGAAGCCGCCCGCGCCGCGCTTGCTCGTTTCGAAGTCGTCGACGATATTGAACTCGGCCTGCACGACCGGCACGATCACCAGTTGCGCGAGGCATTCCATCAGATTCAGCGTGAATGTGGTTTCTCCGCGATTCCACGTCGAGATCATGAGTTGGCCCTAGTAGTCGAAATCGATCAGGAAGCCGACCAGATTGCCCAGCACGATGCCGTGCCTATGACCGAGACCCGAGCGCGGCAGAATCAGCGCTGCGTAGCCGGGATCGCCCACGTGGATCGCGAGACCCGTCGGCACCAGCGCGGTTTCACCAGGTTTCAGCGTTAGCGGTTCGTCGAGGCACGCGCGCAGATCGAGGCCGGCGCTGCCGGTGGTGGCGTACGCGGGAAGCTGGTCGCGCATGCGCGCGTCGAGAATCTTCAGGTCGAGTTTCATGCAGTCGGAAGGTCAGGGAGTGGAAGCCGCGCGGCCCAGTTGGAACGCGTCGGCGAGAAGTTCATAGGAGCACAGGTGCGCCTTGTAGCTACCTGCTACGGTCAGCACGATCAGTTCGTCGGCCTGGAATTGTTCCTGTAGCGCGAGCATCCGTTCGGTGACGATCTCCGGCGTGCCGATAATGCTGCGCGGCTTTTCGCGATCGATCACGAGCCGCTCGCGCTCGCCATACTTCTGCGCGACGCCTTGCTCGATGTTTGGAATCGGCTCGTTCAGGCCATATGCCATTTGCACGCGACGAAGATCGACTGCCTTTTCCAGGTCGCGCGCTTCGTCTTCAGTATCGGCGCAGATCACGAAGACGGCGGCGGCCAAATACGCTTGCTGCGCTTCTTGGCTCAGCTTGAAGCGTTCGCGATAAGCAAGCGCCACCTGATGCCCGAAGTGGGCATTGATGAAATGGGCAAACGCGAAGCGGATGCCGAGTTGCGCGGCGAGCAGTCCGCCGAATTCGCTGGAACCGAGCATCCACAATTGCGGACGCGTTTCTACCTGAGGTTGTAGCAGCGCGCCTTGCGCGAGGTGATTGGCGGGAAGCGTACCGTGCATCAGACCGATCAAGTCGGCAACCTGCTGCGGAAAGATGTCGCCGCGGTTGTAGTCGCCAGCGGCTACCGTTTGCGCAGTTCGGATGTCGCCGCCCAGCGCGCGTCCCACGCCGAGGTCGATACGGTTCGGGAACAGCGCCTCGAGCATCATGAATTGCTCGGCGGTCTTGAACGGGCTGTAGTACGGCAGCATGACGCCGCCCGAGCCGAGCCGGATGCGCCGCGTGACGCTGCCAAGGCGCGCCAGCAGCACTTCAAGGCAGGGGTTCATACGCCGCGCAGACCGTGATGTTCGGCGCACCAGTAGCGCGTATAGCCGAGGTCGTCGGCGAGTTGCGCGAGTTCGACAGTGGCGGCGATCGCGTCCGCCACCGAGTGCCCGGCGATCACGGGCGTTTGATCGAGCACGGAAAGTAGCGTCATGGCAGTACGGCTCCAGATAAATCGATTCGCGGCGCGCTGTGCAAACGCGCGGTGCGGACCTTGGTCGGTCCGCGTACGGCCGCGTTGTCTGTCAGCGAATCAGGCTCGCGTCGGCAGACGTTTGGCGATTTCCGCAATCAGCGTGTGCGCGAGCATTTGCTTGTCCGCGTGCGGCAGTTTCGTCGCGCCGGCCGCTTCGAACAGGATCACTTCGTTGTCGTCGAGGCCGAAAATAAGCGGGCCCAGATTGCCGATAAGCAGCGGCACATTCTTGCGCGCGCGCTTTTCCTCGCCGTGAATCTCGAGGTCACCGCTCTCCGCCGCGAAGCCGACCGCGAACGGCGGATTCGGCAATTTCGCGACCGAAGCCAGGATGTCCGGATTCTCGACGAACGTGAAGGTGGGCAATGCGCGGTCCGCCGTCTTCTTGATCTTGTGCTCGCTCGCGTGATCGACGCGCCAGTCGGCCACGGCAGCCACGCCGATGAAAATGTCCGCGCCGGACACTTCGCGCATTACGGCGTCGTGCATCTGCTGCGCGGTCTGCACGTCTTCACGAATCACGCCCCATGGCGTTTCCAGTGCAACCGGACCGGCCACCAGATGCACCTCGGCGCCGGCCTGCTGCGCGGCGCGCGCAAGCGCAAAACCCATCTTGCCGCTCGAACGGTTGGTGATGCCGCGCACCGGATCGAGTGGCTCGAACGTCGGGCCTGCGGTGAGCAGCACACGGCGTCCCCGCAGAATTTTGGGCGCGAAAAACGACGCGATTGCCTCGAATGTGGCGGCCGCTTCGAGCATGCGCCCGTCGCCGATCTCGCCGCACGCTTGCGGACCTGAATCCGGACCGAGCACTTCGACGCCGTCCGCGCGCAACTGTGCGACGTTGCGCTGCGTGGCCGGGTTCTGCCACATCTGACGGTTCATTGCCGGCACGACGAGCAGCGGACAATCGCGCGCCACGCACAGCGTGGACAGCAGGTCGTCAGCCATGCCGTGAACGAGTTTGGCGAGAAAGTCGGTGGAGGCGGGCGCGATCACGACGGCGTCGGCTTCATGCGAGAGATCGATGTGCGCCATGTTGTTCGGCACACGTCTGTCCCACTGGCTCGTGTAGACCGGATGGCCGGACAGCGCCTGCATCGTGACGGGCGTGATGAACTGCGTGGCAGCTTCGGTCATGACGACCTGCACGGTGGCACCCGCCTTGGTGAGCAGACGCGTGAGTTCGGCGATCTTGTAGCAGGCGATCCCGCCCGTCATGCCGAGGACGAGGTGTTTTCCTGCGAGTTCTGCGGTTGCCAACGAAAGCCTCCGGCAAAAGCGTGATGGCAGGCGGCGGAGCGTTTCGCCGCCGCCGCGGTGTCGAATAGGGTTCTCAGCCTGCGCGAGCGAGCCACGAACCTTGGCGCACAAGGCGGCGTTACTTCGAGCCGCGTACGCGCCGCAACTCGTCGAACACCAGCAGAATCGCGCCGACCGTGATCGCGCTGTCGGCGAGATTGAATGCCGGCCAGTACCACGCGCGCACGTGAAAATCGAGGAAGTCGATTACGTGGCCGTAGGCCAGCCGGTCGATCACGTTACCGAGCGCACCGCCGAGAATCAGCGAAAGCGCCGCGCAGAACATTTTCTGGCCGCCGTGACGCTTGAGCAGATAGCAGATCACAAGTGCCGCGACTATGCCGAGCGCGGTGAACGCCCAACGCTGCCAGCCGCCCGCCATGGCGAGGAAGCTGAAAGCCGCGCCGCGGTTGTACACGAGAATCAGGTTGAAGAACGGCGCGACTTCGTGCGGAACACCGTACGAAAACGCCTTCTGCACCGCAATTTTCGTGAGCTGATCGAGCAGGATGACGATGAACGCGACACCCAGCCAAGGCGCCAGTGAACCGTTCGCCCCAGTGGTTTTCGATGCGGTTTTCGACATGCTTCGTGCCATTATGCCGCGCTCCTGGTTTCACCGTTGCCGAACAGATTGCTGAAGCAGCGGCCGCACAGCGTGGGGTGCTCGGCGTTCGCGCCGACGTCCGTACGGTAGTGCCAGCAGCGTTCGCACTTCAGGTATTTCGAGGCGACCACTTCGACGCCTTCCTCGGCTTCGCTGTCCACCTTCACTACCGTTGCCGCCGACGTGATCAGCACGAACTTGAGGTCGTCACCGAGGCTGGCGAGCGCGTCGTAACGCGCGCCGCTCGTGCGGATTTCGACTTCCGCCTGTAGCGACGAGCCGATCAGGTTCGCCACGCGCGCTTCTTCCAGCGCCTTCGTGACGTCGCTGCGTACGGCGCGCAGGAGCGTCCACTTGTCGAGCAGTTCGCCCGCATTGGCCACTTGCGGATACGCGTGATACGTCTCGGTGAAGATGGTTTCGCTGTTCGGCTGGAACACCTTCCACGCTTCTTCGGCGGTGAACGAGAGGAACGGTGCCATGATGCGCAGCAGACCGTTCGCGATGTGATACAGCGCGGTTTGCGCCGAGCGGCGCGCGACCGAATTGGCCGCCGTGGTGTACAAGCGGTCCTTCAGCACGTCGAGATAGAAGCTGCCCATGTCTTCCGAGCAGAACGTCTGCAGCTTGGCGACCACCGGGTGGAACTCGTACTTCTCGTAGTGCGAGAGGATGTCGTTCTGCAGATTCGCCGACAGCACCACCGCGTACCGGTCGATCTCCAGCCAGTCTTCCACCGGACGCGCGTCTTTCGCGAAGTCGAAGTCGGACAGGTTAGCGAGCAGGAAGCGCAGCGTGTTGCGGATACGGCGATACGCTTCGGTGACGCGCTTCAGGATTTCTTCCGAGATCGCGAGTTCGCCGGAGTAATCGGTCGAGGCGATCCACAGGCGGATGATTTCCGCGCCGAGGCGGTTCGCCACTTCATGCGGGTCGATACCGTTGCCGAGCGACTTGCTCATCTTGCGGCCTTCGCCGTCCACGGTGAAGCCGTGCGTGAGCAGCGCGTTGTACGGCGGACGTCCGTCGAGCATCGAAGCCGTGAGCAGCGACGAATGGAACCAGCCGCGATGCTGGTCCGAGCCTTCCAGATACAGGTCGGCCGGGAACTGCAGCTCGTCCTTGTGCGAGCCGCGCAGCACGTGCCAGTGCGTCGTGCCCGAGTCGAACCACACGTCGAGCGTGTCGCGGTTCTTTTCGTACATGTTGGCGTCGTCGCCGATCAGCTCGCGCGGATCGAGCGATTGCCACGCTTCGATACCGGCCTTCTCGACGCGCTTTGCGACTTCTTCGAGCAGTTCCGGAGTACGCGGATGCAGTTCGCCCGTTTCCTTGTGAACGAAGAACGCCATTGGCACGCCCCACTGGCGCTGACGCGACAGCGTCCAGTCGGGACGATTCGCGATCATGCTGAAGAGACGCTGCTTGCCGCACGACGGATAGAACGCCGTGTTCTCGATGCCTTCGAGCGCCGTTTCGCGCAGTGTCTGGTCCGAGTCGTTCGGCTTGACGTCCATGCCCGCGAACCACTGCGACGTCGCGCGATAGATGATCGGCGTCTTGTGGCGCCAGCAGTGCATGTAGCTGTGCATGTACTTTTCGGTGCGCATCAGCGTGCCGGCACTCTGCAGCGCCTCGACGATCTGCGGATTCGCCGCCCAGATGGACAGGCCGCCGAACAGCGCGAGCGATTCGATATAGCGGCCGTCGCCCATCACCGGGCTGATGATGTCGGAGTCGGACATGCCGTGCGCCTTGCACGACACGAAGTCTTCCACGCCGTAGGCCGGCGACGAGTGCACGACGCCCGTGCCGGTTTCCGTCGTGACATAGTCGCCGAGATAGACCGGCGTCGTGCGCTTGTACAACGGATGCGCGGTGGAGAGCGGGTGATTGAAGCGCAGGTCGACGAGCTTCGCGCCCGGCGTCGTGGCGACCACGGTGCCTTCGAGGCCGTATTGCTTCAGGCACGCTTCGACGCGCTCTTCCGCGAGAATCAGCAGGCCGCGCGGCGTATCCACCAGCGCGTAGACGATTTCCGGATGCAGGTTCAGCGCCTGGTTGGCGGGGATGGTCCACGGCGTGGTGGTCCAGATGACGATGCCGCCTTCGTTGCGCGGCAGCTTGTCCAGACCGAACGCCTGCGCGGTCTTTTCCGGCTCGGCGAAGGTGAACAGCACGTCGATCGTCGGATCGGTCTTGTCCTTGTATTCGACTTCCGCTTCAGCGAGCGCCGAGCCGCAGTCGAAACACCAGCTCACCGGCTTCAGACCGCTGAACACGTAGCCCTTCTCCATGATTTTCGCGAGCGCGCGGATTTCGCCGGCTTTGTTCACGAAGTTCATGGTCTTGTACGGATTGTCCCAGTCGCCGAGCACGCCAAGACGCCGGAAGCCGATCTTCTGCTTCTCGATCTGCTCGGTCGCGTAGGCGCGCGCCTTCTGCATGACTTCAGCGGCCGGCAGCGATTTGCCGAACTGCTTTTCGATCCGGATTTCGATCGGCATGCCGTGGCAATCCCAGCCCGGCACGTAGACCGCGTCAAAGCCCGCCATGTTGCGCGCTTTGACGATCATGTCCTTCAGGATCTTGTTCACCGCGTGGCCGAGGTGAATGTCGCCGTTCGCATACGGCGGGCCGTCGTGCAGGATGAACTTCTTGCGGCCTTTCGAGGCGGCGCGGATCTTTTCGTAGATCTTGTGTTCCTGCCATTCCTTGACCCATTGCGGCTCGCGCTTGGGGAGGTCGCCACGCATGGGGAACGGCGTGTCGAGCAGGTTGACCGGGTAGCGTGACTGCGGTTTCGAATCGGCTTTCTTGTTGCTCATGATGAGGTCGCGGTGAATTCTTTCAAAGCGCAGCAGGGCGCGGGTTGCGCGTAATGCGCGAGGGCGTTGGGCGCGCCCGGCAGGCATGTCGCGTGATCCACGGACACCCTTCGATGCGCGCGGCGAGGGCGCATGTGGTGCTTGAAGCGCCCGCATGCACCGCGGCGGCTATCTAATTCGGTCGGTGGCCGAGGTCGCGAAGCCGGTGGAGCGGCTGCCCGGCAAACCGGCGCTGGCCGCCGCAAACCACGCGCGGGTATTGACGACGTCGTTTCTGATCGCAGCCGTGAGCGTTTCGAGGTCGCTATACTTTTCCTCGTCGCGCAACTTCTTCAGGAATTCGACGCGCACGAGTTTGCCATACGTGTCGCCGTGCCAGTCGAGCAGGTGAACTTCGAGCAACACGCGGCCCGAATTGTCTACCGTGGGACGCAAGCCGAGGCTCGCCACGCCCTGCAGCGGTTCGTCTTCGACGCCGTGCACGCGCACGACGAAGATGCCCGAGAGCGCCGGACGCTTGTGGGCGATAGCCAGATTCAGTGTCGGAAAGCCGAGATCGCGGCCGAGCTTCATGCCATGCACGACGTGGCCGCTGATCAGATAGTCGCGGCCCAATGCGGCGCGCGCCGAGTCGAGATCGCCCGCGATCAGCGCGACGCGCACGCCCGAGCTGGAAATGCGCGCGCCCGACGGATCGGCCATGGTGGCCATCTGCTCGACTTCGAAACCGTATTGCTGACCGGCCGCCTGCAGCGACGCGAAATCGCCCGCGCGCTTGGCACCGTAGCGGAAATCGTCGCCGATCATGACCCAGCGCGCATGCAGGCCGTTCACGATGATTTTCTCGACGAACGCGTCGGGCGACTGGCTGGCGAAAGTCTGGTTGAAATGCTCGACCACCACGCGATCCACGCCGTTGGCACGCAGCGCTTCCAGCTTGTCGCGCAGCAGCGCGATGCGCGTCGGAGCGCCGGTCGGATTGAAGAACTCGCGCGGGTGCGGTTCGAAGGTCATCACGCAGACGGGCAAGCCGCGTGCGTCGGCCGCGGCGCGCACGTGAGCGAGCAGGGCCTGATGGCCGCGATGGACACCGTCGAAATTGCCGATGGTCAGTGCGCAAGGCGCACGGCTTTCAGCATTGGGAAGACCACGGAAGACTCTCACGATAGCGGGTTGGTGTGGGACGGGCGAGGGTGCCGCAAAATAATTAATTATAAATGCTCGGCGCAAGACACGGCGGTGCCGAGCGGAATCCGTGTTCCCGAATGATAAAATCCTCGGATGAAAAAACTCGTCATCCTGATTTCCGGACGGGGAAGCAACATGGAAGCGATCGTTCGGGCCTGCTCGGACGAAGGCTGGCCGGCGCAGGTCGCCGTTGTGATTGCCAACCGTCCTGACGCCGCCGGCCTTGCGTTTGCGGCGTCGCACGGTATTGCCACGGCGGTCGTCGACCATCGCCAGTTTCAGGACCGCGAGAGATTCGACGCCGCGCTCGCGGCCCGGATCGACGGTTTCGAGCCGGATCTGCTGGTGCTCGCGGGTTTCATGCGCGTGCTGACAGCCGGTTTCGTCGACCGTTACGCGGGGCGCATGCTGAACGTGCACCCGTCGCTGCTGCCGAGTTTTCCCGGTCTGAAGACGCACCAGCAGGCGCTCGACGCCGGCGTGCGTCTGCACGGCGCCTCCGTGCATTTTGTCACGTCGCAACTGGATCACGGGCCGATCGTGCTGCAGTCGGCCGTGCCCGTGGAAAACGGCGACACACCCGCCACGCTCGCCGAACGCGTGCTGGCAACCGAACACATTATTTATCCACGTGCGGTGCGCTGGTTCGTCGAAGGGCGTCTTGCGCTCGACGGTCTGCGTGTCACGCTTACGCCGCCAGAGCCGCAATGGCTCTTTGCCGGTCACACCGCCGGAGAGGGCGCATGAGATTGCATGGTTTTCTGATTGGACAAACTGAGACGTTGCTGGCCGAGATTCTGAAGCTAAACGGTCCCGCCGACGCCACCACGAGCCGGTTCTTCCGCGCTCATCCGAAGCTCGGGCATGGCGAGCGCGGCGTGATCGCCGAAGCCGTGTTCGCGGTGCTGCGCCGGCGCATGGAGTTTGCGCATCTGGCCGAAAGCGGCACGGGCAGCCCGGCGCGCCGCTTGGCGCTGCTCGGCCTGATGCAGACGGCGGGGCGCACGGCGCTCAAGCCGTTCGTGTCGGAGGCGGAGGCGAAGTGGCTCGAACACGTCGCCACAATCGATCCGGCGAGCCTGCCGCTGCGGATTCGCCTGAATTTGCCCGAGTGGATCTACAAGGCGCTGTCCACGCGTTTCGAACCCGACGAGCTGGCGCAACTGGCCGCCGCGCTGAATTACCCGGCGCCGCTCGATCTGCGCGCGAACCCGATCAAGGCGAGCCGCGACGATCTGCTGAACGCGCTCTCGAAGGCCGGCATCGAGGCGGGCACCACGCCGTTCGCGCCGTTCGGCGTGCGTGTGGTCGGCAAGCCGCCGCTCACGAAGCTCGACGCGTTCCAGCAAGGCTGGGTCGAAGTGCAGGACGAAGGCAGCCAGTTGCTGTGCTCGCTGGTAGCGCCTAAGCGCGGCGAAATGATCGTCGACTTCTGCGCCGGCGCGGGCGGCAAGACGCTGGCTCTGGGCGCCGCGATGCGCTCGACCGGCCGTCTCTACGCATTCGATATTTCCGAGCGCCGTCTCGCCAAACTCAAGCCGCGCCTAGCGCGCAGCGGGTTGTCGAATGTGAATCCGGTGCTGATCGACAGCGAACACGACGCCAAGATCAAGCGCCTCGCGGGCAAGATCGATCGCGTGCTGGTGGACGCGCCGTGCAGCGGCCTCGGCACGCTGCGCCGCAATTCCGACCTGAAGTGGCGCCAGTCGCCGGAATCGATCGCCGAACTCACGCCCAAGCAGGGCTCGATTCTTGTGAGCGCCGCGCGTCTCGTGAAGAAGGGCGGCCGGCTCGTCTACGCAACCTGCTCGATTCTCGACGCCGAAAACGAGGCGGTCGTGCAGAACTTCCTCGCAGACCACCCGGACTTCGCGCTCGTGCCGGTCAAGGAAGTACTGGCCGAACAACGTATTGACCTCGAAATGGGCGACTACCTGTCGCTGTGGCCGCATCGCCACGCAACCGACGGCTTCTTCGCCGCCGTGCTGGAACGCCAGAGTTGAGCGTAGCGGGCTCACCGGCTTGTTAGCCGGCGCGCGGTTCCCGCTGGAACGCGCGCCGGCGATTTCGGCGACATCATGGAAAACCACATATTTTCTCACGTATTCGGCGATCTCGCGCGCGATTTCGGGCAGCCGGTCATGTTCTGGCAGGTCGGGGTGCTGGTCGGCACGCTCGTCATCGCGTGGCTCATTGCGAGCGTGCTGCGCCGTACGCTGGATTTGCGCTGGCAAACGCGTTACCAGACACTGCAGTTCTGCGCGGAGAGCCTGAACCGCGCCTTCTTCCCGCTCACCGGCGCGCTGCTCGTGTGGCTCGCGCGCGCCGTCACGCATCCGTTCATGCACACGTCGCTGCTCGATCTGGCGCTGGTGCCGCTCTTTGGCATCGGCCTGATCTACATCGTGTTTTTCTTTGCGCGGCGCGTTTTCAGCAAGGACGGCGAGACGCATCCGTGGCTGCTCCTCGTCGAAAAAGTCGTTTTGCTGGTGATCTGGGTCGGCGTGGTGCTGGCCGTCATGGGCATTCAGGACGACGTGATCGCGTGGATGGGCAGCGTGCAGTTCCGCGTCGCCAACGCGCATCTCACGCTGCTGTCGCTCACGAGCGGCCTGCTGTGGGTGTGCGTGACGATGATCGTCGCCATGTGGCTCGGCGCGGCCTTCGAAGACCGCCTGATGCGCGCGAAGACGCTCGACGCGAACCTGAAGGTGGTGGTGGCGCGCGTCGGCCGGGCGGTGTTCATGCTGGCGGCGGTGCTGATCAGCCTGTCGCTCGTCGGCATCGACATCACGGTGCTCGGCGTATTCGGCGGCGCGCTGGGCGTCGGGCTCGGCTTCGGTCTGCAGAAGATCGCGAGCAACTACGTGTCGGGCTTCATCATCCTGATCGACCGGTCGCTTCGGATCGGCGACACAATCAACGTGAGCGGCCTGCAAGGCATGGTCACGCAGATCCGCACGCGTTATACGGTGGTGCGCGGGCTCGACGGCATCGAAACACTGATTCCGAACGAAAAGCTCATCACGGACGTCGTGCAGAACCAGTCTTCGTATCTGACGCGCGGTCACGCGAAAGTGGCCGTGCAGGTCGCGTACACGTCGGACGTGGAGCAGGCGATGGCGCTGCTTGCCGAGGCGGCGCAAGGCGTTGCGCGCGTGCTACAGGAGCCGGCACCCACGCCGTATCTGGCGAGTTTCGGCGCCAACGGCATCAACCTAGAACTGGGCTTCTGGATCGAGGACGCCGCGACGGGCACGTCCGGCGTGCGTTCGGCGGTCAATCGCAACATCTGGCGACTCTTCTCCGAGCACGGCATTTCGATTCCGTCTGCGCAGCGCGAAGTGCGGATCGTGGACAACGTCGGCGATGTCATCGCGCAACCGGTAACAATGACCGCTCCCACGACCGGCGACGCCGACAGCGCCCGCTGATGGGCATCCCAAGGCGTCCGTTGTGCAGTCAATGGGCGTCGGGAAAGCGTCTCCTGGTTGACCACACACACAAAATCCCTATTTATTACAAACACTTGGAATGCTTCGAGTAAAATGACGTCCAATCCCGCTGTATGCTTTCACTTTCTTGACACGCGTATTTTGCGGGTGTTTCGTACCTCTCGTTCCACAGGTAAATTGCCTTGTTGAATTCCTTGCTCGATTTCTTTGCCTACGGCCTGCTTCGCTTCTCGTGGTTGCAACTTGTGTTGTACACGCTGGCTGTGACGCACGTCACGATTATCGGCGTCACCGTTTATCTGCATCGCTGCCAGGCACACCGCGCGCTGGAGCTGCATCCGATCGCCAGTCATTTTTTCCGCTTCTGGCTGTGGATGACCACGGGCATGCTGACCGGCCAGTGGGCCGCGATTCACCGTAAGCACCACGCCAAGTGCGAGACCGAAGAAGACCCGCACAGCCCGCAAACGCGCGGCATCTGGAAGGTGCTGCTCGAAGGCGCGGAACTGTATCGCACCGAGGCGAAGAACGAAGAAACCATGCGCAAGTTCAGCCACGGCACGCCGAACGACTGGATGGAGCGCAACGTCTACACGAAGTACCCGATTCTCGGCGTGAGCCTGATGATGGTGCTGAACGTCGCGCTGTTCGGTATCGTCGGCCTGACGATCTGGGCCGTGCAGATGATCTGGATCCCGTTCTGGGCGGCCGGCGTGGTCAACGGTCTCGCACACTTCTGGGGCTACCGCAACTTCAACTCGTCGGATGCGAGCACCAACATTTTCCCGTGGGGCATCATCATCGGCGGTGAAGAGCTGCACAACAATCACCACACGTACGCCACGTCGGCAAAGCTGTCGAACAAGCGGTACGAGTTCGACATCGGCTGGATGTACATCCGCATCATGTCGGCATTCCGTCTTGCCAAGGTGAAGAAGGTCGCGCCCACGCCGCGTCTTACTACCGGCAAGCTGGTGCTCGATCAGGACACGCTGCAAGCCGTGCTGGCCAACCGCTACGAAGTCATGGCGCGTTACGGCAAGGCGCTCAAGCGCGCTTACCGTCAGGAACTGGCGCATCTGAAGGAAGTGGGCGCGCGCGAGAAGTATCAGCTCATGCGCGGTGCGCGCAGTTGGTTCCATAAGGAAGAAGCCGGTCTGGACGAGCCGCAGAAGCGTCAACTGCCGCAGATCTTCTCGAACAGCCAGAAGCTCAAGACGTATATCGACATGCGCAACGAACTGGCCGCCATATGGGAGCGTTCGAATGCCTCGCGCGACCAGTTGCTGGTTCAGTTGCAGGACTGGTGCCATCGCGCGGAGCAGAGCGGTATCAAGGCGCTGCAGGAGTTCGCCATGCGGCTACGCCGCTATGCTTGATCGCGAAATCCATTAAAATTTCGTTGCGTCACAAAACCCCGCGTTGGCGGGGTTTTGCTTTTTTGGGCCGCGAAAACTGCGACGAAGCACGATTGGCAGGCCGCGGCGGCAGAGCGAAGGCAAGAGGAGAACATGGATCAGCAGGCGATCAGGACCGTCGAATACGACCGGCCACAGGAGCAGGGCACGAGCTGCGGGATCGGGCAGGCGTGGGTGAAGGTGCCCGACATACCTTCGGCGGCGGAAAAGGTGGCGCTGAAGGCGCGCATTCGCGAGTTGCTCGAGCGCGAGAAAGCCGTGCTCGTCGCGCACTACTATGTCGATGCTGAACTGCAGGAACTCGCCGACGAAACCGGCGGTTGCGTCGCCGACTCGCTGGAAATGGCGCGCTTCGGGCGTGACCACGACGCGCAGACACTGTGGTTGTCGCAGGCGTGCGTTTCATGGGTGAGACCGCGAAAATCCTGAGCCCGGACAAGCGCATTCTGATGCCGGATCTCGACGCCACCTGTTTGCTCGACCTCGGCTGCCCCGTGGACGAATTCTCGGCGTTCTGCGACGCGCACCCCGATCGCACCGTAGTCGTCTACGCGAACACGAGCGCAGCCGTGAAGATGCACGCCGACTGGATGGTCACGTTGTCGATCGAACTGGAAATCGTCGCCGATCTGCACGCGCGCGGCGAGAAAATCATCTGGGCACCGGACCGCCATCTCGGCAGCTACATCCAGAACAAGACCGGCGCCGACATACTGCTGTGGCAAGGCTCCTGTCTCGTTCATGACGAATTCAAAGGCATCTAACTCGATCTGTTGCACGCGGAATATCCCAGCGCAAAAGTGCTGGTGCATCCGGAGTCGCCGGCGAACGTCGTAGCACAAGCCGATGTCGTCGGCTCGACTACGCAACTCATCGACGCCGCGCAGAAACTCGACGCATTGCATTTCATCGTCGCAACCGATCTTGGCATCCTGCACAAGATGCAGCTTGCCGCGCCCGGCAAAACGTTGATCGCCGCACCCACGGCCGGCAACAGCGCGACCTGCAAAAGCTGCGCGCATTGCCTGTGGATAGCGATGAACGGCCTCACCAATCTCGCGGACGTACTCGAGCGCGGCCACAACGAGATTTTCGTCGACCGCGCGATCGGCGGACGTGCACATCTGCCGATCGACCGTATGATGGACTTCGCGGCGCGTCACAAGAAGCGCGTGCAGGCGAGCGGCGATCTCGCGCGCGATACACAACTCTATTCGAACGTGGGAGCCGCTTGATGGGGGCAACGGAAGGCAACAAGCTTGACGCGGTTTCTCCGCTTTTCGCAGACATTCACGCGCAATATGGCGCAGCGTTCGATCAGGCGTTGGCGCGCAACGTCGCCGACGCATTGGCAGAGGACGTCGGTGCCGGCGATCAGACCGGGCGGCTCGTGCCGGCCAACGATGTGCGGGACGCGCGCATCATCGTGCGCGAAGATGCCGTCCTGTGCGGCGTGCTATATGGTTCAATGCGGTGGTACACTCGGTCGATCCGCGTATCGAAGTGCAGTGGCGCTATCGCGAGGGCGACGGCATGACGACCGACACGACCGTGTGCGAATTGCGCGGTCCGGTGCGCACGCTGCTCACGGCCGAACGCAACGCGATGAATTTTCTGCAGTTGTTGTCGGGCGTGGCGAGCGCGACGCGTCGTTACGTCGATGCCGTTGCGCACACGCATACGCGCATTCTTGACACGCGCAAGACGCTGCCTGGTTTGCGGCTCACGTAGAAGTACGCGGTGCGCGTGGGCGGCGGCGCGAATCAACGGCTCGCGCTGTACGACGGCATCCTCATCAAGGAAAACCATATTGCAGCGGCGGGCGGCGTGGGTGCCGCGATAGATGCGGCGCTCGCGTTGAATGCGGGCGTGTCTATCCAGACCGAAGTCGAAACGCTCGAACAACTTGAAACCGCTCTGGCGCATGGCGCGCAATCCATCCTGCTCGACAACTTTTCGTTCGACGCCATGCGCGACGCCGTTCGAATCACGGCGGGCAGGGCGGTGCTCGAAGTGTCGGGCGGCGTGAATTTCGACACCGTGAAGACGATCGCCGAAACCGCGTGGATCGCGTTTCGATCGGCGCGCTGACGAAAGACGTGCGCGCGACCGATTATTCGATGCGGCTCGTGTAATTCCGCGCGAAGCCGCATTTGCGGTTCAGGAAAAAGGCCGTCGCCGGATTCTTTTCCGCGACGGCCTTTTTCCTATTGGTGAAGCGAATTCGGAACCACACGTTGCGATTGTGGACGTGCTCCGGCGAAAGAACCGTGGGGGTAGCGCTTTCGGCAACGTGGCGGGCTAGTCGTGGCTGAAATGGAGCCCGCGGCTTTCGCGTCGAGAACGCGCGCCGTCGACGATCAGCGAAGCCACGTCCACCAAGTTGCGCAGTTCCAGCAGATCGCGGCTCACCTTGAAGTTTGCGTAGTACTCGTGGATCTCGTCGCTTAACAGCGCAAGGCGATGGCGCTCGCGTAAGCCGTTTGTCGGTGCGTACGATGCCGACGTAATTCCACATGAGCCGGCGAAGCTCGTCCCAGTTGTGCGCGACCATGACTTCTTCGTCGGGATCGGAGACGCGGCTTTCGTCCCAGTCCGGCAGCGGCGCATGAACTGCTGCACTGAACTCTTCTTCCTCGATGGCTTGCGCGGTGGAGCGGCCAATCACGAGGCACTCCAGCAGCAAGTTGCTGGCGAGCCGGTTTGCGCCGTGCAGAGGCCGGGTGCACGACGTTTCGCCGACGGCATAGAGGCCCGCGAGATCGGTGACTACGCCGCCGCACGTGTAGTGCGCGGCCGGCACGACGGGAATTGGCTCTTTCGTGATGTCGATGCCGAATTCCATGCAGCGCGCGAGGATCGTCGGGAAATACTCGTGCAGAAACTCCGCGGGCTGGTGGCTAATGTCGAGATAGACGCAATCGATGCCGTGTTTCTTGATCTCTAAATCAATCGTACGCGCGACGATGTCGCGCGGCGCGAGTTCGGCGCGCTCGTCGTGATTCGGCATGAAGCGCGTGCCATCGGGCAGTTTCAGAATGCCGCCTTCGCCGCGCACGGCTTCGGAGATCAGGAACGACTTGGCGTAGGGTAGGGATGGAACAGGCATGTCGGATGGAACTGGATGAATTCCATGTTCGACACGCGACAGCCTGCGCGCCAGGCCATCGCGATGCCGTCGCCGGTGGCGGTGTCCGGATTTGTCGTGTAGAGATATACCTTCCCGGCGCCGCCGGTAGCGAGCACGGTATGCGGCGCTTCGATCGTTATGGTGCGGCCGCTTTGCAGGTCGAGCGAAAGGCCGTGGCAACGACGGCCCGGCAAACCGAGGCGGTCAGACGTGATCAGATCGATTGCGTAGTGATCTTCGAACGCGTGATATTCGGATGACGCCGCACGCGCTCGCTGAGCGTAGCGACGACTGCGTGGCCGGTGGCGTCTGCCGCGTGAATGATCCGGCGGGTGGCTGTGGCCACCTTCGCGCGTGAGGTGGAAGCCCAGTTCCGCGGCGTCATCTTTCGTGAACGGCACGCCTTGCTCGATCAGCCATTCGATCGCTTCGCGCCCGTGTTCGACGATGAAGCGTGTAGCCGCTTCGTCGCAAAGTCCGCCGCCGGCGATGAGCGTGTCGCGTCGTGGTTTTCGATGCTGTCCGTGGAGTCGAGCACAGCAGCGATTCCGCCTTGGGCCCAGTCGCTTGCGCCTTCCATCATGGACCGTTTGGCGACCCACTGTGACCCGCCGGGTCTCCGCGAGATTGAGCGCGACGCTCAAACCAGCCAGACCGCTACCGACAATAGCCACATCGAATTCCATCATTGCCCACATCTCCGTCTATCGTTTTGCTCTGATGGCGCGTGATGCGCGCCATCTACCGCTAGAGCGCAATAGGATACGCGTCGCAAGGAACTATGGAAAGCTGGCCAGATGGCATAAGAATATGGGCGCTTCGTTATAACCTGCGAATGCGCTGCTGTGCAGCGGGCGCGCGAAAAGGCAGAACGGCGTTCGAAACAGAATTCCGCGCTAGCAGAGGCGCTATGCAGATATAAACGCCGCACAAACAAAAAAGCCTCGCACAAGTGCGGGGCTTTTTGCATGTCTTTGCCTTCGTCAGGCTGGAGACCCAAAGTCTTACTTGATCTTGGTTTCGTTGTACTCAACGTGCTTACGGACGACCGGATCAAATTTCTTGATCAGCATCTTTTCCGGCATGTTGCGTTTGTTCTTCGTGGTTGTGTAGAAGTGGCCCGTGCCTGCGGTCGATTCCAGCTTGATCTTGTCGCGTACGCCCTTTGCCATGATTTACTCTCCTTAGGCTTCACCGCGTGCTCGCAGATCTGCGAGCACAGCGTCGATACCGTTCTTGTCGATCAAGCGGAGACCGGCGTTCGAAATGCGCAGACGCACGAAACGGTTTTCGCTTTCCACCCAAATGCGGCGGCTTTGCAGATTCGGCAGGAACCGGCGCTTGGTTTTGTTGTTCGCGTGGGAAACGTTGTTGCCGCTCATCGGCGCTTTCCCAGTTACTTGGCATACGCGTGCCATGAGAGCACTCCTACCTAATACGTTAATTCTGAGTTCGAACGCCGTGAAACTGAGTTCGAACGCCGTGAAAGTTTCCCGAAAAGAGTCGCGCTGAAATTCAGGTACGGTATACTTTCCGGAACGCCTTGGTAGCTTCGGAACAGATAAATAGGAAAGCTAGAACTCTAGCAGAAAAAGCCGCAAAATCAAACCTTATTTGCGACGGCGGCCGACACGCTGCGGCCGGGATGCAACGGCCTTAAGCGCCAGGTTTGCGCGGTTTCAAGGCCAGCCGGCGCGGGCAAAGGAGTAGACGCGGTCGGCGGCAATCACCAGATATGGTCGATCAGTTGCACGGTCGATCAGCGCGAGCGCGCTGTGCAAGGTCTGCGTGAGAGCTGGCGATTGCTCGCGCTCGGCTCCACGGTGCCGGACGGGGTGATTATGCGCCACGATCAGACTGGCCGCATTCAGACCCAGTGCCTGCCGCACCCAGCGCCTGCCGCACGATTTCGCGCGGATATACGGCCATGCGCGTCAGCGTGCCGCGCGCGTTTTCCTCGCTGCGGATCAGTCGGTGCCGCGCATCCAGAAAGAGCGTGACGAACACTTCGTGCGCACGTCTTCCTTTATTAGTGTAGACGCAAATAGTCCTCGACGGCTTCGGGCGAGTTCATCAGCGGACGCTGGCGCATTTTTTCCACCAGCGAGCGCCGCGCCATTTCCATGATGGCGAGCAATTGCGCCTTTTTCGCGGGCCCGATACCGCGCAGACCGTCGAAATCGGCGTATTCCGCGTCGAGCATGGTGCGCAGCGAGCCGAAGTGGTCCAGCAGCGAGCGCGCAACCTCGAACACGTCGCGGGCTCGGCACGCTCGAGCCCAGCACCAGCGCTATCATCTTGACGTCGGAGAGCACGCCGGGGCCGCTTTCTATGAGCCGCTCGCGCGGCATGTCCTTGCGTCGCGGCCGCGTTGAGCCGGCTTTTCCGCGGCCGCAGCCGTGGTCAATGTCTCAGTTGCTGCCGCCGCCTCTGCTGTCGCCGGCGGCTCACGGCAAAGGGCGGTGAGCAATGCGGCCGAAGCCGCGGCGCCGTCGACCGAATCGGCCGGCCGGAGATCCAGTTCGCATACACGTTTGTTCATTCGCTTGTGCATCCTCGTCGTTCCAGTGTGCGGCGGCGCACGCGACGCAGCCAAGTCGCCTCACTCTATGTGGCTTACAATAGGCGCTTTGCGCACGGCACCACGACGGTTTGCCACACGCGTCGGCTGCGGCCAACAGCGCACGCGTGCAGCGCGCTTCCGAGCGAGCATTGCATGAGCATCATCGACATTTCCGAAGTGAAACCCGGTTCACACGTCACGCTGCTCTACCGGCTTTCCCTTGCCGATGGCATCGAAGTCATCAATACCTTTGCCGAAAAGCCCGCCACGCTGCTGCTGGGCGCCGGTCAGCTCGCGCTGCCGCTGGAAGACATTTTGTTGGGTTTGAAGGTGGGCCACCATTCGACCTTTCAGCTAGCGCCAGACCAGGCATTCGGTCCGCGCAATCCGGAACTGATTCAGCGGGTGTCGCTTGCCACGCTACGTGAAAACAGCATGATCGGCGAGGATTTTTCTCCGGGTGACTTGGTCGAATTCAACGCGCCGGGCGGCGGTCGCTATGCCGGCGTGCTCAAAGAGGTGGGCGAAACGTCCGCCCTGTTCGATTTCAACCATCCGCTTGCCGGCCAGGCGCTGGCGTTTGAAGTGAAAATCATCGGGATTCTGTAAGATTCTGTAAACATGAGCATTACAGATACGACTCTTGCCGAAGCCGAAATCCTGCTGGCGCAGCCGCGTGGGTTCTGTGCCGGTGTTGATCGGGCCATCGAGATTGTTGAGCGGGTCATCAAGCTGCATGGTTCGCCGATCTACGTGCGTCACGAAATCGTCCACAACGTCTATGTCGTGGAAGACCTGCGCAAGAAGGGCGCGATCTTCATCGAGCGTCTGGAAGAAGTACCGCCTGGCAATACGGTGATTTTCAGCGCCCACGGCGTTTCGAAAGCCGTGCGTTCCGAAGCGGAGTCGCGCGGGCTTCGCGTCTACGACGCCACGTGTCCGCTCGTCACCAAAGTGCATATCGAAGTCGCGAAAATGCGTCAGGACGGTTTCGATATCGTCATGATTGGCCACAAGGGTCATCCAGAAGTTGAAGGCACGATGGGCCAAGCGGGCGAGGGCATGCATCTCGTCGAAGACATCGAGGACGTGCAGGCGCTTTCCCTTGCCGATCCGGAACGCATCGCGTTCGTCACGCAAACCACGCTGTCCGTCGACGACGCCGCCGAAATCATCGGCGCGCTGAAGGCCAAGTATCCGTCGATCCGCGAGCCGAAGAAGCAGGACATTTGTTATGCCACCCAGAACCGTCAGGACGCCGTGAAGTTCATGGCGCCGCAATGCGACGTCGTGATCGTGGTGGGCAGCCCGAACAGCTCGAACTCCAACCGCCTGCGTGAACTGGCGGAAAAACTCGGCGTGCCCTCCTATATGATGGATTCGCCCGACCAGATCGATCCGGTCTGGGTGGAAGGCAAGCGTCGGATCGGCGTCACGGCTGGCGCATCGGCACCGGAGGTACTGGCGCAAGCAGTGATTGCCCGGTTGCGCGAGCTGGGTGTGCGCAACGTGCGCGCACTCGACGGCATCGAAGAGAACATTGCGTTCCCACTGCCGCGTAGCTTGGGTCTGCCCGTCTGAGCGATCCAAATGAGCTGACCCCGAGCCAGCGCAACTGTAAGAAAACGCACCTCCGGGTGCGTTTTTCTCGCCTGCACAAAAATGCGTATGACGTATTCACATTAAGAAATTCGGTGCTAGATCAAATGGAATCATGATTTTTTGATGACACCGACAACAAATTTTCCAAAAATCGATCTGGCTTTATAAGGATTTTGGACTGGTCGTTCCCCGTTTTACGACCCGGTTTGCAGGGTCGGCTAACTTTCAAGCACTAATCCAGTGCGCAAACGGTCGATAAAAATGGAAACGTAATACGTGAGCAAATGCCTGATGCAATTGGCGCCACGTCACTTCGCTGCAACACTTGATGCCATTGGGTTCAACGCTGGTTTAACTGATGCACGAAAAACAGTCGCAACCGGGTTGCGCCATTAAGGGTTTTTCTTCCTCAAAATCAGGTTGCAATGCAGGAAAACCCTGTCGTTTCAACAATATTGCCCATCGCAAAATTGGAGTTACAATGCGCGCGTTCTCAAGGCCCAAAGGGCCATGAAAATTAGATTTCGGAAGGTGCAGGAGACCTACTTAATGCGAGTCAAGTTTGCTTACGCCGTGTCCATCGCGGCCGCGGTTGCGATGTTGACCGCGTGCGGCAAAAAACAGGATGGCGAGGCGGGAGCAGGTGCATCGGCCGCGACGGAGGCAGCTGCGCCGGCGAGCGAAGCGACGATCGTGAAGATCGGCCATGCTGCCCCTTTGACGGGCGGCATCGCGCATCTCGGCAAGGACAATGAAAACGGCGCGCGTCTCGCGGTCGAAGAAATTAACACGCAGAGTTTGACCATCGACGGCCACAGGATCCAGTTGGAGCTCGACGCGCAGGACGACGCCGCGGACCCGAAAACGGGAACGGCGTTTGCACAGAAGCTCGTCGACGATCACGTGGTCGGTGTCGTCGGGCATCTGAACTCGGGCGTGTCGATTCCGGCGTCGAAGATCTATAGCGATGCGAGCATCGTGCAGATCTCGCCGTCCTCGACCAATCCGGCTTACACGCAGCAGGGTTTCAAGACTACCTATCGGGTCGTCGCCACGGATGCGCAGCAGGGTCCGGCGCTCGCCAATTACGCCACGAAGGCGCTGAACGCGAAACGCATCGCAGTCGTGGACGACGCAACCGCCTATGGCAAGGGCCTCGCGGACGAATTTGCGAAGACCGTGGAAGCGAGCGGAGCAAAGGTCGTCGCGCGGGAAGCGACGAACGACCGGGCCACGGATTTCCGGGCCATCCTCACGTTCAGCCGGACGTGATCATGTTCGGCGGCATGGACGCGACGGGCGGGCCGTTGATGAAGCAGGCGGCGGCGCTCGGTATCAGGGCAAAAATCCTTGGCGGCGACGGCGTGTGTACCGACAAGGTGGGTGAGCTGGCGGGAACCGCCGTGCAAAACCTGGTCTGTTCGGGGGCGGGACTCACGCTTTCGAAAATGGACAGGGGAGCGGACTTCGAAAGGAAGTACGGAGACCGTTTCCACACGCCGGTGCAGATTTACGTGCCGTTCACGTATGACGCTGTGTACGTGATCGTCGATGCAATGAAGCGCGCTAATTCTATCGAGGCGCCCAAGGTGCTGGCTGCGATGCCGTCAACCGATTACAACGGGGTAATCGGGCACATCGCGTTCGACGACAAGGGTGATTTGAAAGAGAGCGCCATTACGTTTTACGACTTCAAGGACGGCAAGAAAGCGGTCCTCGACGTCGTGAAGATGTAAGACGGGACGTCCAGCCTGACGGCACCGAACCACCCAACGGTGCCGTTTTTGCATCCGCTCATGGGGATGCCCGCGACTGTCATCCAGTCGTTGGCGAAACAGCGGCGGATAACCCCTTACCGGTCTTTTACATCAGTACCCGCAGTGCCATTGAGATTACGTACCGCATCACCGCCCACCGGCTGATGAAGAACGCGAATCCAGTCGCACGGTCTAAGGAGCATTAAATGGATATTTTCATCCAGCAGGTCCTCAACGGGCTGGTGCTTGGCAGCGTTTACGTCATCATCGCACTGGGCTATACGATGGTTTACGGCATTCTGGGCATCATCAACTTCGCTCACGGCGATGTGCTGATGGTGGGCGCAATGGTCGCGCTCTCTGCCATAGGCGTGCTTCAGAACCACTTCCCCGGCTTCGGCAACGTGCCGACGCTCGTCATCGCGCTGATCATCGCCGCCGTGGTATGTGCGCTGGTCGGCTACACGATCGAGCGCGTGGCATACCGGCCGTTGCGTAAAGCGCCGCGTCTCGCACCGCTGATTACCGCAATCGGCGTGTCGATCCTGCTGCAGACGCTCACGATGATGATCTGGTCGCGTAACCCGCTGCCGTTCCCGCAGCTTCTGCCCACCGATCCGCTGAACCTGATCAAGGCCACGGACACGACGCCCGGCGCCATGATCTCGATGACCGAAATCGTGATCATCGTAGTGGCGTTCCTCGTGATGGCCGGCCTGCTGCTTGTGCACAAGACGAAGCTCGGCCGCGCAATGCGCGCGATCGCTGAAAACCCGGGCAATGCTTCGCTGATAGGCGTGAACCCGAACTTCGTGATCTCGGCCACCTTCATGATCGGCTCGGCGCTCGCTGCACTGGCCAGCGTGATGATCGCTTCCGAATACGGCAACGCACACTTCTACATGGGCTTCATCCCCGGCCTGAAGGCCTTCACCGCGGCCGTGCTCGGCGGTATCGGCAACCTCGGCGGCGCGATGGTGGGCGGCGTGCTGCTCGGCCTGATCGAACAGCTGGGTGCAGGCTACATCGGCAACCTGACCGGTGGAGTGTTCGGTAGTAACTATCAGGACGTGTTCGCATTCATCGTGCTGGTGTTCCGTCCGTCGGGTCTGCTCGGCGAACGCGTTGCGGATCGCGCCTGATCCCAGGTCCAAGGAGTCTGGTCCAAGGAGTCTATAAACATGACCTCAATTCAACCGATCGAGCCATCCACGACGCTCATCCCCGAGAAGAACCGCACGAAAACGCTGATCATCAGCATCCTCACTGCAATCTTCGTGATCGCCGCGCCGATGGTGATCGGCACCGCCGGCGACAACTACTGGGTCCGCGTGCTCGACTTCGCGATGCTGTACGTGATGCTCGCGCTGGGCCTGAACGTGGTGGTCGGCTTCGCCGGCCTGCTCAACCTAGGCTACATCGCATTCTACGCGGTCGGCGCCTACGTCGCTGCACTGCTGAGCTCGCCGCACCTGTCGACGCAGTTCGAATGAATCGCGCATCTCGCGCCAAACTGCACGTGCCGTTTCTCATCATCGTGCCGTGCGCGATGGCGCTCGCCGCGCTCTTCGGTGTGCTGCTCGGTGTGCCGACTCTGCGTCTGCGTGGCGACTACCTCGCCATCGTGACGTTGGGCTTCGGGGAAATCGTGCGGATCTTCATGAACAACCTCGACCGTCCGGTGAACATCACCAACGGCCCGAAGGGCATCACCGCGATCGACCCGGTGCATTTCGGCGACTTCAGCCTAGCGCAAACGCACACGCTGTTCGGCTTCCAGTTCCCTTCGGTGTACGCGTACTACTACACCTGTTCGTGATCGCCGCGCTGCTCGTGATCTGGGTGTGTACGCGTCTGCAGCACTCGCGTGTTGGCCGTGCATGGGCCGCGATCCGCGAAGACGAGATCGCCACGAAGGCGATGGGCATCAACACCCGTAACGTGAAACTGCTGGCGTTCGCGATGGGCGCGTTGTTCGGCGGTCTGTCGGGCGCGATGTTCGGCTCGTTCCAGGGCTTCGTGTCGCCGGAATCGTTCACGCTGCCGGAATCTATCGTCGTGCTGGCGTGCGTGGTGCTCGGCGGTATGGGGGCCACATCCCCGGCGTGATTCTCGGCGCGGTGCTCCTCGCCGTGCTGCCGGAATTCCTGCGCTCGACGATGGGTCCGCTGCAGAACAGAACATGATCTTCGGCCATGAAATCGTCGACACGGAAGTGATCCGTCAGTTGGTCTACGCACTCGCAATGGTGCTGATCATGCTGTATCGCTCGGAAGGCCTGTGGCCGTCGCCGAAGCACGAAGACAAGATTGCGAAACTCTCGAAGCACAGCGGCAAGAAGCCAGTGCGTGCCTAAACAGACAGAGTAAACAGATATGAGCGACAACATCCGACTGTCCGTAAAGGGCGTCAACAAGCGCTTCGGCGGCCTGCAGGCATTGTCCGACGTTGGGCTCGAGATCAAGTCCGGCCAGATCTATGGCCTGATCGGCCCGAACGGCGCAGGCAAGACCAAGTTCTTCAACGTGATCACGGGTCTGTACACGCCGGATTCGGGCGACTTCAAACTTGACGGCGAAAACTACACGCCGACGGCGGTGTATCAGGTGGTGAAGGCGGGCATTGCGCGCACGTTCCAGAACATCCGTCTGTTCGGCAGCATGACCGCGTTGGAAAACGTGATGGTCAGCCGTCACGTGCGTACGAAGCACGGCCTGATCGGCGCGGTGTTCCAGACACCCGCCGAGCGCAAGGAAGAGCGCGAGATCAAGGAACGCGCGATCGAACTGCTGGAGTACGTCGGTATTGCGCAGTACGCGGACTACACGTCGCGCAACCTGTCGTACGGTCACCAGCGTCGTCTGGAAATCGCGCGTGCGCTCGCCACCGATCCGAAGTTGCTCGCGCTGGACGAACCGGCGGCCGGCATGAACGCGACGGAAAAGGTCGAGCTCACCAAGCTGCTCGACAAGATCCGCGCGGACGGCAAGACGATTCTGCTGATCGAACACGACGTGAAGCTGGTGATGGGTCTGTGCAACCAGATGACGGTGCTCGACTACGGCAAGGTGATTGCGCAGGGTTTGCCGCAGGACGTGCAGAAGGATCCGAAGGTGATCGAGGCTTACCTCGGCGCGGGAGTTCATTAATGGAAGCGACTATGGCAACAACGAACGGCAACACGCTCATGCTCAAAATCCAAGGGGCTGCAGGTCAATTACGGCGGCATTCAGGCGGTCAAGTCGACCTGCAGTTGGAGACGGGCGAACTCGTCACGCTGATCGGCGTGAACGGCGCGGGCAGGACCACGACGATGAAGGCGATCACGAGACTTAAGCCGTACTCGATCGGCGACATCGAATACATGGGCGAGTCGATCAAGGGCGTGCCGCCACATCTGCTGCTGAAGAAGGGTCTCGCGATGGTGCCGGAAGGCCCGCGGCATCTTCGCGCACATGTCGATCGTCGAGAACATGCAGATGGGCGCGTATCTGCGCACGGATACGGACGGCATCAAGGCGGACGTCGATCGCATGTTCGGCTTCTTCCCGCGTCTGAAGGGACGTGCGACGCAGTTCGCAGGCACGCTTTCAGGCGGCGGGCGAGCAGCAGATGCTGGCGATGGCGCGAGCGATCATCATCTCTCGTCCGAAGCTGTTGCTGCTGGACGAGCCGTCGATGGGTCTGTCGCCGATCATGGTGGAGAAGATCTTCGAAGGGGTGCGTGCGATTTCGGCCGAAGGCATGACCGTGCTGCTGGTCGAACAGAACGCACGTCTCGCGCTGTAGGCAGCGAACCGCGGCTACGTGATGGACTCGGGTCTCGTCACGATGTCGGGTGACGCGAAGCAGATGCTGGATGATCCGAAGGTTCGGGCGGCTTATCCGGGTGAATAAGCTGGGTGAATGAGCGGGCCGAATAAGCCCGGCTAGTTTCGCTTGGCAAAAAAAGGCCGCATGCGTTGCGCAACGCATGCGGCCTTTCTGTATTCAGCGCGACTTCAGGGCGTCGTTATCCCAGCCGCTCAACTCGCCGAAACCGGAGCCTTTGCCGGAGCAGGGGCCGCCAATTCACCCAACCGTTTGCCAAGACTGATCACCGCATCCGCGCGATAACCGAGCGCTTCGTAAAAGCCGCGAAGCTCCGTCTTTGCCGACTGAATCTGCAGATTCAGTTTCGGGCAGCCGAGTTCGGTCAATGTGCTTTCGACATGCGCGACGAGCCGCGTGCCGATGCCATGACGACACACCGATTCATCTACCGCGAGCGAATGCATCCAGCCTCGGTGGCCGTCGTATCCGCCCATCACCGTACCGACGATTCGCTCGCCGAGCACTGCCACGAAGAACAAACAGCTCGGGCTGCGTCGCGAGCTTGTTGGCAATAGAAAGATGCGGGTTGCGTTGCGGCCGTGTCGCGTCCCGGTACTCGGGGAACGCCTGCTGCCACAACGCGACCACGGCATCGGTGTCGCGCGCGTCGAAGCGGCGGATCGATAGCGTGGTGGTTGTCGTCATGAGTGTGTCGTCGTCCGTTTAGAGCGTATCGAGGATCGAACGCAGCATCGACATCATCTGGTCGATTTCTTCGTTCGTGACGTTCAGTGCGGGCATGAAGCGCAGCAGGTTCGGACGCGCCGCGTTCAGCAGAAGGCCGTCGGGCTGCATGTCGCGCGCCTTCTCGACGATCTGGTTGCCGATGTCCTTGCCGAGCAGCAGACCTTCACCGCGCTCGCCCTTGAAACCGCGCTCTTCCGACAATTCCAGCAGCTTTGCGCGCAGATATTCGCCGCGTGCGCACACGCCTTCGAGGAAGCCAGGCGCCGTCAGTTGCGAGATCACCGAGTAGCCGACGGCCGTCATCAGCAGATTGCCGTTGTAGGTGCCGCCCTAGTCGCCGGCTTCGAACACGGCGCGTCCGCTTTCGAGAGCAGCGCCGCGAGCGGCATGCCGCCGCCGATGCCCTTGTCGAGCGTCATGATGTCCGGCTCGATGCTGTCCGGCTCGATGCCAGAGAGTTCGTACGCGAGCAGCGTGCCGGCACGGCCGCAACCGCTTTGCACTTCGTCGACGATCAGAAGCAGGTTGTACTTCTTCGTCAGTTCGCGCAGTTGCTGCATAAATTCACGCGAGGCCGGAATCACGCCGCCTTCGCCCTGAATCGGCTCGAGCATCACGGCCACAGTCTTCGTGTTGATCAGCTTCTCCACCGACAAGATATCGTATCGTTCAGATCCGCTTTCGGAAAACCCGGTACCTGCGGCGCGTAGATCGTGTCCCAGCCCAGCTTGCCGCTTGCCGACATCGTGGCGAGCGTGCGGCCGTGGAAGCTGTGATCGAACGTGATGATTTCGAACGCGCCGTCCTTGAATTTCTTGCCCCACTTGCGCGCGAGCTTGATCGCGCCTTCATTCGCTTCGGCGCCGCTGTTCGCAAAGAACACCTTGTCGAAGCAGTTGTGCTGCGTGAGCAGGCCGGGCGAGCTGCGCCATCGGCTGATTGTAGAAGGCCGGCGACGGGTTGATCAGCAGTTGCGACTGTTTGTTGAGCGCCTCGATCATGCCTTCGTTGCAGTGACCGAGACTGTTGACCGCCCATCCATGAATGAAGTCGAGATAGCGCTCGCCGTTAAGCGCTCGCCGTTATTGTCGTAGAGCCACGAGCCCTTGCCGTGAGTGAAAACGATTTCGGGCCGGTTCGTGATGTACATCAGCGACTCGGTAGGATACTCATTGAAGTTCATGACGGCAGGCTCCAGACAACAGGGGTGAAGGGTGGATGACGGTTGGTCCGTTACGAAACATGGGCCGGAAAAACAGAAAAGCCACGGCATGCCGTGGCTTTCATGATCCGAACAGCTTGCGCCTTCATGCAGCGCGAGTCCGTTACGAAGCCAGCGGCGTCCCTAGGGGAGCGGCGACGCCGAAGTTCGGACAGGACGCGGTTCATGCGCGAAAGAATACGACAAGGAAAGCGCCGGTGTAAACCATGAATTTGCACAGAAGTGCCTTGCGGCGAATTTCACGGCACTGTCTTCGCTTTGTCGTCTAGTGCATGCGACGCGTGAACGGCCCGTGCGGCAAGCCCATACGGGCCGCTGTTGATCCATCAGACAGCGTTGGCGAGATCCGCTGCGCTCGTGAACGAGTCAGCGTAAAACTCGTCTTCCGGCAAATTGGGATGCTGCGTGAAATCGCTTTGCGCCGACTCCACCATCACCGGCGCGCCACACGCATACACCTGATACGCGGACAGATCCGGCAGATCTTCGATCACTGCGCGATGCACGAAGCCCGTGCGGCCCGTCCATGCGTCGCTCGCGTCGGGTTCGGAGAGCACCGGCACGAACTTGAAGTTCGGAATCTCGCGCGCCCACTGTTCGGCGAGTTCGAGCAGATACAGGTCTTTCTTGCGGCGCGCGCCCCAGTAGAGCGTCATCGGCCAATTCAGGTTCTTGAATACCGCATGTTCGACGATCGCCTTCAGCGGCGCGAAGCCCGTGCCCGATGCAAGCAGCACGATCGGCTTGGTCGAATCTTCACGCAGGAAGAACGTGCCGAGCGGCGCTTCGAAGCGCAGGATGTCGTGCTCTTTCATCGTGTTGAACACGTGGTCCGTGAACGCGCCGCCCGGCATGTGGCGGATATGCAGCTCGATCGGGCCTTCCGTGTGCGGCGCGTTCGCCATCGAATAGCTGCGGCGCTTGCCGTCTTTCAGAATGAATTCGAGGTACTGGCCGGCCAGATATTGCAGACGTTCGTTCGCGGGCAGTTGCAGCTTTAGCACGACCACGTCGTCGGCCTTGCGCTCGATCGCGTTCACGCGGCACGGCAGCTTCTTCACCTGCACGTCACCCACGCCCGCGACTTCGCGGATGTTCACTTCGAGATCGCTGCATGCGGTGGCGCAGCAAAAGAGCGCCATGCCGCGCGTTTTTTCGTCATTCGACAATGCCGACGACGAATACGCGCGCTGCTCGATCTCGCCGCTCACCACGGTGCCCTTGCACGAACCGCAGGCACCGTTCTTGCAGCCGTACGGCAGGCCGATGCCCTGGCGCAGCGCCGCGGAGAGTACCGGTTCGTCCTGTTCTACCTGAAACTGCCGGCCGCTTTGCCGGAGCGTGACGTTAAATGCCATAGAGTGTTCGAAAATCGAAAAGTCGGTAATGGGGTAATCGTGATCAGCCCGCCATGCATTGTGCGATGCCTGCCGTGCTTGACTGCTACAATGCGTGCACCATGAAAGCGACACGAAACTTCCGTCGGCCGCGCGTGCTGATCGTAGGTTGCGGCGATGTCGGCATGCGCTGCGTGTCCTTGTTGCAGCCACGCGCGCACGTCTTCGCGTTGACCAGTCACGCCGGGCGAATTGCCGAGCTGCGCGCCGCGGGCGTCACGCCCCTCGTGGGCGACCTCGACGTGCGCGGCAGCCTGAAACGTCTCGCGGGTCTCGCGCCAACCGTCGTGCATCTCGCGCCTCCGCAGAAAACCGGCGACGACGACCGCCGCACGCGCGCCTTGCTTGCTACGTTAGGCACGCGCCGCGGCAAAGCGTTGCGCGCCGCGCGCAGCACGATGGTGCCGGTGAGGCGGCTGCGCCGTGGGTTGCGTCGCAAGTCATGCAACATAAGCGCCTTGTGGGCGCAATCCGAAGCATCCGATATTGTACCCGACGGGGTTCGCCGGACCGCACGCGTGCGCTCGCGCACCCGGCTCGTCTACGCGAGCACGACGGGCGTCTACGGCGATTGTGGTGGTGCGTGGATCGACGAAACGCGTACGCCGCGCCCGGCGAATGCGCGCGCCAAACGGCGCGTGTCGGCCGAACGTGAACTGCGTCGCGCCACCGCGTGCGGTGCGGTCCGGGCGAGCATCGCGCGCATTCCGGGCATCTACGCAGGCAAACGTCTGCCGCTCGCGCGCCTCGAAAAGGGCACGCCAGCGCTCGCCGATGCCGACGACGTATACACCAACCACATTCACGCCGACGATCTCGCCATGATCTTCGTGCGCATGATCATGCGCGGACGGCCTGCGCGCATCGTGCATGCGTCGGACGATTCGTCGCTAAAAATGGGCGAATACTTCGATGAAGTCGCCGACGCTTTCGGTCTGGTGCGTGCGCCGCGCATCACGCGCGAACAGGCGGAACAGGAAATCGAGCCGACGCTACTGTCGTTAATGCGCGAGTCGCGGCGTCTCGTGAACCGGCGTCTGAAGGAAGAGTTGCGCGTGCGCTTGTGCTATCCGAGCGTGGCGGATTTTCTGCGCGACACGCGTGACGAGCGCAACCAGAGCAGCAAATGCAACGAAGCAGCGGCAAAAGAAAACCCCGCCGGTACACGCCCAGCATGACGGCGTTCCGCGCGCGTCGGCAGGCAGCACAAACACACGCCGCGCCGATGCCACGCCACCACGCTCGCTCAGGTCAGCGCCGGCAAGGCTTCCAGTAGCAGGAAGCACAGCATTGCGCAGATCAGGTTCGGATGATACGAGTGCCCTAGCCGTATCATGACGAGCAATCCGCCAATCAGCGCGACCCCGAGGCACATAAACACGATCATCACGGTCGAGATCTGAAAAGTTTCATGGGTGACCATGGTGCCCCTCCTTGAATCTTTTTTAGTCTTTGTTTAAACGACTATAGGGCGGCCTGTAAGGAAAAGCATGCTGCGACGCAGCGCGCAAACGCGCTTTGCAGGGCGGTTGCGTACGCTGCCGCACGCGCTTTTCCTGTTGCATCAATACGTTAAAGGGACACAAACGGAGAAGACGCGGAGCGCTCCCTGTTTACCCTTTCCGTAAAGATCCGAGTTCGTTTTCGTCGAGCCACTTCCATGCGCCTGGCGCGAGCGCTTCTGGCAGTGCAAGTCCGCCAACCCGCTCGCGATGCAGCGCTTCGCAGCGATTGCCCATCGCCGCGATCATCCGCTTCACCTAGTGATATTTGCCTTCCATCACGGTCAACGCCAGTGTGCATTCACCGCGCTTCTGCGCGTCCACGGCGGCGATCGGGTTTCGGCTCGCCATGCAACTGTACGCCGTCGCGTAAAGCGCTCAGTTGCGCATCGTCGATCGGATGGCGCGTGGTCGCCACGTACAGCTTCGGCACCTTGCGTTTCGGCGACGTGAACATGTGCACGAACTTGCCATCGTAGGAGAGAAGCAGCAGGCCCGTGGTATTCTGATAATCGAGCCGGCCGACGCACTGCACGCCGTGCTCGGCGAACTGCGGCGGCAGCAGGCTGAACACGCTCAGGTGATGTTACGGATCGCGCGAGCACTCTATAACCCGCCGGCTTGTTCAGAAGCAGATAAGCGTGCTCGCGATACGGCCATTCGACGCCGTCCACGGCGAAGCGGAAGTCGTTGTCGTTGACCGGGAAATCGACGTCGGCATCGGTACAGACCGCGCCGGCGCGCTCACGCGTCCGGCGACGGCCAGCGCTCGGCATTGGCGGCGCGAGCCGAAACCTTGAGTGAAGAGGAGGCTTTCGAGATTCATGGCGAGCGAAGAATAACACCGCGGCTGGCCGACCGTCCCGTTGCGTTCGCCAGCGGTACGCGCTGAAAGCCCATTTTCATCGACCGTGTTTTTCTAGGCGGAGGATCAGTGAAAACCCTCGAAAATGAAAATGAATTTTCTGAGCGTTTCTATGTAAATATTCTTTCATTCATTTTCATCACACACGCGCAGGCCAGCTCGCATGGTTCATCCTTCGTCCGCTGCTTCGAATCTCGCCGAGCAGGCCATCGCGGCACGCATCGCCGCCGCTATGCCGACGCTCACGCCGATTCATCGGCGTATGGGCGAGTACGTGCAGGCCAATCTGTTTCGTGCGGCGACCATGCGGATCGACGAGCTCGCGAGCGTGGTAGGCGCTTCGGTGGCGACGGCGAACCGCTTCGCCCGAGTGCTCGGTTTCGACGGCTATCCGCAGTTTCGCGACGCACTGGTGCGCGGCTTCGAAGCGACGCTCGCGCCGGTCGGGCGTCTGCGCAACGCACAGGAATCGCTCGCGGCTGAGGACGATCTGATCGGCGCGTCGCTTGAATAGGCGGCGGCCAATCTGCATTCCACGCGCAGCGCGATCGACAGCGCCGCCGCCCAAGCCGCCGTCGAGGCGATCATCGCCGCGCACCGCGTGTTCGTGCTCGGCGCGGGTTCGAGCGCGTTTCTCGCCGGCCTGATGGAGCATGGCCTCACGCCGTATCACGACAACGTGCAGTCGCTCGCGTTGATCAGCGGACCGTCGCATGCCGCGCGCCGTCTGTTCAATTCGGATCCGGGCGATCTCGTGATCGGCATTGCGTTTCCGCGCTATGTCGACGACACCATCGAACTCGCGTGCCGTGCCGCAGGCCGCGGCGCACGCGTGCTCGCGTTGACCGACAGTCCGCGCTCGCCGCTCGCGCAGTTCGCCAGTCTTTCGCTTTACGTGCGCTCGGAGCGCCGCCTTGCCGCGAATGCCGACTTGGCTGTGCTCGCGGTGATCGAAGCGCTCTGCGACACCGTCGCGTATCGCGCGAAACGCTCGGCGAAGGCAGCCGCAGGCATAACAGAATTCGTGCTGCCGTGGCTGACCGATCTCACCGATCCGCAGACACCGGCTGCAAGTAACGGGCAGCAACCCACGCGCGCCGAAAGCAACATCCGTTCTCCTCGTAAGACCAAGACTTCACGATGAATTCCAACGCAGTCGTTGCCATTCACGGCGGCGCGGGCACGATCCTGCGCGCTTCGATGTCGGACAGCGCCGAAGCCGAATACCACGCGGTGCTGCATGCCGTGCGTCTGCTCGAAGATTGCCCGCTTTTCAACGCGGGCCACGGCGCGGTCTAAAAGGCGGCCGGCACGCACGAACTCGACGCGGCCATCATGGACGACAGCACGCTCGAAGCCGGCGCGATCTGCTGCGTGAAGCACGTGCGCAATCCGATTCTCGCCGCGCGCCGTGTACTCGAACGCAGCGAACATGTGCTCTTCACGGGGGAAGGCGCGGAAGCGTTCGCCGCCACGCAAGGGCTCGAATTCGTCGAACCGGATTACTTCCATACCGACGCGCGTCATCGTCAATGGATGCTCGCGCTCGACCAGCAGCGCGCGGTGCTCGATCACGACGGCGTGACGCTCGAAGCCGCGCACGGCGAGCCCACGCCGCACGAACCGATCAATCCGAACCGCAAGTTCGGCACCGTCGGCGCAGTCGCGCTCGACCGCCATGGTCACGTAGCGTCCGCGACATCGACGGGCGGCGTCACGAACAAACAGGAGGGACGTGTGAGCGACACGCCGCTGATCGGCGCGGGCTGCTACGCCGACGACGCGACCTGCGCCGTTTCCGCCACCGGCTTCGGCGAAATGTTCATGCGCGTGGTTGCCGCCTACGACGTGGCTGCGCAGATGGCGTACCGCGGTCTCGCTGCAGGAAGCGGCGGAAGACGTCGTGATGAACCGCCTGCCGCGCATCGACGGACGCGGCGGCCTGATCGCCGTCGACGCGCGCGGCAACATCGCGCTGCCGTTCAACACCGAGGGCATGTATCGCGGTTTCGCGCGGCTCGGCGAAGCACCGATCACGGCGATCTACCGCTAAACGTCCATGAGCAGCGTGCCGCTCATTTTCGCCAGAACTGTCGTCTGAACTTGCGTCAGCCGCGTTCGAATTCAAAGGAATTACCGTGCCGACTTCATCGCACACTCGCTCGCTCATCGAAACCTTGCCGCCGCAACGCGTGCTCGCCGTCGACGATCTGACGGTCGCGTTTTGAAGCGGCGACGCCACGTTCAATGCGGTGCGCCATCTCTCGTTCAATGTCGATCGCGGCGAGACGCTCGCGATCGTCGGCGAGTCGGGCTCCGGCAAATCGGTGACATCGCTCGCATTGACGTGGCTGATCGGCCACGGCGATGGGCGCCTAGCCGGCGGCAGCATCGCGTTCCGGCGGCGTGACGGCAGCATGCTCGATCTCGCGACGGCGTCGTCCGGCACGATGCGCTCGATTCGCGGCGCCGACATCGCGATGATCTTCCAGGAGCCGATGACGTCGCTCAATCCGGTGTTCACGGTGGGCGACCAGATCAGCGAGGCGATTTCGCTGCATCAGGGCAAGAGCCGCGCAGCAGCGCAGGCGGAAACGCTGCGTCTGCTCGAGCTGGTGCGCATCCCGAAGCGCGCCGCGTGGCCGCGCGGTTTCCGCATCAGTTGTCGGGCGGCATGCGTCAGCGCGTGATGATTGCGATGGCACTGTCGTGCAAGCCCGCGCTCCTGATCGCCGACGAACTGACCACGGCGCTCGATGTCACGATTCAGGCGCAGATCCTGCAACTGATTCGCGGCTTGCAGGACGAGATGAACATGGGTGTGATCTTCATCACGCACGACATGGGCGTGGTGGCCGAAGTGGCGGACCGCGTGCTCGTGATGTATTGCGGCGAGAAAGTGGAAGAGGGCGCCTCGGACACCGTGTTCGCGGCGCCAACGCATCCGTACACGAAGGCGTTGCTCGCCGCCGTGCTGAGACTCGGCGCGATGCAGGGCACTGACGGCCCGGCGCGATTTCCGATTCTCACGGTCGAGCAGGCCGCGCAAGCGGGCACGGACGAAGCGGTGCGTCCCCGGCCGCTGCTTTTGCGCGCGAAGAGCAGCCAGCCCGTGGTCGAAGCGAGCACGCCGTCGATTCTGCGCGTGCGCGACCTGGTCACGCGCTTCCCGGTAAAAAGCGGTTTGCTCGGACGCGTGACGGGCCGCGTGCACGCGGTCGAGAAAGTCAGCTTCGATCTGCGTCCGGGCGAAACGCTCGCGCTGGTGGGCGAGTCGGGTTGCGGTAAATCGACCACCGGCCGTTCGCTGTTGCGGCTCGTGGAAAGCCAGAGCGGTTCGATCGAATTCAACGGCCGCGACATCAGCTCGTTGAGCGGCCCCGCGTTGCAGTCTTTGCGGCGCGACATCCAGTTCATTTTCCAAGACCCGTTCGCGTCGCTCAATCCGCGTCTGACGGTGGGCTCTCGGTCATGGTGGAGCCGCTGCTCGTGCACGGCGTGGCAAGCGGCGACGAAGCGCAGGCGCGCGTCGCATGGCTGCTCGAAAAGGTCGGCCTGCCGCCCGAAGCGGCGCGCCGTTATCCGCACGAATTCTCCGGCGGTCAGCGTCAGTGAATCGCGATTGCTCGCGCGCTCGCGCTCAACCCGAAAGTGGTGATCGCCGACGAATCCGTTTCTGCGCTCGACGTTTACTTATAGGCGCAGATCGTCAATCTGATGCTCGATCTGCAACGCGAACTCGGCGTCGCGTACCTGTTCATTTCGCACGACATGGCGGTGGTGGAGCGCGTCAGTCATCGCGTGACGGTGATGTATCTCGGCCAGATCATCGAGATCGGTCCGCGCCGCGCCGTGTTCGAAGCGCCGCAGCATCCGTACACGAAGAAGCTGATGAGCGCGGTGCCGGTGGCCGATCCCACGCGGCGTCACGCGAAACGCATATTCGCCGCCGACGAGATTCCGAGCCCGATCCGCGCGTTCGACGACGAACCGGTGGTCGCGCCGCTGATCGCCGTCGGTCCGGACCATTTCGTCGCACAGCATCGCGTCAGCGGTGTGTACTAGCTTTTCAAGTTTTTCACCCGCTCACATCAACCCGTTTTACTTTCGCAGTCTGGAGTCAAGCTCATGAACCTGCTGGTCCCGTCTTCCCCGTTTCGGTTGCACGCGCTGATTGGCGGCGGCGCAGTGGTGTTCGCGATGCTCGCGGGCAACGTGGCGCACGCCGACACTACGGCTGTGATGACCGTCGCGTCCACCTTCACGACGCTCGATCCGTACGACGCGAACGACACGCTCTCGCAAGCGGTCGCGAAGTCGTTCTACCAAGGGCTCTTCGGCTTCGACAAGGACATGAAGCTCGTGAACGTGCTGGCCGACAGCTACGAAGCGAGTCCCGACGCGAAGGTCTACACGTTCAAGCTGCGTCACGGCGTGAAGTTCCAGGACGGTACCGACTTCAACGCGGCGGCAGTGAAGGCGAACTTCGACCGCGTGACCGATCCGGCGAACAAGCTCAAGCGCTACAACATGTTCAACCGTATCGAGAAGACCGAAGTGGTCGATCCGTACACGGTGAAGGTCACGCTGAAGGCGCCGTTCTCGGCGTTCGTCAACGTGCTCGCGCATCCGTCGGCGGTGATGATTCCGCCTGACGCGCTGAAGAAATACGGCAAGGACATCGCGTTCCATCCGGTCGGCACGGGTCCGTTCGAACTCGTGAAATGGGATCCGGCGGGCGACCTGACGGTGAAGAAGTTCGCGGGCTACTGGAAGAAGGGTTATCCGAAGATCGATGCGATCGACTGGAAAAGCCGGTGGTCGACAACAACACGCGTGCCGCGCTGATGCGCACGGGCGAAGCGGACTTCGCCTTCCAGGTGCCGTTCGAACAAGCCGCGCAACTGCAGTCGAGCCCGAAGGTGGATCTGATCGCGTCGCCGTCGATCATTCAGTGCTACATCAGCCTGAACGTGAACCAGAAGCCTTTCGACAACCTGAAGGTGCGGGAGGCGCTGAACTACGCGGTCAACAAGGACGCGCTCACGAAGGTTGCATTGCGGGTTACGCGACGCCCGCCGACGGCGTCGTGCCGCAAGGCGTGGATTACGCCGTGAAGCTTGGCCCGTGGCCGTACGATCCGGCGAAGGCGCGCGCTGCTGAAGGAAGCGGGTTACCCGAACGGTTTCGAAACAACGCTGTAGTCGGCCTATAACTACTCGACCGCGCAGAAGGTGATCCAGTTTGTGCAGCAGCAACTCGCGCAGGTCGGCATCAAGGCGCAGGTCGAAGCGCTTGAAGCCGGCCAGCGCATCGTCAAGGTGGAAAGCGCGCAGGATCCCGCTGCTGCGCCGGTGCGCATGTACTTACCAGGGCTGGTCCTCGTCGACGGATGAAAGCGACTGGGCGATCACGCCGCTGCTCGCTTCGGCATCGTTCCCGCCGAAGATGGTCAACACCGCGTACTACAGGAACGATACCGTCGACAACGATCTGAAAGAGGCGTTCGAAACCACCGACCGCACGAAGAAGGCCGCGCTCTACACCGACGCGCAGAAGCGCATCTGGGCCGACGCGCCGTGGATTTTCCTCGTCAAGGAAAGGTCGTGTATGCGCGCCGCAAGCGTCTGTCGGGCGCTTATGTCGCGCCTGACGGCTCGTTCAATTTCGACGAGATCGCGATCAAGTGATTCGGGTGAATCGCTAGCCGATCCGGGCGACGTGCCGGCCGTAATAACGCCGGCCGTCGCCCTGAACGGACCTTTGTTGTACGCACTATTGGCTGGTGAGTTTCATGCTGAACTTCCTCGTCAAACGTCTCTTTGGCCTGCTGCCGACGCTCCTCATCGTCGCCGTGCTGATGTTCCTGTTCGTGCATCTGTTGCCGGGCGATCCGGCGCGTCTTGCCGCCGGTCCCGAAGCGGACGAAGCGACCGTCGCACTCGTGCGTTCCGAGCTCGGACTCGACAAACCGATGCCGCAGCAGTTCGCCAACTTCTTCTTGAAGATCGCGCACGGTGACTTCGGCATCTCGATGCGCAGCAAACGTCCGGTGAGCGAGGAAATCGCCGAACGCTTCATGCCGACGTTGCTGCTCACGCTCGCGAGCATGGTGTGGGCGGTGGTGCTCGGCATGGGCATCGGCATCGTGTCGGCGGTGTGGCGCAACCGTTGGCCGGACCAGCTCGGCATGACGCTCGCGGTGTCCGGCATTTCGTTTCCGGCCTTCGCGCTCGGCATGGTGCTGATGGAAATTTTCTCGGTGAAGCTAGGCTGGCTGCCCATCGTCGGCGATGGTTCGTGGCAAAGCTACGTGCTGCCTTCACTCACGCTCGGCGCGGCCGTGGCGGCGGTGATGGCGCGCTTCACGCGGGCTTCGTTCGTCGAAGTGCTGAACGAGGACTTCGTGCGCACCGCGCGTGCGAAGGGCGTGCCGGAGCGGCTCGTGATCGTCAAACATTGCCTGCGCAACGCGATGATTCCCGTCGTCACGATGATGGGTCTGCAATTCGGCTTTCTGCTCGGCGGCTCGATCGTGGTCGAAGTGGTGTTCAACTGGCCAGGCCTCGGGCGCCTGCTGGTGGACGCGGTTTCGATGCGCGACTATCCGGTGATTCAGGCCGAAGTGCTGCTGTTCTCGCTCGAATTCATCATCAATCTGGTCATGGACGTGTTGTACGCCGTGATCAATTCGATCATCCGTTTCAAGTGAGGCGAGCATGAGCACCACCGCCACCGGTTCCAATCCGGCGTGCCGCCAACGCAGAACGCGCGATCCGCACACCGTGGAGCGAGTTCTGGCGCAAATTCCGCAAGCAGCACGTGGCGCTCGCCGCAGGCGTTTTCGTGCTGCTGCTGATCGTCGTGGCGATTGCCGCGCCGCATATCGTCCCGTACGACCCGGAGAATTTCTTCGATTACGACGCGTTGAATGCAGGACCTTCTGCCGCTCACTGGTTCGGCGTGGATTCGCTCGGCCGCGACATCTTAGCCGTATTCTGGTCGGCTCGCGCATTTCGCTCGAAGCCGGTTTTCTCTCGGTGGCGATCGGCACGTTTTTCGGCTTGCTCGCCGGTTACTACGAAGGCTGGTGGGACCGCGTGACGATGCGCGTGGCCGACGTGTTGTTCGCGTTTCCCAGCATCCTGCTCGCCATCGGCGTAGTGGCGATTCTCGGCAACGGCATGATCAACGTGATCTGCGCGGTGGCGATTTTCAGCATTCCGGCGTTCGCGCGGCTCGTGTGCGGCAACACGCTGATGCTCAAGCAGCTCACGTATATCGAAGCGGCGCGCAGCATCGGCGCGTCGGGCTGGACGATCATCGTGAGGCATATTCTGCCGGGCACCATTTCGTCGGTCGTCGTGTACTTCATGATGCGTATCGGCACGTCGATCATCACGGCGGCGAGCCTGTCGTTCCTCGGACTGGGTGCGCAGCCGCCCACGCCCGAATGGGGCGCCATGCTCAACGAAGCGCGCGCCGCATATCGCGCTCTTTCCGAGTCTCGCGATTTTCCTGACGGTGCTCGCATTCAATCTGCTCGGCGATGGCCTGCACGACGCGCTCGATCCGAAGCTCGACCGCTCGTGACATGACGGATTCCGCACACATGACCTCGCCGCGTATCGGCGTGCTGCGAAGCGGTCCGCTTGGCACGATTGCCGACGTGGACGGCGTGACGGTTAGCCATTGCACGCTCGCAAAAGCGCGCTGCAAACCGGCGTGACGGTGATTCATCCGCATCGCGGCGATCCGTTCGCCGACAAGGTGCCGGAGGCGTCGGTCATCAACGGTTTCGGCAAGAGCATCGGACTCGTGCAGGTCGAAGAGTTCGGCACGCTCGAAACGCCGATTGCGCTCACCAACACGTTCGGCGTCGACGCGGTGGCGCAGGCGCAGATTCGCGCAGCCGTGAAAGCGAATCCGCGGATCGGGCGCGAGTGGTCGACGGTCAATCCGCTCGTGTTCGAATGCAATGACGGCTACCTGAACGACATTCAGGCGCAGGCCATTACCGGCCAACATTTCGACGAAGCCAGTCTAGTGGCGAACACGCATGTCGCGAGCGGGTCGGTCGGCGCGGGACGCGGCATGTCGAGCTTCGATCTGAAGGGCGGCATCGGCAACACATCGTGGGTCGTCGAAATTGCGCGCCGACGCTATACCGTGGGCGCGCTCGTGCTCGCGAACTTCGGACGTCTGCTGACGTTGACGATCGGCGGCGTGGCAGTGGGACGTGAACTCGCCGCGCGCGCTGCTGAAGCGAATGCAGCGGCTAACGCAGCAACAAGCGTCGCAACGAGCACGAAGCCCGAGCAAGGCTCGATCATCATGATCGTTGCAACCGATGCGCCGCTCGACGCGCGTCAGCTCAAGCGTCTGTCGCTGCGCGCGGCGGCAGGTCTCGCGCGAACCGGCTCAGTGTACGGACACGGCAGCGGCGATATCGCACTCGCGTTTTCGACCGCGTACACGGTGCCGCACGAAGCGGATTTCGTCAGCGTGCCGCCGCTTTTGGCCGACGCGCGTCTCGATCCGCTTTTCGCAGCATGCGCAGAAAGCGTCGAGCAGGCCATCGTCGATGCGCTGTGGCAAGCGAGTTTCGTCACCGGTCGCGATGGGCACCGTCGTCTGTCGTTGCTCGATTTCGTCAACACCGACGCACCCGACATCGCTCAACTTCTTCAGTCTCTTCCCCGATGGAAGTCCTTATTTCCGCCGACATCGAAGGCGTGGCCGGCGTGTTTCATTCCGAGCAGACGCGCACGGGCAACGGCGAGTACGAAGCCGCGCGCCGCTGGATGACGCTCGAAGCGAACGCCGCCGTCGAAGGCGCGTTCGCGGGCGGCGCCACCGACGCGTATGGGTCGACGATTCGCACGGCGGTTTCCGCAATCTGCTGCCCGACCTGCTCGATGCGCGCGCAACTCGTGCTCGGCATGATGGCGGGACTCGAATACGGTGTGTCGCTCGTGTTCATGATCGGCTATCACGCGAAATCGCAAACGCGCGACATTCTCGCGCATACGATCAACAGCGTCGCATTTGCGCGCGTGCTGTTCGACGGCCTCGAAGTGGGCGAGGCGGGCGTGTATGGCGCGCTCGCGGAAGGATATGGCGCGCGGGTCGCACTTTTATCCGGCGATGACGTGTTCGCGGAAGAAACCGCGCCGCGTTTTCCGGGCGCACGCTTCATCGTGACGAAATCGGCGACGGGCCACGCAAGCGGCGTAACGCAAACGCCCGCGCGCTTGTGAAGCGATCTCGCAAGCGGCGCGTGACGTGGTGAAGCAGCACATCGAAGCGGGCCGCGCGCCGCACGCCACGCGCGGCGAAGCGAAACCCGTGGCGTGCGAGTTGCGCGTGCAGACTTCGGCCCTCGCCGATCTGTTCTGCCAGTGGCCGACGCTCACGCACGTGGACGCGGTCATGCTGCGCTTTGACGCGCCTTGCGCGGAACACGCCGTGCGCGTGCTGAATTCACTTTCTGCGATGTCTTTCATGCTGCGCTGACCCTCAATCGGCTCTGTGCGCGTTTGTGCAGGCAAACGACACGTTTTTGAGGAAGGGGTAATCTCTGCGACGAGCAGAAGTACCGTCTTTCTCACTTAGCGGAGCACAGCATGAGCAAGCAGACTATTGCGGATTTTCTTGCGAAGACGCTGGCGGCGGCGAACGTCGACAGGATCTAGGGCGTGACGGGTGACAGCCTGAACGGCCTGTCGGATAAGCTTGCAACGCGTCGGTTCTTCTATTATAGAGGTGGCCCTGTTCGTTCGGACAGTTTTCTGAGATTTTCAAGTGGAACGTCCGGGGCGATCATGCTGCCGATCTGATCGCAGGCAGCGTTGCGAAGTATGCCTCATCCGGCATCCGGTCTGC
>CALNWS010000012.1 GCA_940747215.1 uncultured Paraburkholderia sp. | reverse complement strand
GCCGCACGCCCATTTCAGCCGCAGTACTTCCTTCAGTTTGCGCATGCTCATCCGGTGTGCCGGCATCAACCTGTCTCCCCAAAAGGATCAAGGCCAACGCCCGTCGTTGATCACATGCGCAACACCAGTTCTGGCACGGCATGGAAGCCGCGCTGGGCGAACGTCTGAACGACATCGCCAACGCCTTCAACGCGTCGCAGAGCGACTACAAGATCGTGCCGGTTTTCAAAGGCACGTATGATCAGACGCTCGCCGCCGGCATCGCGGCTTATCGCAGCGGCAACGTGCCCGCAATCCTGCAGGTCTACGAAGTCGGCGCCGCCACGATGATACAGGCGAAGAAGGCCGTGATTCCCGTCACCGAAGTGTTCAAGCAGGCCGGTGTGCCGCTCGACCAGAAGGCTTTCGTGCCGACCATCGCGAGCTATTACAACGACGCCAAAACCGGGGAGCTGATTTCGATGCCGTTCAACAGCTCGACGCCGGTGCTATACTACAATAAGGACGCGTTCAAGAAAGCCGGCCTCGATCCGAATCAGCCGCCGAAGACGTGGGCCGAACTGCAGACCGACGCGCAGAAGCTGAAAGCCTCGGGCATGGCGTGCGACTATTCGTCGGGATGGCAAAGCCGGATTCAGCTCGAGAACTACAGCGCCTGGCACGGCGCGCCGTTCGCAACGGAAAACAACGGCTTCGACGGCACCGACGCGCAACTCGAATTCAACAAGCCGCTGCAGGTCGCGCACATCCAGTTCCTGCAGAACATGGAGAAAGCCGGCACGTTCACCTACGTCGGCCGCAAGGACGAACCCGTCTCGAAGTTCTATAGCGGCGACTGCGGGATCATCATGAACTCGTCGGGCTCGCTTGCCACGATCAGGAAGTACGCCAAATTCAATTACGGTACCGGCATGATGCCGTACGACGCGAGCGTGAAGGGCACGCCGCAGAACGCGATCATCGGCGGAGCGAGTTTGTGGGTGCTGTCGGGCAAGGATCCGGCGGTCTACAAGGGCGTCGCGAAATTCCTCGCGTATCTGTCGTCGGCGCCGGTGGCCGCCAAGTGGCATCAGGACACGGGCTATCTGCCGGTCACGACCGCCGCGTATCAGCTGACGCAGCAACAGGGCTTCTACGAGAAGAACCCGGGCAGCGACACCGTCATCAAGCAGATGCTCAACAAGCCGCCTCTGCCGTTCACGAAGGGACTGCGCCTCGGCAATATGCCGCAGATCCGCACCACATCATCGACGAAGAACTCGAACAGGTGTGGGCGCAGAAGAAAACGCCGCAGGAAGCGCTCGATTCCTCCGTCTCGCGCGGCAATGAACTGCTGCGTCGCTTCGAAAAGAACGGTAGCTAAAGTCTGAACGTCAAGGATTCCGGCGCGTTCGCCGGAATCCGCTGTTCCCGCTGATCTTTGGGAATTTTCGATGGAAAAGCGCTCCAGCTTCGGCACCAGCCTGCTGCCCTATCTGCTCGTCACCCCTCAACTCACCATCACCGTACTGTTTTTTCTATGGCCGGCCGGCGAGGCGCTCTGGCAATCCACGCAATCGCAGGACGCGTTCGGCACGTCGAGCGAGTTCGTCGGGCTCGCCAATTTCAAACAGCTTTTTGCCGATCCGCTCTATCTCTCGTCGTTCAACACGACGCTTGTTTTCTGCGCGCTCGTCACCGTTGCCGGACTCGTGATCTCGCTGTTGCTCGCGGTGTGCGCCGATCGCGTGACGCGCGGCGCATGCGTACCAGACGCTCCTCATCTGACCGTACGCCGTAGCGCCCGCTATTGCCGCCGTGCTGTGGTCGTTAATGTTCAATCCGAAGCCGCCGCCATCGACGGTGCCGGTCCCGTGCGGCGCTTCTTCGGCATTGCGCTTCCGCTGCTGTCGCCCACCAGCTTCTTTCTGCTCGTGATCAACATCACGTACGCGTTCTTCGACACCTTCCCCGTAATCGACGCCGCCACCGGCGGCGGTCCCGCGCAAGCCACGCGCACGCTGATCTACAAGATTTTCGCCGAAAGCTTCCAAGGACTCGACATCGGCAGCTCGGGCACGCAATTCGTCGTGCTGATGATGATTGTCGTCGCGCTGACGGTCGTGCAATTCCGCGTCATCGAACGCAAGGTTCAATACTCATGATCGAGAACCGCCGCGGTTCCGACCTCTTCTGCCACGCGGTGCTGATCCTAGGCGTCGTGCTGGTGGTGTTTCCCGTCTACGTGGCTTTCTGCGCGGCGACGATGAACGAGCACGAAGTGTTCAGCGTGCCGCTCTCGCTCGTGCCGAGCACGCACTTGTTCGAAAACATCGCGACCGTCTGATCGCAAGGCAGCGGCAACGTGCTGTTGCTGGACGAACCGTCTAACGACCTCGACGTCGAAACGCTGCGTGCGCTCGAAGACGCTTTGCTTGAATTCGCGGGCTCCGTGCTCGTGATCTCGCACGATCGCTGGTTCCTCAACCATATCGCGACGCACATCATCGCGTTCGAAGGCGATTAGCAGGTCACGTTCTTCGACGGCAATTACTATAGGAGTACGAAGCCGACAAGCGCGCGTCTAGGCGAAGAAGCGGCGCGTCCGAAGAGTCTGCGTTACAAGCCGATCGTGCGCTAATCGCGATCCGGTGGCGAATCCGTTTTCGAATGGATTCGCCGTTCGATATTCAAACAACGAAAAAAAGCAGTAAATGGCCAAGCCGCGCACCGCGCGGTAACGAGGAGTCAAGCATGGCGATGTCGAGGGGCAAGCGCTGGATCTTTGCCATAGGCGGTTTGCTGATGGTGTTGATCGTCGTCGTGCTGGGCACCTTGCAGTACGCCCAGCGCGAAGTGAAGAGCCGCGTGGTCGCTGCGCTCGGTCTGCTCGGCACGGCCGAAGACATCGACGTCGGCCTTGCGTCGGTTCACCTCACGCATGTGCTGCTGAAAGCGCCTCCGGGCTGGCCGGCAGGCGACCCGCTTCGCGCCGACGAGATCACGATCACGCCCGACATTCGCGATCTGCTCGCTCATCGGATCCATATTCGCAGCGTCGTGGTACGCGGCCTCGACATGGCCGTGATGCGCAACAAGGACGGTACGATCCGGCTGCTGCCGAATCTGCGTCAATCGGTGAACAACGAAGGCGAGGCAGCGAGCGGCGCAAGCGCTGAGGCTGCGACGCCGCGCGAAAAGCAGGTGGATCACATCAGTTTCGAGCAGGGCAATTTCCACTTCTACGACATGACGGTCGGACCGCCCGCGTTCAACGTGACCGTGAGCAACGCCAACGCGACCGTCGACAATCTCCACCTTTCCGCGCTCACCGAGCCGACCTCGCTCAATCTCACCGGCTCGATCAAGGGACCGGCTCACACCGGCACTGTTGAATTCGGCGGCTGGATCAAGATCGCTAGCAAAGATTCGCACACCATGAGCAAGCTGCGCGACGTCGATATCGCCATGCTCGATCCGTATCTGCTGAAAAAGGCCGGCGCGCAGGCGCAGGTGACGGGCGGCACGGTGGACCTCACCGTCGACACGACCGTGACCAACTATCAGCTCCACGCGCCCGGCACTGTCACAGTCCACAACCTGCAACTCGCCGACAACGGCGGCCCGCTCGACACCTTCCTCTCCATTCCGACGAAGGCAGCCATTGCCGCGCTGAAGGCGCACAACGGCGACATCACGTTGCACTTCGAACTGGACGGCAATCTGCGCGACCCGAAGTTTTCCGTTCAGGAAGGTTTGATGAAGCGCCTCGGCGCCGGCTTCGCGAAGTCGCTCGGCGTGAGCGTCGAGGGTGTCGCGAAGGGCGCGGGCGAAACGGTGAAGGGCTTGGGGAACGCGCTGAAGAACCTGCTCGGTCAGTAAATCAAACCGGCAGGCCCAGTTCGCGCAGGCGCAGACGCGTTTGCGCCGCGCTGGTGTGATGCACGCCGTGCCAGCCGAGCGCCGTGGCGGCCTCGGCATTCTTCTGGTTGTCGTCGATGAAGACGAGTTCGTTGGGCTCGATGCCCGGCAGTTGCGCCTCGATCCGCCGACGAATTTCCGCGAAGATCGCCGGATCGGGCTTCACGAGTTTCACGCGGCCCGACACGACGATGTCGCGAAAGCGCCGCAGCACCGGATAGTGCTCCCACGCATACGGAAACGTCTCCGCCGACCAGTTGGTCAGCCCGAAGAGCGGCACGTCGGCGGCTTCGAGCTGCTCCATGATCGCGACGCCCTCTTCCAGCACGCCCGCCACCATCTCGTGCCACCTCTCGTAAAACGCGCGGATGAGCGTCTCGTGGTCGGGAAACTGCGCGACCAGTTCGCTGGTGGCTTCCGCGATCGGCTGACCGCCGTCCTAGCGGATCACCCAGTCCATCGTGCAGACGTTGGCGAGAAACCAACGGCGTTCGCTCTCGTCAGGAATCAGCTCGCGATACAGATATTCCGGACTCCAATCGATCAGCACGAGGTTTTCGATCCGCATGCCCCACTTGCCCGGACGGTAGATGCCCGGTTCGACCGACGTGATCATGCCTTCTTCCATCGCCGTCCACGGTTCGGCCGGCGCGTAATGCGAGTCACCTGCGGGCCTTCGTGGACATTCAGGAAATAACCGACACCGTGACCGGTACCATGGCCATAATCGGCGCCCGCTTCTCAGATGGGCGCGCGGGCGATCGCGTCGAGCATCGGCGAACGGATGCCGCGCGGGAACTGCGCGCCCGAATCGATCAGCAGCAAACCGAACGTGATGCGGCGCGGGTCGATCAGGAGCGTGCTGTCAGCGGGTGGCGGTGAGCGCTTCGGCGGCTTTCGCGTACGGCTCGACGGTGATGCCGTCGCACGCCAATGCGTCCGCCAGCGCCTGCGGCACCTTGCCGTCGGCCACGAAAAGCGAAGCGCGACGAACGCCGGGTTGTAGCTGACGTCGGCGCCGCGCAGGTTTAACAACCATGCGAGGTCATCGAGCGTGGAAATGAAATGCCACTGCGCGGCGGATCTGTGCGAGCTTTTCCGAACGCGCGACGCTCGCGTGCGGCGCGGTGTGTTCGAAGATGGCGTCAGCCGGCAGCGACGGACGCTGCGGCCAGATCGCGTCGAACAGGTCCACGTCGGTGCGCAGCTTCACGTCGTGCGCGCCCAGTGCCTGGTTCAGCGCGCGCGCCGCCGCGACGCCGAGCACGTTGCCATCCACGCCAACCGTGCCGCCGGCCGGCACATTCTGCGCGAGCCATTCGAAGTGCGGCGAGGTTTGCTGGCCGCTGGTCATTTTCATCAACTGAAGAATGCCCGTGCCCGTGAGCTGCGCGTTGGCCTGCTCCCAGTAACGGCTGTCGGTCTAAACGCCGGCGAAATCGGCAGTGACGACCAGCGTGCCGGCCGAGCCGGTGAAGCCCGACAGCCACTGCCGGCCCTGCCAGCGCCCCCGGCAGATATTCGGACAGATGCTGGTCAGCCGACGGCAACAAGTAGAGGCGGCCACGCCCTCGCGCGCCATCGCGTTGCGCAGCACGGCGAGACGTTCGGGAATAGAGGAGGTTTCGGGAAATCGGGCATTCATGGGAGTCACCTGCAAATATTCATCGACGGGAAAGCGAGCCGACCGTCACGGCGACGGCAATTAACGCGACAACCGTACAAACCGGCCATTCGAGCGTATCACCATCATGAAAGAGACCGGTCACGTTGCCAGCCATGCTTGCGCCCAGCACCCCCGCCAGCACCGCAATCCATAGGCGGACGCGGCTTGAACGGCGCAAAGGGTGGAACCACCAGCCCGCAAGGCCGATTACCGCGCCTAACAGGATAATTCCGGGCCACCCCCATTACAGCTAGCCTCGCGCAGTTTCGGATTTGTCTCATGGGCGCAAGGGGCCAAGACAGCTAGCATTTTTGTCTCATTGTCTCATTAACTATAGAAGTTCGGCGCGGCGCTTTCCGCTCAGCGGTTGAGTTTAGGGGTCGGGGTGATGTTAGGCAAGCTGAAAGCCTTACGGAAAAGCCTAGTCCGGGACATGCCGGCTGAACGCGAGAGATGCGAATCGCCCTTATCGAGCCGGACCTGCAATACGCGAAACTCGTTTCCCGGCAGATTTTCGCCGGCGGCCATGTGTGTCAGCACTGCGAGATCGTGGTCACGCTGCACGCCGGTGCCGACGATTGCCTGACAGCCGGTTCGCGGGCCGGAAATGCTAGCCCGCGTCGACGCTCTGCTTCGTCGGGCCGGCCTGCGGCGCCCGCCGAACCGCCGCCGCGACGTGATCGGCGAGTATTCGTTCGACGCCGCGCAGTTCGCCGTCACGTTTCGCGATCGCACGGTCACGCTGACGCCGAAGGAGTTCCGCTTCGCGCTGCTGCTCTTCAGCAACCTGTCGCGGCCGGTTTCACGCGCGCATATTCTCGAAACGGTCTGGTCATGGCGCCGCGATGTGAGATCGCGTACAGTCGACACGCATGCATCGCGCGTGCGAACCAAGCTGGAATTACGCCCAGAGTTAGGTTATGCGCTAACGCAGCTGTACGGCTTCGGCTACCAGCTCGACGCCGTGCCGGCGGAAGCCGTTATAGCGACCAGTTGACGCGCGCGCGATGTGAGAATCTCGAAAACGCTATGATATCAGGCTGAACCATCGCTTCCCAAAATGCAGCTTCTAACGATCGGAATTAATCACCAGACTGCGCCTGTCGCCTTGCGCGAACGCGTGGCGTTTCCGCTCGAACGGATCAAGCCTGCATTGGACACGTTCAAAAGCATCTGGCTCGGCCGCATGGCGCCGAATGCGCCGGAAGCGGCCATTCTGTCTACCTGCAATCGCACCGAACTCTATTGCGCGACCGACGACCAGGCCGCGCGCGAAGCCGCGATCCAGTGGCTCTCGAAGTATCACAACCTGCCCATCGACGAACTCGCGCCGCACGTTTATGCGCTGCCGCAGTCGGAAGCCGTGCGCCACGCGTTTCGCGTGGCGTCGGGTCTCGATTCGATGGTGCTCGGTGAAACGCAGATCGTCGGACAAATGAAGGACGCGGTGCGCACCGCGTCCGAGGCCGGCGCACTCGGCACCTATCTGAACCAGCTATTCCAGCGCACTTTCGCGGTCGCGAAAGAAGTGCGCAATACGACGGAAATCGGCGCGCAGTCGGTTTCCATGGCAGCCGCCGCCGTGCACTTCGCTCAACGGATTTTCGACAAGGTCTCGAACCAGCGCGTGTTGTTCATCGGCGCGGGCGAGATGATCGAGCTGTGCGCCACGCACTTCGCCGCTCAGCAGCCGCGTGAACTCGTGGTCGCGAACCGCACGGCCGAGCGCGGCACGCGGCTCGCCGAGCGCTTCAACGGGCGTGCCATTCCGCTTTCCGAATTGCCGTCGCGAATGCACGAGTTCGACATCATCGTGTCGTGCACGGCGTCAACATTGCCCATCATCGGGTTGGGCGCCGTTGAACGTGCGGTGAAGGCGCGCTGCCACTGGCCTATTTTCATGGTCGATCTGGCCGTGCCGCGCGACATCGAACCGGAAGTCGGCAAGCTCGAAGACGTGTTTCTCTATACCGTCGACGACCTCGGCGCAATCGTCCGCGAAGGCAATGCATCGCGTCAGGCCGCGGTTGCGCAGGCCGAGTCGATCATCGAAACGCGCGTGCAGAATTTCATGCAATGGCTCGACGCGCGCAGCATCGTGCCGGTCATCCGCCATATGCATACGCAGGCCGACGTCCTGCGCCGTGCCGAAGTCGAGCGCGCGCAGAAAATGCTGGCTCGCGGCGACGATCCGGCGGCCGTGCTCGAAGCGCTGTCGCAGTCGCTCACGAACAAGCTGATCCACGGTCCCACGCACGCGCTCAACCGCGCGAGCAGCGAGAACCGCGATACGCTCATCGAACTGATGAGCGGCTTCTACAAGCACTCCGGTTCATCGAAGCGTTAGCGGTGCAGCCACCGCCGCGTGTCCGCGCCACCGCAGTGGCGGCCCGCGACGTGCTTCTGACAGGGCATCCGCCCACTCCCCTAAGTCGCCCTTGCCGGAGCCTGCTCCGATACCCGTCCGATGAAAACGAGCATGCAACGCAAGCTCGACCAGCTCACAACCCGGCTGGCCGAACTGAACGACCTGTTGAGCCGCGAGGACATCATCTCGAATCTCGACCAATACCGGAAGCTGACGCGCGAGCACGCCGAACTCGGGCCCGTGGTCGAGCACTACGCGCTGTGGCGCCAGGCGATGAACGACGCGGCCACTGCACAGGAACTGTTGACCGACGCGTCGATGCGCGATTTCGCTGAAGAGGAAATCCGCGCGGCGCGTGACCGCATGGAAACGCTGGGCGGCGAATTGCAGAAAATGCTGCTGCCGAAAGATCCCAACGACGACCGCAACATCTTCCTCGAAATTCGAGCCGGAACGGGTGGCGACGAATCCGCGCTGTTCGCGGGCGACCTGCTGCGCATGTATCTGCGTTTTGCCGAGCGCAACCGCTGGCAGGTCGAAATGATGTCGGCGAGCGAGTCCGATCTGGGTGGCTACAAGGAAGTGATCGTGCAGATTGCCGGTGAAGCCGCCTATTCCAAGCTGAAGTTCGAGTCCGGCGGACATCGCGTGCAGCGCGTGCCGGCCACGGAAACGCAAGGGCGTATCCACACTTCGGCGTGTACCGTCGCCGTGATGCCCGAGGCGGACGAAATCGGCGAGGTGGAGATCAATCCGGCCGATTTGCGTATCGACACGTTCCGCGCGTCGGGCGCGGGCGGGCAGCACATCAACAAGACCGATTCCGCGGTACGCGTGACGCACTTGCCGACCGGGATCGTCGTCGAATGTCAGGACGACCGCTCGCAGCACAAGAACAAGGACCGCGCGCTGAAGGTGCTCGCCGCCCGCATCAAGGACAAGCAGTCGCACGAGCAACAAGCGAAGGAAGCCGCCACGCGCAAGAGCCTGATCGGTTCGGGCGACCGCTCGGAGCGCATTCGCACGTACAACTTTCCGCAAGGCCGGTTCACCGATCACCGGATCAACCTCACGCTGTATTGCCTCGACGCGATCATGGACGGCGACCTCGACAAACTGATCGCGGCGCTCGTGAGCGAACATCAGGCCGAATTGCTGGCTTCGCTCAGCGACACCGATTGATCGCAATTAATCACGATTAGTCATCACGGTCCGCCAAGTGTCCTCCACCACGCCCGCCGCGCTGCTGCGCGCTTCGCCGCTTCCCACGCTCGAAGCGCGCATTCTGCTCACGCACGTGCTCGGCTGGCGCCAAACGCAACTGATTACGCGCAGCGATGAGGCGCTGGAAATCGCCGCGGTCGAACGTTATCGGGCGCTCGAATCGAGGCGCGTAGCGGGTGAACCGGTCACGCAACTGGTCGGCGCACGCGAATTCTTCGGGCTCGAGTTCGAAGTCACGCCAGACGTGCTGATTCCGCGTCCGGAAACGGAGCTGCTGGTCGAAACCGCGCTCAATGCAATGGATTCGCTGTCGCAGCCGTGCGTGCTCGATCTAGGCACCGGCACTGGTGCAATCGCCGTCGCCATCGCGTCGACGCGCGCCGACGCGCGAGTCTGGGCCGTCGATCGTTCCGCCGAAGCGCTCGCCGTGGCCACGCGCAACGCCGCGCGCCTGCTGGACACGAAGCGTCCTGGCGGCACCGTCTCGCTCACACAAGGCGATTGGTACGGCTCGCTCGCCGCCGACCTGCGCTTCGAAGTGATCGTGAGCAACCCGCCCTACATCGCGGACGGCGATCCGCATCTCGCGGAAGGCGACCTGCGCTACGAACCGCGCGGCGCGCTCACCGACGAAGCCGACGGTCTCAGCGCCATCCGCAAAATCATTTCTGGCGCACCCGCGCGCCTCGAAGCGCCGGGCGTGCTGTGGATCGAACACGGCTACGATCAGGCCGAAGCGGTGCGCGCGCTGCTCACGGGGTCCGGTTTTGCCGACGTGCGCTCGGAGCGCGACCTCGCCGGCATCGAACGAATCAGCGGTGGCCGCCTGCCGGGCTAGCCGCGCGCGAGTTGATTGACTCGAGCGACTCGTGGCACGTTCGGCCGGTCTTCCTGAAATCAGCTATCATTTCATTTTATTCCCTACACATAATGGAACCGCAAGGTCAGTCATGGATACGCAACAACGCATCAAGCAAATCGTCGACGACAACAACGTCGTCCTCTTCATGAAAGGCACCGCCCAGTTCCCGATGTGCGGCTTCTCCGGCCGTGCTATCCAGATTCTGAAGGCGTGCGGCGTCGGCGAAATCAAGACCGTCAACGTGCTCGAAGACGACGAAGTCCGCCAGGGCATCAAGCAATTCTCGAATTGGCCGACCATTCCGCAACTGTACGTGAAGGGCGAATTCATCGGCGGCTCGGACATCATGATGGAAATGTACGAATCCGGCGAACTGCAGCAACTGTTCGCCGCGGCCTGAGTGGCCCCGTCCGGCCGTTAGTTCCGACAAGGCGCCGGACGTCATGGCAACAGGCACTGCGGCGTCCCGCCGGCTGATCGTCGCGATCACCGGCGCAACGGGCGCAATTTACAGCGTCCGGCTGCTCGAAACGCTGCGCAAGTTGGGCGGCGTCGAAACGCATCTGCTGATCTCCAGCGCTGGCTGGCTCAATATCCAGCACGAACTTCAACTCGGTAAAGACAACGTGCATCCGCTTGCGGATGTCGTGCATTCGGTGCGCGACGTCGGCGCGAGCATCGCGTCGGGTTCGTTCGCGACCGAGGGCATGATCGTCGCGCCCTGCTCCATGCGAACGCTCGCGAGCGGCGCGCACGGGCTCTCCGACAACCTCATCACCCGCGCCGCCGCTTCGTGCTGATGGTGCGCGAAACGCCGTTCAATCTCGCGCATCTGCGCAACATGACGGCCGTGACCAAAATGGGCGGCGTCATTTTCCTGCCGCTTCCTGCGTTCTTCTATAACCAGCCGGTCTCGATCGACAAAATGGTCGATCATTCCGTGGCGCGCGCGTGCTGGATCTGTTTGCACTCGGGCCCGCGATATCGCCCGGCTGGCCGGGCTTGCGCGACGCTCAGGACTGACGCCGGCGCTAACCTGCGTTTGCATGCCATTTGCGCCGCGTCGATTCATAACACCCGCGACACAATCAATTCCGTTTTCACCCGTTTATCAAACGGAAGTGCGGACCTATATTCATAGCAACCCAACTTTCGCGCAGCGCGCTTGTGCCGCTGCACAGTTGCCATGAACCGCTTACCGCCGCTTTTCCTGTCCCACGGCGCATCTACGTTGCCGATCGACCCGTCGTTGCCATCGGTCGAATTCGGCGCGTTGAGCGCACAACTTCCGAAACCCGAAGTCGTGCTGATGCTGTCCGCCCATTGGGGCACGGCGCAGCCCGTCGCAAGCACGGCGGAGAAGCCGGAAACGATCCACGATTTCTACGGCTTTCCGCGTCAATTGTACGAGATTCGTCAGTTGTACGAGATTCAGTATACGGCACCGGGCGCACCCGACGTGGCGCGCCGCGCGGCCGTCCTTCTCAGCGAGAACGGCATGCTGGCCGACGTGCAGCCGCACGGGCTCGACCATGGCGCGTGGGTGCCGATGCTGCTGATGTTTCCGAACGCCGGACGTGCCCCGTCGCCCAGTTGTCGATCCAGCCGCACATAGACACTGCACACCACTTCCGCGTCGGCCGCGCGCTGCGCTCGCTGAAAGAGGATGGCGTGATGGTGATCGGCTCCAGCTAGATCACGCACAATCTTCGCGCTGCCGATTTTTCCGCGCGTCCGGAAGACGCCGACCCGCGGGTGGCGAAGTTCACCGACTGGTTCGAGCGCAAGCTCGCCGATCACGACGTGGATGCGTTGCTCGATTACCGACGCTAAGCGCCGCACGCGGCGTATATGCTATCCGACGACGGACAAACATCTGCTGCCGGTTTTCGCCGCGCTCGGTGCCGTCGACGACGACTATTCACTCGCGATCCAGTCGCTCGGCACGTACCAGCGCTCGCTTGCGATGACGAATTACGTGTTCGGCACCGCCTGACGTACTGAAACTACGTCGGACAAGAAAAAGCCCGCCTGAGTGCAAACTCAGGCGGGCTTTTTTCAGCGCGACAGCTTAGTGTGCGCTCATGCCTTCGAGGACTTCGTCGTGTTCGTCCAGATACTCGGAGCGATAACCGCTGCGCACGCCCCAGAACACCAGCGAAAACGCGATGACGACCAGCATGTCCCAGCCGTAGGGAATGATGTCGTGGCCGCCGAACTGCTTGCTGCCGATCACAGGATCGACATCACCGGCAGATAGGCAACCAGCCACCATGCCGCTTTTAGGTCACGTCCCCAGCCGGCGAAACCCGACTTCGCTTGGAAATGGAAGTACACCGGCAGCGCGACGACCATCAGCAGAATGATTTCGCCGGTGAGGGGCCACTTCGCCCAGTACAGGATCAGCAACGCGCAGACGAACGCGAACGACACAATGATGTTCATGCCCGGAATATGCAGCGGACGCTCGAGGTCGGTTGCCGCGCGGCACAGCGCCATCAGGCTGATCGGGCCGGTGAGGTACGAAATGACCGTCGCGAGCGAGCTCCAGCCCCAGGAAGAACATGAAGATATGACACCAGCAGGTTGAACCACATCGCCTGACGCGGCACACCGTAGAACGGGTGCACGATGCCGAACATCTTCGGCATCGTGTTGTTGCGCTCCATTGCGTAGATCATGCGGCTGGTCGCCATGTAGGTCGTGCCGGTGCCGCTCGGGCTGACGAATGCGTCGACATACAGCAGGATCGCGAGCCAGTTCAGGTTCAGCGCAATCGCCAGTTCCGCAAACGGCGACGCGAAGTTGAAGTGGCTCCAGCCCTTCACGACGTCGCTCGGGTTCACCGCGCCGATATACGCAATCTGCAGCAACACGTAAATGACAAGCGCCAGCAGGATCGAACCGATCACCGCGAACGGCACGCTCTTCGCCGGGTTGCGCGCCTCGCCTGCTAGGTTGATTGGGCTCTGGAAACCGTTGAACGCGAACCGATGCCACTCGTCGCCACCGCGGTCAGCACCGCCGACCAGCCGTACGGCGGCGCGAACGTGCTCGATTCACCGAAGTTTTCGTGGTGAAAACCGGTGAGCATCAGGCCGAGAATCGTTGCGCCCGGAATCACGAACTTGAACACCGTGATGACCGAATTGGCGCGCGAGAACAGTTTCACGCCCCAATAATTCAACATGAAGTAAATGATCACGAGCGCAGCGGAAAGCATCAACCCTGTACTGGTTAATGACCCCGCGTGTGCCCATGGATATGGCCACGTACTCATGTATTGAATCGACGCTTCAGTTTCAATTGGAATCACCGAAACGATGGCGATCCAGTTTGCCTACGCGCTGATAAAACCGACCAGCGCGCCGTGCGAATAACACGCGCGTAGCGCACCATGCCGCCCGATTCCGGGAACATGGCGCCGAGCTCGGCGTAGGTCAATGCAATGGCGAGAATTACGACAGCGCCGATTATCCATGCACAAATGGCTGCCGGGCCGGCAATCTTGGCGGCCTTCCACGCGCCGAACAGCCAGCCCGATCCGATAATCGAGCCCAAGCCGGTCAGCATCAGCGCGATCGGCCCGATGTTCCGTTGTATAGAACTAGTCTTCTCCTGAAGTCGACCGGAATATGCGTTTTAGTGCTTAACCCGGTCCCATGCAAATTTGCGTCTGGACCATGCCGGTACCGCGCGAGCCCCGGGGGCACGCGAGGCGTGTAGTTTAACGGTTGTACCCAGTCGCTGCAGTGAAACCAAGGGTTCTCCCTAACAAAAAAAGCGATGACACAGCAAGATTTGTAAGCAAATTTCACGCCCACCTATAGAAATTTGGTAAAGTTGACGCTCCACTGTTGAGCTTCTCTCGAAATCGCCGTATAATAGCTATGCAGGATCTCAAGCGGTGAGTGAATTGGTCTTTCGTAGTTCGCCCATCAACGGTACTCCGGCTGGTCCCATTACCCCTTCCTTGATTTTCATGCACCCTCTGGGCTTCGGCCTTATTTACCCTCCTCTTTAGGAACAAGTAATATGGAAACCGGTACCGTCAAGTGGTTCAATGACGCTAAGGGCTTTGGCTTCATCACGCCTGATGGCGGCGGCGAAGATCTGTTCGCGCATTTCTCGGAAATCCGCACGGAAGGCTTCAAGACGCTGCAAGAAAACCAAAAGGTTACGTTTGAAGTCAAGACGGGCCCGAAGGGCAAGCAAGCCGCTAACATCAAGCCGGTGTAAGCTCGCACGCTTCCTTCTGTCTTCTGGACGCAAAAAACCCCGCCGAGGCGGGGTTTTTTTATATTCGCCACAATTTTAAGCGGCGATTATCTTCGCGGCATGCGGGTAATAATTTTCAAGGTTATCCAAATACGCGTCTTGCGTGAATACCCAGTCCGATTGCAACACTCGCGAGTCGATCGCCGAATACCGGTTTGGCGTCCGGAAATGCTGACGCTAATGCACCGGATAAAAACGCCAATCCCGTAGAACCTCCCGTGAAATAAATCGCGTTGGTGTCGCGCGCGGCCTGCACGATGCGCTGCGTTTCGTCTTGGCCCGACTTCACGAGCTGCGCTTCGTCGAAGGCGAGCCGCAAGTAGTCTTCCACTTCGCCCAGATCAATCACGATTTCCCCGCCAGCCGCCACGCCAATCTTCGCCTCTTCCGTGTGCGCCGCCAGTGCGTGACCGAGCCGGCACTCCACGACACGCATCAGCCGGTCGTGCTGCCGCGTATTCGTGAAGAGATCGTGAAGAGATGCCGCATCCAGCCCCAGCTCGCTGACGCGCTTCGGCGCGTAGACTGTGTTGATCAGGTACCAGGTGGCGAAATCGAAATAAATTGCGGTTCGGAATCTCGCGCCCTTCCGGATCGAGCGACTGATAGTCCAGTTCGCGAAGAATCGTCGCCAGTTCGACGCGGCGGTCGAAGTCCGTACCGGCCACGTGCACGCCGTGATGCGCGAGCACGTCGTCCTTGCGCTCCGGCCCGACGCGCACCAGCGAGAAGTCCGACGTACCGCCGCCGATGTCGGCGACCAGCACAAACCCTTCTTCCGTGAGATGCGACTCGTAGTCGAACGCCGCCGCAATCGGCTCTCGTACTGGAACAGGATTTCCTTCAAACCTACCGAGCGCGCCGCCTACCGCCGCTGTTCACGAAAAAAACGCCGGTGTGGTCGAGACCGACCTGCCCTCGCGTCTCGACCGCTTGCCGTGAGGCCGTGTTTTCTGAACTGCTATCGACTGCGCGCAGGCGAGGTAGGCGGCCGCGCGCTTCGAGCGCCTAGACCGACCGTCTGCGGCTCGGGCACTTTGGGCCGGCCGATTGATCCGCAGCACGATCACGGCGGCGACGAGACACAGACGCCGGAGATCATCGACGCCACCGGTATAGGTGCCTAGACTCGCGCGTAGCATGCCCGCGCCGAGCTGGTGGCCGGCGACCACCCAACCGAACACGACCGGCACCGATTCCTTGCCGTAGACGTCCGTGGCGAGACGCACCGTCGGCGGGACGGTGGCGATCCAGTCGAGTCCTTAGAAAACAGCGAAGAGCGGCAGACCGAAGAAGTCGATACCGAACGCATGCGGCAGGTACATCAGCGACAAGCCGCGCAGGCCGTAATACCAGAACAGCAGCACGCGGCTATTGAGAAGCGGTCCGACAGCCAGCCCGAGAGCGTCGTGCCAAACAGGTCGAAGATGCCCATTGCGGCGAGCAGCGATGCACCCTGCACTTTGGTCATGCCGTAGTCGCCGCACATGGCGATCAGGTGAGTGCCGACGTAGCCGTTCGTGCTCGCGCCGCAAATGAAGAAGCTGAGAACAGCAGCCAGAAATCGCGCGTTTTGCTCGCCATGGCAAGCGTGCCGAACGCGATCGCAAGCGGATTCTGCTTCGTGACGGCAGCCGAGATCGGCGCGTCGGCGGGTTCGCCGTAAGGGCGCAGCTTCATGTCGGCCGGACGCTCCGGCAACAGGAACGCCACCAGCGGCAACACGATAGCCGCTACAATCGCGACGACCCATACCACCTGACGCCAGCCGTGATGCTCGGCAATTGCGGCGAGCATCGGCAGAAACACGAGCTGCCCCGTGGCCGAACTGGCCGTGAGAATACCCATGACGAGACCGCGGCGCGTGGTGAACCAGCGCGTCATCACAGTGGTCGACAGCGGCAGTGGGCCACGTCCGTCGCACCACCCACCATCACGCCCCATATCAGCACCATCTGCCACGGGTGCGTCATCATCGAAGATAGTGCGACGCCTGCCGCCATCATGCCGAGCGCGATGAGCAGCGTGGGCGGGAAGCGCGCTGCATGGCGCCGCCGCGAACGGCCCCAAACGGCCCCATCGACCGTACAGCGCGATGTTCACGGAAATCGCGAGCGAGATCGTGGCGCGGCTCCAGCCGAATTGATGTTCGAGCGGGACCATCATTACGCTCGGCGTGGCGCGCGTGCCGGCCGCCGCCAGCAACACCAGAAACAGAAACACGACGGCCACGGTCAGCCAGCCGTAGTGAAAACGTCCGCCAATCAGTTTTGCCGCCCAGTTCATCGGTTCTCCAATCGACGCGCGCCTTGTCGGCCACGTCACTCGCATTATTACGGCTTGAACAACGGACTTGTGGCAGAGTATTCACAATAGGTGTTGCGACCCTAGTGGCTGCTCGGTAACATGTCAAGGTGTCAATTCACTTCGGATAGTTCAACATGTCGAATAGCGAGACTTCCAGGACAGGCGCTGCGCGGCATACGCGCGTCGCGCCTACAGCCGGTCCGCAGGCGCAGCAACACCCGCTGCGCCTGCGGAAGATCTGTTCTATCGCGAGGGCGTGAACAAGATGAGTCTGTACCGCCTTTTCGTCAAAAGACGAGCTTGTGCTCGCGTATCTCGAACGCAAGGACGAAGGCTTTTTCGGTTACGTCGAGAAGAGCTTCGCGCAGCATCCGGACGACCCAGCGCGTCAGCTTCAGCAGTATTTCGACGGCCTCGCCGTGCGCGCGGTGAAGGATTATCGGGGCTGCCCGTTCGTGAACGTGTCGGTGGAATTTCCGGATGTAGACAGACCATCCAGCGCGCCAGTTCGTGTACGACAACAAGGCGCGCCTGCTCGAGCGACTCACGGACCGCGCGCGCCGCCGGCGCTAACGATTCCGAAGCGCTCGGCCTGCTGGTGGAAGGTGTGTACGCCGCGAGCCAGACCTACGGCCCCGGTTGCGGCTCGATTCTAGCCGCCGAAAGTCGCCGCGCAGTAGTTGATTGCCGCCGCCTGCGGCAAAGGTTCGGCCGGCTGAGGCTTTGCTTCTATTGGCGGCATGGCCGCAGCCGTTGCGCGGCGCGCGGATCTGCGTTGGCTCCGTGTCGGTTCGCTGTCATGCCGCGGCATTGGCATTTAAAATGGTGTTTTCTCTTTCCGCACGCCGTTCGCCATGCCATTGTCCGCCGAATCCCATGAAGACGTGATCGCCGCCACCCGTCACTGGCTGATGCAGGCCGTGATCGGGCTGAATCTCTGTCCGTTCGCGAAGGCCGTGCATGTGAAAGGCCAGATTCGTTACGCCGTGAGCAACGCCGAAGACATGGAAGGCGTCGTCGCCGACCTCGAAACCGAGTTGAACACGCTGACGGCCGCCGTCACGGACACCACGCTGCTGATCCTGCCGCGCGCGTTACCCGATTTTTCCTCGACTACAACGACTGCCTGTTCTTCGCCGACCGCATGCTCAAGCAATTGCGGCTCGAAGGCGTGCTTCATAACCAGTTCGAAAACAGCGAACCCGACGACATCGAAAACTACACGAATCGCGCGCTCTATCCGATCCTGCATCTGCTGCGGGAAGACAGCATCGAAAAGGCGGTCGATGCGTTTCCCGACGCCGAAGATATTTTCGAGCGCAATCAGGAAACGCTACGGCGCGTTGGCCTCGCCGGCTGGAATGAATTGATGAAGCGCTGAGAAGCGCTTGAACGCCCGTGCATTCAGGCCGGGATGAAAAAGCGTTCCTTAAATTCCTCGATGCCGAGCGTGCTCATCACCTCGTTCAGGCGCTCAGCGGGCCGACGGCGCGGCAAATCCTTGTGCTGGGCGGATGATCATTCTTCATCGAATGCTCCCAGCCCATGAGTTCGGTTACGCTGACCTGATAACCGTGCGCTTCCAACTGCAAACAGCGTAGAACGTTCGTGATCTGGCTACCGAATTCGCGCGTGTGCAACGGATACCAACTCCTTGAAGGAAAGGTCATACAGAATAAATCCTAGATATGACTTGCCCGCGCCGTGGTCGACGAGAGAAATGAAGCCGTGTTTTTCCTTGACGTCCTTGAGCAGCGGCTCGATGAACTGGAACAGATGATAGACCTGTTTCAGCTTGCGGCGGCTGTCTTGATTCATCTTCCCGTCGCGCGTCAGAATATGAAGTTCCTTGAGCAATTCGACGGACTGGTTGGGACGTATTTCGTAAGTTTTGCTGAACATCGTACAGAACCGCCAAGGTTTGCAACGCGAATGTGCGACAGGTGACGGAAGAAGGGAAAGTTGCTGCCAGTTTACCCAAAGTGCGACGCGCTCACCGAGCGGGCCGCGCGAAACACGCAAAAAATGCCGAAAACCTAGAATGCTTCCTGCTCTAAACGCCAACACGAAGCTGCTCCAAAACAAGCATCACAGTATGTGTATGTATGTACGCGGCGGCGAAGTCCGATGGCATAAGACGTGGCCGGGCAATTCAGGATACTGCCGGCAACGGGCTTCGATCACGCGAACCGAATGCATGTGGGGAGGACGGTCCGGGAACACGGGCCGAACGTTACGTAACCGGCGGCGCGCGGTGAATCTCGACCGAAGCGCGCTCGGCAAAATAGAAGAGGCAGCAATGGATATGATACCCAACGGAAATGTAGAACAGAAGTTTCAGGAAATGCTGGCGAAGCTCACTGCCACGCCCGAGTGGTCGAAAAAGCAGCAACTCGAACTGGATATGGCGCGCGACATTTCGACGGAAATGCTGCGTCTCGCCGAAGTCATGCGTGACGGTAGCGTGGACATGGAAACGTGTCTGACCATGCTCAAATACGCCAAGGTGCTCGACTTCGTCATGACGACGCTCGCCTCGCGGCGCGATATCAAGCCGCAAACGCTGCGCGTCATTTTCAAGCTGGCTGGCCTGAAGGTCGACGAGGCCTATCTGGGCTAAACCGGACTGATCGCGCGCCCGCGCACGCCACGCATTCGCGGCTCGTACACGGCGGCAGCGTTGCAGCTCGTACGGGCCGTGGTTTGCTGTCTGTTGCTCCCACGAGTTTCTCTCTGGCGAACCGAGTTTGCTGTGAGCTTCGGTGTGTCGGCGTTTTTAGCCTCGCCGCTTGGCGGTTTGCCCGTTTGCCATACACCAGCCCCGGTGTGAAAATAGCGCCCTTCGGCTGCGTATTCCGGGCTATCCGCAGAATCTCATGCCCTCTTCCTTAATCCGCCCGTGTAGCCGTGATCGGCGGCGGCCTCGCCGGCCTGATGGCCGCGGAGGCGCTCGCCGCGCAAGGCGTGCAGGTCGACGTCTACGATGCGATGCCCTCCGTCGGCCGCAAATTTCTGATGCGGGCAAAGGGTGGCATGAACATCACGCATTCGGAGCCGCTCGAGCCGTTTCTGGATCGTTACGGCAGGCGCCGCAACCAGATCGTGGTTTTGCTGGATGCGTTCAGCCCGGACGCCTTGCGCACATGGCTGAAGACGTTGGACGTCGAGACGTTCGTCGGCAGCTCGGGACGCGTCTTCCCCACCGACATGAAAGCCGCGCCGATGCTGCGCGCCTGGCTGCATCGCTGCGCGAAGCGGGCGTGGGGTTCCACATGCGCCACAAATGGATCGGCTGGGACGCTGGCGACGAGCGCGCGGCATCGGCGCTGCGCTTCTCCACGCCCGACGGCGAGCAAAAAGTGACGTGCGACGCGGTCGTACTGGCGCTCGGCGGCGCGAGCTGGCCGCGGCTCGGTTCGGACGCCGCGTGGGTGCCGCTGCTAGGGGCGCGCGGCGTGTCCGTCGCACCGTTGCACCCCGCGAACTGCGGCTTCGACGCGGACTGGAGCCCTTATCTGCGCGAGCGTTTCGCGGGTCGGCCGGTCAAGCCCGTCGCCATTTCACTCACCGATGTAGACAATAAAGTCCAAAATCGACAAGGTGAAATACTTCTGACCGAAACGGACCTCGAAGGGAGCCTGATCTACGCGATGTCGTCGGCGATTCGCGAGCGAATTCTTGCCGACGGCAGTGTCACCATTTCGCTGGATCTGGCGCCAAGCCTAGCCTTGCAGCGTGTCATCGCTGAAGTCGCGCGGCCTCGCGGGTCGCGTTCGATGTCGAGTCATCTGCAGGGCGAATCGGCATTGGCAGCGTAAAACTCGCGTTGCTGCATGAAATGCTCTCGAAGGAAGCATTCGCGGACGCGGAGACCGTCGCGCGTGCGATCAAGGCGCTGCCGGTGCGGTTGCTGCGCGCCCGCCCGATCGAGGAAGCCATCAGCACGGCCAGCGGCGTTCCGTTCGAGACAATGAATGACCGGCTGATGATCGAGCGTCTACCGGGCGTTTTTTGCGCCGGCGAAATGCTCGACTGGGAAGCGCCCACCGGCGGCTATCTGCTGACCGGGTGTTTCGCGACGGCCAGGTTGCCGCTCAGGGCGTGCACCTCGGCACCGAGTTAGCAGGCGCGCCGAGCTCACTCACTAGCGCTAAACGGCTTTGAGCCGCCACAACGACGTGACCCCGGCGACGCGCGCGGCGTGTAGCGCGTCGTTCTCATCGGTTGATTTCGGATGGCGCGAACGAATGTCTTCGCGTCCGATCACCGTCAGTCCCGCCTTTTCGATCGCCTCAAGTAGCCACTCGCGCGTGCGCAGGCCGAGATGCGCTGCAAAATCCGACATGATGAGCCAGCCCTCGCCGCCTAGCGACAGGTGATCCGCGAGTCCATTCAGGAAGCCGAGCAGCATGCGGCTTTCAGGATCGTAGATCGCGTACTCGATCGGCGACGCCGGCAGCCACGGCGGATTGCAAACGACGAGCGGTGCGCGCCCTTCCGGAAACAGATCCGCCCGCTCGATCTCGACTTGCTTATCATAACCGAGCCGCGAGATATTTTCACGGGCACAGACAAGCGCGCGTGGATCCTGATCGGTGGCGACGATTTTCTTTACGCCACGTTTCGCAAGCAGTGCCGACAGCACGTCCGTGCCGGTGCCGACATCGAACGCCTTGTTCAGCGACGGCAGCGGCGCTTGCGCGCCGAGATCCACGTACTCGCCGCGCACGGTGAAAACACGCCGTAGTGCGGATGGATGCGCTCGCCCAACGCCGGAATCTCGACGTCCTTCTTGCGGCCACTCATGCGCGCCGATCATGCCGAGCACTTCACGCAGCGAGACGACGGACGCCTCTCCGGTCGATGGACCATATGTCTCGATGCAGGCCTGTTGCACGTCCGGGGCGCGGCGCAGCGAGATCGTGTAGGTCGCGTCGAGCGGAATCAGGATCATGCCGAGTGTGCGGGCGCGCTGCGACTGCGCCTGACCATGGAGATTGAACGCGTCGAGCGGCGTGTCACCGCGCTTGCGCGGTTTGCGCTCCAGACGCCGCGTGACGGCTTGCAACAGTTGGCGCGCGTTCTGGAGGTCGCCATTCCACAGCAACGCGATGCCTTCGCAGGCGGGCCGGTAGGCGGAGTCGGTAGTCGTGGGTCGTCGGCGATCACGACGCGCTTGGGAAGCGGTACCGATGCTTCGGAGCGCCAGAGCGCGGTGCGGGGACCGTCGGCCTCAGGCCAAGTGATGGTTGCAGGGCTGGTCATGTTTCAGGTGGGATGGGTAGTGCGGTAATGATGCAATCAGCAGGGGACGGCAACTGACTGACGCCTGAATAGTACCTCTCTCGTCCGCGATTGCGGTACGTGATCCCTTGGTCCGGAAAGGTGAAGATCGCTGGAAAGCCCGTCCTCGAGAGCCTCAAACGCATTAAGGATGCGGACGACCTTTGCACATCTAATGCCGCGAACACCATCGAATATGCCGAATGAATCCCTAGACTTTGCTGTTATGTCGCAATCGGTTTACCGCGATTATTGAAATCGCACGTCATATAATGGACATATCAAGGCGGGAACGGTATTATAGTTCTTCTCAACAATTGGGATAAAAACCGTTCCAAACAAAAAGAACCTGAGAGACTGGCTGCGGCGCGGCTTTATTAAAAAATACGAAGCGCCAACTACATTCAAAAGCTCGAGCCGCGCGCGACACGCTGCACCCGCGGCTCGCATTTCTTTTCATAAATCCATATCACGCTATTTGGTGTTTTCACCGTTGCATTCGCACGCATATTCCGTTTTCAGCCGATTAAGCAACATTAATGAAAGCGCTACCAGCCAATTTAACAGGTCGCAAAAACAAAGACTAAAAATATTTAGCAATGAAATAAAAAAACGGGGTTTCTGACTGAACAGAAACCCCGTTTTCGTACAACTGGTGCCGGCTGCAGGACTCGAACCCGCCACCTCATGATTACAAGTCAAGCGCTCTACCTTATGAGCTAAGCCGGCGTGAGGCCGTGATTCTAATTCATTTCACGATCTTAAGGCGAGCCCTTCCGCCACCTTTTGATCCGTCGTCAGGCTGATCGTCGTCCGTGGCGCGTTCGGCTTTCGCCGACAGCGGCTCCACAGCGCGCGGCGCGGCGGGCGCTTCGGTTTCGTCGGCGAGTTCCGCGTCCGCGCCGGAGTCCAGCGCTTCGCCACCCGCCGAATCGACCGGGAATGCCATGCCCTGCCCGTTTTCCCGCGCATAGATCGCGAGAATGTTGGCGACGGGCACCTCGATCTTGTGCGATTTGCCGGAGAAACGCGCGCTGAACTCGACCCACTCGTTGCCCATCTGCAGCTGGCTCGTGGCCTCGAAGCTGATGTTCAACACGATCTCGTTGTCGCGCACGAACTGACGCGGCACGCGGACCTGGTTGTCGACCCGCACGGCGATGTGCGGCGTGTAGCCGTTATCCGTGCACCACTCGTACAGGGCGCGCAGCAGGTAAGGCTTGGTGGAAATCTCTTGCATCAACAGTCCTCTTACCGGGCGCGGGCCCGCGCAAATTGAGGCGCGCGGCGCCCGCTCCGCAAAGCAAACTCAGGCCAAACTCAACGACGCATCACCTTTTCCGACGGCGTCAGCGCTTCGATATAGGCCGGATTGCTGAAAATGCGCTCGGCGTACTTCATGAGCGGCGCGGCGTTCTTCGACAGTTCGATGCCGTAGTGATCAAGGCGCCACAGCAGCGGCGCGATCGCGACGTCGAGCATGGAGAACTCTTCGCCCAGCATATACTTGTTCTTCAGGAAGATCGGCGCGAGCTGCGTGAGACGGTCGCGAATCGCGAGACGTGCCTTTTCGTGGTTCTTCTCGGCGGCCTTGCCCTTCCCGTTTTCGAGCGTGCCGACGTGAACGAACAGTTCCTTTTCGAAGTTCAGCAGGAACAGGCGGGCGCGGGCGCGCTGAACCGGGTCGGCCGGCATCAGTTGCGGGTGCGGGAAGCGCTCGTCAATATATTCGTTGATGATGTTAGATTCGTACAGAATCAGGTCCCGTTCGACGAGAATCGGTACCTGACCATACGGATTCATCACGGCGATGTCTTCCGGCTTGTTAAACAGGTCGACGTCGCGAATCTCGAAGTCCATGCCCTTTTCGAACAACACCAGCCGGCAGCGCTGGGAGAACGGGCAAATTGTGCCGGAATACAGAACCATCATGTTTACGTTTCCTCAAAAAGCTGAAAGGCCGGCGCTAGGAAAAACATGCTGAACAGTTTTTCCTAGCGCCGGCCCCACGCCGGGTGACAACGTGATTATTTGATATGTTTCCAGTACGCGGCGTTCAGTCGCCAAGCGAAAAAGCTCAATATTCCAAGGAACATCAGCACCCACACGCCGAGCTGCTTGCGGGTTTTCTGGGTCGGCTCGGACATCCACGACAGGTACGACACAAGGTCGGCCACAGCAGAATCATAATCTACCGGCGACATCGTCCCCGGAATGACCTGCTGGAAGCCGACAATTGCGATACGAGCCGTACATCAGCCCGCAGAACATGTGCAGATGATGCTACGAAGAACATCGACGCGCCCGTGACGAGACCAGTGGCCGACGTGAACATGTAAGGCGGGATATCGAGGTTCTGCGGCGCCGGTTTGTTCTTGAAGACGCGGCCGGCCATATCGTACGTGGAGCCATGGCAGGGGCACAGGAAGCTGCCTGGCCAGTCGTCTGGAAGATTAGGCTGCGGCGGCCCTTCCTGAAAGCGTGGCGTCGGCGTGCAGCCCAGATGGGTGCACACGGCGACGGCGACGAAAAGGTTCTTGTGGTCACTGCGGGAGCGGTACTCGTTGTTGCAGTACTTCGGCAACGGCATCGAAAAAGGATTCTTGGTGTGGGGATCCGCTACTTCGTTATCGGCTTTCTGTACATCGGCGAGCATCTTGTCGGTGCGGTTGATGATCCACACCGGCTTGCCTCGCCAGGCGACGGTTTTCATGTCGCCGAGCTTGAGATCACTGATATCCACTTCGACCGGCGCGCCTGCTGCCTTGGCCTTTTCAGATGGTGCAAACGAACTAACAAAGGGTATAATGGTGGCAACGCCTCTATGCCACCTGCTGCGGTCGTCGCAATCAGCTAGGTACGGCGGCAGCTGTCGACGCGTTCATCTTCCTTGTCTCGCATCACACGCCCCACTTCTGAGTTGGATTTTTCCTTCACGTCGCTTCTACCGCCGCTAGTTTGCGCGAATGGAGTCGCCATTTACAATGGCTGATTACCAAAAACCGTGCGAAACCCTTGATAAATCAAGGTATCTCCGTACGCAGCGCAAACCTTTTTGCACCTCCTTTTAAGTGCCCTCTTCATTATTCATACTTTTTTCTTCTCTAATGCGTTTTACGTATTTCTTGCAATTCAAACGGGATTAGGGATATCGATAAAGAGGTGTTCGATATCGAATTGTTCGGACAGATGTTTGCCCACTGCCTGCACGCCGAATCGCTCCGTTGCATGGTGGCCGGCCGCCACGAAAGCCACACCGCTTTCCGCCGACGTGTGCATGACCGACTCCGACACTTCACCCGTCACATAGACGTCCGCGCCCGCGCTGATCGCGGCGTCGAACATGCCTTGTGCGGCGCCCGTGCACCACGCGACGCGGCGCAGTTCCCAGTCGGGATCGCCGAATACGAGCGGCGCGCGGCCAAGCGTCTGCTCGATTTCGGCGGTGAGGTGCGAGAGCGTGATCGGCATGGACAGCGTGGCGAGCCAGCCGAAGTCGTTTTCGCCGAAACGCGCGTCGCCGATCCAGCCCATCTTGACGCCGATCTGCGCGTTGTTGCCAAACTCCGGATGGTCGTCGAGCGGCAGGTGATAGGCGAAGAGGTTGAGGTCGTTGGCGAGGAGCAGTTTGAGGCGCGCATGCTTGCGGCCCGTGATCTGCAGCGCTTCGTTGCGCCAGAAGTAGCCGTGGTGGACGAGGACCGCGTCGGCGTTCCAGTCGAGCGCGGCTTCGAGGAAGGCCACGGAGGCGGTGACACCGGTTGCGAGCTTGTTGATCTTTCGTTGCCCTTCGACTTGCAAACCATTAGGGCAGTAGTCCTTGAAGCGAGCGGTTTCAAGGAGGTTGTTCAAGTACAATTTAAGTTCAATCCGATCCATATATTCCTCTAGTCTTCAGATGCTTAGACGCTTTTGGCTGTTCTTCGCCCAAGCAGTGACCGTGCTGTTGGCGTTGATGTTCATCATCGCGACCCTCAAACCGCAGTGGCTCCAGCGTCAAGGGCAATTCGGCAAGCTGCTTACCGAACCGATCGTCGCCCTGCGCGAAGTCGCGCCGGGTATCGGCAGCGGCCCGGCTCAGGCGTCTTATGCAGACGCCGCGCAGAAGGCCATGCCGGCTGTCGTCAATGTGTTCTCGAGCAAGGATGGCTCACTGCCGCCCGACCCGCGCGCCAAAGATCCGTTGTTCCGCTACTTTTTCGGCGACAAGAACAACCGCAAGCAGCAGGAACAACCCGCGGCCAACCTCGGTTCGGGAGTGATAGTGAGTTCGGAAGGTTACATTCTAACGAACCAGCACGTCGTGGACGGCGCGGACCAGATCGAAATCGCCCTAGCCGACGGGCGCACCACGAATGCCAAGGTGATCGGTGTCGACCCCGAAACCGATCTGGCCGTGCTCAAGGTCAACATGACCAACCTGCCCACCATCACGCTCGGCCGCATGGACCAGACGCGCGTGGGCGACGTGGTGCTCGCCATTGGCAATCCGTTCGGCGTCGGCCAGACGGTCACGATGGGTATCGTCAGCGCGCTCGGGCGCAATCACCTCGGCATCAACACGTTCGAAAACTTTATCCAGACCGACGCGGCCATCAACCCGGGCAACTCGGGTGGGGCGCTCGTCGACGTGAACGGCAATCTGCTCGGCATCAATACGGCGATCTATTCGCGCTCGGGCGGCTCGCTCGGCATCGGCTTCGCGATTCCTGTTTCAACGGCGCGCAGCGTGCTGGAGAGCATCATCACTAAGGGTTCGGTCATGCGCGGCTGGATCGGCGTGGAACCGCAGGACGTGACGCCTGAGATCGCCGAATCGTTCGGGCTGGAGCAGAAGTCCGGTGCGATCGTCGCGGGCGTGTTGAAGAACGGTCCCGCCGATCGCGCGGGCATCAAGCCGGGCGACATCCTGATGAGCGTGAACGGGCAGGAAATCACCGATACCACGTGTCTTCTGAACGTCATCGCGCAGATCAAGCCGGGCACGCCGGCGAAAGTGCACCTCGTGCGCAAGAACCGCGAGCTGGATCTGGACGTGACGATCGGCAAGCGCCCGCCGCCGCCCAAGCAGCCAGCCGACGACAACGGCGGCGGCGATCAGCCGGATGACGACGGAGGTTGACGGCCTAGTTGATTCTCCGGGTTGACCGGCAGCGGCTCGGGCAAAGGAGCTCACACAAACAAAAAGGCAGTCCGCGACAGACTGCCTTTCTTTGCATCAACCGGATTTTTCAGACCCGCGCCATCTACTCTGGCGCGCTGCTACTGTCTTCGACTGCAACTGGCTGCTTACCCACGAACAACCGCGCCGCGATAATGCCGGCCTCGTAGAGCACGATGAGCGGAATGGCGAGAATGAGCTGCGAGAACACGTCCGGCGGCGTAACCACCGCTGAGATCACAAATGCGCCCACCACCACGTACGGGCGAATCTCTCTCAGCTTCTTCAGCGTAACAAGATTCATGCGGACCAGTATCACCACCACAATCGGCACTTCGAACGTCACGCCGAATGCGAGGAACATGGTGAGCACGAAGCTCAGGTAATTGTCGATATCCGTTGTCATCTCCGCGCCAAGCGGCGCGTTATAGTGCGCCATGACGCGGAAGATGGTGGGGAACACAACGAAGTAAGCGAACGCTATGCCGCACAGGAACAGCGTGTAGCTGCTGCCCACCAGCGGCCCGACGAGTTTTTTCTCGTGCTGATAAAGCCCCGGCGCGACGAAAGCCCAGATCTGATAGAGCACGATGGGTAGCGCGATCACGAACGCTACCATTATGGTCACCTTCATCGGCACGAAGAACGAGCCGGTGACGTCGGTGACGATCATCTTGCCGTCCTTCGGCAGATTCTGCATCAGGGGCCGCGCCAGCAGCCGGAAGATGTCCGGCGCCCAGTAGACGAGCCCAACGAATACCACGATGACGGCGAGGCCGGCGCGAATGATGCGGTCGCGCAATTCAACGAGGTGGGAAATGAAGGTCTCTTCAGTGCCTTCGTCCTGGGTTTGCTGGGGGTCGCTCACACCGGCCCTCGGTTAGAGATTGTCGTTCCTGATCATCAGAAGAAGCGCGTCGGGCAACGCATCGTGGCCGGCGTGTGCCGCGCCACGCGCGCCGCTCCGGACTGCACGCGCGTTCGGCGCGTGGTGGCGCGCTTGTACCACGTGGGCATGGCCGACTGCTTCACACGCCAGTTCTTGCGCTTCGGTTCTGCGGGCGGTGTGACAGTAGGCCAGGACATATTGGTATTGCTGGCGTTTTCCAGCGCGCCGCCGGCAATGCTCGATGAAACCGACGTCCCGGCGTTCCACGCGTTGTTCAGTTTGCTCTCGTGTTTGCGCAGATTCTCCTGAACGGACTGCTCGACATTGCTCGCCGCCGTCTCGAACCCGCTCTTCATACGACGTAGCTCGTCGAGTTCAATTTCGCGCGTGACTTCAGCTTTCACGTCGTTTATATACCGCTGCGCGCGGCCGAACAGCGCGCCCGCCGTGCGGGCAACGCGTGGCAGCCGCTCAGGGCCGAGTACGACCAGTGCGACGACGCCGATCAGCGCCATCTTGGTTAGACCGAGGTCCAGCATGAAGTGGAATGTCCGTCAGTAACGCGGGTGAACCGCGGCTTAGCGGTAATCGCCGGAACGCGGTGCCTTTTCCTTTGCTTCCACGTCGACCGCGCCGTTGCGCGGCAATTCGCGCTGTTGCGCTTCGCTGCCCGGCGTTTCGGCATCTTTCATGCCTTCCTTGAAGCTCTTCACGGCGCCGCCGAGGTCAGAACCCATGTTGCGCAACTTTTTCGTGCCGAACACCAGTGCGACGATCAGCAACACAATTAACCAATGCCAAATGCTCAATGAACCCATGACTACTCTCCTTAACCCCCACCGCACGCGGTGCGGTGAAATTCTTGCGCCTTGCGGCGTGACTCGAAGCGCGTACGCTTCAACGATGCATTGCAGCCGGCTTTCCGATTAACCCGCGACGCGGCATGCCATTGTGGCCAGACGATCGCGTCGGCAAAATTACAATGCTTAAAAACAACGGCCGCGCCGTTCCGTCAACCCATTCGTTGCCACGGACGCGGCCCGGCGAGAATGTGCGCGTGCAAGTGATACACTTCCTGCCCGCCGCCCGGACCGGTATTGATTACCGTGCGGAAACCTGTCTCACCACCGGTGTACGCCACGCCCAGCTGCTCGGCCAGACGCGCCACCCAAACAATCATTTTACCAAGCAGAGGCGCATCGCTTTCGCTGCAATTCGAGAGCGTGGCGATGTGTTTGCGCGGAATCACCAGCACATGCGTTTCGGCTGCCGGACGAATATCGCGGAAGGCGACGAATTCGTCGTCTTCGTGGACTTTGGTCGACGGGATTTCACCGACGGCGATCTTGCAGAACAGACAGTTCGGGTCGTGGTTCATCGTATTCCTGACGCAGATTGGGCTGGTTGCGGAATCCGCTGCTGCGCGCTCCGGCGTCGATCCGGCAACGCCCGGACGGCACTTAGAACTACGCACGCGGGTTTGCGAGCGGCTTGTTATCGTACAGATACAGCCAGCCTTTGATAATACGGTACAACATCCAGATACTGACGGCCCAGAGCAGCGGAATGCCGATCACGACGAACAGCAGCGCGATGCCCACCGCATAGCCGATGAGCGCCATCCAGAACGAGCGGATCTGCCACTCGAAATGCGCTTCGTAAGGCGTGCCCACGGTGTCGGACCGCTTCACGTAATTGATGATGATCGCGATCAGGATGGTGAGACAACCCGTAAGCCAGTACACTGCGTAGAGCGCGTACAGCACGTGCGTCAGCGTGCGCAGGCTGCGCTCGCGTTCCGGCTCGATGGCGTTGCGATAGACCGGCGGCGGGTAGCCTTCGTGTGACTGTTCCATGCTTGCGTCCTCCCGTGTTGCGATCAGGTGCAAATTGGATCGGCGGCGTTCAGTGCAATGTGGGCGCGCCCGCGCGTCACTTCAAGACGCCACGTCAAAATCAGTCGCCGTTCTGCTCGCGCTCGCGGCTTTTGCGCAGGGCTTTTTCTTCGATACCCGACATGCCTTCGCGGCGCTCGAGCTCGGCGAGCACGTCGGCGGGGCTCAGATCGAAATGCGACAGCATAACGAGGCAGTGAAACCACAAATCCGCCACTTCGCCGACCAGCGCCTTCGGCGCGCCGCCGTGGCGCGTGTCTTTGGCTGCCAGCACGACTTCGGTGGCTTCCTCGCCGATTTTCTTCAGTACCGCGTCATCGCCCTTGTGAAAGAGGCGCGACACATACGAGACGTCCGGATCGCCGCCCTTGCGGCTGTCGATAATCGCCGCGAGACGCATAAGCGCGTCGGTCGTGGACGAAGCGGATTCCGTGGATGAAGTGAATTGCGTCATTTGTAAATGTGTTCGGGGTCTTTCAGCACGGGATCGACGGCGACCCAGTCGCCATCTTCCGCCGAGCCTTCGAGTTTCTGGAAAAAGCACGAGTGGCGGCCGGTGTGGCAGGCAATGCCCGACACCTGTTCCACTTTCAGCAGCACGACGTCTTCGTCGCAATCGAGCCGCACTTCATGCACATGCTGCACGTGGCCGGACTCCTCGCCCTTGAACCACAGGCGCTGACGCGAACGCGAGAAATACATCGCGCGGCCCGTTTCGACGGTTTTCGCCAGCGCTTCGCGGTTCATCCACGCGAACATCAGCACGTCATTCGTCGACGCTTCCTGCGCGATTACCGGCACCAAGCCGTTCGCGTCCCATTTGACCTTGTCGAGCCAGTTCACTGCTGCGGGATTCACCACGTTACAACCTCACCGAAATGCCCTGATCGGCCATGAAGCGCTTGGCCTCGCCCACCGTGTACTCGCCATAGTGGAAGATACTGGCGGCCAGCACGGCGTCCGCATGGCCGCTCGTGATGCCGTCGGCGAGATGCTGCAGGTTGCCCACGCCGCCCGAGGCGATCACCGGAACCGGCACCGCGTCCGACACGGCGTGCGTGAGCGCGAGGTCGAAACCGCTCTTGGTGCCGTCGCGGTCCATGCTGGTGAGCAGGATTTCGCCCGCACCCAGCTCGGCCATCTTGCGCGCCCATTCGACCGCTTCGAGACCGGTCGCCTTGCGGCCGCCGTGCGTGAACACCTCCCAGCGCGGCGTTTCGCCGTCCGCGGAAACCCGTTTTGCATCAATCGCAACGACGATGCACTGCGAGCCGTATTTGTCGGTGGCGTCTTTCACGAGTTGCGGATTCGCCACCGCCGACGAGTCCATGCTGATCTTGTCCGCGCCCGCATTCAGCAGGCGCCGCACGTCTCCGACGGCGCGCACGCCCCCGCCGACCGTCAGCGGAATGAACACCTGCGAGGCGACCGCTTCAATGATCGGCGGGATCAGATCGCGCTGGTCGGACGTCGCGGTGATGTCGAGGAAAGTGAGTTCGTCGGCACCCTGATCGTCGTAACGACGGGCGATTTCGACCGGGTCGCCGGCGTCGCGCAGTTCGACGAAATTGACGCCCTTGACCACGCGTCCAGCCGTGACGTCGAGACAGGGAATGATGCGTTTAGCTAGAGCCATGATGTTGCAATTCTGCCAATACCGCTGATGAGGCCGCTCGTTCGAAACTTCAACGGGCGGCAGAAAGGCGCGCGGCCGGCGCGCGTCGCGCCTGAACCTGCTGTGATTCTGCTTTTAAAACTGCTTGATCAGTCAGGGCGCATGAGACGCCCGAACCGGTTTTCGGCTCACGCGCCGGATCGGAACCGGCGCGCGGCCTTCGATGCTGGCGCTTAAGCGTCGTCCGATTCGCGCAGACGGTCTGCGTGCGTTTGCGCAGCAGCAAAGTCGAGATCGCCCGAATAGATCGCGCGGCCGCAGATCACGCCTTCGATGCCTTCGTCTTCGACTTCGCAGAGCGACTCGATGTCGGCCAAATTCGACAGACCGCCGCTGGCGATCACCGGAATCTTCACCGCGCGCGCGAGGCGCACCGTGGCTTCGATGTTGATGCCCTGCAGCATGCCGTCGCGGCCGATGTCCGTGTAGATGATCAATTCGCAGCCGTAGTCTTCGAACTTGCGCGCGAGGTCGGCCACTTCGTGACCGGTGAGTTTGCTCCAGCCGTCCGTTGCCACTTTGCCGTCTTTCGCATCCAGACCGACGATGATGTGGCCGCCGAACGCTGTGCAGGCGTCCTGCAGAAAGCCCGGATTCTTCACTGCCGCTGTGCCGATGATGACGTACGACAGACCGTCGTCCAGATAGCGCTCGATCGTGTTCAGATCGCGAATGCCGCCGCCCAGCTGGACGAGAATCTCGCCACCCACTTCTTCGATGATCGCGCGGATCGCGTCTTCATTCTTCGGCTTGCCGGCAAATGCGCCATTCAGGTCGACGAGGTGCAGACGGCGGGCACCGCGGTCGACCCAATGTCGGGCCATGGCCGCCGGTTCCTCGGAGAAAATCGTCGCCTGGTCCATATTGCCCTGTTTGAGGCGTACACACTGACCGTCTTTCAGGTCGATGGTGGGAATCAGCAGCATAGCAATCGGGTGTTATCTAGGAATGGGTTGATGGTCGGCGCGGGCAACTGGTGATCCAGCCCGCCTGCACGCCGTTCCGTTAGTTTATTACAACTCTTTCGACGCCCTTGCGTAGCGTCGGTTTGCCGCGAAATCGCATGGCCACGGTCGTGGCGCGGCGCTGGCTGAAGCGATGGATGGCGGGATGAGAAAATCTCTGTGCTCACGGCTTCCAGTGCACGAAGTTGCGATACACACGCAATCCGGCTTCCGCACTCTTTTCCGGGTGAAACTGGGTGGCGAAGATATTGTCCCACGCCACCGCCGACGTAAACGGCACACCGTACATGGTTTCGCCCGACGTATGTGCCGCATTGCCAGGCACAACGTAATAACTATGCACAAAATAGAAAAAAGCGTTGTCTGCGACGCCGTCCCACAACGGATGCGGCTGCGCCTGACGCACGCGATTCCAGCCCATTTGCGGCACCTTGAAGCGCGAGCCGTCGTCCTGCAACTGGCCGGCGAGATCGAAGCGCAGCACCTTGCCGGACAACAGACCGAGGCCCGGCGTATCGCCCTCGGCGCTCCAGTCAAACAGCATCTGCTCGCCGACGCACACGCCCATCAGCGGCTTGGTGCGCGAGGCTTCGATCACCGCTTCCTGCAAACCGGAATCGCCGAGGCTGCGCATGCAGTCCGGCATCGCGCCCTGGCCTGGCAGCACCACGCGGTCGGCCGCGCAGATCGCTTCCGGCTGATCGACGATCGCCACGTACGATTCCGGCGCGGCCTTTCGCAACGCCTGAGCAACCGAACGCAGGTTGCCCATTCCGTAATCCACAATCGCTATCGAAGTTTTCATTTCAAGTTAGGCAGCAATGCCTTCAATCCATCGACGATGAATTCCACCGCCAGCACCGATAAAATCAAACCCATGAGCCGCGTACCGATATTGATACCCGTGCGACCCACCCAGCGGGCGATCGGTTCGGCCAGCCGCAACGAAAAAAGCAGATCGCCGCGAGTACTGCGCCGATCGCGACGAGGCTGATCCGGTCGTACCAGTGCGCCGACCCGGCCGCGTAAATGATCGTCGTGCTGATCGCGCCCGGCCCGGTGAGGAGCGGAATCGCGAGCGGCACGACTGCGATGTTGTCCTTCTGCTCGGCTTCATGACGCTCTTCAGGCGTCGAACGGCTATTGCCGATCTGCGCGTTCAGCATGTTGATCACCATCAGCAGCATGATGATCCCGCCGCCCACTTCGAGCGAACCGACCGAAATACCGAAAAAGCTGATGATCTGCTGTCCGAACAGCGTCGTGACCGCAATCATGCAAAACACCGAAATTGATGCGATGCGGATCGTTCTGAGCCGTGAGGCTCATGAAGAACGGAATGGCGCCGACCGGATTGATCAACGCCAGCAGCGAAATAAACGACTTCAGAATGCCATCGCATACCAAGCGCGCGTGAACGCGACCGGCTAGGTTCCGGTGCGGTGAAAAGTGGTTGAAACGTCGCTTAGAGACTGCCCTTGGTCGACGGAATCTGTCCCGCCGCGCGTTCGTCAAGCTCGACGGCCATGCGGATCGCACGCCCGAATGCCTTGAACACCGTTTCCATCTGGTGATGGGCGTTCAGGCCGCGCAGGTTGTCGATATGCAGAGTCACGCCGGCATGATTCACGAAGCCGCGGAAAAATTCGATGAAGAGATCGACGTCGAACGTGCCGATACGCGCGCGCGTGAACGGCACGTGGAATTCGAGGCCCGGACGGCCGGAAAAGTCGATCACGACGCGCGACAGCGCTTCGTCGAGCGGCACGTAGGCGTGACCGTAACGGCGAATGCCCTTCTTGTCGCCGATAGCTTTCGCCACGGCCTGGCCGAGCGTGATGCCGACGTCTTCGACCGTATGATGGTCGTCAATTTCGAGGTCGCCATGCGCTTCAATGTCGAGATCGATCAAGCCATGCCGCGCAATCTGGTCGAGCATGTGGCCCAGGAACGGCACGCCGGTTTTCAGCTTTTGCTGGCCGGTGCCGTCCAGGTTGATCTTCACACGGATCTGCGTTTCGCTGGTATTGCGAACGACTTCCGCAAGGCGCATGGTAATTCCTCGAATCAAGCTAGAAAACGATAGTAGTGTGGGAGGGGAACACGGCGAGCGGTGAGCCGCGCGCCGCGCAGTACGACTTCAATGCAAAACGAGTTTCAGACTGGCGAGCAACTGGGCATTTTCTTCGGGCGAACCGACGGTCAAACGCACGCAATTGGCCAGCAATGGGTGCATTTTACTCACGTTTTTGATCAGAACCCGTGCCGTCAGCAGCGTTTCGAACAGAACCGATGCATCCGGCACACGCACGAGCAGGAAATTCCCGGCGCTCGGGAACACTTGGGCACCCGGCAATTGCGCCACGGCTTCCGCGAGTTTCGTGCGTTCGTCGCGCAATTGCGCCGCCTGCGAATCGAGCACGTCGACGTGATCGAGCAAGAAATCGGCGGCGGCCTGCGTCAGCACGTTGGTGTTGTAAGGCGGGCGCACCTTGTCGAATTCCGTGAGCCACGCGGGTTTGCCGACCAGATAGCCGAGGCGGATGCCGGCGAGGCCGAGCTTCGAGACGGTACGCATGACTACGACGTTGTCGAACGCGTCGGCGCGCGGCAGCCAGCTTTTCTGTGCGAACGGCTGATATGCCTCGTCGATCACCACGAGGCTCTTCGACGCCGCCGCGATGATGCGCTCCATGTCGGCATCGTCGTACAGCATGCCCGTGGGATTGTTCGGATACGCGAGGTAGACGATGGCCGGTTCGTGCTCGGCAATCGCGGCGAGCATCGCTTCGGTGTCGAGCGTGAAATCGGCGTTCAGCGGCACGCCGACGAACTCCAGATTCGCGAGCCTCGCCGACATCTGATACATGACGAAGCCCGGCATCGGCGCGAGCACCTTTGCACCCGGCTTCACACATGCGATCGACACCATGCTGATGATTTCATCCGAACCGTTGCCGAGTAGCACGTCGCAACCGGACGGCACGCCCATCACGCGTTTGATCTTTTCGATCAGCGCGTCCGGACGCGGCGCCGGATAGCGGTTCAACGTGACACCCGCGAGATGCTCGCCCAGATGCGCGGCCAGAACCGGCGGCAGCGGAAACGGATTTTCCATCGCGTCGAGCTTGATATAGCCCGTGGCGTCGGGAACGGGATAGCTCGTCATCGCGAGCACGTCACTGCGGATGATGTCTTGAGGTGTAGTCATAAGTTAGTGGGCCGGTCGACGCCCAGCGCGCGCCAACCAGCGTTGGCGGCATGCGCGCCGCCCCTAGGTTGGTCTCTGTTGTTATTTAAACGGAGCGCAGCAAGAAATCCGTCGCCCGGTTTTTGCCGGCTTATTTGGCGACGACTGACCGCACTCCGATCAGCGTTGCCCGCCCGGCACCCGCTTCGCTTCTACGCTCACCCGTTCTGGCGCATCCGGTATTCGGTGCTGCGGGCGTGCGCCTGCAGACCTTCGCCGTAGGCCAGTTCGGCCGCGATCTCGCCGAGCGTCTGCGCGCCTTCCGCGCTGACCTCGATCACGCTCGAACGCTTGAAGAAATCGTAGACACCGAGCGGCGACGAGAACCGTGCGGTACGCGACGTAGGCAGAACGTGATTCGGTCCTGCGCAGTAGTCGCCGAGACTCTCGCTCGTGTAACGGCCAAGGAAAATCGCGCCTGCGTGGCGGATCAGTTGGCCCCACTGGTGCGGTTCCAGCGCGGAGATTTCCATATGCTCCGGCGCGATGTCGTTCGCGATCGCGCAGGCTTCGGCCATATCGCGCACCTTGACCAGCGCGCCGCGTCCTTCCAGCGATGCCTGAATCACGTCGCGGCGCGGCATGGTGGGCAGCAGTTCGTCGATGGCATCCTGCACGCGGCCGATGAACGCCTCGTCTGGGCACAGCAGAATGGATTGGGCGAGTTCGTCGTGCTCGGCTTGCGAGAACAGGTCCATCGCGACCCAGCGCGGATCCGTCGTGCCGTCGCACAGCACCAGAATTTCCGATGGCCCGGCGATCATGTCGATGCCGACCGTGCCGAACACGCGGCGCTTCGCCGACGCGGCATACGCATTGCCCGGACCGCAGATCTTGTCGACGGCGGGAATGGTTTGCGTGCCGTAAGCGAGCGCACCGACTGCCTGCGCGCCGCCGATCGTGAACACGCGGTCCACGCCGCCCAGCAACGCCGCCGCGAGCACCAGCGGATTCTTCACGCCGTCCGGCGTGGGCACGACCATGACGATTTCGCGCACACCCGCCACACGCGCGGGAATCGCATTCATTAGCACCGACGACGGATACGCCGCCTTGCCGCCCGGCACGTAGATACCGGCGCGGTCGAGCGGCGTGACCTTCTGGCCAAGTACGGTACCGTCGGCTTCCGTGTACTGCCAGCTATGGCTGCCGCATTCGATCTTCTGCTTCTCGTGGTAATCGCGCACGCGCGCCGCCGCCGCTTCGAGCGCCGCACGGCGCTTCGGCTCCAGACCTTCCAGCGCGGCTTCGAGCTCGGACATCGGCAATTCGAGCGCGCCCACGCTCGTTGCTTCGACGCGGTCGAAACGGTGTGTGTATTCGAGCACCGCGGCATCGCCGTGCGCCTTCACGTCGTTCAGAATCTGGGCGACCGAGTGCTCGATCGCTTCGTCTTCGCTCGCCTCGAACGCGAGCACCGCATGCAGCGACTTCTGGAAGTCCGGCACGGTGGAATCGAGTTTGCGAATCTTGATAGACATACGTTTTCCGTTTCGGTAAGGCGTGCTTTACAGCGGGATCGAACTCACTCTATCAAGCCGCAGCCGCGCCGGGTTTCGATGCGCGTTCGAACGCGTCAATGATCGGCCGCAGCGCAGCGCGTTTCAGTTTCAGCGCCGCCTGGTTCACGACGAGGCGCGACGAGATCTGCATGATCTCTTCCACTTCGACAAGATTGTTGGCGCGCAGCGTGTTGCCCGAACTCACCAGGTCGACGATCGCATCGGCCAGCCCTACTAGCGGCGCCAGTTCCATCGAACCGTACAGCTTGATCAGATCGACATGAACGCCCTTGGCGGCAAAATGCTCACGTGCGGTTTCCGTGTACTTGGTTGCAACGCGCAGACGCGCGCCCTGACGCACCGCGTTCGCGTAATCGAAACCGGCGGCCACCGCGACCGACATGCGGCAGCGCGCAATATCCAGATCGATCGGTTGATACAGGCCGCTGCCGCCGTGTTCCAGCAGCACGTCTTTACCCGCCACGCCGAAATCGGCGGCGCCGTATTCGACATATGTGGGCACGTCTGTCGCGCGGACGATGATCACGCGCAGGTTCACGTCGGTAGTCGGCAGAATCAGCTTGCGCGAGGTCTCCGGACCTTCGGCGACTTCAGTGCCGGCTGCGGCGAGCAGCGGCAGCGTCTCCTCGAAGATACGCCCTTTCGACAAAGCGAGTGTGAGTAGCGCGCTCACGGCCGGCGAGGACGACGTTTGCGGCACCGCATTCATACCTGGCTCCCGGACACGCGGCGCACCTTCGCACCGATCGCGGTGAGCTTGGTCTCCACCTTGTCGTAGCCGCGATCCAGGTGATAGATGCGGTCGATCAGCGTTTCGCCGTCGGCGCGCAGCGCCGCGATCACGAGACTCGCCGACGCGCGCAGATCGGTTGCCATGACCTTCGCACCCGAGAGCGTCTCCACGCCGGTGACGAGCGCGGTATTGCCGTCGATCGTGATGTTGGCGCCGAGGCGGTTCAATTCCTGCACGTGCATGAAGCGGTTTTCGAAGATCGTTTCGACGACCTGCGAGGTGCCTTCCGCGATCGTGTTGAGCGCCATGAACTGCGCCTGCATGTCGGTCGGGAACGCCGGATATTCGGACGTGCGGAACGTGACGGCGCTCGGCCGCTGATTCATGCGCACGCGCATCCAGTCTTCGCCTTCGTCGATCGTCACGCCTGCTTCGCGCAGCTTCTCCGTGACCGCTTCGAGGATCAGCGGACGCACGTGGCGCAGCGTGACGTCGCCGCCGGAGGCCGCGACCGCGCACAGGAACGTGCCGGCTTCAATACGGTCGGGAATCACCGTGTGCTTCGCGCCGTGCAGCTTCTCGACGCCCTGAATGACGAGGCGGTCGGTGCCGATGCCGTCGATCTTCGCGCCCATCGCGACCAGCAGGTGCGCGAGGTCGCCCACTTCCGGCTCACGCGCCGCGTTCTCGATGACCGTCTCGCCTTCGGCAAGCACCGCGGCCATCAGCAGGTTTTCCGTGCCGGTGACGGTGATCATGTCGGTGACGATGCGCGCGCCCTTCAAACGCTTCGCACGTGCTTCGATGAAGCCATGCTCGATTGTGATCTCGGTGCCCATCGCCTGCAGGCCCTTGATGTGCTGATCCACCGGACGCGCACCGATTGCACAGCCGCCAGGCAGCGACACACGCGCATGACCGAAGCGCGCTACCAGCGGGCCGAGCACGAGGATCGACGCACGCATGGTCTTGACCATTTCGTACGGAGCGACGAGGTTTTCGACCTTCGAAGCGTCGAGCGACACGCGCCCTTCGCTGCTTTCGATCTTCACGCCCATCTGGCCGAGCAGCTTGAGCATGGTGCGCACGTCCTGCAGGTCGGGCACGTTTTCCAGGGGCACCGGCTCCGCGCTCAGCAGCGCCGCGCACAGGATCGGCAACGCTGCGTTCTTCGCACCCGAGACGACGACTTCGCCGGACAGCGGGCTGCCACCTTCAATGACGAGTTTATCCATGCCTGTCAGTTCCTGATGTTCCCGGATTTCGGCCGGGCCAGCTTTACCAGTGTTCGACGCGCCGCTACCGGCGTTGCGCCCTTCTTGAGTAATTCACACTAAATCACACTAAATTTCCAGAGTTACACGTTCTGCCATTCGGCGGGCGTCAGCGTTTTCATGCTGAGCGCGTGAATTTCTTCGCGCATGCGGTCGCCGAGCGCCGCGTACACGAGTTGATGACGGACGATCGAGCGCTTGCCTTCGAAACTCGGTGAAACGATGGTCGCAAAGAAGTGCTGACCGTCGCCTTCGACTTCGAGATGCTCGCAGGCAAGACCTGCCGCGATGTATTGCTTGACCTGTTCGGGAGTCGGCAACATGGGAAAGCTCCTGGTCAGTGGCGCAGTTTGTAGCCGGTAGCGAGCATGCGCATCGCAATGGCGGCCAGCACCACGAAGAAACCGGCGACGATAGCGAGGCTCACGAGCGGATTGATATCCGACATCCCGAAGAAGCCATAGCGAAAGCCGTCGATCATGTAGAAAAAGGGATTGAGGCGCGACGCTTCGCGCCACACCGGTGGCAGCGTATGCGTGGAGTAGAACACGCCCGAGAGGAACGTGAGCGGCATGATCAGAAAATTCTGGAACGCGGCCAGTTGGTCGAACTTCTCGGCCCAGATGCCCGCGATCAAACCCAGCGTGCCCAAGATCGCCGCGCCGAAAATCGCAAACAGGATGATGAAGAGCGGCGCGCTGAAACTCACCGGCACAAACCAGATCGTCACGATGAACACGCCGAAGCCGACCGCGAGCCCGCGCGCGACGGCCGCGAGCACGTACGCGGCGAACATCTCGTAGTGCGACAGCGGCGGCAGCAGCACGAACACCAGATTACCGGTGATCTTCGACTGGATCAGCGACGACGAACTATTCGCGAACGCATTCTGCAACACGCTCATCATCACGAGGCCGAGAATCAGAAAGCTCGTGTATTCAACGCCCGGATAAACCTGCACGTGACCGCGCAACGCATGGCCGAAGATCGTCAGATACAGCAACGCGGTGATGACCGGCGCGAGCATGGTCTGGAACGACACCTTCCAGAAACGCAGGATCTCCTTACGAAATAGCGTACGGAAACCGCTCATGCAAGCCCCTCGATCACTTCCGGACCGTTCATTACCTGAACGAAAACGTCTTCGAGATCGGCCTTGCGAACCTCGATTTCTTCGAATTTGCAACCCGCCGCGCGGCACTTCGCGAGGATCGGCTCGACGTCGTCGTAGCTCGACAGACGCAACAGATGCTGACGGCCGTTGCCGCTGCCCGCGCCGCCTTCCGCTTCGAGCACGCGCAACTCGGCAGGCAGCACACCCTGCGCGAAACGCACGAAGAGCTGCATACCTGCAAAGCGCTGGAGCAGCGTGCTGGTGCGCTCGAGCGTGACGACCTCGCCGCGACGCAGCATCGCGATGCGGTCGCACAACGACTCGGCTTCTTCGAGATAGTGCGTGGTCAGCACTATGGTGTGACCTTCACGGTTCAGACGGGAGATGAATTTCCACAGCGTCTGGCGCAGTTCCACGTCCACGCCAGCGGTCGGCTCATCCAGCACGATGACGGGCGGCCGGTGCACGAGCGCCTGCGCGACCAGCACGCGGCGCTTCATGCCGCCCGAGAGCGCGCGCATGTTGGCGTCGGCTTTGTCGGTGAGATCGAGATTGGCCATGATCTCGTCGATCCACGCGTCATTGTTGCGCAGGCCGTAGTAGCCGGACTGGATGCGCAGCGTTTCGCAGACGGTAAAAAACGGATCGAACACGAGCTCCTGCGGCACGACGCCGAGCGAGCGGCGTGCGCCACGGAAGTCGTTGACGACGTCGTGGCCGCGCACTTCGATGCTGCCTTCGTCGGCGCGCGCGAGGCCCGCGAGAATGCTGATGAGCGTTGTCTTGCCCGCACCGTTCGGACCGAGCAGCCCGAAGAACTCGCCTTCTTCCACTGTGAGGCTGACGCCCTTGAGTGCCTGCAAATCCTTGTAGCGCTTCTTGACGTTACGAATTTCTATAGCTGACATGACTGTGGGCCGCCTGAGTCGCGGCACCTATAGGAGCCCTGGCAAAGGCGCACAAATGCTGGGAGGAACGGAATTGGGGCCGGTTAGCTGCCCCAAAAAACGTTTGATTATAGGGCAAAAAACCGCAGCCCCATCTCAATGGCGAAGTTGGGAATCGACGCGATTGAAGCGTCAATGTCGCGTCGTAATGAGGCTGTCGACGCCGTAAGCGTGCGCAAGACTGGCAAGGCCAGCCGGCAGATTGACGATCTCGAAGCGGGCGCCGCGTGCTTGGGCGGCACGCTCCCACGCGAGAAGCACAGCGAGCGCGAACGAGTCGAATTGCGTGAGCGGCGCGCAATCCACACCGTTCGCGCCTGCCGCGATGCGTTGCAGACCCGCCGAGAGCGCGGCCTTCGCGCTCTCGTGGGTGAGCGTCGCGCCACATTCGAAGCGGTTCGCGACGGAATTGACCACTTCGCTCACGACTGCTTGCCCGCGGCGAGTTGCTGGTTACGTTGTGTGAGGAACTGGATCAGGCCCTCGACGCCCTTCTGCAGGATCTGCTCGTTGAACTGCTGCTGATACGCCTGGATCAGCCATGCGCCGAGCACGTTGATGTCATACACGCGCCAGCCTTGTGGCGTCTTGTACAGACGGTAGTCGAGTTCGATCGGCGAGCCGTTGTTCATTACGACCGAGCGCACCACCGTGTCGGTGTCATCCGGGTTCATGCGAAACGGCTTGTACTGGATCTGCTGGTCTTTCACCTGCGCGAGTGCGCCCGAGTACGTGCGGATCAGCAGCATCTTGAACTGCTCGACCACCTGGTTCTGCTGCTCAGGCGTAACGGTGCGCCAGTTGCGGCCCATTGCGAGCTGCGTGGTGCGGCGGAAGTCCGTGTACGGCAGGATCTTCTCGTTGACCAGCTTCGTGATGTGCGAGATGTCACCTTGCTGGATCGACTTGTCGGCGCGCACGGCGTCGACCACCTGCTGCGTGACCGTCTTGATCATGCCGTCCGGCGAATTGGTGTCGACCGTTTGTGCCGATGCACCGGCACTGGCAAACGAGAACAGCGCAGCGAACAACGGAATCAGGAAGAATTTTTTCATTTGGAGCCCTGCCTTAAAAATAGGGCAACCGTTTGAGCCGACATTAACACGCGAGTTCAGCGGCAATCCATGCGCAAACGGCAAGAGTCGTATCGATCTGTTACGGCTGCACGATCGATTCAATCAACGCAATCTGAACGAAGGGAAATTGAAACGCGACGGCGGCACGAGCTGGCCGGCCGGAATCTGCGTGGTTTCCGGACCGCCGTTCATGTCGAGCGGCGGCGTTTCGGCGCTGCCCGATGCCGCTTCGGGTGCCGCCGACGCGCCTTGCGGCGTTGCAGCCGTCGTGCCGGATGCGGCCGTCTCGGCCGACGGTTTAGCGGCAGCACCTTGCGTGCCCGCCGCTGCGCCGCCGTCTACGTCGTCGTACTTGGGCAGCGGTGCTTCGTCGCCGTAATTCGGCAACGCCGCCGACTGCTTGCCGTCCGACAGCAGATACTGACGGCGCTGAAGATACGCGTTACGCACGAACGAATACTTGTCGAGCGTGGCGCCTTCCAGCACGTCGCTCGCGTTCAGCAGATTCGCACGCGTGTTGACGATGTTCAGGCCATAGAGCGCCCAGCTCAAACCCGCCGGATCGATGTAGCTCAGCGGATTCACATAGTAGTTGCCGATCGAACCCACCGCGTCGCGCACCGTGCTCGGCCCGAACAGCGGCAACACGAGGTACGGACCGGCCGGCACGCCATAGTGGCCGAGCGTGAGGCCCAAGTCGTTCTCGTGCTTCGGCAGCTTGGCGAGCGTGGCCACGTCGAACAGACCGCCGACACCGAACACCATGTTGATCACGATCCGCATGATGTCTTCCACGCCGTCGGTGATCTTCAGCTGCAACAGGTTATTCGCTGCGATGTAGACGTCGCCGATATTCGAGAAGAAGTTGGTGACGCTGTCGCGCACCGGCTGCGGCGTGATGAACACGTAGCCTTTGGCGACCGGCTTCAGCGCGTATTGGTCGAGCCTGTCGTTGACCGTGAAGATCGTGCGGTTCAGGCCTTCGAGCGGATCGCCCTTGGTCGGCGTCTGCACCGTCGTACAGCCGGCCGACACGGCGACCGCGGCCATCGCGACGGCCAGCTTCGCGAACTGGAAGACGCGTGCGCCCCCCCTGTTGCGTGAGGTCTGCATTGTTATTCTCCTTATTGGCTTGCCGCGCCGGAAGCGGGCATAGCCGGTGCCGCGGGCACCGCTGGCGGCGTGACGGGCGCAGGTGCGGGCGTGGCGGAACCGGAGGCCGGCTTCGACGCGCCCGAGTCCGCGGCTTTGCTATACAGGAACTGACCGATCAGGTTTTCCAGCACGATCGCCGATTGCGTCATGGAAATCGTATCGCCCGCTTTGAGCATTTCCGTGTCGCCGCCGGGTTCGAGCCCGATGTACTGCTCGCCGAGCAGGCCCGAGGTCAGGATCTTGGCCGAGCTGTCTTTCGGAAACTGGTATTGCTTGTAGATGTCGATCGTGACGACAGCCTGATACGAATTGCTGTCGAAGCCGATCGTGCCGACGCGACCCACCGTCACGCCCGCGCTCTTCACAGGCGCGCACGCCTTCAACCCACCGATATTGTCGGACTTGAGTTTGACCGGGTACGTTGCCTGAAACGACAACGAGCTCATGTTGCCGGCCTTCAGCGCGAGAAACAGCAACGCCACGAAACCCAACACCACGAACAGGCCAACCCAGAAGTCGAGAGCAGTCTTTTTCATCGTCATCCTAAAGTGAATCCGCCACGCTGCCAGCGTTTGCCGCCGCGCGAATCACAAGCCGCGCCGGCAACCCAACGTGCCGCGCAGTCTTAGCTGAACATCAGTGCTGTCAGCAAAAAATCGAGGCCAAGCACGGCGAGCGAAGCATACACGACCGTTTTGGTCGTGGCGCGCGACACACCTTCCGGCGTCGGCTTGGCTTCATAGCCCTGAAACAGCGCAACGAACGTCACCGCGAGGCCGAACACCACGCTCTTGATGACGCCTGCGCCGACATCGCGCCAGACATCGACGCCGCCTTGCATCTGCGACCAGAACGCGCCTGCGTCGACGCCGATCAGCAGCACGCCCACCACATGGCCGCCGAACACGCCAATCGCGCTGAAAATGGCCGCGAGAATCGGCATCGAAATGATGCCGGCCCACATGCGCGGCGCCACGACGACCTTGACCGGGTCGACGGCCATCATTTCCATGGCCGTGAGTTGTTCGCCTGCTTTCATCAAGCCGATTTCGGCCGTGAGCGACGTGCCTGCCCGGCCAGCGAACAGTAAAGCAGTGACCACCGGGCCGAGTTCGCGCACAAGCGAAAGCGCGACCAGTAAGCCGAGCGCCTGCTCCGAACCATACCGGTTCAGCGTGTAATAGCCCTGCAAACCGAGCACGAAGCCGACGAACAGGCCCGACACGGCGATGATCACCAGTGAATAATTACCTAAGAAATGGATCTGCTTCGTGACAAGGCGCGGCCGGCGCAGCAGCGGGAAAAATTCGAGCACCAGTCGGAAGAAGAAGCGCGTGGCGTAGCCGGCCGTGCCGAGCCCGCCGATCACCGAGCGACCGATCGTACTGATCATGCCTGACCTCCGCCGATGCCGAACTCCGCCGCGAGCGGCGTGCTCGGATAGTGGAATTTGAAAGGGCCGTCCGGCACACCGTCGATGAACTGGCGCACCGTGGGATCCGTCGACGCGCGCAGTTCGTCCGGCGTGCCTTCCGCATGGACGCCGCCGTTGGCGAGGAAATACACATAGTCGGCGATCGCGAACGATTCGGGCACGTCGTGCGTCACGAGAATCGAGGTGGCGCCGAGCGCCTGATTCAGCGTGCGGATCAGATTGGCGGTGATGCCGAGCGAGATCGGGTCGAGGCCGGCGAACGGCTCGTCGTACATCATCAGTTCGGGGTCGAGGGCAATTGCGCGGGCAAGCGCCACACGCCCTGCCATGCCACCTGAGATCTCCGACGGCAGCAGATCGCGCGCGCCGCGCAGACCGACCGCGTTGAGCTTCATCAGTACGAGATCGCGGAGCAGTTCTTCCGGGAGATCGGTGTGCTCACGCAGGGCAAAGGCGACGTTTTCGAACACCGACATGTCGGTGAAGAGCGCGCCGAACTGGAACAGCATGCCCATTTTGCGACGCAGCGCGTAGAGGCCTTCGTGCGTCTGCTGACCGATGTCTTGCCCCTGAAACAGGATCTGGCCGCGCTTCGCGCGCACCAGACCGCCGATCAGACGCAGCACGGTGGTTTTGCCGCAACCCGAGCCGCCCATGACCGCCACGACCTGACCGCGCTTGAAGCGCAGATTCAGGTTCGACAGGACGAGCCGGTCGCCATAACCGAAGTCGACGTCGCGCAGCTCGAGTAATGTCTCGGGGGAGGAAGACACGAAACTGACAGTCCTTTTACACGGAAGGCCGAATTATAGGGCCATCATGCAAAAGTTGCCGTGAAGATGCCCTGTCCCTTTACCAAGTGTGACGATTATTGCAGAAACGCTTGTTGCAGTGCAGAAACGGCGGCAGCGGGGTCCGCTGCTTCCGTGACCGCCCGCACCACCGCGGCGCAACCCACACCCGTTGCCAGCACGTCCGGCAGCACCTGTAGATCGATCCCGCCGATCGCCACCATGGGCACGACGCCGTCGAGCAATCGCACGTAACGTGCCAGACGCCGCAAGCCCTGCGGCGCCGTCGGCATAACTTTGGTGGTGGTCGGGAAAACCGCACCAAGCGCAATGTAGCTCGGCCGGAAATGCAGCGCTTTCAAAATCTCGTAGAAACCGTGCGTCGACAGACCAAGCCGAATGCCCGAGGCGGCCAGCGCGCCGAGGTCTGCCGTGTGCACGTCTTCCTGACCGAGATGCACACCGTACGCGCCCGCTTCCAGCGCGGCCTGCCAGTGATCGTTGATGAACACCTGCGCGTCGCGCGCACGCCCGGCGGCCACGCAGCGGGCGATCTCGCGCTTCAGTTCGTCGGCGGGCTCGGCCGACTTGCGGCGCAACTGCACCGTCTTCACGCCGAAGCCCACTACGCGTTCGACCCACTCCGCCGTCGGCAGCACCGGATACAAACCGAGGCGTGCCGGGCAAGCCGCGAAAGCTTGCGCCGGCGCATCGGGTAGACCGGCAAAACGCGGGAATCGCGCGAGGTCGGACGGGAAGGCGTCGTCGGCGCGCCAAGCAAGCGCCAGCACCAGCGCGTCGTGCGGATCGAAACCGCAATCGAGAAACGCCGCGAGCGCCGCGATCCAGTCTTCGGCCAGACGCCCTTCGAGACGATACTTTTCACCGCCCAGATGCAGCGTGGCTTTATCTTGCGCGGCTTCGATCACGCCCGCGCCCGTCACCAGCCGGCGCGTCACCTGCTCGCCGTGTTCCTGCGCGTCCGCGACGACGATCAGGTCGCCGCCGTTAGGCTCGTCCGGCGCAGCGAGGCAGATGCGCCACGGCGCGTGCGTGGGCGGCCAGTCGCCGAGACGGGCGCGAATGCGCTCGGTGGCTTCCGTGAGTTCGTCGGCGGGCGGCCAGAAAAGGTCGCGGTCTTTCAGTGTCAGTGCTTGCGTCATGCGGCGCTCCCATCCTGATGCCAGAACGGCATGCCGACCACCGGCGTGCTCGCGTGCGCGCTTTCGCGCTCGGCCATCGGCCCTGCTAGGAACGCCTGGCGGCCGGCTTCGACGCCCAGCGCAAAGGCGCGCGCCATCGCGTCCGGATGCGTGGCCTGCGACACGGCCGTGTTCAGCAGCACGCCGTCGAAGCCCCATTCCATCACTTGCGCCGTGTGCGACGGCACGCCGAGTCCGGCGTCGACGATGAGCGGCACGTCCGGCAGACGCTCGCGCAGCACGCGCAGCCCATAAGGATTGATGACGCCTTTGCCGGTGCCGATCGGCGCGCCCCACGGCATCAGCGCCTCACAACCGGCGTCTAGCAGACGGCGTCCTACCACGAGGTCTTCCGTGCAATACGGCAGCACCTTGAAGCCGTCCTTGACGAGTTGCGACGCTGCTTCGATCAGGCCGATCGGATCGGGTTGCAGCGTGTAGTCGTCGCCGATCAGTTCAAGCTTGATCCACTCGGTTTCGAAGATTTCGCGCGCCATGTGCGCAGTCGTGACCGCTTCGCCGACCATGAGGCAACCAGCCGTATTCGGCAGGGGCGGCACGCCGTGGCGCTTGAGCAGGTCGAAGAAGCCGGCTTCGGGGCCGCCCTCGTTCATCTGCCGGCGCAGCGCGACGGTCACCATGCCGGGTTTCGCGGCGTCAATCGAATCGGACAGCGATTGCAGCGACGGATAGCGCGACGTGCCGAGCAGCACGCGGCTCGCGAAAGTCTGGCCGTACAGCGTAAGCACGTCGTCGGGTTGGGTGGAAGTCATTTGCATAAGAAGTTGTCTCCGACAATCCGGCGAGCCGGCATTGCGTGCGCAGCCGTTCAGCCGCCGGCCACGGGTTGCACGACGTCGAGCCTGTCGCCCGTCTGCAGGGCGCGCGCCGCATGCTGCGTGCGCGCCACGAAATCGCCGTTCAGCGCGACGGCGAACGGCGGCCGCGCACCGAACGCGGTGAGCGCGTCGGCAACGGTCGCGCCTTCGGGCAACGACAACGGCTTCTGGTTGATGTGAATGTCCATGGTGTTCGAATACGGTTGATCAGTCAGTCAAAGGCGACAGCGGCACGGCGCGCGCGATGAAGCAATGCGCGCGCAACGCTCATGCCGGCTCCTGCGCGCGGTCCAGTTTAAAAAGCTCGCTCCAGCGCGCGTGGTGCTGCCAGTCGGCGAAGGCGTTCGCGTCGCCGACACGGCCGTCGAGCAATGCCGCGGCGAAGCGCACGGCCTCGTCCGCCACTTCGGGCATGATCATGTAGCCGTGCCGGTATAGGCCGTTCACGCGCAGGGTCTGCGCGCCGTCCCATAGCAGCGCCGGACGGTGGTCCGGCAGCGTCGGGCGGCACTGCGAATTCAGTTCGAGAATGCGTGCCTCGCCGAAACCGGGATGCACGGAAAACGCCGCGCTCAGCAGTTCGAGCGCCGAGCGCACGCTGACGGGTGACATGTCCTCGCCTTCCACCTCGGTCGCGCCGATCACGTAGAGATCGTCCTGCTTCGGTGCGATGTAGAGCGGATAGCGCGGATGCAGAAACCGCACCGGACGCATCAGCCGGATGCCCGGCGCATGCACCCGCGCGACTTCGCCGCGAATGCCGCGCAGCATGGGCAACACCGGCTTCGCGCCAAGTCCGCGGCAGTCGATCGTGATGCGCGCGGGCGGCAGCGCGTTGTCGTCGACAGGCGTATTCCAGTGCGTTTCCACGCCGCGTTGGGCGAGACCCGCCGCGAGCGCCGACAGCACCTGACGATTGTCGAGCTGGCCTTCGTGCGGCAACAGCCAGCCCTGATTGAAACGGCCGGCCAGAGCGGGCTCTGTCTCACCGACCTGCGCGCCCGCGAGTTTGACGAAACCGCCTTCGAGCAGATCAGTCGGCGCATTCGAGCGCACGCGTCGCTCGAAGAGCGGCGCTTCGGTACGGTCGGCGTGATGCCACAAGACGAACGTGCCGTTGCGCTGGAAAAATACCGGCTCGGGCAGTTCAGTGAGAATTTGCGGCCACGTTTCGAGCGAACTCGCACCAAGACGCGTAATCAGCAGTTCGGCGCTCGCGGCTTCGGCGAGCGGCGCGAGCATGGCGGCGGCGACCCACGCGGCGGCCTGCGAACCGGCGGCATCGCCGCGCTCGTAAAGCGCCACGCGATGCCCTTCGCCCGCAAGACGCCAAGCCACGAGACGGCCGCACAAACCGCCGCCGAGCACGGCGAAATCAGGTTGAGCGGAACGGTTCATCGCGCGCACTCCGAAGCAAGGCGCGATACGTGGCGCAGATGAAAGACAAACAGCATGTCTGAAGAATAGACGGTCATCGGATCCTTTCGTACGGCGAAAAAGCGCGCGTACCCAAGACGAAACCGGCGGGTAAGGCCGGCCGGGCAAGCTGTGCGCCCCAATGAGGAACGCTGCCCAGCGGGGAATGGAAGACTGGCTGCTTCCGGAAACTTCCCGCGCCGGTATTACCCGGATCGGGTGCAAAGGGTCTCTCTCAGCCTCGCCGCCGTGGCATGAAAACCATGCCACCTGTGGGCAAAGCACCCCTGTTTCATCGAGTCCATTAGACCATAAAGGCGCGGCGCCCGCAAACCAGCGGCCCGCGTGAGCCGCGCCGCGCCTAATCTGGTACCGTCTCTGGCAACAATAATACAGTCCGCTCCGGCGCTCTGGCACAATGGCCCGATCGGATGCCGCTTCGGGGCAGCGCTTGCGGCGCACGGCGGTCAATCTGGCGGCCGAGGCGTCGCTACGGCAGACAGCCTCGGCGATCGGGTCGCAATTAATTTTCGCTTAAGGGCTTCGCGCCAGAATTGGTCGCTCGCCCGGACGCGCTTGCCATTCGTCAAGCACGGCGCCCGGGCAGGAATGTAAGACCGTCGCAGCGCGGCCCGAACGGGCGGTGTCCGGCGGAAAAACCCGGGCCGGGCCGATGCGTGGAAGCCGAACCGGCGCGGGCAGCACCTCGGCGTCAGCACTTCCATCAGGATGCTCATGACAACAGATACCTTAGTCAGCCCCGCGCTGCCGCGCGACAAAAAAGTCTCCGCGTGGAGCCTGATCAAACCCTATTGGGTCTCCAAAGAACGAACCGTCGCCTGGAGCCTGCTCATCGCGATCATCGTGATGAATCTGCTCGTGGTGTGGATCAACGTGCGGCTGAACCGATGGAGCGCGGATTTCTACAACGCGCTGCAGACCAAAAACGTCAATGATTTCCCGCATCTGCTGATGATCTTCACCGGACTCGCGTTCGGCTACATCATCCTCGCGGTGTACGGACGTTATCTGCGCCAGATGCTCGGCTTCCGCTGGCGTCAGTGGCTCACCACGCGCTATCTGAACGAGTGGCTGCATGACAGCACGTTCTACCGGATCGAGCGCGATCGTCTCGCCGACAACCCCGACCAGCGGATCAGCGACGACCTCCAGTCGTTCGCCACCACGACACTCTCGCTCACGCTCGATCTGCTGTCCACCGTCGTGACGCTGGTGTCGTTCATCACGATCCTGTGGGCACTCGCCGGCGCGCTCACCATTACGCTCGGCGGCATGCCGATTCACATTCCCGGCTACATGGTCTGGGCGGCGGCGCTTTACGCGGTAGTCGGCTCGCTCATCATCCAGAAGGTCGGCCATCCGCTCGTGCCGATCAACTATCAGGCACAGAAGGTGGAGGCGGATTTCCGTTTCGGCCTGATCTGTCTGCGTGAAAACGCCGAGCAGATCGCGTTCTACGACGGCATGGAAACCGAGAAGTCGAACGCGCATTCGCTGTTCGGCCGCATCCGCGACAATTGGTGGCAGGTGATGAAGTACACCAAGCGGCTCACGTTCGTGCTGAGCTTCTATAGTCAGATCGCGATCATTTTCCCGATCGTCGTGGCCGCGCCGCGTTATTTCGCGGGCGCCTTCACGTTCGGCGTGCTGATGCAGATTTCGCAAGCGTTCGGCACGGTGAGCGATTCGTTCTCGTGGTTCATCAACAGTTACAGCACATTGGTCGAATGGCGCGCTACCGTGAACCGGTTGCGCGAATTCAAGTGCATCGTGCACGCGCCGCGTCTGAAGGAATCGGTCTCGCCCGCCACCGCGCACGGCGGCATCAACCTGCATTTCGTCGACTCCGACGACCTCTCCACCGAAGGTCTCAAGCTCGCGCTGCCGAACGGCAATCCGCTGTCGCGCATCCGCGATATCGCGATCAAGCCGGGCTCGCGCTGGCTCGTGCGCGGCCCGTCCGGTTCGGGCAAGAGCACACTCATGCGTGCGCTCGCCGGTCTCTGGCCGTTCGGCGACGGTTCGATCGACGCGCCCGTGAACGCCCGCATGATGTTCATTCCGCAGGTCAGCTACATGCCGATCGGCACGCTGAAAGCGGCGCTCACCTATCCGTCCGCCGCCGACACCTACACCGACGAAGAATGCCGCGAAGCACTGGTGACGTGCCATCTGTCGGAGTACACGGAGCATCTGCAGGAATCGGGACACTGGACGCGCATTCTGTCGCCGGGCGAACAGCAGCGTCTCGCCGCCGCACGCGTTCTGCTGCACAAGCCCGACTACCTGTTCCTCGACGAAGCCACCAGCGCGCTCGACGCGGAAAACGAAGCGCGTCTCTATCGTCTCTTCACCGAGCGTCTGCCGAAGGCGGGGATCGTCAGCGTCGCGCATCGCGAATCGCTCGCGGCGTATCACGAAGAAACGCTCGACGTCGAACGCTCCGGCGAGGCGATCGCGGCATGAGCGCGGCGAGCCACGCGAACCTCGACCGCGTCGTGCTGATCACGGGCGCGGATCACGAATCACGCGAACGGCTCGCGCAGGTCGCAACCGACTGCACCGCCAACGGTGCGCAGTGCACCACCGTGTTCAGCGATCTCGCGGAACGTGGCGCAGCGGAACACGTGATCCACGAAACGCTCGCGAATTTCGGCGCGCTCGGCCAACTGGTTGCGAACGCCGGCCATGCGCAACGGCAAACCTTGCAGGCACTCGACGCCGACGCGTTCCAGTCCGCGTTCGCGGCGCTCGTCAAACGCGCGCGGCCCGCGCTGGAAACGTCGAAGCGTGGACGCGTCGTGGCGCTGAGTTCGTTCGTCGCGCGTCGTTATCGCGCGGATGCGCCGTTCGCCGCAACGGCGGCGGTGAAGGCCGCGCTCGAATCGCTCGCGAAAACCGCCGCGGCCGAACTCGCGCCGCACGGCGTGACGGTGAATTGCGTGGCGCCCGGCTACACGCGTAAAGATAGCGGGCCGAGTGCCGATAACGCATCCGTGTGGACGTGCGCCGCCGAGGCCACACCGCTCGGTCACGTTGCCGAACCGGCCGACATCGCGACGCTCATCGCGTTTCTGCTTTCCGACGAAGCGCGGCACATCACGGGCCAAACCATTCACATCGACGGCGGTTTGATGCTCGGTTAAAGGCATCGTCGTTACGCGCACCGCCGCGCTGCCATCGCACATCATTGCGCGCCGGATCCGACACAGCGCAACATCCAGAAATAAGCGAGAAGAGTTCGGAAGCATTTGCGAAGCCGGCGCGTTGTTCCGGCGCTTTGAAAGTGCCTCGTCGCAGCGACGATAGTCGTGCGGGCCGTACTACGACGTCCTGCCCGCTACGTCATTCAATGCTACTGGACACTTCGCCTATGTCATCCAATCGTCGCTCCCCCCTTCCCTGACCCAGCGCCTCGCGCTCACGCTCGGCACCGCACTGCTGCTGACAGGTACCCCGCGCTCAAACATATCGTCGACGCACCCGACTTCAAGTAACTGCACACGCAACAGGCCGCGCAACTGCCGGGCTTGGCGAATGCCGACGACTGCCGCGCGAACGCTCATTCCTACGATTGCCGCTGGCGCGCGCACTGGCAGGCCGACGGCGTCGTCAACGATCCGCTCGAAGAACTCGGTGCCGACATCGCCGCGTGTTTCCCGAACGTTGTGCACGACGTGAACACGCCGACGCGCCAGCACTTCATCGTCAGGACGACGGATCGCCGCGTCAACGTCACGGCGAGCGTGCAAGGACAGAACGAATTGCGCCTGCGCGTGACGCGTTAAGCGCACACGCTTTCAGGCATCGTTTTCGCCGCTTCATTTCATCGCCACCGGGCACCGCATCATGACCACCCTGCCGCGCATGCGCGCCGACGCCTTCACGAAAATTCCACGATCTGCATGGTGCGTGGCGCGGCGGCCGTGCGCGTGGCTTGCGGCGTCGGCTGTTCTGACGTTGGGTCTGAACGGCTGTGCTGTGCATGGACGCTGATCCAGGCCGCCGATGCCACCGGTTCCGTGATTCAGGCCGGCTACGCCATCGCGGCCAACTATTCGTCGCCGACGTTCGTGAACGACCGGCCAGCCGATCTGCATCACACGTGTGCATCGAAGTGAATCAGACGGTGTCCGTGGGCGATTTCGTGCCCGCGCTGCAACTCGCATTCGACCGCCGCGGTATTCGATCGGACGTCTACAATCCGGGCACCTCGCCCGCCGGCTGCGAAGCACGGCTCGTCTACAACGCGGCAATCGATTACGGCAGCCGCTCATTCAGCGACGAGACGATCCAGTACCTGTCGATCATCGATCTCACGCTGATCCAGAACGGCCGCATTCTCGTCACCGCGCACTATCAGACGGGCGGCCTGAACACCGATCGCTTCTCCTCCGCGTCGACCAAGCTGAGCGGTCTGATCGACAGGATGGTGGTCAATCAAACCGATTTCAGGCGACAGCCGATGCAAACCATTCAGACTTCCTAGGCAAACCGGCGGGCGATTCAACGCCCGAATCCGCCGACCCACTCACTCCGCGAATTGCGGTTTCTGCCTCGGGAAAGGATTCGAAAGCGTTGGCGGCTTTGCTCGATTCGCGCGCATCACTAAGATGGGCTGGATGAACCAATCCATTCTTGTCGTCGACGACGACCCCGTCGTCCGTGAGCTCATCAGCGAATATCTGCGCGGGCGCGGCTTTAACGTCACCGTGCTCGAAAACGGCATGGTGTTGCAGCGCAAGCTGCAGGAAGGGCGTCCCGCGTTGATCGTGCCCGACATCATGATGCCGGAACTCGATGGCATCAGCGCGCTGCGCGCATTGCGCGTGGCCGGCGACGATATTCCCGTAATTCTGCTGACCGCGCGCGCCGATCCGATCGACCGCGTGATCGGTCTCGAACTCGGTGCCGACGACTATCTCGGCAAACCGCTCGAACCGAACGAACCGGGTTGCACGCATTCGCACCGTACTGCGCCGTCGCGGCGACATCGCGCCGAGCGCGCCGGAGCAACGCGCGCCTTATCGTTTCGGCCGTTTCGAAGTGAATTTCCCGGCGCGCGCATCACGCTGAGATCGAGCGAATTCGCGATGCTGAAGGTGTTCGTCACGCACGCGATGACGGTGCTCACGCGAGCGCAACTGTTCGAGAAACTGCACGGCAACAGCGAGGCACATCGCAATCGCAGTCTCGACGTGTCGATCTGGCATCTGCAGCGGCTGATCGAAGTCGATCTGTCGGAACCGCGCTATGTGCAAACCGTATGGGGATGTGGCTACGTATTCGTGCTCGACGGTGAGATCGGTGCCGCCGAGCACAGCGCGCCGGTTCTGTCGTGAACAAAGAGCGTTCGGCGCGCTGAAAGATCAGAACGTCAGCACGCTCAGAAACATGGGCTGCAACCAGCCCATCGTCGTCGCGTCGGAGACCATACCGACGCCCGCCTGTTCGATGCGCGCGTTCGCCACCTTGCTCGACGCGACGTAATTGCCCGCTTCGATATCCTTAGGATTGGCGATGCCCGAAAGCCGCAAGCAGTTGCGGTTGCCGCTCATCGAAATCACCTTTTCGCCGGACACGACCAGATTGCCCGTCGACATCGTGCCGATCACGGTCACGGCGAGCGTGTCCATCATGCCGCTCACGTCGGTGAGATTGCCCTGACTTTTGAAGTCCGTGCTAGCCGAGCCGATGTTAAACAGACGCGCGAGACGTGCGGCCGCGTTGGTCGATTTGTCGGCGGCGTTGGCGGTGATGCTGCTCGAACGGCTCGCGGCCGCAGTCGAGCTGTTGTTGCCGCTATACGATTCCGAAGACGGATCGTCAGCACGTCGCCAATATGCTGCGCGCGCGGCGTTTCGTACAGCAGAAGCGGGGCGCCGGCCTGATAGATCGCGCCCTGCGTGTTGACGTTCAACGCTGCGGATGCGAGCGGCGGCGACATCGGCGTGTCGACGATCGAAGCCTGCTGGCTGACCGCGCATGCCGCAAGACAGCTTGCCGCGCTGAGCGCGACTATAAGACGTAGCGCAATCATGCGTGTTCCTCGCCGCATCGGGCGGATTGACCGGTTTGAATACTGTGTGACATGTCAGCCCACCTCCGCGCCGCTCGCCTGCCACTGCCGGACAATCGACTTCACCCACGCGTCGGAACCCTTCAGCAGATAAGTAAGCGTGCCGTTGCGCGTGCCCGGCAGGAAACACTGCGTGATCGAACTCACGGCGTTGTCACACACGTACGTCGGTATCGCGCCGGAAGACGACACGCTCTGCGTCGCGAGACGCGGCGAACCGTAGCGGTCCGCGAGTGCATCGCGCAGATCTTCGGCGGTGACTTCGTCGGTCATGAACGAGATTTCGTAGAGACGCAGCGCGCTGCTTCCGTCGACACACGCAAACCGCAGCACGTGTTCGAGCGCAGACGCGCCGTCCACCACCGCTTGCGACACGGTCCAACCGGCATCGCCGCGATGCGCACAACGGCATGCAACGGTCAGGCTTTCGCGCGACTTCAGGCGCATGCCGAGCGGAATTCGTCGAGCGTCATGCCAAGCGAGATGCCGCGAAAAGCGAAGGGTTTGTCCTGCAAGCGACGCTGCACATCCGCTGACGTGGCGCGCAGCGTAGATGTTTCGCGCGTTATCGGCTGCGCATATGCGGCAATCGAAGACACGCCTCCAAGCATGATCAACGCGCAGGCAATCCGTTTGAGATTCATGATTCAGTCAATCGCAAATGAACACATGTCGAACGGCGTGGCCGCAGCATGACCGACCACCGGAATGATCTTCAGGGTGGCCGACGTAAGCCGGCACGGCAGCGCGGCCACGGCGCAACCGCCAAGCGGCAGCAGCGCCGCGCCGAGCGTCAACCACGCCACGACACGAATCAGACGGTCAGGAGTTCTTGGGGTCGACACACGGGCCTCGATGCGTCAGGCTGTGGTGTTGACGTGATGCCCGATCAGTCCGGACGGCAAGGCTGGCTGCGGCAGGACGTTCGGTCGGTGCCGTTGGCGCGAGCGAAGAGAAGCGGGTTGCGTTGAGATTGCTGGGAATAGTCATGATGAGCCTCGCGTGGCGCTAGGTTTCGATTCCACGCCGCTCGCCGTGGGCCTAGGGCGTTAGGCATTTTCGGCATGCGGCGCAACGTATTGCATGACGAATGATGTCGCCGCACGCGGTCTCGCGATGCACGAAGAAAAGCGCGCGACGAGGCCCCGCAAGGCGCATGAAAAATCCGCTGAATACGCTGTTCGGGAGAATGGCGTTGGTGTCCGTGGCGGTGTTGTTCGCAATTCAGGCCGGCTGGTTCGTGCTGGTGGTGATGCAACCGCCGCGCCATGAAATCGACGGTTTCGCGCGCGGCATTCTGCTCGTGCTGCAAGCCATCAACGGTGAGCCGATGAAAGGCGCCGCGCTCATGCCCGCCATGCGCGTGCACCTCGTGCCGACCTGGAACATGCCGGCGAGCGTGCATCTGCGCACGCCAACGAATCATCCGCTGGTCGAATTGAGCCGGCACCTGCGTGAGAACCTGCCGCCCGGCACGAAGATCGCCGTCGACGACGTTCATCCACCGCAACTGTGGGTGCTGTTTCCCGGCAAGTCGAACTGGGTCGTGCTGCCGCGTCCACGCTTTCTGGTCGAATCGGCGTCGATGCTGCTCGCGTCGCTGATTCTCTCGTTGCTCGCCGTCTGGCAGATGCAGCGGCCGTTACCGCGTGTCGCCGACGCTGCGCGCGCCTTCGGTTCCTGCGGCCGGCCGGAACCCGTCACGTTGCAAGGTCCGCGCGAGTTGCGTGATCTGATCGGCTCGTTCAACGACATAGTGCGACGCCTGAACGAAGCCGGCGACGACCAGGCGGTCATGCTCGCGGGCGGCGCGCACGATCTGAAAGCGCAGCGCCGCTCTTCAATCTCGATCTGCGTGCAGGGCCGACGTTCAAGCTGCCGCACACGCTGCTCGACCACCTCGTTACGAATCTCGTGGACAACGCGCTCGAACACGGCGCCGCGCCCGTGGATATTTCCACGGCGCGCACCGACCGACACTGGCTGATCACTGTGCGCGATCACGGGCCGGGCATTCCCGACGGCCGCATTGCCGCCGCAATGAAGCCGTTTGTGCGGCTCAACGCTGCGCACGGCGGCGAAGGTCATTGCGGACTCGGGCTCGCGATCGTTGCGTGCCACGTGCACAATCACGCGCAAGGCGGTCTGGACGTGTGTATCGAATTGCCGGTTACGCCGGCACTTTCGTGAAAGAGAAGGGCGCTTGGTTCCCGCTTAGGCTGTTTTGGCTGCGGGGCGCCTGGTTGCCGCCTCGCTCTCAGTTGCCGCTTGGATCGATCAAATGCGAAGGTAGCGGCTTTATAGTGGCCACCGGCAACCTCGATGCCGCCCTTCTCCGTCCGCCCACGTCATTTTGGGGCGGATTTTTCGCCTATGAAGATCGAGCGATAGCGCCGTTCACACGACCAGCCGGTCGTGAAGCATATCGATAGTCGATTGCGACACGCCGAAGCCTTGCGTCAGATAGTTCACCATCGTGCCGTAGCTCTTCTGCACCTGATCGAAACCCGCCTGCAGATAACTCTCCTGCACCTTGAGCAACGGCGCCTGCGCTGCGGCAATCGCGCCGCCGTCCTAGGTCTGTAACGTTTGCGTTTGAGCCGCAATGGAAAGCGTCAGGTAGACATTGCTCAGCAGATAGTCCTGCGTGATTACGTCGAGCGGCACGTTGGCGATGCTGAGCAGCAGCGCCGACACCCAGCCCGCGCGATCCTTACCCGCCGCCGAATGAAAGAGTTGTCCGCCCGCGCCCGCGGCCAGTTGCGTGAGAAGCGTGCCGAAGTTCGTGCGCTGCGCCGCGCCGGTCACGTAGGAGCGCGCCCGCGCTTCCATGAACGCAACGACCGCCTGCGCCGTTTCGAAAACCAGCGGGACAAAGTCACTCGTACCGAGAACGTCGAGCGATTGTGACGTCGCGCCGCGCGGCAACACGTCCCACCATCTGCGCGATTTCGCCAGGTGTGCGCAGATCGTAGACCGACACGATGCCGAGTCTGTCGATCGTGGCGGTGTCGGCGGCATTCAGCGTGAGCACATTCGAGCGATAGAACGCGCCGCACCGCATCTGTTTGCCGTCCACCGTTGGATAGCCCGCGGCGGTGCCCGGCCACATCACGAAAATTTTCCACCGAGGTAAGGCGCGGCGTATCCGCCGGCAAACCGGCGTCGAGACTGCCGCCGCATGTGGACAGGAGGGAACTGCCCATGCCCGACACGAGCAGTACGCTTGCTGAACGCTTGAGGAAGGTACGGCGCGACGTTGCATCATCATGAAGCGGCACGCTCCGGCCGATACGCAGAGGCGTGCTCGCGAAGCGGCGGGACGGCAAGCAGTGTTTTGCGGTGACGGACATGTGACGTGGCTGGCGCGGGCGTTAAAAAATGGACGCGGTACTGGAAGTACGCGGGCGCAGTTTAACGGCCAACCATCGGGTTTGGGTTACACGGTAGTAGATGGTAAGGAACGGCAAGGCAACGCGGCGTGCAGCAGGCATCGGCTCGTTCGGGCAGGCGGGGGCGAAACGAACGTGAACGAACCCGCGCGGCCGTGATTTCCACGGCTTGTCTTACCTTATCGGTTCATTACCGTTCCCTGCCGTTTTTTTAGCACCACTGGCCCCGTGACAGCGCATCCCCTTAGAATACAAATACCCTTCGATCGTGCCCTCCGGCACGCAAAAAGCTTGGAGAACACAACAAAACATGCCCTCTCTCCAATGGTTCACCGAGCTGACTCAACGCGACGGACTCACGTTGGCGCGCTACGGCGCATAAATCCGCGGTCTCCAGAAGTGAAAAAGCCGGGCCGCCTTCTCAGGTGCCCGGCTTTGTTTTTTTAACGCTCTGATGTGCCGCTAAAAGGCGCACTGTCGTCTCCACCACGTCTTCCTGCAAGGAGCGAGGCTCGAGACTTGAAAATGGTTAGCGCGGCAACTCCGAGTGGCCCATCAAAAATGTATCCACGGAGCGCGCGCATTGACGACCTTCGCGGATAGCCCACACCACCAGCGACTGGCCGCGGCGCATGTCGCCTGCCGTGAACACCTTGTCCACCGACGTGTAGTACGCCTTGTCGCCTTCGGTCGCTGCGCGCACGTTGCCGCGCGCATCCTTATCGACGCCGAACGCTTCCAGCACCGGCGAAACCGGCTGTGTGAAGCCCATGGCGAGCAGCACGAGATCGGCCTTCATTTCGAATTCGGAACCCGGCACTTCCTGCATCTTGCCGTCTTTCCATTCGACGCGAGCCGCGATCAGCTTCTCGACCTTGCCGTTCTTGCCTTCGAGACGCTTGGTCGCGACCGCCCAATCGCGCGAGCAGCCTTCGTCGTGCGACGACGACGTGCGCAGCTTGATCGGCCAGTACGGCCACACGAGCGGCTTGTTTTCTTCTTCCGGCGGCTGCGGCAGCAGTTCAAACTGCGTGACGCTCTTCGCACCGTGACGGTTCGACGTGCCGACGCAGTCCGAACCCGTATCGCCGCCGCCAATCACGACGACGTGTTTGCCCTTGGCGAGCAACTGGTTCGCGATCTTGTCGCCGGCGTTGACCTTGTTCTGTTGCGGCAGGAATTCCATCGCGTAGTACGTGCCTTCCAGCTCGCGGCCCGGCACCGGCAGATCGCGCGGCGTTTCCGAACCACCGGCGATCACCTCGGCGTCGAAGTCTTCCTTCAACTGATCCGGCGTGATGGTTTCCTTCGCCGTGTTGCCGATGTGCGCCGGCAGCGAATCCACCTTGCCGACGAACACGTTGGCGCGGAACGTCACGCCTTCGGCTTCCATCTGGCGCATGCGGCGGTCGATCAGCCACTTCTCCAGCTTGAAGTCGGGAATGCCGTAGCGCAGCAGTCCGCCGATACGGTCGTTCTTCTCGAACACGGTGACGTCGTAACCGGCGCGCGCGAGTTGTTGCGCGACGGCGAGGCCCGCAGGACCCGAACCGACCACGGCGACCTTCTTGCCGGTCTTGTGCTTCGGCGGCTGCGGTGCAACCCAGCCTTCGGCCCACGCCTTGTCGATAATCGCGTGTTCGATTGACTTGATGCCGACCGGATCGTTGTTGATGCCGAGCGTACACGCGGCTTCGCACGGAGCCGGGCAGATGCGGCCGGTGAATTCCGGGAAGTTGTTCGTGGAGTGCAGCACCTCGATCGCGTTCTTCCAGTCCTGATGGAACACCAGGTCGTTGAAGTCCGGAATGATGTTGTTCACCGGGCAGCCGTTGTTGCAGAACGGAATGCCGCAGTCCATGCAACGTGTGCCTTGAATCTTCGCTTCGTCGTCCGTGAGTACGGAGACGAATTCCTTGTAGTGCTTTACACGCGTGAGCGGAGCTTCGTACGCCTCGTGGCGGCGTTCGAACTCGAGAAAACCGGTTGCCTTGCCCATGTGGTTCTCTTCTCTTCAGTATCTAGGGGTAATCTGGCCCGCCCGCGCACCGTTGAACGGCGGGGCGCGGCGGGTACGGCTAATGTGACGTCTTGTGGCTTGCGGTCAGTTAAGCGGCGAGCACTTCCTTGTTCGCCTTCTTCGCTGCCATCTCGCCCAGCGCGCGCTTGTATTCGGTCGGGAACACCTTCACGAATTGACGGCGCGACGCATCCCAGTTTTCGAGCAGCGCTTTTGCACGCGGCGAACCCGTGAACTGGAAGTGACGTTCGATGAGCCCCTTGAGCAATGCTTCGTCGGTGGCGTTGCCGTGCCACAGGCCCTTGTCGACCGTGCGTTCCTGTTCGGCCTGTTGCAGCACCGGATCGAGCGCGACCATCGACTTGTTGCACTTGCCTGCGAACGAGTTGTCCGGATCGAACACGTAAGCGATACCGCCCGACATGCCGGCCGCGAAGTTACGGCCGGTTTCGCCCAGCACGACAACCGTGCCGCCCGTCATATATTCGCAGCCGTGGTCGCCCGAGCCTTCGACAACCGCCGTTGCACCCGAGTTACGCACGCAAAAACGCTCGCCTGCCACGCCACGGAAGAACGACTCGCCTTCGATCGCGCCGTACATCACCGTGTTGCCACAGATGATGTTCTCTTCCGACTTGCCGCGGAAATCGTTCGTGGGACGAATGATGATGCGGCCGCCCGACAGACCCTTGCCGACGTAGTCGTTACTGTCACCCACCAGATCCAGCGTGACGCCCTTCGCGAGGAACGCGCCGAAGCTCTGACCTGCCGTGCCCTTCAACTGGATGTGGATCGAGTCGTCCGGCAAACCGTCGTGGCCGTATTTCTTTGCAATCGTGCCGGACAGCATGGTGCCGACCGTACGGTTCACGTTGCGTACCGGCTGGATGAACGAGACGTGCTCACCCTTCTCGATCGCAGCTTTCGCCTTCTCGATCAGCGTGTGATCGAGCGCCTTGTCCAGACCGTGGTCCTGCACGTCGACGTGCTTGCGCGCCACTTCGGCCGACACTTGCGGCTGATAGAAAACACGCGTGAAGTCGAGACCCTTCGCCTTCCAGTGCTCGATGCCCTTCTTCATGTCGAGCAGTTCGGCGTGGCCGACCAGATCGTCGAACTTGCGGATGCCGAGTTGCGCCATCAGTTCGCGCGCTTCTTCCGCAACGAAGAAGAAGAAGTTCACGACATGTTCCGGCTGGCCTTGGAATTTCGCACGCAACACCGGATCCTGCGTCGCGACGCCGACCGGGCACGTGTTCAGGTGACACTTGCGCATCATGATGCAGCCTTCGACGACGAGCGGCGCCGTCGCGAAGCCGAATTCGTCCGCGCCCAGCAGCGCGCCGATCACGACGTCGCGGCCGGTCTTCATCTGACCGTCGGCCTGGACGCGGATACGACCGCGCAACTGGTTCAGCATCAGGGTCTGCTGCGTTTCCGCGAGACCCAGTTCCCACGGCGTGCCGGCGTGCTTCACCGACGACAGCGGCGACGCGCCCGTGCCGCCGTCATGGCCGGCGATCACGACGTGGTCAGCCTTCGCCTTGGCGACGCCTGCTGCAACCGTGCCGACGCCCGATTCCGACACCAGTTTTACCGAGATGCTCGACGACGAGTTCACGTTCTTCAGGTCGTGAATGAGCTGCGCCAGATCTTCGATCGAATAGATGTCGTGGTGCGGCGGCGGCGAAATGAGGCTAACTCCCGGCACCGAATAACGCAGCTTGCCGATGTAGTCCGACACCTTGTGGCCCGGCAGCTGACCGCCTTCGCCCGGCTTCGCGCCCTGCGCCATCTTGATCTGGATCTGATCGGCCGACGCGAGGTATTCCGCCGTCACGCCGAAACGACCCGACGCCACCTGTTTGATCTTCGAGCGCAGCGAATCGCCTTCCTTCAGCGGAATGTCGACGATCACTTCGTCGCCGATCACGGACTTCATCGTGTCGCCGTTCTTGATCGGAATACCGCGCAGTTCGTTGCGGTAACGGTTTTCGTCCTCGCCGCCTTCGCCGGTGTTCGACTTGCCGCCGATGCGGTTCATCGCCACAGCGAGCGTGGCGTGCGCTTCCGTGCTGATCGAGCCGAGCGACATGGCGCCCGTAGCAAAACGCTTGACGATTTCCTTCGCCGGTTCCACTTCGTCGAGCGGAATCGCCTTGCTCGGGTCGAGCTTGAATTCGAACAGGCCGCGGAACGTTATGTGACGCTTCGTCTGGTCGTTGATGAGGTGCGCGTATTCCTTGTACGTCTGATACGAGTTGCTGCGCGCCGAGTGTTGCAGCTTGGCGATCGCATCCGGCGTCCACATGTGTTCTTCGCCGCGCACGCGATAGGCGTACTCGCCGCCCGCGTCGAGCATGTTCGCGAGGATCGGGTTGTCGCCGAACGCGTCGCGGTGCAGACGGATCGCTTCTTCCGCGACGTCGAACAGGCCAATGCCACCCACCTTCGACGACGTGCCCTTGAAGTACTTCTGCACGAGGTCTTCGGCGAGGCCGACCGCTTCGAAAATCTGCGCGCCGGTGTAGGACATGTAGGTCGAAATGCCCATCTTGGACATGACCTTCATCAGGCCCTTGCCGACTGCCTTCGTGAAGTTGTAGACCGCCTTCTCCGGCGACAGGTCGCCCTTCAGGCCGCTTGCGAGCAGCGCGAGCGTTTCCATCGCGAGGTACGGGTGAACGGCTTCCGCGCCGTAGCCTGCGAGCAGCGCGAAGTGGTGCGTTTCACGCGCCGAACCCGTTTCGACGACGAGACCTGCACTCGTGCGCAGACCGTGCTGCACGAGGTGCGTGTGGATCGCGGCGGTGGCGAGCAGCGCCGGGATGGCCACGTTGTCGCGGTCGGTCTTGCGGTCCGACACGATCAGCATGTTGTAGCCGGACTTCACGGCATCGACGGCTTCCGCGCACAGCGAGGCGAGACGCGCTTCGATGCCTTCCTTGCCCCATGCAACCGGATAGCAGATGTTCAGTTCGTACGAGCTGAACTTGCCGCCCGTGTACTGATCGATCTCGCGGATCTTCGCGATGTCCTTGAAGTCGAGCACAGGCTGCGACACTTCGAGACGCATTGGCGGGTTGATGTTGTTCGTGTCGAGCAGGTTCGGCTTCGGACCGACGAACGACACTAGCGACATCACCATGTTTTCACGGATCGGGTCGATAGGCGGGTTCGTGACCTGTGCGAACAACTGTTTGAAGTAGTGATAGAGTGTCTTATTCTTGTTGGACATGACGGCCAGCGGCGAGTCGTTGCCCATCGAGCCGACGGCTTCTTCGCCCGCTTGCGCCATAGGCGCCATCAGGAACTTCAGGTCTTCCTGCGTGTAGCCGAATGCCTGCTGACGATCCAGCAAAGCGGCGGCCTCGCGGCGTTCCGCGGCGACGTCTTCGGCCTTCGGCTCGATTTCGTCGAGCTTGATGCGAACGGCGTCGATCCAGCTCTTGTACGGCTTAGCGTTGGCGAAGTTGTCCTTCAGCTCCTTGTCGTCGATGATGCGGCCGTGCTCCATGTCGATCAGGAACATCTTGCCCGGCTGCAGACGCCACTTCTTGACGATCTTCGACTCGGGAATCGGCAGCGTGCCGGCCTCCGACGCCATGATGACGAAGTCGTCATCGGTAATGATGTAGCGCGCCGGACGCAGCCCGTTACGGTCGAGCGTCGCACCGATCTGACGGCCGTCGGTGAAGGCGATCGCGGCGGGGCCGTCCCACGGCTCCATCATCGCGGCGTGGTATTCGTAGAACGCGCGGCGGTTGTCGTCCATCAGCGTGTGCTGTTCCCAGGCTTCCGGGATCATCATCATCATGGCGTGGACGAGCGGGTAGCCGGTCATCACCAGCAGTTCGAGACAGTTGTCGAACGATGCCGTGTCGGACTGACCCGGATAGATGAGCGGCCACAGCTTCGGCAGGTCGTCGCCGAGCACGTGCGACGCAATCGCACCGGTGCAGGCGTTCAGCCAGTTGACGTTGCCCTTCACCGTGTTGATTTCGCCGTTGTGGGCGATCATGCGATACGGGTGAGCCAGTTCCCACGCCGGGAACGTGTTCGTGGAGAAACGCTGGTGCACGAGCGCGAGCGCCGACACGGTGCGCTCGTCCTGCAAGTCGCGGTAATACACGCCGACCTGGCCCGCCAGCAGCAGGCCCTTGTACACGACCGTGCGCGCCGAGCACGACGGCACGAAGTATTCCTTGCCGTGCTTGAGCTTGAGCGCCTGGATGCGGTGGCTTGCGGTCTTGCGGATGATGTACAGCTTCCGTTCGAGTGCGTCCGTGACCATGATGTCCTTGCCGCGGCCGATGAAAATCTGGCGGATCAGCGGCTCGCTCGCCTTCACGGTCGGCGAAATCGGCATGGTGTGGTCGACCGGCACGTCGCGCCAGCCCAGCACCACCTGACCTTCGGCCTTCACCGTACGCTTGAGCTCCTGCTCGCAGGCGAGGCGCGATGCGTGTTCCTTTGGCAGGAACACCATGCCGACGCCATATTCGCCCGACGGCGGCAGCACGACGCCCTGCTTGGCCATTTCCTCGCGATAGAAACCGTCCGGAATCTGGATCAGGATGCCCGCGCCGTCGCCCATCAGCGGATCGGCGCCGACGGCACCCCGGTGGTCGAGGTTCTCGAGAATCTTCAGGCCTTGCTCGACGATCTCGTGGCTTTTCTTGCCCTTGATGTGTGCGACGAAGCCGACGCCGCATGCGTCGTGTTCGTTCTGCGGGTCGTAAAAACCTTGTGCGGCGGGAACCGGATGAGTCGGTTGCTGGTGGTCGTTCATGGGGACACCGTCTGTGAGGGGGCCGAACAGGCCGTTAAACCATTTTTCTATTGCCGCGATTCATGCCGCAACCGCGACGGCGGTCTCCATCACGCTGGATGCTACGCGTGCCAAAAAGCACCGGAATTCGGAATATACGCGACGAATCAAAGGAATAGCAAATAAAACGTGATGACCAAGACCCAATTATCAAGTTGGTGCATTGTGGCTATTTTTAACTGGTGCCAAATCAAATTTGGGCAAAAGAAAACGGCATGCGACGATGCCGTTTCTCTACAGGCCATTGATCGCAAACGCTTTATTGCGTTTGCGGTGTTTCCCTGACCTTGCGCGGGCGGCCGCGCGGCAGCGGCGAAACACGGCGGTTAGCGGCCCGTGCGGCCCATTCCCGGTATGTGTCGCTGCCCAACACCCAGCCTTTCAGGGTGGCCTGCTGGAGCTGGCTGGCTTCGCGTTCGTCGAGCGGCTGCTCGCACAATTCGCGGTAAGCGCGCTGCCTCTCGAACGGCGTGTTGCCGAGCGACCAGTAAAGCGGATGGTCGGTGATAAGGCTGTCGAGCGTGAGGCCAATGTGATGACGATAGCTCGACCAGCGGTAGTCTTCGGCTGTACTTACGAGGCCTGAGCGGACCGGGCACATTTCCACGACGCGGCTCGCCAGCAGAAAGTAGTAGCGCTCGCCTTCGATCACCGTGGCTCTGTAGCGCCCTTCCCACAGTGTGCCCCGGCGCGCGTATCGCCTGTTAAAGTGCGCCACGTACCGGCGTCCAACCGCCTGCATCGCCTTCGGCAGACTCGACTCCTCCGTCGGCGTGACGAGCAGCTGGACTGCGCCGGGCATCAACGCGTAGGCATGAATGGACAGGTGATGGTCGCGAGAAGCTGCTTTGAGGCAGTCGATGAAAAGCTCGTAGTCCTGGTCATCGACAAACGCAGGCTGCTGATCGAGTCCGCGAAGGATGACGTGCTGCGGCTGGTCAGGAACATAGAGACGTGCAAGCCGTGCCATGCTGGATTATCCAATAGTCGCGTTGGTACATACCCGAAGGTCCGGAGAGCCGCATACGCCGGGAGTTCGGCGCGGCGCGCTGAGCCAAAAAGCACGTGGAGCTTAGGGAGAAAACTCTAACCGGCGCGTATGGTTTGTTTCAAACGATCTAGTCATAATGAGCGGGCCTTTTTTGGAGGAGCACATATGAAATTAAAACAGTCCAACAGGCCGTAACGGGGATCGCAGCGCTCGCCTGTATGACGACAGTAGCGCACGCGCAATCGGCCGGCAGCTTTTTCGTCACATCGGGCTGGCTCCATCTTTCGCCTCAGTCGAGCAGCCAACCGTTAAAGCAGCCCGACCAACATCACCACTGAAGCCAACACCAGCGCGTCGCTCAGTTCCGCCGACACCATCGGTTTCACCACCGGTTACTTCGTCACCGATCACATCGCAACCGAATTCGTGATTGGCGTCCCGTCTACTTTCGATCTGGAAGGTTCGGGCAACCTCTCGCAATTCGGCAAGCTGGGCAAGGCAAAACAGTGGAGCCCGACTCTGCTGTTCAAGTACTACTTCAATGCGCCCACCGCTACATTCCGCCCTTATCTCGGCGTGGGTGTGAGCCGGATCTGGTTCACGGACGAGAAAATCACCAAAGGCGTGTTCGAATCGAACATTCTGCATGGTCCGACCAGCGTCAGTACGGATAGTTCGTGGGAGCCGGTCTTTAATGCAGGCTTCACTTACGCGTTCAACCAGCATTGGTTCGCGGGCTTCTCGATCTCGTATCTGCCGCTCAGCATGACTGCCAAACTGAATACCGCCGCGAACACGCCGGTCGATACGCTGAATGTGCAGTCGCAAACCAAGATCAAACTGAACCCGATCGTCACCTACGTCAACATCGGTTACCGTTTCTAACGCCTCCCGAAATTGGGGGCCCTTGAATTAGGGTAGTCGAATCTGAGCAGTGTGGACAACGCCGTCATCTATGCAAATGGCGGCGTTTTTTCATTTATGCGCGACCTGGCCGCGCTCGGCCCGATCTTTGTAAATTTGACCCGCATTTGCGTGCGCCCGTGTAATTTCTGCTGAGAAAATCGGCGCGGAAAGCCCGTCAAGCGGGCTTTTCCGATTTGGCACCGAAGTCGCGTTCTCATGTCGTTTCCCGCGTGCATACGCGTATCTGCGTGACAGCGTAGGTCTCTTTTCCCACCTTCATCGGCGGAACGACCATAACAGCACTTCCGAACACGCGAGACGCCCTCGGCGAATCCTGGACTAGCACCAGCCGCCGTGCGCGGCGTATCGCTCGCCATAGCCGCCACGCGGCCGAAGATATTGCAGGCGAACTGCGCACTCTGATGTCGGAACTCGAATCCACCCTCGCCGACGGTACTCAGGCCGACGCGGTGGCGCTGCGCTCGAAACTGCGCAAGCAGCTCGACGTTGCACGTTCACGTCTGAACGAGACACGCGAAGCGGTACGCGAACGCGCAGAAGTCGCGATGGCCGATGCCGACGACTACGTGCATGAAAATCCGTGGCAGACGATTGCCATCGTGGGCGGCGTCACCCTAATCGCGGGTGCGCTTCGCCTCGCGGATGCGCTGAAGACACTGGAATGACGCGGGTTTGAGCCGGAGCGCGCATCGGGCGCCGGACAGCCTAACGGGCCTGCTCACGTACAACGGGCGCGTCGAGCCGGCCAGAAATGTTCGCGCGGCGGCGAACGTGCTGCCGACGCCCGATATCTGGCGTTCATCCGCAAGCGCCTGATGCCTGCGCGCGATGCGCAGCGCCCCGACCGGCTCAGTTGTCGTTGATGATGAAAAGCCGCTGATACTCCTTCACCGCATACCGATCCGTCATCCCCGCAATGTAATGGGCGATGAGGCGCGGCTGCGCATCCGCATCGGCGGATTGATAGCTCGGCAGCAACAGGCACAGGCGCGGATCTTCGGTGAAAGCGTCGAAAAGGCCCATGATGACCCGCCGCGCCTTGTTCGCCATTCGCATAACGCGATAGTGGCGGTACAGATTCTTGAACAGAAAGCGCTTGAGCGTCGCGGCCTGCGCGGCGACGGTTCCGCTGTGCGCGACGAGCACGGGCGCGGCCCGCACGGCATCCAGCGAATCCGGCGCGCGCTCGATCAGGTTGTGCTGGGTGATTTCGATCAGGTCGACGATCAGCGTATTGATGATACGCCGCACCGTTTCATGAATCAGCCGGTGCCCTTCGATCTTCGGATAGTCGGCGCGCGCCGCCTCATAATGAACCTGCCACAACTCGACTTCCACCAGCTGCTTGATGGTGAGCAGGCCCGAGCGCAGACCGTCGGCGACATCGTGATTGTTGTAGGCGATCTCGTCGGCGACATTGGCGATCTGCGCCTCGATGGAAGGCTGCCGCCCTTCCAGAAAACGCTCGCCGAGCGCACCCAGCCGCCGCGCATTTTCACGCGAACAATGTTTGAGGATGCCTTCGTGCGTCTCGAAACACAGGTTCAGTCCGTTGAAGGCGCCATAAAGTGTTCCTCCAGATCGTCCACCTCCGCGAGACTCTGCAGGTTGTGTTCGAAGCCGCCGTGCTCGCGCATGCATTCGTTCAGCGCATCCTGCCCGGCATGGCCAAACGGCGTGTGCCCGAGATCGTGAGCGAGTGAAATCGCCTCGACGAGGTCTTCGTTGACTCGCAGATTTCGAGCCACCGACCGCGCGATCTGCGCCACTTCGAGACTGTGCGTGAGACGCGTGCGGAACAGGTCGCCTTCGTGATTCATGAAAACCTGCGTCTTGTATTCGAGGCGGCGAAACGCCGTGGAATGCACAATACGGTCGCGATCGCGCTGGAACTCGGTGCGCGCACCCGGCGCAGGCTCGGCATAACGGCGGCCGCGGCTCTGCGGGCTCTGCGCGGAATGGGCCGCGTAGGGCGCGAGATGCGCTTCGAGGGCTGCCTGCGTGGGCACGGCGATCGCCGCCGCTCCTGTCGGGTCATTCTTTACTAACTCGCCGCACCGTTCTGTCACCGGGTTCTCCGAAACATGGGCGGCGCCACGTGACGCGAATGCGCAATGCCACGCTCAATGGCGGTGCCGGATCAAACAGCGGCGACCAGCGTGGCGAACACATCGGCGTCGGGCGCCTGAGTGATGAGCGTCTCACCGAAACGTTTCAGCAGGATGAATTTGATTGCGTCGGCTTCCACCTTCTTGTCGACGCGCATCAGTTCGACATAGCGCTCGTTGCCGAGCGCGGGCGCGCGGGCCGGCAGATGGGCGGCCACGATGACGTCGACGAGACGCTTACGCGCCGCTTCGTCCAGAAGGCCCATGCGTACCGAGAGATCGGCGGCCATGACCATGCCGCAGCCGACGGCCTCGCCGTGCAACCACTCGCCGTAACCCAGTCCGGCCTCGATCGCATGACCGAACGTGTGGCCGAAATTGAGAATGGCGCGCAGTCCGCCCTCGCGCTCGTCCTGCGCGACGACCGACGCCTTGATCTCGCACGAGCGCTTCACCGCTTCGGCGAGCGCCTCGGGTTCGCAGCTGTTGAGCGCTTCGACGTTGGCTTCGATCCAGCGGAAAAAACCAGCGTCGGCAATCGCGCCCGTCTTGATGACTTCGGCGACACCCGCTGCGAGTTCGCGCGCGGGCAGCGTGCGCAATGCCCCGATGTCCGCGATCACGGCCTGCGGCTGGTAGAACGCGCCGATCATGTTTTTGCCGAGCGGATGATTGATGCCCGTCTTGCCGCCAACCGACGAGTCCACCTGCGACAGCAGCGTGGTCGGCACCTGGATGAACGGCACGCCGCGCATGTAACAGGCCGCGGCAAAACCCGTCATGTCGCCGATCACGCCGCCGCCCACTGCGATGAGCGTGGTCTTGCGGTCGGCGCGCGATCCAAGCAGCGCGTCGAAAATCAGGTTCAGCGTTTCGAGATTCTTGTACGCTTCACCGTCCGGCAACATGACCGTGGAGACCTGCTTGTTCAGCAGCGCCAGCGCGGCGCGCAGCTTGTCGCCATACAGCGGATCGACGGTGGTATTCGTGACGATGGTGACCGAACTGCCAGCGATATGCGGCGCGAACAACGCGGTCTGGCCGATCAGATCGGCACCGATATGGATGGGATAGGCGCGCTCGCCCAGTTCGACGTTGACGGTAATCATACAGTGTGCATTATGACGCAGGATGTTTGGCGACGCAGGCCATCTCGAGCTGCATCAGAACCATATTGACGAGTCCGTTGACCGAAGGCCGGCCTGTTTCGATCACGAAATGCGCGCATTCCCGGTATAATGGGTCACGCACTTCGTACAGCGCTTCGAGGCGCGCTTTGGGGTCTTCCGTTTGCAGCAGCGGACGGTTCTTGTTGCGCCGCGTGCGCAGCCAGAGGTCGTGCGGATTGGCGCGCAGATAAATCACCACGCCGTTCTTCTGCAGCGCCTCGCGGTTTTCCGGCCGCAGCACCGCGCCGCCGCCCGTCGCGAGGACGATACTGTCGCGTCCGGTGAGATCCGAAATGACGTGGGCTTCACGCTCGCGGAATCCCGCTTCGCCCTCCAGCTCGAAGATCACCGGAATGCGCGCGCCCGTGCGCGCTTCGATTTCGTGGTCGGAATCAAAGAACGGGCGATCGAGACGGCGCGCAATGGCCCGGCCCACTGTGGTTTTTCCTGCCCCCATGAGCCCTACGAAAAATACATTGGCGTGTGCGTCCCGCGCTTGCAACGGTGTCCTCTGGCTTAATCCGGTATGATGCGTGCCGCAGCTTACTGGCAAAGCGGCTGCCTTGTCGAGCCTGCGGGCCCGCTTCTGCAGGCCCGCAAACAGTCGCTTCGGGCCGGCTTTTTCGGGCCGTTTCGAGCAAACCGGAGACAGGCCGGCAAGTGCCGATGAAAGCGGCGCCGACATGCCCCTAATTCGTCTGCACAACATGTGGCGTGATGAAAACCGCCAGTTCGCTGCGCTGATCCCGATGAGCCCGATGGCGAAAAGTGCGCCCAAAAGCGCTATTTTGCCAAGACCGGCACCCTCGTCACATCGTCGCGGTCGTCGATGGCATAAATCCCGCTAATCGACACCGTACCACCATCTTCGACTTCGACGCGTGTTTGCACGTGTTTCGTGTTGATCGCGGGGCCCGCGTCTGTCTGTTCGCCGACGCTGTCTTTCGCGACGTCGAGGTCCAGCACGACGCGGCCGTCCGGCATGATCTGCGGCTCGACTTCGAGTTTCAGCGTGGCTCGCCGGAACTGCACGCCCGAGACGCCCTGCCCCACTTTAGCCTGATACGGCAATTCGGTGCCCTGCTCGACCACGGCCTTCATCCGGTCGGCCGTCACGACGCGCGGACTGGAGACGATCTCGCCACGCCCGTCCGCTTCGAGCGCGCTCAGCTCGACGTTCAGCAAACGCGTCGTGCCGACGGCGAAGAGCGTCAAACCGGCTGTGGCGGCGTCGAAGCCGGAGATCGGCCTGCGGGATTTCGGTGATGGTGATCAGGCCGTTTTGGCGACCGTGATCAGTTTGGAAGGTGGCGTTGCGCGGGCAATGGATTATATGGTGAAGGTGATCATGATCAGGATGCGGAGGACTGCTTGGTG
>CALNWS010000011.1 GCA_940747215.1 uncultured Paraburkholderia sp. | reverse complement strand
AACGTGATCACCCATTTCGGCAAGATGCTCGCTCGCTTCGAAAACCGCTGATCAGCGATCACCTTCAACCGAAAGGACCCGTCACGTTCAACCCGAATCCCCTGATCACGTTCGCCAAAATACGCAGTCGCGCTATGCTGGAGGCGAAGTAATCGCGCAGCGGTAACGTGGTGAAGAGCGGCCCGATCACGAATACCGTGACCAGCGAACCGACCGCGAGTGCAGGTCACAGGCGCGCAATGCGCAACACGGCGAAGCGCGGCACGGAGCGTTGCCGGTCGAATCTCGCCGTCACGAGCATGCCGCTCAGCAGGAAGAACGCATACACTCCGAGCGCACCGAAACCGTCGAAACCGAGCACCTCGTGGACCCAGTCGGCCGAGCCGTCCGGCGCCTGCAGCAGATACGAGTGGCCATACACCACGGCGACCGCGGCCAGCAGCCTGACGAGGTCGAAGTTATTGCGGTTACGCGATAGCGCGTGCGAAAGCGGGTTCATCGAAACCTCTTTCAGAAAACGCTGACAAATAGTAAAGTAACGCGCCCACATTGCGGCACAGCAGCAATTCTCACCGTTCGCTTTCGCACAGATGGTCACGGCCTAATTTCGGGCCGGATTAACGGTTGCCGGCTGCATCTGAACAGCTGTAGCCGGCACTTGGACAGCACATCGGATCGCGACATTTGATAATTTGTCTGCGAACGGATTGGAATCGGCGTGCCCTGCCCTAATAATGTCCGTAATGGATGTTGTCTGGATGATCATAGCTCGGAGCGTCGTTAATTCACACCGCCCGGCGGCACGGCCATCGTCACACCCAACCGCATTGTTCACCCCGCATCAGACAGGAAGCCTTATGTCCACTACCCAATCGACTCAAGACAATCCGCTTCTCGATTTCTCCGACCTGCCGCGCTTTGGCGAGATCCGCCTCGAACACGTCACGCCCGCTCTCGACTTGCTGCTGGCCAACGCGGCCGCCGCCGTCGAGCGCGCGGCGCAGCCGATCACGCCCGCCTCGTGGGCCGACGTGGTCGAGCCGGTCGAGCGTGCTACCGAACCGCTGTCACGCGCATGGAGCGTGGTCGGCCACTTGAACGCGGTTGCCGACACGCCCGAACTGCGTGTCGTGTACGGCGAAAACCTGCCACGCGTCACGGAGTTCTGGTCGAGCGTCGGCCAGAATCTGGCGCTCTACGAGAAATACAAGACGCTGAACGCCAGCGACGATTTCGCGTCGCTCACCGGCGAGCGTAAGAAAATTCTCGGCAATGCGCTGCGCGATTTCCGTCTGTCGGGCGTGGAATTGCCCGAAGACCAGAAGCCGCATTTCGCCGATTTGCAGGAACGTCAGGCGGCGCTGTCGAAAGCGTTTTCCGATCATGTGCTGGACGCGACCAACGCGTACGCCTACATCGTCGAAACCGGCCAGGAAGCGGAACTCGCGGGCCTGCCCGAAGACGTGATCAAAGCGGCAAAAGAAGCCGCTGAACGCGAAGGCAAGACCGGCTACAAGTTCACGCTGCACTTCCCGTCGTATTTCCCGGTCATACAGTATTCGGAGAATCGTCCGATGCGCGAAGCGATGTATCGCGCCTATGTGACGCGTGCTTCCGAGCTCGGTCCGCAATACGGCAACGGTAAAGTGGAATGGGACAACACGGGCGTGCTCGCCGAACAGCTGAAGCTGCGTGCCGAAGAAGCGCACATGCTGGGCTACAACAACTTCGCTGAAGTGTCGCTCGCGCCGAAAATGGCCGAGTCGCCGGCGCAAGTCATCGCCTTCCTCGAAGACCTCGCCACGCGCGCGCGCCCGCACGCGGAGCAGGACTGGAAAGAGCTGCGCGAATTCGCAGCGAACGAACTCGGGATGAGCGAGCTGCAACCGTGGGACATGACGTTCGCCGCCGAGTGTCTGCGCCAGAAGCGCTATTCGTTCTCCGAGAACGAATTCAAACAGTACTTTCCGGAAGACGCCGTATTCAAAGGTCTCTTCAAGGTCACGGAGACGCTTTTCGGCGTGCGCATTCGCCGCGACGAAGCGGCCGTCTGGCATCCGGACGTGCGCTTTTTCCGCGTCGAGAATCAGGACGGCGGCCTCGTCGCCCAGTTCTATCTCGACCTGTATGCGCGCGAAGGCAAACGCGGCGGCGCATGGATGGACGACGCGCGCGGCCGTCATCGCGCGTCGCACGGCACGGTGCAGACGCCGATCGCATATCTCACCTGCAACTTCTCGGTACCGGTCGGCAGCAAACCCGCCTGCTTCACGCACGACGAAGTCATCACGCTCTTCCACGAGTTCGGCCACGGCCTGCATCATATGCTTACGCGTGTCGATGAACTCGGCGTATCGGGTATCAACGGCGTGGAGTGGGACGCGGTCGAGTTGCCGTCGCAGTTCATGGAGAACTTCTGCTGGGAGTGGGACGTGTTGTCCGACATGACCTCGCACGTCGAAACGGCGAAGCCCCTGCCGCGCGATCTGTTCGACAAGATGCTCGCTGCGAAGAACTTCCAGAGCGGTCTCGGCACGCTGCGTCAGATCGTGTTCTCGATGTTCGACATGCAGTTGCATACCGGCTTCGACGCGTCCGGCACGAAAAACGCCACCGAACTCGCAAGCGAGATCAACGAGCGCTTCCACGTCGTGCCGCAGGCTGCATTCTCGCGCTGGCCAAACACGTTCAGCCATATTTTCGCGGGCGGCTACGCGGCAGGTTACTACAGCTATAAGTGGGCTGAAGTGCTGTCCGCCGACGCCTACGCCGCGTTCGAAGAAGCGGCGCAAGCGGCGAACGGCAGCGTGCTCGATCAGGCGACCGGGATGCGCTACCGGAAGGAGATTCTGGAAGTGGGCGGCAGCCGCCCGGCGATGGAATCGTTCAAGGCATTCCGCGGACGCGAGCCGAATATCGACGCGCTGTTGCGCCACAACGGCATGTCGCCGGGTGCGCACCATTAACGAGTGCGCACATTAACGAATCACTCGAGCGCTCAAGACGCGCAATTGCCTCGAAGTAAAAACCGGCACCCTGCTCACGCAGTCACCGGTTTTTTTACGCCTGCCGTTTTCTAGTTGCGATGCAGTTTGAAGTCGACGCTGGACGGCCTGCCTTCCAGCGACAACACCGCGCGCGCGGTTCGCCGCGCAACCCGGCTCGATGCCGTAGCCTTCCAAGCCGAGAATGCGTGCGCCGTTCACCGTGACCGCGTCGAAGCAGGCGCGCATGCCGTCGACGCCCGTCATCTGCGCGACATGCAAACCCATGTGTGCGACTTCGAACATGTCGCCGGAACCGAGGCTGTACCACGGGTCCATCACGCAATCGTGGCCGAACGCGACGTTGATGCCCGCCGCCATCATTTCCGGCACGCGCGTCATGCCGCGACGCTTCGGGTAAGTGTCGCTGCGACCTTGCAGTGTGATATTGATGAGCGGATTCGCGATCGCCGAGACGCCCGCTTCGCGCATCAGCGGCAATAGCTTACTGACGTAGTAGTTGTCCATCGAATGCATGGACGAGAGATGCGAACCGGTGATGCGTCCATGCAGGCCGAGCCGGTGCGTCTCGGCCGCGAGCGTTTCGATGTGGCGCGACATCGGATCGTCCGATTCTTCGCAATGCATGTCGACGCGCAAGCCCTGCTCCGCCGCGAACTCGCACAGCAGACGCACGGACAGCGCGCCGTCGGCCATCGTGCGCTCGAAGTGCGGAATGCCGCCCACCACGTCGACGCCCATGCCGATCGCGCGCTTGAGATTCTCGAATGCGCCTGCGCTGCGCAATACGCCATGCTGCGAAAACGCGACGAGTTGCAGATCGAGATGACGCAACGCGACGCTTCACTTCCAGCAAGGCCTCGACGGCGAGAAGCCGCGGATCACATACGTCAACGTGACTGCGAATTGCGAGCAGTCCACGCGCGACGGCCCAGTCGCAGTATTGCAGCGCGCGTTCGACGAGCGCTTACTGTGTAAGCTCCGGCTTCAGTTCGCCCCACAACGCGATGTCTTTGCAGCGTCCCCGACGCATTCACACGCGGCAAACCGTAGGAGAGCGTCGCGTCCATGTGGAAATGCGGATCGACGAAGGGCGGCGTGACGAGCGAGCCGTCCGCGTCGATTTCCTCGCGCGCGGTCGCGGAAAGAGTCGGCTCGACGGCGACGATGCGTCCGGCGTCGATGCCGATATCGACCATATTGCCGTGCTGCGGCGTGGCGCCCGGCGGCAGCACTGCGCGGCGGATGATGAGATCCATGTTCGCTCCGGGTTGGGCTTTTCGGTCCTTTTCGCTTGGCTCTTAGAACTGCTGGCTTTTCCTGTACATACTACAATTCTATCGGTGTCAGAAAGTGTGTGCTGCCGTTTGTGTGCGCCGCTTTCATGCAAGGATCTCGCTGCGCGTCGTACCGGAGAGCGGCTGCCAATCCGTACCGGCGATGCGCACGCCGCGCCGCCTGTATTCGTTATTCCATTCACCGCCGCGGCCTTGCATCGGCGACACCGCCCTGCTTTCAATGGAGCAAGAAGATGAAAATGATCGGCGTAATCGGCGGGATAAGCTGGGAATCGTCCACCGAGTACTACAGGCTGTTGAACCGGCATGCGAAGGCGCGGCTCGGCGGTCATCACAATGCGCGCAGCCTGCTGTTGACGGTGGACTTCGCATTGGTCGAGGCCAATCAGCGTGCGGGCGACTGGGTCGCGCTGGGCGAGTAGATGGCCGATGCCGCGCGTCAGCTCGAACGCGGCAGCGCCGACATCGTGATCCTCGCGACCAACACGATGCATCGCGTGTGCGAATCGATCGAGCAGGCGATCAGCGTGCCGTTCCTGCATATTGCTGATCCAACCGGCGAAGCACTGCGCGCCGCCGGCGTGACGAAAGTTGCGCTATTCGGCACGCGCTACACGATGGAGCAGGCCGTTCTACACCGGACGACTGCGCGAGCGCTACTACGGCCTCGATACGCTGATCCCCGACGAAGCGCAACGCGCGGACCGTTCACCGCATCATCTACGACGAGCTGTGTCATGGCCAGGTGCAGGAGAGTTCGCGCGCGGTGTATCAAAATCAACGCGTGATCGAAACGCTCGCGGCACGCGGTGCGCAAGCGGTGATTCTCGGTTGCACGGAAATCACGCTGCTGATCAAACCAGAGGATTCCGTATTGCCAATGTTCGATACGACGGCGCTGCATGCATGCAGAGGCTGCGGTCGGGCGGGCGATTGGTGCGATCGGGGCGAAGTGATCGTAGGAATGAAGGCAGACAGTGCGGCGTGACCGACGATGCGCGCCACACGCTGCAAAGCAAAGAACCGACAAGGCAGAAAACAAATAACCCGCTCAAGGCGGGTTATTTGGTTGCGGGGGTAGGATTTGAACCTACGACCTTCGGGTTATGAGCCCGACGAGCTGCCAGACTGCTCCACCCCGCGTCAGAGAGAAGAATTGTATAGGGCGGAGCGCAAAACGTCAAATGATCCAGCGAAATATTTCCACTTCGTGTCAACGGCATGTGATCTCGCTCGTCGCATAAGGCGCCTTTTAACGGGCTTGCACTCATGTGATCGGGCTCGCGTCGAATCGCTGAACTCGCTGCTAGCAAAGCACGCACGCCTCCGTTCAACCACGACGCCTCACGGCACGATGAGATGCGGGTCAACCGCCCTCGCCCAACTACGCACTTGCGATTCGGGCCGCGCACGACAACAACTGGATCGAGTCATCACAGGCTTCATCCCGCAAGAATGCGAGTACCGCCATGAAAATCGCCACGTGGAATGTGAATTCCCTGAAGGTTCGTCAGCAGCATGTGATCGACTGGCTCGAAACAAGCGGCACCGACGTACTATGTCTGCAGGAACTCAAACTGCCCGACGAAAAATTTCCGCGCGCCGAGATCGAGGACAAAGGCTATCGCAGCTGGTATGCGGGGCAAAAAACGTATAACGGTGTCGGCATTCTGGTGCGCAACAGTCTGAACGTCGACGAAGCCAGCATCGTGCGAAACATTCCCAGCTTCGAAGATCCGCAGCAACGCGTGATTGCCGCGACGATCGACGGCGTGCGCATCATCTCGGCCTACTTTCCGAACGGCCAAGTGCCCGGCACCGAGAAGTTCGCGTACAAGCTGCGCTGGCTCGCCGCACTGCACGACTGGATCGCGAGCGAAATGGCGCTGCATCCGAAACTGGCGCTGCTCGGCGACTACAACATCGCGCCCGACGATCGCGACGTGCACGATCCGAAAGAGTGGGAAGGTCAGAATCTCGTTTCGCCCGAAGAGCGTGCGGCCTTCGTCAAGCTGATCGAACTGGGTTTGCTGGACGCGTTCCGTCAGTTCGAGCAGCCCGAGAAACTTTACTCGTGGTGGGACTACCGGATGATGGCGTTCCGCCGCAATGCCGGGCTACGTATCGATCACATTCTGCTGTCGAAGGTGCTCGCCGACATCTGCACGTCGTGCGACATCGACAAGGTCCCTCGCAAATGGGACCAGCCGTCGGACCACGCGCCGGTGGTTGCACAACTCGGCGCGCAACTCAGTTGATGCAGTTGCCCTCTACTTAGTAGCAAAGCCATGCCTCAAGGGCGCGGCGCCTTCTACGACACGCCCTTGAGGCAGTGCCACAGAAACTCGAACACCATCGCATCGTGCTCGGCCTGCTCCAGTTCATCGGAGCCGCCGTGGCCGCCTTCCGTATTCTCGCGATACCACACGTTCTCGTGACCCAGCGCCTGCATGCGTGCCGCCATCTTGCGCGCGTAGCCGGGATGCACGCAGTCGTCCGCGGTCGATGTCGTGAACAGCACCGGCGGATAAGTCACGCCCGCCGTCACGCGATGGTACGGCGAGTACTCTGCCAGCACGCGTGCTCCATCGGGCTCGTCCGGGTCGCCGTATTCGTCGATCCACGAAGTGCCCGCATGCAGCAGATGGTAACGGCGCATGTCGAGCAGCGGCACTTCACACATCACGGCGCCAAATAGATCGGGCCGCTGCACCATGCACGCCGCCACCAGCAGGCCGCCGTTGCTGCCGCCCTGAATGCCGAGTTGCGCGGCGCTCTTCACGCCGGTGTCGATAAGCGCCTGCGCGACGGCGATGAAGTCGTCGAAAGCACGCTGACGATGCTCACCTTGTGCCGCTGTGTGCCACGCGGTGCCGAACTCGCTGCCGCGAATATGCGCGACCACGTACACGCCGCCGCGCGAGAGCCAGCCGATGCCCTGCCCGGCAGCAACGGAATCGCAAAGCCGCCGTAGCCGCTCAGCAGACATGGGAGCGCTTTCGTCGCATTCGACGAATCGTCTCGCGGACCGATCACCGAATACAGTACGCGTGTGCCGTCGGCGGGCCCGACGCATTTGCAGCGTCCTGCAGCGGCGTCCACAGCACGGTTTTGCTGTGCACGTCGTCGAGATACGACACGATCAGATGATTGAGCGTATGCTTCCATTCACACGCCGAAGTTTGCGGTGTCGGTGCGAAGAGTGTGACCATGCGGCGCTCGCCGCGCAGGAAAGCGTCCTCGCAGATCGCAAGCAACGAACCGCCCGCGTAATGCGTGCCTTCGCAATGCCAGTCGAGGCGCGGCTCGAGCAGCAGCCAGCCTTGCCACGCGCCCACCGCGACATGGCGGCACGTCGTACAGACGCCATGCGTTCGCGTCCGGACCGACTGCGAGGTAGTACGACTGCGAATCGAAAAAGTCGACGCTGCTCACCACCGTATGCCGCTTGTCGAGCGGATCGTAATGCGCTTCCACGCCGATGTCGCTGAACGCGCCTTTAAACACGACGGGCGCGTCAGACTCTTACGTCCGTTATCCCAGCCGATGTAAAGCGTGTCGCGGCCGATCCACGACGCCGTGTGCTTGCCCGCCTTCGCAATCGCAAAGCCATCGTCGACGAAATGCTGCGCGTCGATGTCGAACCCGCGCACGACGAGCGCGTCCGACCCACCCCGCGACATCGTGATGAGCGCACGATCGCCATCGGGATACAGAATGTCGAACTCCATGCAGACCCACGGCGTGCCTTCGGCCGCGCCGAGCGCGTCGAAGTCGAGCAGGTTCTGCCAGACAGGCGCGCCACTGCGCCACGCGGCCCACGTCGTGCGCCGCCAGATGCCTTTCGGATTGCGTTCGTCCTGCCACAGATCGTAAGCCCAGTCTTTCCAGCGATCGGGAATCACGGGACGCTCGCGCGGCAGATAGGCGTCAGCGAACTGCTGCCTGAGCGAATCGAATGCCGCGTTGCTGCACCACGCGGCGCGCGTGCGGGCATTCCGCGCTTCGACCCAAGCGAGCGCCTTGGGTCGTCGAGTGCCTCGAGCGACAGATGTGGATCGGGAGAAAGCGGCCAGGCGAAGGAAGAAAGAGAAGCAGGCATCGTCAACTGTTCGGGAAAAACAGTGCTGATTATGCCCTGCTATGCGAAAGCGCTCGTCCGAAGGCCCGGTGCGCGTGAGAATCCGAGCGAAATGTGAGGCAACGAAATCGCTGCCTCACCGATCAGGACGCCAACCGCAAGCTGCGCCTCATGGCTCCAGATTCAGTTCCTGAATCTTGCGCGTAATCGTATTACGGCCGATGCCGAGACGCTCCGCCGCTTCCACTTTGCGGCCACGCGTGAAGTCGAGCGCCTCGCGAATCACAGCGGCTTCGAAACGGCGCGCGAGTTCGTCCATCACGTCGTCTGCGTTCTCACGCAGCATGCGCGCGACTTCGGTACGCAAGCCGCCTTCCCACGCGCTCACGGCCGCGGTCGGCAAACCGGCGGCCGGCGCCGGATACACGGCAGGCGTCGCGCCATTCACGGCCGGCGTGCCGGCGAGCACACCGTCGCCCATGCTTATGCCGATCGCACCGGTACCGCCGCCCACGAGCTCGGTCACGCCGGGTTGCGCGGGGCCGAGGTCGGGCGGCAAGTCCTTGATCTCGATGGTCTGAGCGGGCGCCATCACCGTGAGCCAGTTGGCGAGATTCTCCAACTGACGCACGTTACCCGGAAACGGCAGCGACGCGAGATAAGCCAGCGCCTCTTCCGAGACGCGCTTCGGCTCGACACCGAGATCGCGCGCGCTTTTCTGCAGGAAGTGCCGCGTGAGCAGCGGGATGTCTTCGCTACGCTCGCGCAATGCGGGCAGCCACAAACGGATCACGTTTAGACGGTGATACAGGTCCTCGCGGAACAGGCCCTGACGCACGCGCGATTCGAGATTCTGGTGCGTCGCCGCGATCACGCGCACATTCGCGCGCAACGGATTGTGGCCGCCGACGCGATAGAACTGCCCGTCGGACAACACACGCAACAAACGCGTTTGCAGATCGAATGGCATGTCGCCGATTTCGTCGAGAAAGAGCGTGCCGTTCTCGGCCTGCTCGAAACGCCCCTGGCGCATCGCCTGTGCGCCCGTGAATGCGCCGCGCTCATGACCGAACAGTTCGGATTCCAACAGATCTTTCGGGATCGCCGCCGTGTTCAACGCGATGAACGGACCGTTCGCGCGAGGGCTATGCCGATGCAACGCACGCGCGACGAGTTCCTTCCCGGTGCCTGATTCGCCGGTAATGAGCACGGTTGCTGCAGAATGGGACAGACGGCCGATCGCGCGAAACATGTCCTGCATCGCGGGTGCCTGCCCGAGCATTTCCGGTGCATCGGCCACGCGGTCGTCCCACGTCTGCTCGCCGCGCATGCTCTCGTCCACCGCGCGGCGAATCAGCTCGACCGCCTTGTCGACGTCGAACGGCTTCGCGAGATATTCGAATGCGCCGCCCTGGAACGCCGCCACCGCGCTGTCGAGATCCGAGAACGCTGTCATGATGATGACGGGCAAACCCGGCACCTTGTCGCGCACGGTTTGCAGCAGTTCGAGGCCCGAACCGCCGGGCATGCGAATGTCGGACACGAGTACCTGCGGGGTTTCGTGTTCGAGCGCCGCCGACGCCTCGCGCACGTTCGCAAAGCTGCGGGTCGCGAAGTTCTCGCGAGCGAGCGCTTTTTCGAGCACCCAGCGAATCGATTGATCGTCGTCTACTATCCAGATCGGCTTCATATAGGTCGGTCAGAAGTCTTGAGTACGTGTGGTGTTAGCAGTCGAGCGGCAGCAGAATCTGAAACTCGGTGTGGCCCGGGCGGCTTTCCACTTCGATCAGACCATCGTGCTGCTGCACGAACGTCTGCGCGAGCGTGAGACCAAGGCCGCTACCGTCCTCTCGCCCCGACACGAGCGGATAGAAAACGCGGTCGCGGATGTCTTCGGGAATGCCTAGGCCGTTGTCGATGATATGCAAGTCCAATGCCAGCTTACATAAGCGTTTCGACACAGTGACCTTGCGTGCGATACGCGTGCGCAATTCGATGCGCGCGTCGCCTTGCGAAATGCGTTCGCGCAATGCTTCGGCGGCATTGCGCACAATGTTCAGGAGCGCCTGGATGAGTTGCTCCTTGTCGCCGCGCAGGTCCGGCACGCTCACGTCGTAATCGCGTTCGATGGTGAGGCCGCGCGGAAATTCCGCGAGAATCACTTGGCGTACGCGCTCGCACACTTCGTGAATGTTCACGTCGCCGACGATATGCGGATGCCGGTGTGGCTCGAGCAAACGGTCCACCAGCGTTTGCAGGCGGTCCGATTCCTTGATGATGACCTGCGTGTACTCGCGCAATTCGTCGCGCTGACGCTCGCCGAGTTCGAACTCGAGCAACTGCGCCGCGCCGCGAATGCCGCCGAGCGGATTCTTGATTTCGTGCGCGAGATTACGGATCAGTTGTTTATTGACGGCCGTGAGGTCGTTGATGCGCTCCTCGCGGTCCGTGCGTAAGTGCCGCTCGTTTTCGAACAGTTCGAGCAACACGTAATCCTGTGCGCTTTCCAGAAAGCCAACGATCGCATGCACATGCAGCGGCTCGTGGCCCGGACGCTCCAGCACGGCATCGAGATGCGTCGCGTGAAAACGGTGCGCGGCAATTGCCGAAATGGTCGCAAGCAGTTCGTCCGCGTTCGAAAAGATGTCGGGCCACGCCATCTGCGTCAACTGACGGCGCGACAACTCCAGCATCGATTCCGCCGACGGATTCGCGAACGCGACACGCAGCGTGCGCCTGTCGAGCACCAGTACGACGGTCGGCAACGCCTCGAAGCCCCGCAGCAAGCCTGAACTCACGAGTTGCGCGTCGTCCGGGAGCGATTGCTCGTGTCCTTTTCTTGCCTTGATCAGATTCTTGAGAACCATCTTGCAGTCTGGCCGATAGGAGACGTTGATGAATCAGGTGGTCCGTCTGGATGTTGCAGATACATTGCTGCCTTGCACCTGCTGCGTGTGCGCTTGCTGCGTTCGTGCATGCCGCGCATCCGCTTCTGCACCGCGCTGAAAAACATCGCGGCGCCGGCCACCTCGGTCAACGTGAGATCCAACGAAAAAGGGACGGCGCTGCCGTCCCTTCGTGACCGATCGCGAGCGTCGGGCAAAGCCGCTTCGCCGTTCGAAGGGCGAAGCGCCATGGCCGCTTACAGCGAGTAGTACATTTCGAATTCGATCGGGTGCACAGACTGACGATAACGTTGCAGCTCGTTCGTCTTCAGTTCGATGTACGCGTCGAGCATCGAATCCGTGAACACGCCGCCGCGCGTCAGGAACTCACGGTCTGCGTCGAGTGCGTCGAGCGCCTGGTCGAGGCTGGCGCACACGGTCGGGATCTTTGCATCCTCTTCCGGCGGCAGGTCGTACAGGTTCTTGTCGGCCGCTTCGCCCGGGTGAATCTTGTTCTGCACGCCGTCCAGACCCGCCATCATCAGCGCGGAGAAGCACAGGTACGGATTCGCCAGCGGATCCGGGAAACGCGTTTCGATGCGGCGGCCCTTCGGGTTCGACACGTGCGGAATACGGATCGATGCCGAGCGGTTGCGTGCCGAGTAAGTCAGCTTGACCGGTGCTTCGAAGTGCGGCACGAGACGCTTATACGAGTTGGTACCCGGGTTCGTGATCACGTTCAGCGCGCGAGCATGCTTGATGATGCCGCCGATGTAGAACAGCGCGTATTCCGACAGGCCTGCGTAGCCGTTGCCTGCGAACAGGTTCGTGCCGTCCTTCCAGATCGACTGGTGAACGTGCATGCCCGAACCGTTATCGCCGACGATCGGCTTCGGCATGAACGTTGCCGTCTTGCCATACGTGTGCGCGACGTTGTGGATGATGTACTTCATCTGCTGCAGCCAGTCGGCGCGCTGAACCAGCGTCGAGAACTTCGTTCCGATTTCGTTCTGGCCTTGACCTGCCACTTCGTGATGGTGCACTTCGACCTGAATGCCGATCTGTTCGAGCAACAGGCACATTTCCGAACGGATGTCCTGGAACGTGTCGACCGGAGCGACCGGGAAGTAGCCGCCCTTCGTGCCCGGACGGTGGCCGGTGTTGCCGCCTTCGAATTCCTTCGACGACGACCACGGTGCTTCTTCCGAACCGATCTTGACGAAGCAGCCCGACTGGTCCATGTTCCACTGGACCGAGTCGAAAATGAAGAATTCGGGTTCCGGACCGAAGAAGGCGGTGTCGCCGAGGCCGGTGCTCTTTAGATACGCTTCAGCGCGCTTCGCGAGCGAACGCGGGTCGCGCTCGTAGCCCTTGCCGTCAGCCGGTTCGACGACGTCGCAGGAGAGGACCAGCGTCGACTCTTCGAAGAACGGGTCGATGAACGCCGTGTTCGCGTCCGGCACGAGTAGCATGTCCGACGCTTCGATGCCTTTCCAGCCGGCGATGGACGAACCGTCAAAAGCGTGGCCGCTTTCAAATTTGTCCTCGTCGAAGTGCGAAACCGGCACGGAAACGTGTTGTTCTTTGCCGCGCGTGTCGGTGAAGCGGAAGTCGACAAACTTGACGTCCTCGTCCTTGACGAGTTGCATGACGTCGGCCACGGATTTACTCATAACCTATCTCCTGATTAACGAATTTGGCGGATTCAGCCGCCGCCCAATCTAGCTGACCCGTCCCGGCGCGTCCACCCTTTAGCGCTGAGGTAGACCATTAACCTGACCGAAACAAATCGATCGGCACCAATAAAGCAGCATCCGCGCCATGTATGCGCCAAGGCGGCGCAAAACCGCGCCGCACGCGCATTTGCAGGGAACGCCCGCACCCGTGCAGCGCGCAGACCGCCAAATATGGGCACCACGGCGCGCACCATCGCATCATATTAGTGCACATACTAGTTCAGCGTCTGGTAAACACTTCATTATGGTGCATAAAAACACTTTTATGCACCATAATTGCGCATTTTCAGTTTCAGGCATGATCGCCGTCTACTTCTATCAGGCTCGCAACGGACAACCTTGCGGTGAAGCTGCGCAGCCCGCGCCGACCGCTCGGACCGCGCGCTAAAATGTTTATTTGGCCCCAAGGAGACAAGCGCTCATGAGCACGCTCGAACAGTTGTACGCCCAGGCGGACAAACGCCGCACCGAGAATCAACTGCCTTACGCGGGCGCTCTCTCGCCTGCCGAGGCGTTCGAACTGCTGCAACTCGACCCGGCCACGCGCCTCGTCGACGTTCGCACGCGCGCCGAGCTCGACTGGGTAGGCCGGCCGGTGATCGGCGACAGCCAGTACGCGCATGTGGAGTGGACGCGCTATCCGGGCGCGGCGCCCAATCAGGAATTCATGCAGCAACTGAAGGAAGCGACGTCGGCCGACACGCCGGTGCTGTTTCTGTGCCGCAGCGCCGCGCGCTCGAAGCTCGCCGCCATTGCCGCCACGCAAGCCGGTTTCACGAAGGCGTACGACCTGCTGGAAGGCTTCGAAGGCGACAAGGATGGCCATGGGCATCGGAAAACGGTGTCGGGCTGGTGCTTTCGCGGGCTGCCGTGGATTGGCACCTGAGGCTGGAAAACAGGCATATCGTCGGCGACGAATATAATAGGCCGATGATGCGCCGCTTCTAGGTTCGATCTGCTCGCGCGTTGGCTTATTGATGTGCTGAGGGACGCGCGTTGTGGAATGTGGAAATCGCGTTCGCCGTGCTGTCGCGCCGGCGGGTTAGGCGCCCCAAAAAGCGCGCCGCCCGCCTTCGAAAGTTTCAACCGCTCGGTTTCGCCGCCGCTTCGGGCTCGACGATAATATCGCCGCCCAGCAGATGCACGCCCTCCCTGAGCTTGACGAACGCCGCCGCTACGGCTTCCGGCTCGCCCTTCACGCCCAGATCTATGTGATGCCGCGCGTAGACGCCGCCGTGTCCCGCATCGCCAACGCTCGGTGGCTGAACACGCGCACGCCCGGGAAGTCGTGCTCGATCTTCACCATGAGCGGCGTGATGCGCGACTCCGGCAACTCGAACACCAGCAAAGACTTTTCCGCGTGCGGCATAGCGTGATGCAAATGCGCGTACGCGTATCCAGCACCCATTCGATCATCGGCCACGCCATCACCGGGAAGCCCGGCACGAAGTGATGCTGACGGATCGAGAAGCCCGGAATCTTGTTATACCCGTTCGGAATGATCGAAGCGCCCTGCGGATACGTGCCCATGTTCAGCTGGTGCAGGTTCTCGGGCGAATTCAGATCGACCGGCGCGGTGGCGCTCGCCGGATGCATCTCGCGAATCCGGTCCTGAATCAGCGTTTTCGCTTCCGGATGCAGTTCGAGCAGCACGCCCAATGCGGTGCCGCGCATTGACGCGTGTGGTCGTCCGGCCTGGCACAGATGCTGCCCGTCGAGAACACGATATCGCCCGACTCGAACGTGCGCCGCAACGTGTTCGTGATGCGCTCCGGATCGTCGCCGATGTATTCCGCCCAGCCGAGCGAAAGCCCGCGCGCCCAGCAGTTCGATGACCTTCGGCAGATGCTTGTCGATGCGTCTGCCCGACAGGATTTCGTCGCCGATGATGACGACGCCAAATGCCATTGCCGCCTCTTTCGATTTGTCAGTGATGCATCAATAGGGAACCAGCGCCGCGTGCCGGACGCCGCCGTGCGCTTCCGCGCGCATTCGCTGCAGCGCGCGCAAACACAGTAGTAGTAACCGAACCATAGCGCCGAAAACACGAGGATGAACGCGTAGATCCAGATCGCCACCGCGCGGTGACCACCGGAAACAGCACGATCAGCCATACCGACGACGCCCACAGCAACGTCGGCAACGACCCGAGCAGCCCGCTCGCGATACCGATCAGCAGCAGCGGCAACCGGAAACGCCGCACCAGCGCACGCCGCTCCTCGCGCGTGGCGTGCAGCGCGAGCGCGTCGTAACTCACACGCGGTACGTCAACCAGCCCCACAACAGCGGCGGAATCAGCGCGAAAAACGGCGGCACGAGCCACAGCGGCAATGTCACGACCAGCAGGACGATGCAGACCAGCTTGGTCCACAACGCCTGACCGAGGCTACTGTACCACGTTCCGCCGTGACGCATTTCCAGGCTCGCGAACTGGCACGCCGACAGGAAGCGGATGACGGCGGGCATCGACAGCGTGGCGATCAGCAGCAACACCGTCACGACGATGAGCGGAATCGCGACGGCGATCACGATGAATGGCGCAATGGCCGCATGCAGCGCCGAGAAGCCGAGCCAGTCAAACAGATTGGTAAAGCGTGATGGTGAACGACCAGCTTTCGAGCCACGTGCGGGTCGCGCCGATCAGCGTCTGCTAGGAAAACCACAGAATCACGCCCCAACCCACCGTTGCCGCAAGAAACGGCATAAAGGTCAGCCAGAGCATGCGCGGGTGGAGCGCGGTTGCGAGCGCACGTCCAAACGAGCGCAACAGATCATTCATGCGAGCCAGTGCCAGTGAACGAAAACATGGAAATGGGGAACGCGTCGCAACAAGCGAGCCCGCTTGCAGCTCACGAAGCAACCGCGAAGCGCACGCGTATGGGAAGAGGATAAACCACGCGACGTGCCGCCGGGGAACCGGCCGCACGTGAGAAAAAGGTCGGCTGATGCGAGACAGATTGAAACGGGAACCGACAGATCAAACCGCGGCGGCGTCGCTGCGCCCGTTGCGGCACTTCGGCGACAGGTGCCCTGCGATACGCACGAACGCGAGCCAGTGCTGCTCCCAGAAGCCTTCGCCATAGCGGCGGCCTTCGAGTTGGTCGGCGATGCCGGTCGGCTCCATCTCGCGGCTCCACGATGCGCTACGGAACAGCATGTCCCACCACGGGAACAACACGCCGAAGTTGCAGCTGTACTTCAGCCCCTCGTGGCCATAACCGATTGCATGATGACGACGGTGGAACGTCGGACTCACGAGCAGGCGCTCGCCGAGCCAGCCGAAATGCAGGCGAATGTTCGCATGCTGCACGCTTTGCGCGAGATTCGTGATGGCGATCAGCACGACGAATTGCAAAGGCGGTACGCCAATCACGAGCGCGATGACCGCGAAGAACGACGCTTGCAGCAGGTCGTCGAGCAGGTGGTTACGGTCGTCTGACCAGAGCGACATCTGCTGCTGGCTGTGATGCACCGCGTGCAGTTCCCACCACAGGCCGATCCGGTGTTGCCAGCGGTGATACCAGTAACCGGCGAAGTCGAGCACCAGCAGATACATCACGAACGTGACGAGCGGCTGCGTGGTGACACCGGGCCAGAGATTGTCGAACTCGATATTGGAGATGTTGTGCAGACGCAGCCACGCCTGCACGTTGTCGAAAAACGGCTGGAGCGCGAAGAAGAAGAACAGGTTGAGAATGCCAAGCTTGGCGATCCACGTGTAGATCACGTCGACACGCACCGCCTTGCGGTTTTCCCACTGCTCCACCGGCCGCAGCGCCTCGAGCGGGCGCAGCAGGGCGTACATGGCTAGCACCTCGAGGACGCCGACGATCACCCAGTACAGGCTGTCGTACGTGTCCTCGTCGTAGTCCATCAGGTTGAAGCGGAACAGCAGCGGCTGCACCACGTCGACGTACAGCATGGTCTGCACGGTCGAAACAAAGCTATCCAGAAACGAAAAAATCAGATGGAACATGATGCTCTGGCTGCCTTACCTCATTCCCGACGGACGCCCTACGGCTTCAGGCACCGTTCGGCACCGTGACCGGCGCGCGATTGAAAAAATAAATGCCGTGCGGCGAACGGTCCACGGCGATCGTATGGATCAGCTTGCGCGTTGTCAGATCGATGATGCCGACATGCTTCGCGAAGCGGAACGTCACCCAGAGATAGCGTTTGTCGGCGGAAAGTTCCATGTCGTCCGGGCCGGGCATCAAACCGGTGATGTCGCCGACGTTCGTGAGCGTGTCTTCGTCGATGATGCTGATGGTACTCGCCACCCGGTTCGACACGGCCACGTGCTTGCCGTCGGCCAGCGACCGGAAGTTGTGCGCGCCGTTGCCCGTGTGGATCGTCTTGACGATCTTCTGGTTGCGCCAGTCCACCACCGCGACGTAGTCTGCGCCGGTCATGCCGACGAGCAGATACTTCTCGCCAAGCGTCATCCACAGGCCGGCGGGCACCTTGCCCACTTTCATCTTCCACTTCACAGTTTGCGTGGCCAGATCGATTGCGGCCAGTTCACCCGACATCTGCAACGTGACGAACACGGTCTTGCTGTCGGTCGTGAACGCCATGTGGCTCGGCATGACGGCGAGCGGCAGACGCGACGCGAGCGTCATCTGGTTCTTCTGGCCGTCGTAGTGATAGATGTCCAGACGGTCCAGACGCAGACCCGTGGTAACGAGCCATTTGCGGTCCGTCGAGAAACCGATCTGATACGGATCTTCGATATTTTCAACCCAGCGCTGCACCTGGCCCGATTTCGGGTCGACGAACATCAGGTTGTTCGACACGGAATTCGCGACGATCAGCGACGAATTGTCGGGCGTCGCCATCAGGTGATGCGGTTCCTTGCCGGTGGGCACCGTGCCGATGACCTGGTGGGTGGCCTCGTCGATCAGGCTCAGCGTGGCTTTGCCGGAGTTGAGCACGATCACGTTGTTAGCGTGGGCTGCCGGAGAAAAAAAGCCTGCGGCGGCGACCAGCGCAACGCCCGCGGCGAACGTGGCAGTCAAACCGGGAAGAAAAAATTTACGCATGAAAACTCACTTCGGAGAACAATCATCATTTTAGAACAGTTTGCCGGTGCCAGCGGTTGACGCAGGTCGTTGCAAGCACGTCATAAAATGAAGGGGCCAGATGCAGCGGCGCTTGCCGATGCGCGTGGTTTCGATCTCATTGAAAAATAGGCCCGCCTAATTTTTATATACGTCGCACAAAGACAAGACTCTACTTAATTTAAATATTTCTTTTGAGATTCATTTAGAAGCGCTCTTAATTGAGTATACGTTTGTTCGCGAAATAATTCAGAATAAATAAATACTTTCAGTAATTTAGGATTTTTCTTATTCCACGCCTTGTCGCTCCGACCCGAGAATCGTTCGTTCATCGCCCTTATATTCAACCGGGCGGAATAGCGCGTGACAAGGCGTTCAGGCGCAAGAGAAGAAACTGCAATCGCCGCCTAACCCAATCGGAGGACTATGGCGAAACGTCTTTTTCTTCATTTTATCAGAGCGATAATTGCCTGACTCGCTTTCATGCGCCACGCCACTCGCTATATTGGAGTTTGAAAATAATGAATAAAGTTTATCAGACGGTTTGGTATGATACAAGTTCAACGTGGGTAGCGAGGCCGGAGACGGCAAAATCGAAGAGCGGGCGGTTGGTTGTGGCGCGGACGTTGTGTGCGGGTGTGGTTTTGGTGGGTGGGATGTCGGCTGTGATGGCTGAGCCTATCGAAGCTGGCGACGGTGCGGTTGCCGCGGGCGCCAAAGCGATTGCGATCGGGGTGGATTCGAAAGCTTCTGGCGCCAGTGCAATTGCAATCGGCGAGACATCGAAAGCTACCGGCGACCGCTCCATTGCAAATGGTTTTCAGGCATCCACGACAGGAGAAGATTCGGTGGCAATCGGGTCTGCTTCGGTTGCGGGGCCGGTTGGCGGGCCGATCGCGAGCACCGGCGTAGCCAGCGCCTTCGGCGCGTATGCGCATGCCACGGGCAATGGGGGTCCACGGCACTTGGCTACGGCACGAACACAAGCGGCCTCGGCTCGTTCGCGGAGGCATATTCGCGTCGGCGGCTGGCGACAACGCCATGGCTCTCGGCTATTCCGCAACCGCCAGCGCGCTCGATTCCATCGCGCTCGGTCACGTCGCTATGGCAACCGGGACCAATAGCGTCGTCCTCGGCACTCATTCTTATGCGAGCGGCAATGGCCGGCACTTCGACCACCGCTCTGAAAGACGGCAGCGTGGCGCTCGGTCCCGCCGCCGCGTCAACCCCGGCACCGATTCCGTCGCCGTTGGCCATAGCGCCGGCGTAACCGCAGACAATGCAGTCGCGCTGGGCGCGAACACCGTGTCGGTCGGATCTTCCGGGAAGGAGCGCCAGATCACCAATGTGGCAGCCGGCAAACAGGAAACCGACGCTGTCAACCTCAAGCAGTTGGAGGATACGACCGCGAGCGCCACACGCATTGCGACACGCTATTTCAAAGCTGACGGCGCATCCGACGGCTCCGACGATGCAGCGGCCAGCGGGACGCGATCCGTTGCAATCGGCTGCAACGCCGTGGCGAGCGCCGATCAATCGGTCGCTATCGGCAATGCCGCGAAGGCTGTCGGAACCTCATCGATGGCAATTGGCAGCGGCGCATCCGCCGCGGGCAGCGAATCGATTGCACTCGGTCTCGGCAGCAGCGCGGCGGGCTCGGATTCGATCACGATTAGCACGGGCGCCGTGGCGAAGATCAAAGGAATCGCGATCGGCATGGGCTCGAACGCCAAGGGCGACACATTGCCGTGAGCTCTCTCGCGGGCGCAATGGGCACGAATTCGGCCGCATTCGGCAAGATGGCAAAGGTGACGGCTAACAACGCCGTTGCTATCGGCGCGCAATCGAAAGCCGATGAAGACGATACGGTCTCGGTCGGCGCGTCGGGCAGTGAACGCAGAATCACGAACGTGGCAAACGGCAAGAATAGCCAGAGGATGCCGCGACCTATGGACAGTTGATGACCGTCAGCGATAAGGCCGACGCCAACGCGGCGAAACTCAACGGTGCCGTGATTACGACCCGGACGGAAAAGGCGGCATCGACAGGAACAGCATCACGCTGGCGGCGATCCGAAGGGCACGGTCATTCACAACGTCGGCAAGGATGTCGCTCCAACCGACGCAGTCAACTTCGAGCAACTGCAGGCTGTAAACGCGAGCGCGACGCGTTACTTCAAAGCCAACGGTGCGGCAGACGACCCGGACGACGCCGTCGCCAACGGCGATCAGGCGGTGGCAGTCGGCGGCTTCGGCAAGCGGCGGCCAATCAATCGTAGTCGGCACAATGCGACGAATGCAAGCGGCGCAGCGGCAGTCGCCATCGGTAACGGCGCAGCAGCCACTGGTGACACGTCCGTCGCACTCGGCGCAGGCAGCAACGCGCGAAACACCTATGCAATCGCCATCGGCCGCGCGGCGAGCGCGGGCAATTCGGCGGTCGCGCTCGGCGCAGGCGCCAGCGCAGTCGAAACTGGCACCACCGTCGGTCATCTCGCATCGGCAATGGCGGTGAATTCGGCAGCATTCGGCAACGGTGCCATGGTCAACGCTGATGCCGTCGGGCTCAGTCGCCATCGGTCAAGGTTCGATCGCCGATCGCCCAAACACGGTTTCCGTCGGTTCGGCCGCCAGCGAACGTCAGATCACGAACGTCAAAGCCGGCACAGCCGACACGGACGCGCTCAATTACGCGTAGTTGAAGGAAGTCACCGCTCAGAGTGCGTCGAATGCCGCGATCTCCGGCATCGTCAGTAAAGTCGTCAATGACGTTGTCAATAACGTGGTTAACACCCCCAATCCGTTCTTCAGCGCGGATGGCGACACTGGCACCGAAAGCGCAACGTCGTCCAGCGCGCACTCGTTGGCAGCGGGCGCCAATGCGCAGGCGAGCGGCACGAATGCGGTTGCCATCGGCGCGAACGCCATCGCGAGCGGCGTCAACGCAACGGCGCTCGGCGCGTCGGCGAATGCCGGTGCCGAGAATTCGGTCGCGTTGGGGCAAGGTTCGGTGGCCGATCGCACGAACACGGTATCGGTCGGCGCCGTGGGCGGAGAACGGCAGATCACCAACGTCGCGGCAGGCGTGCTAGCCACCGACGCAGCCAACGTCGGCCAGTTGCAGCAGAGCATGAGCGGCGCAATCGGCCAAGCGAACAACTACACCGACAACCAAGTCCGCTCGGCTCGCCGCGATTCGTACGGCGGTACGGCGTCCGCAATGGCAGGTCTGCCGCAAGCGGTGTTGCCGAGACGCGGCATGGTGTCCATGGCAGGCGGCACGTATGCGGGCCAATCGGCGTTGGCGATTCGGCGTGTCTCAGTTGTCGGAAACCGGCAAGTGGGTCTACACGCTGCAAGGCACGACAGATTCGCGCGGCCAGTTCGGCGCGACGATTGGCGCGGGCATGCATTGGTAATCAGGCCGCAGCGCTGACCTCCCCAAGGCCGGCGCTGATCATATCGATTCACAAGATCCACAACCTGATCCTTGTGGCAGCGGGTGCGGACTCTTAACCAGATCCGCACATTTGGCGCGACGTTTTCCCACAAGGAAAATGCCGCGCTTTTATGTCGCGCGCGTCGTATCGAACGGCCAGCGCCCCACCACCACGCCGACTTGCGCGATCATCATCACGCTCAAGCGTGACCTCGCGACGTCACGTCACCGCTGCATCGACTCCCACACCTTATAAAGGCGTTTCACCGACACCGGCATCGGCGTGCGCAGCTCCTGTGCGAAGAGCGAGATGCGCAACTCTTCCAGCATCCAGCGGAATTCGGAGAGTCGCGGGTCCAGCACGCCGCCACGCTGCGTCACTGCACGCTGATAGTTCTGCAACAGCGGCTGGAATTCGGCGAACTGACGCGCGTCGCGCGCCGGGTCCGCTTTCAGCTTGTCGACACGCAACGCGATGCCCTTCAGATCGCGCGGGAAATGCGCGAGTTGCGTGTACGGCGTATCGACCACGAAGCGCTTGCCGATCAATCCGTCGAGTTGATGCTGCATATCCGCATGCGCCGCCGTGAACGATTTCGCCTGAACGAGCTTTTTCGTGACCGTCGCGTATTCCGACAGAATCTGGCCGACCAGCCGCGCGATTTCCTGCGCGAGCAAAGTCAGGCGGCTGCGCCCTTCGTCACGACGAGTGTGGAAGCTGGCGTCGTCGTCCGGCAGCGGATCCTGCAAACAGGCGCGGTCGAGTGCCGTGTCAATCAGTTGATCTCGCAGTTCTTCCTGCGTGCCGCGCGGCATGAACTGCATCGCCATTTCACGCAGGCCTGGCAGATTTTTCTCCAGATATTTGATCGGCTCTTTCAACTGCAGCGCGAACATACGTCGCAATCCCGCGCGATGAATGCGCGCGGCTTCGTCGGGCGAATCGAACACTTCGACATCGCAATGCGTGCCGCGATCCACCAGCGCCGGGTAACCAAACAATGTCTGCCCATCGCGACGAATCTCCAGCAACTCCGGCAGCTTGCCGAAGTTCCATGTCGTCAGCTTTTCATACAACGCCGTGCCCTGCGTGCTGCCCTGCGCGCCCGCCGGACCCGACGTTTGCGAAGGCGTCGCGATTCCGCCTCCGCCCGCATCCGCCAGCGCCGCACCGACCGCGCTCGACGCGATCTTCTGGAAATGCTGCTGCGCCTGACCGCCGAGTTCGGAGCGCAACTGCGACATGTTGCGGCCCATCGCGAGCTGACGTCCGTGCTCGTCGATGACCTTGAAGTTCATGAACAGATGCGCCGGCAGCGTTTCGAGCTTGAAGTCGGACTGCTTCATCGCGACCTGCGTCTGCTCGCGGATGTCCGCGATCAGCGATTCGAGCAGACCGCCCGCGCCGAATTTCGGCCCGCTATGGCGATCGACGAAACCCGCCGCGTACTCCGGCAACGGCACGCAATGACGTCGCAACTTTTGCGGCAACGACTTCATCAGCAGTTGCGCCTTTTCCTTCAGCATGCCGGGCACGAGCCACTCGCAACGGCGCGCGTCGACCTGATTCAGCGCGTAGAGCGGCACGGCAAGCGTCACGCCGTCCCGCGGCGAACCCGGCTCGAAGTGATAAGTGAGCGCCATCTCGACGCCCGCCATCGTCATCCGCTTCGGGAACAGATCCGTCGTGACGCCCGCGGCCTCGTGCCGCATCAGATCGCCGCGCAACAGATACAGGAGGCGCAGCCTGTCTTCCGGCTGACCGCTCTTCTTCACCTCGTCGCGATACCAGCGCTCGAACGCCGCGCCGGTGTAAATGCCCTTCGGCAGCGCCTGATCGTAATAGGCGAAGATCAGTTCGTCGTCGACCAGCACGTCCTGACGCCGCGACTTGTGTTCGAGCTGCTCGATGTCGGCGAGCAGTTTGCGGTTGTGCGCGAAAAACGCGAGCTTCGTATCGAATTCGCCTTCCACCAGCGCGCCGCGAATGAACAGCTCGCGCGCCCGCACCGGGTCCTGCTTGCCGAAACTCACGCGCCGCCGATGATACACCGGCAGACCGTACAACACCGCGCGCTCGAACGCCGACACCTGCGCCGCTCGCTTTTCCCAATGCGGCTCGGATAGCGACTTCTTCAGCAGATGCGCGCCGATTTTCTCGATCCACTCCGGCTCGATCTTCGCGATACAGCGCGCGTACAGACGACTCGTCTCGACCAGCTCCGCGGCCATCACCCACTTGCCCGCTTTCTTCACGAGCGCCGAGCCCGGCCACAAATAGAACTTGATGCCGCGCGCGCCGAGGTAGTAAGGCTCGTCGTCGGCTTTCAGGCCGATGTTGCCGAGCAGGCCCATGAGCAGCGCGAGATGAATCTGCTCGAACGTGGCTTCCGCCTCGTTCAGACGCCAGCCGTGCTCGCGCACGACCGTTAGAAGTTGCGAGTGGACGTCACGCCATTCGCGCAGACGCAATTGCGACAGGAAGTTCTTGCGGCACTCGTCGTGCAACTGCTTGTTCGACTTCTTGTGCGCGATCGCTTCCTCGAACCAGTTCCAGATCTTGAGCCACTGCAGGAACTCAGAGCACTCGTTGGCAAAACGGCGATGCGCCTGATCGGCCTGCTCCTGCGCTTCGATCGGCCGGTTGCGCGGATCCTGCACGGACAACGCGCTCGCGATGATCAGCACTTCCTTGAGCGACTGCTGATCGCGCGCGGCGAGAATCATCCGGCCGACGCGTGGATCGAGCGGCAGACGCGCAAGTTCGCGGCCAAGCGGCGTGAGCTGGTTGTCGTCGTCGACAGCACCCAGTTCGTTGAGCAACTGATAACCGTCGGCGATCGCGCGGCCGGGTGGCGGCTCAATGAACGGAAACGTTTCGATGGCCGTCAGATGCAGCGACTTCATCCGCAGAATCACCGACGCCAGCGACGAACGCAGAATCTCCGGATCCGTGAAGCGTGCGCGGCCCTGGTAGTCGCTTTCTTCGTAGAGACGAATGCAGATGCCGTCCGCCACACGCCCGCAGCGCCCCGCCCGCTGGTTCGCTGCGGCCTGCGAGATCAATTCCACTTGCAATTGCTCGACCTTGTTGCGGTACGAGTAGCGCTTGACGCGCGCGAGGCCGGTGTCTACCACGTAACGGATGCCCGGCACCGTCAGCGAGGTTTCGGCGATGTTCGTCGCGAGCACGATGCGCCGCGCGTTTGACGTGTGGAACACGCGCTCCTGCTCGGCCACCGAGAGGCGCGCGAACAGTGGCAGAATTTCCGTATGCGGCGGATGGTGTTTGCGCAGCGCCTCGGCGGCGTCGCGAATTTCGCGCTCGCCGGGCAGAAAGACCAGCACGTCGCCGGGGCCTTCGCGGCAGAGTTCGTCGACGGCATCGACGATCGCTTCCATCAGGTCGCGGTCCGTCTCGCGCTGCGTCTTCGGACGGTCGTTGCGCGGCGACGGCGCATTGCCTTCGGCGGCTTTCACGGCGGGACTGTCTTCCGCGATCGGGCGGTAGCGCACCTCGACCGGATAAAGGCGGCCGCTCACTTCGATCACCGGCGCGGGTTTTTCTTCGCTGCCAAAATGGCGCGCGAAACGGTCGGCGTCGATGGTGGCGGACGTCACGATCAGCTTCAGATCGGGACGCTTCGCGATAATTTCCTTCAGGTAGCCGAGCAGAAAATCGATATTGAGGCTGCGTTCGTGCGCCTCGTCGATGATCAGAGTGTCGTACGCTTTCAGCAGCGGATCGGTTTGCGTTTCGGCAAGCAGAATACCGTCCGTCATCAGTTTGACGGATACGCCCAGCGACAGGTTGTCGTTGAAACGCACCTTGTAGCCGACCACTTCGCCGAACGGTGTGCCGAGTTCTTCGGCGATGCGGCGTCCGGTCGCCGACGCGGCGATCCGGCGCGGCTGCGTATGACCGATCAGACCCGAGCCGCCCGCACCGAGACCACGGCCGAGCGCGAGGCAGATCTTCGGCAACTGCGTGGTTTTGCCCGAACCGGTTTCGCCGGAAACGATGACGACCTGATTGTCGGCAATCGCCTTCGCGATTTCCTCGCGACGGCCGGAAACCGGCAGCGCTTCGGGAAACGTGATAGGCGGGATCGGATTGGGTTCTACGACGCGGCGTTCGCGCGGTTCGCGTTGCGGACGCGACTGGCGCTGGTCGCGTTGTTCACACGGCGCAGGTGCGTTCTCGCCAACGCGGCGCTGTTCAGGCCGCTCGCCCTGTCCGCGCGACGCAGGCGCATTTTGTTCGCCGCGACGCGGCTCGCGCTGCTCGCGCGCCTTCTCACCTACTGCAGACACCCGCGCCTCATCTCCGGCACGGCGGCTCTCGCGCGCCGGATCCGGCGTGTTCTGGTTCGCGTCCTGCGCATGGCGGCGCCGGGCTTCGCTGGCCTTCTTCTGATCGACGGCGGGCACCGTTTTCTCGTTCGCCGGAGCGGGACTTTTGGGTACATTCGACATGGGGGCACATTATAATCCTCGGCATGAATTCCCAAACCGACCTCGTCCCCGCGCCCGCGAGTGTTCCGGCCCCCACCGGAGCACCGGAAGATCTCGCCCAGCACGCGCAATTCGTCGACTGGATGCGCTCAGTCGCCCCTTACATCCATGCATTCCGCAACAAGACGTTCGTCGTCGGTTTCGGCGGCGAAGTGGTGCATCAGGGGCTCCTGAATGCGCTCGTGTCGGACATCGCGCTGTTGCAGGCCATGAGCATCCAGATCGTGCTGGTACACGGCTCGCGTCCGCAGGTCGAGGAGCAGATGAGTCTGCACGGCGTGGAATCGGAGTTCTCGCACGGCATGCGCATTACGGATGCCCGCGCGCTCGAGTCCGCGAAGGAAGCCGCCGGCGAAGTGCGTCTGGATATCGAGGCGGCGATCAGCCAAGGTTTGCCGAACACGCCAATGGCGCATGCGCACATCAGCGTCGTGTCGGGCAACTTCGTGACGGCGCGGCCGGTCGGCATTCTGGACGGCATCGACTTCCAGCACACCGGCGTGGTGCGCAAGATCGACGCGGACTCGATCCGCCATTCGCTCGCGAGCCGCAAGCTGGTGCTGCTTTCGCCGCTCGGTTTTTCGCCGACGGGCGAGGCGTTCAATCTGTCAATGGAAGACGTGGCATCCGCCGCCGCTATCGCACTGCGCGCCGACAAGATCGTGTTCCTCACCGAAACACCAGGTCTCATGGAAACGGGCGAAACCGGCCTCGAACTGATCCGCGAACTGTCGCTCGACGACGCCTACAAGCTGCGCGAAAGCGGCGAAGTGACGGGCGACGCGGGCTTTTACCTGAAGCATTCCATCCGCGCGTGCCGCGGCGGCGTGGCGCGGGCGCACATCATCCCCTACGTGCTCGACGGCAGCCTGCTGCTCGAACTCTTCCTGCACGACGGCGTGGGCACCATGATTTCGTACGAGAACCTGGAAAGCCTGCGCGAAGCCACGCCGGACGACGTCGGCGGCATTCTTTCGCTGATCGAACCGCTGGAAAGCGACGGCACGCTGGTACGCCGCGGCCGTCACCAGATCGAACGCGACATCGACCATTTCTCGGTGATTGAGCACGATGGCGTGCTGTTCGGCTGCGCGGCGCTCTATCCGTACACGCAGGAGCGCATCGGCGAAATGGCATGTCTGACCGTCGCACCGGAAGCGCAAGGCACGGGCGACGGCGAACGTCTGCTCAAGCGCATCGAGCAACGCGCCCGCGCGCGCGGCCTGACGCGCATTTTCGTGCTCACCACGCGTACCGAGCACTGGTTCCTCAAGCGCGGCTTCGTCAAGGTCACGATCGACGACCTGCCTGAAGACCGCCGCCGGCTCTACAACTGGCAACGCAAATCGCTCGTGCTGATGAAACAGCTCTGAGCGTCTCCATATAAATTACCCCACACATTCATTACATGAGACGGGAGCCAATGCATGAGACGAGAGCCAATGCCAAAGCACCGGTGCCCGTCGACACAGGAGAAGCACAGCATGACTCGTATGGTTCAATGCGCGAAGCTCGGCAAGGAAGCCGAAGGCCTCGATTTCCCGCCGCTGCCGGGCAAACTCGGCAAGCGGATCTACGAAAGCATTTCCAAGGAAGCGTGGCAGGCTTGGTTGAAGCAGCAAACCATGCTGATCAACGAAAACCGCCTGAACATGGCCGACCCGCGCGCGCGTCAGTATCTGATGAAGCAGACCGAGAAATTCTTCTTCGGCGAAGGTGCGGATACGGCACAAGGCTACGTGCCGCCGTCGGCCTGAGGCCACGTTTGATGCCGATGCAATGCCGAATGCCGAATGCCGGCGTTGCATCGAAAACAGAAAAATCCGCGCACGCGGCGCGGATTTTTTTCGTCCCGCGTCCTCCGCACTTTCGTCTGAGGTAAAGCCGCAGCACGCTGCAAAAACCACGCCGGAACCGTTCCCAAAAACTCTCCAGCCAGTACATTTTCAGCGTGTTTTAAGCCGCTTTTCCAGACCGCCTGGATCGCCGCAATCCCTTGCCCGGTAAGGGATTGAACGCCCTTCCCCGACTTCCACACGAGGTCCAGTTTGCACGATCCTCTGCTATCATGCCTTATGTTCCAACAGCATTTCACCACCTTCATTCACGTTCTTTTCAATCTAGCGCAGAGTACACAAAGCAGCAGTGTCATACAGTGTGCGCCGAACCGAATTGAACCATCCTGTCCAGTAATGCCGGTGATCAGCGCGACCTTATGTTTCATGGAGCATTCACTAAGCTTTGCAGTGTCGCACACGCGGCCGCCCTCACTTAACCGGCAACGCTGTCGTACCCGCAGTAACCGCCTTGATAGCCCGATCCGAGGAATGCGCCTTCCCTGCGGCACGTCGGTCAACAGCAGAACGCCTCTCACACCTACTCCACCGTTGCGCAGGCGCTTGGCGGTTTCAGTCACTTAGTTCAGTGGATGACGGCCATGGCGCACGACGAGGAGCGTCGTGCCCGCATAGCGGCCGATCACGGTCGAATCCGTTACTGCAAGCACCGGCGGCAAGCACCGGCGGCGTATCGACGATCACAAGGTCGTATTGCACCTTCAGTTCCTCGAGCATCGTCTCGAAGCGCTCTGCTCATGAGGAGCTCGGACGGATGCGAAGGCAGCGTGCCTTTCGCAAGCACGTCGAGACCCGGCAGCACGTCGCGCTGGATCATCGACTGCAGATCGCCTGCCGCTCAGCATGTCCGAAAGTCCGGGTTGATGTGTGATGCCGAAGTGCGAGTGGACGTCACCACGGCGCATGTCGCCGTCGATGATAAGCACGCGTTTTTTGGCCGAGGCCACCAGTGCCGACAGATTCACCGAGAGGAACGACTTGCCCGAATCGGGCCGCGAGCCGGTAATCATCACGACGTTGTTCTCGGCCTGATCGAGCGACAGTTGCAGCGAGGTACACAGGTTCCGCACGCCTTCCACCGCGATGTCTTCCGGCGAGGTTTGAGCGAGCACGTGCAGTCCACGCCGGCGCAGCATTACGTTTTCCTGCAGACGCAGTTGGTTCTGGCTGCGCGGCACCACCGCGAACACCGGCACGCCGAGCATGCCTTCGAGTTCGTCCGGACGCTCCACGCGCCGTACATCGCGCGCTTGAAGAAGGTCAGCATGATGCCGATCAGCAGAAGACCGCCGCCGAGCGAGATCAGGATGGCAAGCACGCGCTTCGGACGCACGGGTTCGTCGGGCGCTTCGAGCGTAGTCTACCATGCGCACGCTGCCCATCTAGCCCGCTTTCGCGACGCGCAACTGTTGCGCGCTATTCAGCAGATTCGTATAGAGTATAGAGTTCCGTGTTCACGTGCACGTCGCGCAGCAGGCGCAGCGCGGTCTGTTCCGTATCGGGCATCACGGCCACGCTGCGGTTCATGTTCGCCGCAGCGCCTTGCAACGCGGCGATCTGTGCGTCAAGCGCGGTGACCGCCGGATGGTTGGTGGTAAAGCGCTGCGACATCTCCGCGCGTTGCTGCTGAAGATCCATCAGTTTGGTTTTGTTATCGACGATCTGTTGCAGCAGCAGGCGGCTTTCCTCACCGAGATCCACCGTACCGTGCGTATTGCGGAACTTGTTGTAGCGCTGCTCCGCGTCGTCGAGTTCCTTGCGCAGACCCGGCAGTTGCTGATCGAGGAAGGCCAGCATGTGCTCGGCTTCCGTCGAACGGCTTTCCACGTCCTGACGCATGAACTCGTGCGCCATGTTGTTGACGATCGCCGCCGTCAACGCGCTGTCGCCGCCTTCGAGGCTCACGCGGACAGCGTGGTTTCGCCACCACGAGCTGCTTCTGCAGACGGTCGACGATGCTGAGTGTGGAAGCGCGCGTGAGCTCGAACCGCGAGCCCGGCGCGCTCACCAGTTTGTCGACGTGCAATGTGATCGGACCGTCGGCCGTATCGGTCTGCACGGTTTCGCCCACCTTGCCCGAAAGAATCGCAATGCCGTTCTTGCCGCGTAGAACGTAGGCACCGTCGGCGCCTGCGACCAGCGTGAACGTCATGTCGTACATCTCTTTCGTCGTGTCGAACTGCGACACGGCAATGGCTTCGTCACCCCATGCGTAGCCCGAGAGGTTGATGAACTACGGCAGCTTGAAACCCCACTGCCCGTTCACCAGCCCCGCGATCATTCCCCCGATGACGGGGAAAACGCGGCGCCGCCGAAATGTCGAGATGCAACTTCTTGACAGTCTCTTCCGTGACGAGCCGCGACTTCAGCAATTCGATTTCGGCCGCGGTCGACGGTTTCGTGTCGAACATGCCGGTGAGCGGCGGCAAGGAATCCTTGCCGTTCCCATTGGCATTCGCCGTCTTGTCTTCGACATAAAACAGCACGTCCGCGCGGTAGGTTGGCGGTGCGAGGAACGCGTACGCGCACTCCAGCAACAGCGCGATCAGCGTCACCACGGCAATGGTGCGCCAGCCGCGGACTATCTCGTTCGCAGATAGTCCGACAGATGAAGCTCGTCGGGCCCTGACACATCGGTGTAACGGTTTTCAAAGTTGATAGCCATTTTCATCACCCAGCAAAGCCCGACGGTTCAAGTTCACATCACGTGTTTCTTACTTTGCGAGCACTGCTCCCGTCACAGCCGCATTGATTGCCGGCAACAGCAGGTTCAGTAAGCGGTTGAAGCGAACCAGTCCACCCTGGCCGACGTACACGACGTCCTTCGGCTCAAGTTCGAACTGATTGGCGAGGATCATCGAAAACGGCGGCTGCCGCTGTCGGAGATCGCCTGCGAAAGCGTCAACAAACCGTTGCGCATCGGCAGGATGGTCGCCGGCTTGTTGACTTCGCCCATCACGTACACGCCGCTGTCTTCGCGCGACGCGACACGTACCAGATCGCCCGGTTGCAGATAGATGTCCAACGGGTTGCGGCCGCGGCGGATCAGATCGTCCACATTCAGGTGATACGTTGTGCCGTTGCGGATCAGGTCCACGCGGCTGCGGTCGGCGTTCGCGCTGAAACCGCCGCCCTGGTTGATGACGCTCATCACCGACATCGGAATGTCGTTCAGCGACTGCGCGCCAAGCGTGCGCACTTCGCCGTCCAGGAAGACCTGCGCATTACGGAACGAGGCGACCCACACCGTGATTTCAGGCTTCTGGTAGACGTTGCTCAGACGGCGCGGTGCAGTTCCTTCTGGATCGTGCCCACGTCCTTGCCTGCCACGTGCACGTTGCCCGCGTACGGGAACTGCACGTCGCCGTTTTCATCGATCAGGAAGCTAGGTGCGGCGTCCGTCATCTTGCCGTTCTGCACCAGCTGGCCAAGTGTCGCCGCGAGTTCGGGGTGATCCCACACGACGATCTGCAACACGTCGCCGGGACCGACCTTGTAAGCCGTAGGCTTGCCGAACAACGCAAACGTCTGCGGCGGCAGCGCCGCAGACGTTTGCGCCGAACGCATCTGGCGCAGCATTGACAGATTGATGTCCGTGATTGGAATCGTCTGTTGCGTCGCTGCTTCCATGCTGAAATCGCCCCCGTGTCCTGAACCGCAGCAGGCGTGATCATCCGCTGTCCGGGAGCGATGCCGCATCCGGAAAGCAGTGCTGCGGTTGCGAAAACTAGGAGACTTCCTGTGCGTATCCCAAGTGAGCTCATGATGTTCCTCCTTACGTCGCGGCCTCTTTCCACGAGGGATCGAGGACCGCGCGCTTGTTAACTAACTACTTAGTAATCTTTGCGATGAACTAGTCCAGCAACGATCGTCGCGCCGATAATCCGCATGTCGAGTGCGAACGACCAGTGCCCCAAGTAATAAAAGTCGTGTTCAACACGACGTTCCATCTTTTCGAGTCGGTCCGTCTTGCCCCGAAAACCGTTTATCTGAGCCCAGCCGGTGATGCTTGGCTTGATCCGATAACGATTGATGTAGCCCGCGACCACTTTCTGATAGAGGTCGTCGTGCTCGAGCGCATGGGGACGCGGTCCAGCGACCGACATATCGCCCAGCAGCACGTTGAAAAATTGCGGCGGTTCGTCGAGGCTCGTGCAGCACAGAAATGCGCCCACCCGCGTGACACGCGGATCGTTGCGCGTGGCCCGCTTGAGCGTGCCCTTCTCCTCGGTATGCAAACGCATCGAGCGAAATTTGTAGATCGTGAAGACGCGGCCGTCGGCGCCTTGCGCTTCTGCCGGAAAAACACGGGCCGCGCGACGAAAGCTTCACCGCGATGGCAATACCTACGAGCAACGGCGCGAGACCGAAGAGCGCCGTCGCAGCGAAGAGGCGGTCGAACACTTCCTTCTTCAGCAGCGAACTCGCGGAAATCGGCGAGACCACCAGATTGATCGCCGGCACGCCGAGCAGCTCGATCACGCCGCTGCCTTCGAAAAGCGCGAGGCTGCGCACGTCGGGCATGAAGCGGATATTCACCAGATCGTCACGGAATTCGCTGACCAGCGCGCAGATGAGCAGCTCTTCGGTGAGCGAAAGCGTGAGCCACAACTCGTGCACATCGTTCGTGCGGATGTAGTGCGCGAGCGACTCCACCGTCTCGGACACTTCGACACGCGGACTCTTCAACGGCGAGCTGTCCGGGCTCGTGTTGTACACGGCCGTGGCGCGAAAGCCGTGGTCGGCGCCGAATGAATGCGGCGGATGATCGCGTCGCATTACGAGCCGCTGCCGACGATCGCTACCTGATGCAGATTCATGCCCGCGCCGCGCGCACGCGCCAGCACCGCATGCGTGATGAGGCGGTACGAAATCAGCAGGCCGCCCGTCACGGCGGTCCAGTACGAAAACCCTAGGCGCGACACGAAGTCGATGCGATGCAGCGAATACATCAGCACGAGCGCGCTGCCTTGCACGATCAGCCACGCGAGCGACACCTGTCCCGCGAGCGCGAGCTTGGAGCGGCCACGCCACGATTCGTACACGCCGAACGCCGGAAAGATGGCGAGCGCGAACGCGGCGGAAAACATCACGAGCGCCCAATAGAATCCCGATTGGGCGAGATAATCGAAGCGGATCTGCGACGCCACGGCCGCACCCACCAGTACCAACGCAACATCGAACACTCGCGCGAGCAAATCCTGAAACTTGCGCATTTTGCTTACCCCGTTATGCCGTTCTTGTCTGCAGATAAGTCCGGCGAGCTGCTTAGGAGCAGTGGCCGTAGTTGTCGTTGAACCTCACGATGTCGTCTTCACCCAGATAGGTGCCCGACTGGATTTCGATGATTTCGAGCGGCACTTTCCCCGGGTTTTCGAGCCGGTGAGTCGTGCCGAGCGGAATGTAGGTCGATTCGTTTTCGCTCAGCAGGAACTGCTCTTCCCCGCGCGTGACGAGCGCCGTGCCGCTCACCACGACCCAGTGTTCCGCGCGGTGGTGATGCATCTGCAGCGAGAGCTTCGCGCTTGGCGAGACGACGATGCGCTTCACTTGAAAGCGTTCGCCGTGATCGATCGAATCGTAAAAGCCCCACGGACGATGCACCTTGCGATGCGCGTCGGCTTCGGGCGCACGTTGCGCCTTGATGCGCGACACGAGACCCTTCACGTCCTGCACGTGCAAGCGGTCCACCACGAGCACGGCGTCGGCGGTTTCCACCACCACGACGTTCGTCGTGCCGACACACGCGACGAGACGCCCTTCCGAATGCGCGTAACTCGATACCGCGCCTTCGAACGTTACGCGGCCACGTCCCGCGTTGCCGTTCGCATCCTTTTCCATTGCGGCCCACACGGCGTCCCACGAACCGAGATCGGACCAGCCTGCTTCGAGCGCGATCATGACGCCTGCCGGATTGACTGGCTTCGTCTGGTTCGGTTCCGCTGCGTTGGCGGCGTCGGTCAAACGCTCTATCACGGCATAGTCGATCGAATCCGACGGCGAGCCGAGGAACGCTTACGCTTGCAGGCGGAAATACGCGCCTTCGCTGTGTCCGCCCGTGAAGGCGCTCTCGCACGCGGCGTACATTTCCGGCTGAAGGCGTTTCAACGTATCGAGCCACACGCTCGCGCGCACGATGAAAATGCCGCTGTTCCACCAGTACGTTCCCGCGGACACATACTGCGCCGCGATTTCTTCCGCGGGCTTTTCGACGGACGCGTCGATCGCATAGGTGCCGTCGGAGAATTGCGTGCCGATGCGGTATAGCCGAAGCCGGTATCGGGGCGCGTGGGCAGCACGCCCATCGTCGCGATGCAGTCGAGCTGCGCGTAACGCGCGGCCAGCGCGCTTTGCAGCGCTTCGATGTCGGAGATCGCGTGGTCTGCCGGCATCACTATCAGGATGGCGTCGTCGCCGTTCGCACAGGCGAGCGATGTTGCGAGCGTCAGCGCAGGCGCCGTATCGCGGCGCGCCGGTTCCACGATAAGACGAGCTTCCACGCCGTTTTCATGAAGCTTCTCGGCGATCACGAAACGATGTTCTTCGCCGCAGACGATGATCGGCGACGCGTCGACGTTCCAGCTCGACGACGATCTGCTGTTCGTCGATCCTGCCCATCAACGAAAAGCTCAATGCGGGCTGGTGCATCACCACCGTGCATCTGATCGGCAACGCGAACGGTGCCAGTTTCGCCTACGTGCTCACGCGCGAGCGCGCCTCGCCTATGCGCACATGGCCGGCGTGCCAAACGAGTGGATCGAAACGAACATCACGATTGCCGGCAAGCTCGTGCATGAAATGGTGCTGAAAGCGAAACTGCAGGTACGTCTGCTCGAATTGCGTCTGCCGGGTGGCGCGGTGCGCGGCAGACGTGTGCCGCTCGGTCTGCTGTGGGAACAGCACGCCACGCTCACGACGTATCCGATGAACGCGGACGGCTTCGTGCGCGTGCGCTATGACCGCGACAGTCTGTCGGCGACGTTGAAGGCGATTCTCGCGCAGGCCACGCGAATCTACACGCTTAATCCGAATACCGTGCCGTTCATCGAGCATCTGGATCACATCTACTCGGCGCACATTACGCGTCACGTTGCGCAGACGTTGAACCACAGCATGCCGATCGAATATCACGTTACGTATGCCAAGGGCAACTGGCCCGCGAATCTGCTTGCCGCGGAAGTGCAGCGCAAACGCGACACCGTCGCGAGTTATTTTTCGACCGACGGCAGCGAGTCCTCGCACGTGTTCGGCGAATTTCAGTGGAACGGCAACTGGGTCGCGCGCCGTTATGCGTTCGCGGATCACAGCGATCATCGCGTGCCGGATTTTCAGTCGCGGCCTGTGCAACTGTTCAACGCGGCCACGAGCCGTTGCCTCACTTCGACGGGAATGGGTCATGCGCCGATACTTTCGACTTGCACGGGTGCGCAGACACAGCAATGGCGCTGGGAACCGTTGCCCGTTTACACGGGCAACACGCTACACGGGCAACACGCGCAACGCCGCACTCGTGAGCGTGGCGACGTCGCAATGTATTGCCGAGTGCGACGGCTATCTGACTTCGGAGACCTGCGATCAATGGGACACGGCGCAGCAATGGACGCCGTAGGACTTCAGTCTCGTCTACACGCCGATGCGGCATTGCCTCGGTGAAAACGACGGCAAGCTGATCATGCGCGGTTGCACGGCGCTCACCACGCGTTTTCGCTGGTCGACGACGCAGCGCATCCAGGCGAACGATCTGCGGCTTGCAACGGCGATGTACGGCGACATCGCGGGCACGGGCGAGCCATCCGCCGTGTATGTACAGCGTCAGCACGATAGCCCGGCTTCAACGTGTACGCCGCGTCGCTCGAAAAACCTGCGCGTCCCGTGCTGTGGCGGACAAACATGGTGCCGTTCAATCCGCTTGCGACCACCGCGCCGAGTTGCGCGAACGACAAGCTGTGTTTCGACAGCGTGCGTTTTCTGCTCGCGATTTCGACGGCGACGGCAAAGCGGATCTGATGATCATCACTGCGCGTCGTGGCGGCACCGCGTTCTCGTTCTGGTTATCGCGCAGTGCAGGCAATCATTTCGACACGCCTACGCTCTGGCTGCAAACGAATCAGACGTTCAAGCCCGAGTTGGCACAGCAATACGTGGCCGCGGATTTCACGGGCGAAGGCCGCAACGACGTGCTGATCGCGCAGAAGCGCGCGGACAGCGGGCTCGATCTGTGGGTCGCGGCGTCCGCGAAAACCGGTGCCGTGGTGCCCGCATTGTGGGCGCAAGCGAAGACGCTGAGCTAGAGCGCCAATCTGCTGCCGCTGCATACGTCGAAAAAACGCGCGTCGCTTATCGCGGTGGAAAACGCCGACGACAAGCTCTCGCTCACACCCATCGAAAAAAAGCACGCGCTTCGCGTCAGGCGAGCGCAAAGCGCTGCCTTCGAACCTAGTGCCTGCATTCACGCGCGTGGCGCTCGGCTCCGCACGCGGCAACGCATCGAGCACGCTGCTGTTTCTCACGCCGCATTTCGACGCAACCAGCGAAGACGCGATGATCGACATGCGCGACATGGAGGACATCAGACGTGCGCCTGTTCAAATCGGCACGCTGCATGATCTGTCGTGGTCGGATATATCCCGCGCTCGTTCACGATCAGCGTGGTGCGTCGCTCGTGCTGTTCCGGCGCACCGACGCAACGCTGGGCGACTTCTACTTCATCGCGCTATTATTCGTTGAGGCAGAACTTCGCGATCGGCTCGGCGGAGGATCTGGGCGAATTGCCCGGACTGTTCTCGGAGACGGTGCGAGTCGACCGGCTCACGCAATGAGCGAACGCTGCTCGTGAATCGTGCGGGGTGAAGCGCGGGCGTTCGGGCGCACCAGCCCGCTCGATGAAATCAGGCCGACACGCGCAGCGGCTGCACGAACTTGCGCGCGATCGTCATGTAGCGATCCGCCGTGTCGTGCAGCGTATAACCCGCGAGATGGCGATCCGCGCGCAGCAGCTGAGCGCGGCGTCCATATGCCTCACAATTCTTCGTATCGACGAGACTTACGCCCGCGAATGAGTTGGCGAACGCGAACGAAGGAATGCGGTTCGCGACGACCTGAATGCCAGATGCCAGCGCGTCGAGAAAGCCAATGCTCTGCGCTTCGAATTGCGAAGGCATCGCGAAGACGCGCGAGGTGCGCAGAATCGCGGCGACGTCCAGACGCGGACCGCTGACGGTGACTTTGTTGTCGAGGCCCATCTGCTTGACGAGATCGACTACCGCCGCGTGATACGTGACGTCTTCCACCACGCCGCACAGCAAAAGGCGCGTGTCAGGTTCGCTGCGCAACACGCGTTCGAATGCGCGAATCGTGTCGAGCTGGCTCTTGCCTTTTATGTAGCGGCCAAGCTGCACGATCTGCTTCGGCGGCACCTCGAGCGCGGGCGGCGCTTCGTCGCTGTCTTCCGCGAAAAGCGAGGCGTCCACCCCGTTCGGAATCACGACCATCGACGGATGACGGCCGATCTCGCGCAGATAGTCGTCGATATTCTGTTGCGTCACGCCGATGATCGCTCGCGCGCGACGCGACAGCAGAGTTCGGCGCGCTTGAGCGCCCCGTTTTCGAAATCGTTGACACCGGAATGCATGACCCACGCAATTGGCGTGTGAACGGGCAACAGGCGCACGTAAAGCGCCGCGAGCGTTGCATGCGCGACGATGAAGTCGGGACGGAACTGTCGCACCACACGATACAGATGCAGCAGTTTGCCGATCCGGCCATAGCGCACTTCGGGAAACATGCATGTCACACCCGCCGCCTGCAATTCTGCGCGGATGCCGGCGAAGTCGTCCTGTTGCGGAAGCAACGACGCCATGCACACTTTATGTCCGTCGCGCTGATGATGAATGGCGACCCCTTTCACGAGTATTTCTGCCCCGGACAATCGCGGTGCGTGGACTAGCCTGAAGAATCCTCACGATTGATCTCTCTGGATAACCGCATTTTTCGCGCAGCGGATGGACACGTCGGTCCGCACAACACAGGTTCCAATCATCGCCGACACCCCATCAATCATTAGCTGGCTCGCCCACTCTGGGCATACCGCAGCCTTCCTGTCAGAGCGACATGCCCGCTGCGAAGCAAATGCCGCGAGGAAACCTTACACCGAAGGTCCAGCAAATTTACGCCAACTCCAAGGTGTTAGTTGCGTCGGAATGAGCGCTAACACCCATTTCTCTGCTGAATGAAATTTATCAATTGGTTAGGCATCCGTTCTATCAAATCCAGAAATTCTTCGCAGATGGCGGATAAATTCTGGTCTCGTCAGAGCAGAATGAGCGTGGCCAAATTCGACTGAGCCGCAATTAATACCGACTCAATAATCATACGTAACGACTAGTTACTTCTTTTAAGCACGGTAGTACGTATCGTTGCGGTCGATTCTTCTCTATCGGTGACCTGTATTTCTTCTGCTCAGTAAAAGTTTCGCCGTTCGAAGCGCTTAATTTGCGCTCTACGATGAACGTCCGCTGTTCTCTGAATGATCTCCGGTTGCCGGCCGCTTTCGCGGCACATTTCCACAATCGTCAGAATCCGCCAACGCTCTCAGTCTGCGACGCTGCGCGGTTTCGTATGACGTGGAAAGTTTTTAGTCTCGCTCACGCCTTGCACACAGATTGATGAAATCGAAACTTCTTCTACTCTCGACACTCTCCCTCGCGCTCGCAGCATGTGGCAGCGATGGTTCGGGCAACTCAGCTTCTGACTAGGCCAGCGGTTCCAGCAATTCGAACAATTCGAGCAATGCTGAGGCAAGCAACAGCGGCAATAGCGGCAGCAACAGCGCCGCTGCGCAGAATGCAGCCGGCGGTGCGGCTCAACTGAGTTGCGTGTCGCCGGCGACGTCGTCGGGATCGGGCAGCGCCACGCTTTCCTCCGATACGCCGAGCGCGGACGGCACACTCATCTTCGCGTCTGGCAGCACCTTCCAGCTCGTTTTCAACACCAACGTTTCGGCGGCGGATACGCTCAAGTGGTCCGTGACCGACACGCTCGGCAAGGTCGTCACGAGCGGCAGCACGCCGGTTCAAAGCTGCGCCAAGGCGATCACGTTCAATTGCACGTCGACGCTCGTGGGCTATTTCGCGGCGTCTGCGGTACTCGCACAGAACGGCGGCCAGTTGCCGCAAGCCGGCACGCGCCCCCGGCATCGCCACGTTCGGCGTCACGCCGAACCTGAGCGGGGTCGTGCCGACCGTAACGTATGCGCGTCAGGAACAGCATCGCTTCGACATGCAGGGCGCGAACGACAACAGTCCGCTGCTCGCCGCGCTCGGCATTTCGTCGACTATCGACGACCGTCAGCTTTCGGCGATGGAACCGAACGGTGTGAACACGTTCAGCCCGACCGCCGACAATCTCGATCCGTTCTACAAGTCCGACGACGTGATGCGCCTGATCCGTCTCGACGGCATTCCGGCGTGGGCGAGCAGCACCGGTGCGTTCTAGGACGACACGAGCCTGCCGGCCAATCTCACATACTACCAGGATTTCATGAGTCGCGTGGGCACAGAGTCGAATGCGATTCGTACCCGCTATTTCCCGACGCAATTGGCCAAATACTATCAGGTAACGTGGGAACCGAACCAGATATGGACGGACACCGACGCCAATTTCGTGTCGCTGGACAAGGCAGTCTATCAGGGCATTCATTCGACAGACCCACACGCGGTCGTCATGGGTCCGGCCGACGCGTTCCCGAGTCTCACCATGACGCGCCTGAAACGTCTTGCGCCGCTCGGCCTCGGCCAGTACATCGACGCTGTGGCAACGCACGGTTACTACGACGCGGGCACGTCGCCCTCGCATCCGCCGGAGCGCTACGACAGCGATCCGTCCACCGCCGACGGTTCGTTGCGCGGCCAGATGCGCAACCTGCGCGCGGAAATGGCCACCGACTACCGCACGGGCATAAAGCTCTTCTCCACGGAAGCAGGCATCAGCTACGACCTCGGCAGTTCGTATGGTCCGAACTATCCGGCAGTGAACGTGCTGTATGCACAGGCGGCGGTTGCGGCACGCATGCACATAATTACGCTCGGCGAAGGCACGAATCCAGACCTACGTCTTCTACGGCGCGGGCTATCCGGACGAGGTCGGCTACGGCACGTTCTTCGATCTGAACGATGCGCAAGGCGCGTTCGGCGCGTCGAACACCAGTCCGAAGCCGGTCGCGATGGCGATCAGCGCGATGACGCACACGCTCGATGGCACCACCACGCTCGGTCCGGTGAACGGCACGCCGAACGACATCTACGCGTACGCGTTCCAGCAGGTCGGCGACGGTGCCGTCATCACCGCGCTCTGGGCGCACAGCAACAACGTGTGGAGCGCAAGTACGGGCTTCAGCTCGATGTATAGCGTGCCGTTACACGCTGAACGTGGACGCGCCAAGCACGAGCGGCACGGTCAAGGTGATCGACATGATGGGCAACGCGACCACCGCGAACTACAGTAACGGCACGCTCACGCTAAATCTCACGGAGTCGCCGCAATACGTAGTGTCGGCAAATGCGTCGGTGGCGAAGGCCAACTCGACCGTGCCTGTGGGATATGTAGGCATGTAATTCTGAAATGTCTGAAGCAGAAGCCCGCCTCGATGAGACGGGCTTTTTTATTGCACGCGCCGGACAGGGCATGCCGCCTGTCGCCAGTATTTGTGCGAACTTGCTGCGCCGTGGCGGTGTGGCTATGCTGACGTGTCGTACGCGTTAGCGGCCATTCCGAGCATCGTGCAGACGGCTGCGCCGCGACGCCGAAGCAACCATAACAATCCACCGAGGCGCCCATGTTCACCACCAGTCTCTTTCTCACCGCCGCCGGCGTCGGCCTTGCGATCGCCGCGCCCGTCGGTCCGATGGGCATGCTGTGCATCCGCCGCACGCTGACGGGCGGTCCGCGCGCCGGGCTCGCCATCGGCTTTGGCATTGCCACCGGCGACGCGGCGTACGGCCTGATCGCGGCGCTCGGCCTCGTCGGCATTTCACAGTTCATGCTCGCTTACAACCGCCCTCTGCATCTGCTCGCCGGCCTCTTCCTGCTGTACCTTGGCTTGCGTGCGCTGCTGCAGAAGCCGCCCGCGGATGCCGCAGACGGCAATGGTTCGGGCGATGGCAAGCTCGCGCAGGCCGGCCGCGCTGGTGCAATGCGCGCCTATGCCAGTTCGCTGCTCCTTACGCTCACCAACCCGCAAACCGTCATCATGTTCGCCGCGCTTTTCACCACGCTCGCGCCGCGCGGCGCGTTCTCGCCGGCCATTGTGCTCACTACCGTGGGCAGCGTGTTTTGCGGATCGATCGCATGGTGGTGCTTTCTCGTGATGGTGGTGTCGCTCGCGCGTCATGCGATCGGCAGCCGCCTGCGTCTCATGATTGATCGCGTGGTGGGATTCACGCTTGCGGCGTTCGGCGTCGTGGAGATCCGGCGCGCGCTGTGATTTCCACTCACACCGGGTTCGACGAAGGATTTCGACGCAACGCCTGAAGGGCTTCGAAGCAGGCCCTCGACGACGGCCCAAAATACACGCCCCGCGCCGCATCTATACGCGATCGCGGCAGTTTTGCAACAATAGTGAACCTTGCCGGTGCCGCCGCGTGCCCCGCACGCGGCGGCGGCTCGCTGATGACGCCGATCCTCGTGCTGCTCTTCAAGTGCATCCGGCCACCGCCGTCGGCACCGACCTGCTATATGCGGCCGCCACCAAGGCAACCGGCACGCTGGTTCACGGCCTGAAGGGCTCCGTCGGCTGACAGGTTACGCTGCGCCTCGCGGTCGGCGCGGAAGGCAGCGGCACGCGCGAACTGGCGCTCGCGCTGCTCAAGGCGAACGGCATCGTGCCGGGCGGCCCGACCAAACTCCTGCCGCTCTCAGGCGACGACGCCGAGGCGCTTGTCTCCGGCAAGGTGGACGCCGCCTTCCTCGCGGGCGACTCGGCACAGCCTGCCGTGATGGGCAAGCTGTACCGCACGCCAAACGTGCAGTTCTACGATTTCTCGCAGGCCGACGCCTACACGCGCCGCTTTCCCTATCTGACGCAGCTCGAAATGCCAATGGGCGCGTTCGACCTCGGCAAGAACCTGCCGTCCACCGCGATCCACATGGTCGCGCCGACGGCGGAACTGGTGGCGCACAATTCGCTGCATCCGGCGCTCTCCGTTCTGTTGATCGAAGCCGCTCGTGAAGTGCACGGCAAGGCGAACATCATGCAGCGTGCGGGCGAATTCCCCGCACCGCTCGCCCACGATTTCCCGATCAGCGACGACACCACGCGCTACTACAAGTCGGGCAAGAGCTTCCTCTACCGGATTCTGCCGTTCTGGCTCGCGAGCCTCGCCGACCAGCTGCTGGTGGTCGTCGTTCCGCTGATCGTGCTGCTCGTGCCGGCGTTGCGACTCGTGCCGTCGCTGTATGCGTGGCGCGTCAAGTCGCGCATCTACCGCTGGTACGGCGCGCTGATCGCGATCGAGCGCAGCGCGTTGAGCGACCATTCGCCGGCCGAGCGGCTCGACGCCATCGAAGATTCAGTGAATGGTCTGAAGATGCCGCTCGCTTACGCCGACCAGTTCTACGTGCTGCGCGAGCACATCGGCTTCGTGCGGGTGCGGCTCACCAACACGCGCGACGCGCAGCGCGAGGCCGACGACGATGCGCCCGAAGAACCGGATCGGCAGGACGAGCACGCCGAGTCCGAGTAAACCGCATCCGGCGACCCACGCGGAACTTGGCCCGGCGCCCGCGCAACCCGGCTCCAAACCCCTTTGACGGGTTCTGGACGGGTGCAAGCGCGCGCCGCACCGCGTAAGATCATGACAATTTCGCCAGTTCGGCAGCGAACCTGGCGAGGCAATCAGCAGCACCTCAACATCGGCACCCGTGGCCCGGAGCGCCGTTCCGGTCGACTGCCCGCACAGTACAGGGAGACATTTATGACCGTTGGCATCGACGCCAGACAGCCGCTCTGGTTTTACGACTTCGTCTCGCCGTTCACCTATCTGTTGCTCGAGCAACACGACAAATAACCGGGGTTCGACTTCGCTTCGTATTCACGCCGGTCATCCTGAACGATCTGTATCGCTACTGGGGACAGCGGCCGGCGTACAGCGTGCCCGCCAAGCGCACTTTCATGTACCGGCACGCGCTCTTTCGCGCGGAGCAGCTTGGCATTCCGTACAAGATGCCGCCCACTCATCCGTTCGACTCGATGAAGCCGCTGCTGCTCGCCACCGCGGCGAAGGGCGACGTCCACTTCGTGCCCGAAGTCTTCCGCTTCATCTGGCATGAAGGACGCGATCCGTCGAGCGACGAAGCCTTTGCCGAACTCTGCGAGCGCGTCGGCATGCCCGACGGCCCGGTGCTCATCCAGAGCGAAGAAGTGAAGCTGCAACTGAAGCGCAACACGCAGGACGCGATCGGCCTCGGCGTGTATGGCGTGCCGATGTTCCGTCTGAACGACCAGCTCTTCTAGGGCGAGGACGCGCTGCCGATGGTGCTTGCTGTACTGCGCGCGCACGCCGAACTGGCTGGAATCGCGCGAAGTGAAGCGGATCAGCGCGCTTGCCGCCGGGCCGATGGACTGAGTTTGGATCGCCTGGATTGATTGGGCAGGCGGCTTCATGCAAGGCCGGCGAATCCGCGAAAAATGCCGCGCTGATCCCGGCCATACCGCGTGAGCTATGGCTTTCGCATAGCGATCGGGCCTAAGGTTATAGGTTATAACCATTTCGCCCCGCTTTCCGGTCTGCATCGCAAACGGTCTCCTGTCACGACGTAAAGAGGCCGTTCGCGGGTCGGCTCGCTTGCATTGCCTGGCCATTCACCATGGACGATACCGCCGCCTCACTCGATATCTGGCTCGTGCGCGTGCTGCGCAAGCTGTGCGAAACCATCAACGATCCGATTCTCGTGCGCGGCAAATCCGGCATGGTGCCGACCGAATACGGCGAGTCGTTACTAGCCTCGGCGCAGCGTGTGCTGCGCGACGTCGATTTCGTCGCCACGCCGCACGGCGACTTCGAGCCGGACCGCTCGCGCCGCACCTTTCGCATCGCCGCGCCGGACTATCTGAACGATTTCTTCATGCCGACCGTGATCGCGCAGTTTCGCGAAGCGGCACCGCATGCGCGGCTCGAAATCGAATCGCTCAGTCCGCTACTCGATCATTGCGCCGCGCTCGACGCCGGCGAACTCGATCTCGTGATCGGCAACTGGCCGAAGCCCGAAGCGCGCTTCGAGCGCAGCGATCTGTTTTCGGACACGGTGGTCTGCCTGATGCGCGCGGATCATCCGCTCACGCGCGAGGCTTTATCTCGCTGCGCCGCTTCGCCACGCACTACGCGAGCATCCTGCCGCTTGCGGTCGTCGAGGTGCCGATCCAGTTTCCGCACATCAAGTGCTATCAACTGTGGCATCCGTAACCGGACCGGCCGAGCGATGTCGGCTGGCTGCGCGCGCTGATGTCGGATGTGTCGCAGGAACTCGTCGCACATCGCGTGCCGCGCGTGAGAACCGCGTCGAAAAAGATCAGCGAAGCGACGCTGGAGAAAGAAACGTCAGCCGCGAAGGGCTGACGTTTTCTGTTATGCATTCTGATGCGGGCGCGTCGTTCAGAACGACACGTGCTCTTCAGGCCGCGGCCACTACACTACACGCTCGCATACAGCTCCTGCGTCACGGCGAGCGCCGTGGCCTGCCGCGAGCGGATCTGCAGCAGCTCCGCGCACACCGCCACCGCGATCGCGGGCGGCGCCTTGTCGACGATCCCGCCCACGCCGATCGGGCATGTCATCTCCACGAGCCGGTCCACGTCCACACCACGATCGAGCAGACACCGCTCGAATTTCACGCGCTTCGTCTTCGAGCCGATCATGCCGAAGTACGTGAAATCGTGCCGCCGCATGATGCGCTCGGCCAGCGTGAAATCGAGCGCATGATTGTGCGTCATCACGAGAAAATACGCGCCCGCCGGCACCTCATCGACGATCGCCTCCGGCGTGTCCGTGGCTTCGACCGTACGTTGGCAGGCGTTTCGTCGGGGAACAGTTCGTCGCGCTCATCGACCCATTGCACGATGCACGACAGATTGCCGAGCAGCTCGACGAGCGCGTGGCCCACGTGCCCCGCACCGAACAGCACGATGTGCATCGGTGCCGGACGCGGTGCCTGAACCGTGCTGCGCCGGCCTATCTGAACGTAAGGAAGTTCGTTCATGTCGATCATTCCAGTTGATGTCGAATCCCGCACGATGACGTTTGCGTTCGCGTTCGCGCTTACTGACGCGGCGCGGCGGTTGCCGCTCGTACCGCGCCGACGGCCTTCAGAATTTCCTCGCTCGTCGCGGGCGCATTCAGCGGTGGATTGACCTTGTGGTCGCCCAGCGCCGACACGGCGTCATGTACCGCAAAGAACACCGAGAACGGCAGCAGCAGCGGCGGCTCGCCGGTCGCCTTCGAACGGTGAATGCTGTCTTCCGCGTTGCGGTTTTTGAACAGACGCACGCGGAAATCAGGCGGCGTATCGTTGACGGTCAGAATCTTGTAGGTGGACGGCGCGTGCGTCATCAGCTTGCCGCCAGTGTTCCACCGCAGCTCTTCCGTGGTCAGCCAGCCCATGCCCTGAATGAACGCGCCTTCCACCTGACCGACGTCGAGCGCCGGATTCAGCGACGCGCCCACGTCGTGCAAGGCGTCCGCGCGCAGCACGCGCATTTCGCCCATCAGCGTGTCGATCACTACTTCGGAAACCGCCGCGCCGTACGAGTAGTAATAGAATGGCCGGCCTTGCAGCTTCGATTGATCCCAATAGAGCTTCGGCGTCGCGTAGAAACCGTCCGACCACAACTGCACGCGGGCGAGATACGCCTTCGCGATCACTTCCTCGAACGGCACGACGAGTTCGCCGACCAACACGCGGTCGTGCGCGAAACGCACTTCCGTCGCGCTCACCGCGCCTCCGCCGAACTTCTCGGTCGCGAACAACGCAAGGCGCTCGCGCAACTGGCGGGCGGCGTCCTGCGCGGCCTTGCCGCTCAGGTCGGAACCCGTGGACGCGGCCGTGGCCGACATGTTCGCCACCTTGCTCGTGTCGGTTGCCGTCACGCGGACGCGGCCAAAGCCGACGCCCAGTTCGTGCGCCACCACCTGCGCCATCTTCGTGTTCAAACCCTGGCCCATTTCGGTGCCGCCGTGGTTTACCAGCACCGAGCCGTCGGTGTAGATGTGGACGCGCGCACCGGCCTGATTGAAGTGCGTCACATTGAACGCAATGCCGAACTTGACAGGCGTGAGCGCCATGCCCTTTTTGAGCACTTCGTTGTTCGCGTTGAACTCGTTGATCGCGGCACGGCGCGCGCGGTATTCGCTGGTGGCTTCGAGTTCGTCGATCAGTTCGTGAATCACGTTGTCTTCAAAGACCTGACCGTACGGCGTCTGATTGCGCTCTGTCTTGCCGTACAGATTGCGGCGGCGCACGTCGAGCGAATCCTCGCCGACCGAACACGCGACTTTGTCCATGATGTACTCGATCGCAAACGTGCCCTGCGGTCCGCCGAAGCCGCGGAACGCGGTGTTCGACTGCGTGTTGGTCTTGCCGCAGAAGCCATCGATGGTCACATCCGACAGCCAGTACGCGTTGTCGAAGTGGCACAGCGCGCGTCATCACCGGGCCGGAAAGGTCCGCAGAAAAACCGCAGCGCGAAGTCATGTCGACGGTCACGCCGTCGGTCACGCCCTTGTCGTCGTAGCCCACTTCAGTGTAGTGAAAGTCGTGGCGCTTGCCGGTGACCATCATGTCGTCGTCGCGGTCCGGACGCAGCTTGACCGGGCACAGCAGCTTCCATGCGGCGAGCGCGGCGCAGCAGGCGAACAGGCCCGATTGCGATTCCTTGCCGCCGAACGTGCCCGCGTTGCGGATCGGCAGCGACGCGAAGCGCTGCCACATTTCGTTCAGTTCCGGATACTGCTTCGCGATTTCCGCGTACGCTTTTTCGACCGTGACGCCCGCGCCGATCTCGATCCACTCGTCGTTCGTTTCGAGCTTCTGCAAATCGGCGATCTGGCCGACATAGACGATGTTGCCGAGTTCGCGCATCTGCTTGGTGACCCACAGGCCGGTGTCCGTGCTGCCCGCGAGAATGCGTGTGGCAGGTGCGGCTTCCTTGATCTTCGCGAGCGCCTCGACGGTGCGCGACGCGTCGAATTGCTGGCCTGCATGTTCGTAGTGGAACGTGTCCTTGCGCTCGATCTTCGCAAGCGTTTCGGCGAGCGCCTGCACATCGACCGGCGCTTTCGGCGCGGGCACCTCGAACATGCGCACGGCGGCGTCGACGATCAGACGATAGCCTGTGCAGCGGCACAGGTTGCCGGTCAGCGCGTTGCTGATCGCCTCGCGCGACGGCACCGTTCTGTTCGCGCAGCTATGCTCGTGGCCATGCTTTTCGTACAGCGACCACATCGACATGACGAAGCCCGGCGTGCAGAAGCCGCACTGTGAGCCGTGGCATTCCACCATCGCTTCCTGCACCGGATGCAACGAGCCGTCCGGCTGGCGCAGGTCTTCGACGGTGTAAGCGCCTTGCCATCGAGCGTCGGCACGAACTGGATGCAGGCATTCACCGCCTTGAAATCGACGCCGCCCTGCGCATTGCGCTCGCCGACCACGACGGTGCACGCACCGCAATCGCCCTCGGCACAGCCTTCCTTGGTGCCCGTGCAGTGCGCGTCCTCGCGCAGATACTGCAGAACCGTGCGGGTGACGGGCGCGTCCTTGATCTCGCGGATCGCGTTGCGGTGATAGAAGCGAATCGACTCAGTCATGTCTCTTACTCTAGAATATTTCTCGGACGTTCTGTGTCCGTAGGGGACGGCGCATTAGGCACGTGCTGCTGTCATGGTTCGAAAACTATCATCGTCAATAAATACAACCCATAGCCCGGTTCGCATGCGGGACATATCCGCACGACGATAAAGAGATAGTTCGGCGCATGGTCTGCTTATATCGAAGCGGCGGTTTAACCGCATTCTTTTTATTTGTACCGCATTAAGGACAGATAGGCTGCCGCTGACAAAGCTTCGCGTGTTCCTGAACGAGTGCGAAAACAGTTGAAAACAATCCATTATTGGATCTGCGACACGATTTTGTCCGACCAATAATTAAGTAAGTAATGCAAGAGAATCGGTTCCATGAGAAAATCACGCCTTTCCGCCGATTTCAAGTCTCGTTTCCCTATGTCCACCGACTCAGCGAAACCTCGCAGCGAATTCTCAACGACCCTGCAGATCATTCCGGTCGTGTTTTTTACGTTTCTTTGCTACCTGACCATCGGGATTCCGCTGGCCGTGCTGCCCGGCTACGTCCACGACGACCTCGGTTTCAGCGCCGTTCTGGCCGGCGCGGCGATCAGCGTCTAGTATCTGGCGACGCTCGCCTCGCGCCCGAGCCGCACTTTGCGCTCGCGGGCGCGGCACTGACGGGCTTCGGCTTCGCACTCGTATTCCCGGCGCTCGGCGTCGAAGCGGTGGGACTCGTGCCGCCGGCAAACCGCGGCGCGGCGCTCTCGGCGTATTCGGGGTTCCTCGATCTTTCGCTTGGGATCACCGGCCCGCTGGCGGGCTATATCGCGAGCGAGTTCGGTTACGGTTCGGTGTTTCTGTTTGCCGCGATCGTAGCGGCGGCGGCAGTGGGTCTGTCCACGTTGCTTTACATGCGCAACGCGCGCGCCGAATGCGCCGGCTCCAACCTGAGTCACTGCCGCATTAACGCAAACTTCAAGCAACGCGCTAAACGAAAACGCGGTACCGATCCACCTGGACGGCACCGCGTTTTTTCAACCTGAAGCACTCAGCGCATCATGACAAAGCGCGGGTTCTTACGCCACGGCGCACAGGCCGCCCGCCAGCGATTTCTCCAACGCCGCGACACCCGCCGGCAAATCCATCCGCTGACCGAGATCGAGCATCGTGCGACCGAGCGCGCGCAACGTTCTGAACAGATTGTGCTCGCGGCACTGTTCGCCCATCTGCCCGATCCGCACGATCGGCAGACCGAACGACCCTGAAATCTCCACCTGATGCTGCCGCGAGATATGCCCGCTGTCAGCCGGGCTCACGCCCGCAGGCACTTCGATGCCCACGACGGAATTCAGACGGCACGTCTCGGGCGCATACAACGTCAATCCCAACGCCGTGATGCCTTCCTGCAGCGCGTGCGAGCACTTCAGATGCCGCGCGAAGCGCTTCTCCAGCATCTCGGCGCACACGAGCCGCAGCGCTTCGTGCAATGCAAGCACGCCCGACACCGGTGCCGTGTAGTGATAACCGGCGTTGTGCCAGAAATTCTCCGCGAGCGACGCGTCCAGACACCAGTGCGCATTCTGCGCCTTGCGGCCTTTCACGCGCGCCCACGCGGCGTCGGAGAACGCGATCAGCGAAATGCCGGGAATCGACGACAAGCCCTTCTGCCCGCCCGTAATCACCGCGTCGATCCCCAAGCATCCATTTCGAGCGGCATCGGCTGAGCGTGCACACCGCATCGACGATCACCAGCACACCCGCTTCCTTCGCCAGCGCGGCAATGTCTTTCAGGTGATAGTTCCACACGGTGTTCGACGTTTCGCCCTGCACCACCGTCACGATCTCGGGACGCTCGCGGCGGATCGCCTCGGCCACCTGCTCGAGACTGGCAACCGAGCGGTCGCCCACTTCCAGCGTGCTCACGTGCGCGCCGACGCGGCGGCCCATTTCAGCCATCCGTCCGCTGAAGAAACCGTTCTTGATGCTGAGCACGCGCGTGCCTTCCCACGAGAGATTCGAGATCGCCATTTCCATCGCGGCCGAACCCGGACCGGCCACGCCGAGCATCCATTTAGAATTCGTCTGGAATACGTAACGAGCCATCGTCTTGACCTAGCCGATCACTTTCACCATCGTGCCGCCGAGATGGTTGATCACGATCGTGTTGGCCTTGGCCACGGCCGCAGGAATCGGCACGGGGCCGGCGCCCATCATCAGAAGCGGTTCTTCGGGAAGAATGACGTCGAGCGATTCGACAACTGGACAGGGCACTGCGGGCGAAACCTGCTGCTGAAAAGATGAAGTCGGCATGATCGGTACGTAATTGTGAACGGCGCTGGAATCAAGCAGCCTCGCCAACAGAACGCTGGCGAGGCCGTCTGACCGATCATTTACTTATCCGCGCGATTGCGCAAGTTTTTTGCGCCATGCTTGCGGCTTTAAATGCACAGATTGCCTGAATTTTGCTCGTGCAATAACAGGCTCGCTATGCGTGTTATTTCACCTTCGTTTTATCGAGCTTTTTCCGGTCGCCGCGTTGAATCGTTCGACGTACTCTTCGATCAACCGTCGCATCGCGCGACCGATCTGCCGGTAGTCCGACTCGTTCAGATTAGCAAGCGACACACGTCCCGACGGATGCTGCGTGCCGAAGCCACGTCCTGGCAACAACAACATGTGTGCTTCGCGCGCTAGACGGAACAGCAGTTCGGACGGCTCCGTGTTCTTGAGCAGCCACTCGACGAACTCGCGCCCGAACATGCGCTCGCCAAGAAACTCGATGTCGAGAATCTTGTAGTAGTCGACCTGGTTCGGATCGTCATCGCGAAACGAAATGCCTACTTCTTCGTAAAGCGCCTGCTTGCGTTTGCGGATCAGACGCTTGAGCGCGTTCTGTACGCGTCCGGCGTGTCCATCAGCGAGAACAGGGAGAACAGCACCATCTGCACCTGTTGCGGCGTAGAGAGTCCCGCCGTGTGATTCAGCGTGACCGTGCGGCTGTCGGCAACCAGACAGTCGATGAACTTGAGCTTGTCGGGCTCCGTCGTGATCGATTCGTAACGCTCGTGCAGTTCCTTCTTTACGTCTTTCGGCAACTCGCCGATCAGTTTGTCGAACACGTTGTCGCGATGTGTGGCGATCGCGCCGAGACGCCAGCCCGTCGCGCCGAAATACTTCGAATACGAGTAGACGAGAATCGTGTTCTTCGGCGCGAGCGCGAAGAGCGAGACGAAGTTGTCGGCGAAGGTGCCGTACACGTCGTCGGTCAACAGGATCAGGTCGGGCCGTTCTTTCACGATGTCGGCGATGTACTGCAGGCTTTCGTCGTCGATTCTGACCGAAGGCGGGTTGCTCGCATTCACGAGGAAGAACGCCTTCACTTTTGGATCGCGCAGTTTGTAGAGTTCCTTCTTCGAGTATTGCCAGCCGTTGGCGACGTCGGCTTCCAGGTTCACCACGTTCAAACGATAATCGTTGAGCCTCGGAATCTCGATGTACGGCGTGAAGATCGGCATGCCGAGCGCGATCGTGTCGCCCTTCCCGATCAGGTGATTCTCGCGCATCGTGTTGAAGATGTACGTCATCGCAGCGGTGCCGCCTTCCACGGCGAACACGTCGAATTCCCCCACGAACGGATGATTGCCGATCATCTCCTTGCGCAAATATTGGCCGACGATGATCTCGGATAGCTTGAGCATCCGGTCGGGCGCGGGATAGTTCGAAGCGAGAATGCTTTCGCACATCTCGTAGAGAAAGTCGCCCGCGGAGAGACCGAGTTGCCAGAAGCCGTGGCGCGGAATGGTCGCGAGAAAGTTCGGGTTGCCGCGGCCGGCATTGAGCATCGACAGGTTCGCCTGACGCTCCACCGCGCCGCCGCCCGCGGCTTTGATGAGTTTTCGTCCTTCAACTCGAACAGGCTGAGCGCGGCCATGCCCGCGCGTACCATGTCATCGTGTTTCTTTTCGCCCTTCTCTTTTGCCATGATGCGTTCTCCAGTAAGCCAGTGAGAGACGCCGGCGCGCCGCCCTGCCACCCCGACTGCTGCCGGCATGAATGAGATCGAAAGACGCGCTACACGAGTCCGACCACGAGCGGACCAAGCAGTGTCAACGCGACGTTCGCAATCGCATAGGTGATCGCGAACGGCACGGTCGGCACAGCGCTTTCCGCCTTGTCGAGCACGCCGCCGAAAGCCGGATTCGCGCTGCGCGAGCCCGCCAGCGCGCCCGCCAGAATAGCCGCATTGTTGTACTTGAGCACGTAGCGGTCGAACAGCATCGTGAGCAGCAGTGGAAACAGCGTGACGAAGACGCCGAGCAGAAAGATCGTGATGCCGCGTTGCTTGACCGTCCACGGCCTGCAAACCGGAATTGAGTCCGACCACCACGACGAACGCCGCGAGGCCGAAATCCTGCAGAAGCCGCGACACCGCCGAAGGCATCACGCCATACATCGGATGCTTGCCGCGCATCCAGCCGAACAGCAGCCTGGCGAGAAGACAGCCGCCGCCCGAACCGAGCGTGAGCGGAATGCCGCCTACGTCGATCACGATCAGACCGATCAGCAGGCCAAGCACGAGCCCCACGCCCATAGATGAAGTCGGTCTTGAGCTGTACAGCAATTCGTAGCCGGCGGCATCCACGGCGCGCTTCGTGTCTTTCGGCGAGCCGTAGAACGTGACGACGTCGCAGTGTTCGAGTTCGGTCTAGGGAAGAATCGGCAGCGGTTGACCTGCGCGCGTGACCTTTTGCAGATACACGCCGTGACGCAAATCGCGGTCCACCACCTGTCGCGCGGCGGCGATGGTTGTGTGATTCATACCTTTGCGTGTAAACACGCCGTCGCGTGTCTGCATGACGACACCGATGTCGCCCATCTCCGCCACTTCGCTTCCGTTCGCACCGAACGCAACCACCGCTTCGCGCCGGCCGACCAACCACGAGCACGACGTCGTCCATGTTCAGCACGAGATCGGGCGTGGGATGGAGATGCTGGCCGTCACGTTTGATGCGCTCGATGGTCACAGCATGTCCTGATGCTGCGTTTCCACGGCCTTGACCGTCTTGCCTGCGCTCACGTCGATCCTGTACGCGCGGCCGACGAGTTCGGGCAACGCGGCGATCTGTCCCGGCCCGCGGACCGGTGCGCCCGAGCTCAACTCGCGCTCGGCCTGCAGCGCGGCGTCGCGCAAACTCTGGCCCATGAATTTGGGCAGAATATTTACGCATACGATGATGGTGCCGAGCGAGCCGAACACGTATGTGACGGCGTAGGCAATGGCCACGTCCGATTGCAGCGACTTCACCTGATCGGCGGGCAGGCCGAGGCGGGCGATGGCATCGCCCGCCTGGCTGATCACGACCGCAGCGAGCAACGAGCCACCCACGCCGCCCAGTTGAAACTTGCCGTTGATCTGTCCGATGAAGTAGCCGACCGCGAGCGACAGGAATAGCGCAATCTCAGGCGATTTGTGAAAGATGTCATGTAACCAGTCCATCGTGCCCTCACTGAATGGTTGGCGATGCTGAGTACGGTTCGACTGCCTTTGTGTGAAGCGGTTGAAGCGAGTCGAATGAAGCGCGATGCTGGAAATCTGGCGCGGCGTTGAACAGTGGAACGAAATCGACGACGAAGAGCAGGCCATAACCCCGGCAGCGTCCGATAATGGCGAAACCTGCGGATCGCCGGAAAATCCCGGCGCGAAAATAAAAAGCGCGACACGGCGATCGGCTATCGACGATTTTTAGCAGACAACTGAAAACACTGAAAAACGTTCGTTCAAGCCGGAACAGAGCAACGAGAACATCGGGACAACACGGCTTTTAGCGGGCGAAAACAAGTCCGCGATAATACGCACGCAGCATGCAAAATTGCTTCGAAAAGCTTTATGGCAGTGAGGTGACGAGAACTGCGCCCAAGATCTGCCGCAAATGGGCAGCAATACGGAAATGCTCGTGTAATAACGTGACGGTCACTCTTTCCTCGCGAAGTTATCCTACGCCCTGAAAAAGACCTGCTCTGCCGATGGCCGATTTTTTCTTACGCATGACTGAACATGCATTTTCTTAAACTGCTTTTTAATTGATATGGTAGATCGACGAAGCTGTCAATCATATTTTGAATAGTTACACGCTCTACTTTGCAGCAAAGACGATCCCGGACAATGCGCATCCGGACAATACATGTATTGCCGAAACCTTCTCCCTATACTGGTTTTCAACCTGCCTACCGCGCCTATATATTCACCCTACCGGCATGCCTTTTCGGGAGTCCGCCATGCGCATGATACTGTTCAGCACTCGTCAGTACGACAGCGACACATTCACCGAGGCCAACGCGAAGCACGGCTACGACGTGCACTTTCAGGAGTCGCATCTCGACAGTGAAACCGCGATCCTCGCGCAGGGCTACGACGTGGTGTGCCCTTTCATCAACGATCAAGTGGACGCCGCGGTGCTGGAGTGGCTTCATGCGGGCAACACGCGCATGATCGCGTTGCGCTCGGCGGGCTTCAATCACGTCGACCTCGCCGCAGCGGAGAGACTTGGCGTCACCGCGGTCGGTCTGATCCTCGCGCTAAACCGGCGCTTGCCGCGCGCCGTCGCCCGTACGCGCGAAGGGGATTTTTCACTGAACGGGCTGCTTGGCTTCGATCTGCACGGCAAGACCGTGGGCGTGATCGGCACAGGCATGATTGGCCGCGTGTTCGGCCGCATCATGGCCGGTTTCGGCATGCAGATCCTCGCGCACGATCCGGGCACACCCGCCGACGATCTGCTCGCGCTCGGCGCGCGCTACGTGCCGCTCGATACGCTGCTTGCGGAGTCCGACATCGTAAGCCTGCACGGTCCGCTCGTGCCGGCTACCTATCATCTGATCGACGGCACCGCGCTCGCCCGAATGAAGCGCGGCGCGATGCTGATCAACACAACACGGGGCGCGGCGGCCTCGTCGAAAGCAATGCGTTGATCGACGAGTTGAAAGACGGCCAACTCGGCAATCTCGGTCTGGATATCTATGAGGAGGAAGGCGGCCTCTTTTTCGAAGACCATTCGAACCTGCCGCTGCTAAAAGCTTAGGCTTTGCCGATGTTCGTCAGCGTGGTGGAGCTGATCGCCTGCGGGCGTCGTCGGCGGCGCCACACATTTCGCGCAGCAGCGCCGCTTTGCGCTCGTGCAATTCCACCGGGAACCAGCGCGCGTCGGCATCGGCGAGATAGCGCGCCCGGTGTTGTCTGTTGCGAAACGCCACCACACCTTCGCGTTCCACGCCCAGCCAACCCAGCAATCCCGGCGCACGGCGCGTCGAAATCGTGACGTAAGGCATCTTGCGGCACACGTGGATTGTCGGGGTCCAGAAACTCGCGGATGCCACGCGTCTTGCCCGAGTACCATTCGACAACGGGCTTCAGCACGTAATCGGTGTTGTCGCGATCGGCGCAAAGGAGGAGTTTGCGCGCGCCGACGAGAACGACCTGGTGCCGTGTGCCGTCCGTCACGAAGAACGAAGACGTGTTTGAGTCGCACATGATCGTACCATGAATGCTCATGCAAAGGCACGAGCCAGACCGTTTCGGCACAAGCCGGCGCGGGAACAGGCGAAGAACTGGACAAGGACAAAGGCAGGCTCGATAAGCCGGCAGCGAGACGCCAGCGAGTTAGAAGAACGCTACGAGCCGAGTGTGTAAGAAGCATGACAAGCCACTGTATTAATTGCGCTGCATGAATAGGCTGGACGAGCGCCCGTCTACACACACTGAGACTAAACGGACGGACGCTGAACCCCTGAGGAGCTCAACGATGATAGCCACGCAAAATTTGAACCACTATGTGCGCATCGAAGCTAATGAGGATAACGGCGTGGCAACGATCGTCCTTGAGAGGCCCGAGCGGCGTAATGCCGTGGACCGCGAGGTTGCCGAGGCGCTCATTGACGCGTTCGTCCATTTCGAAGCGCAACCCGCGTTGCGCGCGGTCGTACTGTTCGGTGCGGGTGGACACTTTTGCGCGAGCGTGGACCTGAGCGCGCTCAATGACGATGCGCGCCGCAACGAGTTGCACGCCGACGGCGGCGGCCCGGGTCCGATGGGCCCGACGCACATGAGCTTCAGCAAACCGGTGATCGCGGCGATTGCAGGCTACCCGGTCGCGGGCGGTCTGGAACTCGCGGCGATGTGCGATCTGCGCGTCGTCGAGGAAGATGCGGTGCTCGGCGTGTTCTGCCGGCGCGTAGGTACTCCGCTGATCGACGGCGGCGCGGTCCGCTTGCCACGTCTGATGGGTTTGTCGTGTGCGCTCGATCTGATCTTTACCGGTCGCGCCGTGAGTGCGCAGGAAGCGCTTGCGTTCGGACTCGCCAATCGCATCGTGCCGAAAGGCGCGGCATGTGAGGCCGCCGAGCAACTTGCCGCGCAGCTCGCCGCGTTTCCGCAGGCGGCATTGCTCGCCGACCGGCGCTCCGCGCGAGAAAACAGCACGCTCGAAGATTTCGCCGAAACACTCAGACGGGAAGGCGCGGGCGGCTATCAGGCCGTGTTCGCAGAAGGTGTGGCGGGCGCCGCGCGCTTTGCGGCAGGCGCCGGACGTCACGGCGAGACGATCCTTCCCAACGACGAAAAACGTCATTGATTGAATACCAGCCGGCGTGCCGCGCGCAGGCCTGAAAACTTTCAGAAAAAACAACAAGGCTTTTGACATACAGCACGTAAGAATTGACTTAGGTAGAATTCCTTGCTGTTTATCCTTTGTCAGGCGCATGCGTTTTCGGGGCGAAAACGCATGCGCCTGCCACGCGCGACGCTTCCCGCCGCGCTGAATCACGAATCACGCACCGTCACCATGCCCCTTACCCTTGCTCGCCCTTGCCGTTGCCGTTGCCGCTTTTGGAATCGGTACCACCGAATTCGTGATCATGGGGCTGCTGCCCGATGTCGCGCGCGATCTGTACGTCTCCATTCCGGCCGCCGGGATGCTGGTGTCGGCCCATGCGCTCGGCGTCACGATCGGCACGCCTATCGTCGCCATCGCCGTTGCCAACATGCCGCGCAAGAAGGCATTGATGAGCCTGATCGGCGTGTTCATCGTCGGCAATCTGCTGTGCGCGATTGCACCGAATTATGCGATCCTGATGGCCGCGCGCATCGTCACCGCGTTCTGTAACGGCGCGTTCTTCGGCATCGGTTCGGTCGTGGCGGCGGGGCTCGTCGCACCGAATCGCCGTGCGCAAGCCATCGCGCTGATGTTCACGGGCCTGACGCTCGCCAACGTGCTCGGCCAGGGGGTGAGCTGGCGCGCGACGTTCTGGGCCGTCACCGGCATCGGCGTGCTGGCTGCGGCGGCGCTCGCCGCGTGTCTGCCGGCGAAGATCGAGATGCAGAAGGCGAGCCTCGTCCGCGAATTCAGCGTGCTGAAGAATCCGCAAGTGCTGATGGTGCTCGGCATCAGTGTGCTCGCCTCCGCAAGCCTCTTCTCCACTTTTACCTACATCACGCCGATTCTCGAAGATGTCACGGGCTTCACGCCGCATGCCGTCATACTCGTGCTGCTGTTCGGCCTCGGCCTCACGGTGGGCAGCACGATTGGCGGCAAGCTCGCGGACTGGTGGCTCATGCCGTCGCTCGTGGCATTCCTGCTCGCGATCGTCGTGATACTCGCGGTGTTCGCGGGCACGATGCACTCGGAAATCCCCACGATGATCACGATCTTCGTGTGAGACATCCTCGCCTTCGCGATCGTGCCACCGCTGCAGATGCTGATCGTCGACCGCGCGAGCCATGCACCGAATCTGGCGTCCACGCTCAATCAAGGCGCGTTCAGCCTCGGCAACGCGACGGGCGCGTGGCTGGGCGGCATGGCGATCGGCGCGGAATTGCCGCTCACGTCTCTGCCGTGGGTCGGCGTGGCGCTGTCGATCGGCGCGCTCGTGCTGACACTGTGGTCGGTGTCTATCGAGCGGCGCATGGCCGTCGCAGGCTGATCTCGTTCGAACACCGCTGGACTCGAAGCGCACCCGCGTGAGGGTGCGCGTGACACCCGGCCGTAGTAGCATCTCCGCCGATGAAAGTCATCTTCACTCGCGATTTCCTCGCTCTGATTCTTAGCGTCGCCGTCGTAGGACTCGGCAGCGGCGCGACGCTCCCGCTCACTTCGCTCGCACTGACGCAAGCCGGCTACGGCACCGACGTGGTCGGTCTGCTGACGGCCGTTCAGGCGGGCGGCGGCCTCGTGGTCGTGCCGCTCACCGGCTGGATCGCGTTGCGCTTCGGCGGCCGAGCGGTGATCGTCGGTGCCGTACTCGTGGTCGCCGTCGCCACGGCGCTGATGCAGGCCACGTCGAATCTGTGGCTGTGGGCCGTGCTGCGCGTGCTGTGCGGCGCGGCGCTGATGCTGCTCTTCACGATCGGCGAGGCGTGGGTCAACGAACTCGCCGACGACGCCACACGCGGGCGCGTCGTCGCCATTTACGCCACCCACTTCACGCTGTTCCAGATGGCCGGTCCGGTGCTGGTGAGCCAGATCGCGGGCTTCACGCACTGGCGCTTCCTGATCTGCGGCGCGATCTTCCTGCTCGCCTTGCCGATGCTCGCCGCGATCCGTTCGACGCCGCCCGCATCCGGTGACGAACACGCCGAGCACGGCGGTTGGCGCCGCGTGCTCCCACAGATGCCGGCGCTCGTCATCGACCGGCTTCTTCGCGCTCTTCGATACGATCGCGCTTTCATTGCTGCCGCTCTTCGCGATGTCGCACGGCATATCGAGCGAAGTCGCCGTGCTGTTCGCGTCGGCGCTGCTACTCGGCGACACAACGATGCAGTTTCCGATCGGCTGGCTCGCGGATCGTCTCGGCCGCGAACGCGTGCATATCGGCTGCGGCGTGGCCGTAGTGATGCTGTTGCCGCTTCTGCCCTGGCTGATCGCGTCGCCGTGGCTGTGGCCGCTGCTGTACGTGCTTGGCGCCGCGGCGGGCGCGATCTATACGCTCTCGCCGCTCTCGCTCGTCGCGTGCGGCGAACGCTTTCGCGGCGTGGCGCTGGTGTCGGCGAGTTCGCTGGTCGGCGCCTCGTGGAACGCGGCGAGCTTCGGCGGCCCGCTCGTGGCGGGCGCGCTGATGAAAAGCGTCGGCCACGATTCGATGGTAGCCGTGCTGCTCGCCGCGGCCCTCGCGTTTCTGGTGGCGGTGTGGTGGGAAAAACGCCGCGCGCCTTTTACTACGACGGCCGGTTGAACAGCCGGCAAAAAGCAAAATGGGGAGACCGGCATCGCCAGTCTCCCCGTTTCTTAACTTCAACTCAGCGCATCATTTCGACGCCGGCACGATCTGGCGCACGTGCCGAATCCCACGCGATACCCGTCGCTCTAGCACCAGCCGGCGAGCGTCAGTTCGTCGCCGTCCTCGATGAAACTGCGCGTGCCGTCCTCTTTCAGTTCCACCGGCTTCTTGCCGTTCCACGTGAGTTCGAGCAGGCTGCCGAACGAGTCTTCGGTCGGACCGCTGATGGTGCCCGAGCCCATCAGATCGCCCATGCGCGTATTGCAGCCCGACACCGTGTGATGCGCAAGCTGCTGCGCCATCGACCAGTACACCAGTACATGTGGCGGAAGTTGGTGCGCGCTATGGTGCTCGCCTGCTACGCGTTCTGCGGGCGCAACTTCACTTCGAGCGTAATGTCGAACGTACGCTTGCCTTCGTGGCGCAGATACGCGAGCGGCTGCGGCTCCTGCACCGGCTGCGCGACGCGGAACGGTTTGAGCGCGTCGCGCGTGACGATCCACGGCGAGATCGACGTCGCGAAACCCTTCGAGTTGAACGGCCCGAGCGGCACGTATTCCCATTGCTGGATGTCGCGTGCGCTCCAGTCGTTCAGCAGCACCATGCCGAAGATGTGCGCTTCGGCGTCTTCGCAACGAATCGGTTCGCCGAGCGCGTTGCCCGCGCCAATTACGAAGCCCGTTTCGAGTTCGATATCGAGTTTGCGGCAGGCACCGAACACCGGGCGTTCCTGATCCGGCGACTTCAACTGTCCATTCAGACGACGCACCGGCGTGCAGCTTACACCACGACCGACGACGCGCGTCCGTTGTAGCCGATCGGCATCTCCGACCAGTTCGGCAGCAGCGCATTCTTCGGATCGCGGAACATGGAGCCGACGTTCGTCGCGTGCTCTTTCGACGAATAGAAATCAGTGTAGCCGGGAATCTGCAGCGGCAGATGCAGTCGAGCATCGGCCTGACGCACGAACGCTTTGGTGCGCAGTTCGGCGTTGTCACGCAATGTGGCGGTGTCGCGCGCGACATGCTGGGCGGCAACGGCATCTGGGACGAATTCGTCATTGCGCGCCACCTCGTGAATCTCGAAGTGGTGTGAATACATATGAAGGCACGCACGACATTTATGCGCTGATTCTCGGCCGCGCGCAAACGGGCATTCAGGCGTTCTTCTGATGCGCTGATGCTTCCTGAGGCAGGGGCAAAGGCAAAACAAAAGGCCGGTTCTCGCGAACCGGCCTTTTTAGTTCGTGCATCGTGAAAACGATGCAGGTGCAGAGGGAGTGGCTTACTTGTTCGGCTGCGGCGTCATGCGCAGATACGGACGCAGCGCCTTATAACCCTTCGGGAATTTCTGCTTGATCACTTCCTCGTCTTTCAGCGACGGCACGATCACCACATCGTCGCCCTGCCTCTAGTTGCCAAGCGTTGCGACCAAGTGGTTGTCGGTGAGTTGAAGCGAGTCGATCACGCGCAGCACTTCGTCGAAATTGCGGCCGGTGCTTGCCGGATACGTGATGATGAGGCGCACCTTCTTCGGATCGGTCACGAACAGCGAGCGCACCGTCAACGTTTCGTTCGCGTTCGGATGAATCATGTCGTACAGCTCGGCCACCTTGCGGTCGCCGTCGGCCAGAATCGGAAAGCCGACGCTCGCAGCCTGCGTTTCGTTGATGTCCTTGATCCATTCCTTGTGCGACTCGGCGCTGTCGACCGACAACGCGATCGTCTTCACATTGCGCTTTTCGAATACGTCCGCGAGCTTCGCCGTGAGACCGAGCTCGGTCGTGTAGACCGGCGTGAAGTCGGCGGGATGCGAAAACAGCACGCCCCAACTGGCGCCCAGCCAGTCATGGAATTTGATCCGGCCAACACTCGATTCCTGCTCGAAATCCGGCGCGATATCGCCAAAACGTAGACTCATTGTGCATCTCCTTTAGTGTTCGGAAATTCGGCGCGAGCTTCCGCTCGCCACGCCCACAACGATAAAGCACACGAGAGCATCGGACCATGACGAACGAACTTCGCGTCACTACTTTATGTGTTTTTGTAATTTTCACCGATTTGAGGGAAACTTTGCGGGACAGACCAACTCCATCTTAGGCAAACCTTGCCTTCACAGTCCTTGCAGACGCGAAGTTTCTAGGCGCGCCATAACCGGGAACGGTTCATGCGCCCGTTTGAATGAACCGGGCACCAAGCTCGCCAGCGGCCGTTTCTTTGGTTACGATTCACGCGTGGCGTGAAACGAAGGGAGCTGTCAATGTCGGAAATCAACAAGGAGAGATTGATGTCGGATATCAAAACCGTTCTCGCGGACGCAGAAGATTTGCTGAAACAGGCCGCGAGCGCCACTGGCGAGCGAGCTTCCGAGCTGCGCGAAACAGCGCTTACGCGTCTGAAGCAAGCCAAGGAAAAAGCGGCTGACGTTCAGGTCGTGGTGGTCGAGAAAGGCAAGAAAGCGGCCCGCGCTACCGACGACTACGTGCACGAACATCCTTGGGCTTCCATCGGTATCGCCGCAGGCACCGGTGTGTTGCTCGGGCTGCTGATCAACCGCAAGTAATCACTTCAGATCGCTGCCGATTCTTCAGCAGCATCGAGCGGAGCTTTACATCGAGCGGAGCTTTAGGGTGAGGCGCTGATAAATCGAGTTGACCAGCGCAGCCAGCTGGTCCGCTTATCTTGGCGCGTATGTCGTACACGCAGTTTAGCCTGCGGGTAGTACGCGCGCCAGTCAGTCTTCACGCGCAACGCCTACAGTTATGATCGACACTCAAACGCAGCGCGGAGAACATAGTCCATTGCGCCGGATCATCGGTTCCGTGTTTGCCATTCTGCAAACGCGGCTCGAACTGGTGGGTATCGAACTCGCCGAAGAGAAAGACCGTCTGCTTGGCGTGCTGTTTCTCGGCCTCGCCGCAATGATGCTCGCCACCATGGCGCTCATCGCTTTCACCGCACTCATCGCCATCGCATTATGGGACACGTATCGCTGGCAGGCGCTCGCCGGCATTACCGCTGTCTATGCCATCGCAGGAATCGCTTGCGCGTTGAAAGCGCGCAGTGGCTTGCGTAATGCGCCGATGGTGTTCGAAGCAACGGTCGCCGAGTTCGAGAAGGACCGCGATGCATTTCGCAAGCGGTGATGCATCCCACTCTCTCCGTAGCCGATACTGAAGCCGACACGCCATGAGCCATCCGAATCACGACACCGCCTTCCGAAACAAGCGCCATACGGCGAAGGACCTGAGCGCGCCTCACCTGCGGGCGTTGCGCAAGGAGCTGCTGCTCGTGCGCGCCGACGTGGAACGCATGGAGCTTGCGCAAGCCACCATCGAACTGCGCGAAGCCGTGACGCATTTCAGCTGGCTCAAATTAATCGTACCGGGTTTCGCGGCCGTTCGCGCGGGTAGCCGCGGCGGCAAAAGCAACTTTCTGAATGCGGGTAACTTCGGCGTTCTGCTGAAACAATATCCGCTCATCAGTTCAGTGGTTTCCATGGTGCTTACCAAACCGTTGCGTGCGACGGTTGCAGCCGGTGCAAAGCCCGCACTCAAATGGGGCAGCCTCGCACTCGCCGGATGGGAAGGGTATCGAATCTGGCAACAGATGAAGAACGATTCTGCGGCGAAGAGCGCTGCGGCTGCGACGGCTGCGAGCACCGCCGATCCGGTTGATGGCGCTGGCTGACTCTAGCTCGTATTCCAGCAGTCGTTGCTGTTGAGCGCGGCGCTGCCTCCTGCACTTCTATTCCCGCGCAATCCTGTGGCATCGAGTGTAAAGACACCGCACATGTCGTCCCGCGCCGGACCGGACTCCATCGGCGCGGCCTCGATTGAATAGCCGCCGTTCGTATCGTCCGACGGCAGCACGCGCAGCCGATAAATCGCCGAACTAAGTTGAGGCGCCTAGTCCAGACCGGGCGGCAGAGTCGGCAACGCAGTGGCGTTATCGCTCGATGCTCCTTCGATGAACTGCGCTGCGCGATGAATCGCAGCAGCCGCGTCGATGCGATGAGTCCGCGCGATGTGGCTGCGATACGTTGGCACCGCAAAAACCGCAAGCGTGGCGACGATGGCGAGCGTTATCACCAGTTCGAGCAACGTGAAAGCTGCCAGATACGTTCTTGTCACGACACCTCCCCCGTCAGAATGGCCGCGCCGCGACACGGCGCCAATGCCGCTCGGACGTTCCGTTTTCGATCACCAGTTCCAGTTGTAGCCACACCTGAGAATCCTTGGACCGCCCGAACCCACGCGCAGTGAGCAGATAAGCTTGCGCATTGGCGCGACTCGCGAGTCGCCACGGCTCGATCAGACATTGCGGTGCGCGCACGGAACCCGGCCACTGAGCGAATGGTGCCGTCGCTCCCGTTTCGAAAGCACTTTCGACTTTCCACTGCGCAGGTTGCACGGCGAGCAGCGGCTGCTTCGAATCGCCACTCTCCGCTGTTATGACGTTTCGCGCGCACGCATTCAGTGCTGAATCTGCCGCATGGAAAGCCTGCAGATAGTCACGCACGTTGGCCGCGTCGCGCCCTGCCGCCAGTGACGTTTCGAACCACGCGGCCGACGTCGCGAGCACCATCGCCGAGATCAGTAAAACGATGGGCAATACGACGCCGCGTTGAAACTTCGCGTGGTGAGCCTGTGTGTGCGTGTGCGTTCGCTTCGCGGTATGCGTTATCGTCACGTTGGATCCTCCGCGTGATTGCGCACCGCCACGCGACGCGAGTACGCCTGCCGCGCGCGTATCGCTGCCGATTGCACTGATGCCGTCGCAATCGACGTAACGTAGACGCTGCCCACCCGGCGCGCCACGCACTAGTACGCAAAGATCGACGGCAACCACTTTCGGCCACTGGTCCGCGGTCAACGCGGACGCCTCCAGCGCGGCAGCCCCAGCAGCGAGCCAGTACTTGATGTACACCTTCTCCACGCCTTCAACGAGCGGTTGCGCCGATCCCGTCTTGCCATTGCCTTCGCAATACAGCTCCGGCTCGCCCGTCGATGTGCTGGCGCGGGCGAAGAACCGGTTCACGACCGGCGCAGCCTAGTCGGGCAACGCCGGACTGCCATTCGTAACGGCCTGCCCGAGGCAATCGGTGACTTGCGCAGTAGCGGACGGCCACGTCGACACGACATCGCCCACGTAACGGATCGCCAAACATCCGAACGACTCGACAAGGATTCGCACGTGAGGCTGTCGTCCGCACCCGTGGGACACCCTCCGGAACATCCGAAAAGCGAAAGCGGCACAAGGTACGCATTCGAGTCAGCGGGCACGAATCCGGCCATCTGTATCTGTTGGCCCATTAAAGTCAGTGCAGTCAGGCCGGCTTCGCGGATTCGCTGCGTGTCGGACGCACGATCGAACGCTGCTCGCTGCGTGTTGTAGAGCGACACGGTGCCAGCCGTGACGATCAGCCCCAATGCAAGTCCGATCACGAATTCGAGCAGCTTCTGCGCACGCGAGTACCTTTGTCGTCCCGTCCATTTGAGGAACGCCAGCACTACGCACGTCGATCCAAAGGGCAGGTCCGCGCCGCCGCAAGATTCCGGCCGGTCGATCATGTCGTCGGTTCGCAGCATGGCGCTCAACGCCGTCCACGACACACGAGCCAGCGAAATGCCGCCGCTATCCGCAATCAGCGCCTGACCGTGTGGCAGCAATGTCGACACACGCGCGCTCCACTGTCTGAGCGCCGCGTCGCCGCCGGACGTCGCTGAGATCGCTGACATCGCTTCGGCCAAAGAATCGGCAATCCATGCAGCGTGCTCGCGCATCGCCGTCGCACGCGCTTCGCGCGCTGTCCACAGTTGACCGGCGAGGAGCCCCAGCACTGTCACTGCCATAAGTGCGACCGACAACATCACTTCAAGCAAGGAACTGCCGCGCGCGTTGAAGGGCGACGACTTCAATGCCTTGGCCCGCACCCACAGCGAGTGTTTGCACGCTCTCATGACATCGCTCCACATGCGCCCTCGGTCACTCGCGCACGGCCGCCTACGGCGACCCGGATGCAGCGCTTCCATTTATCGTCCTGAGTTGCACGCGACGGTGCGCGCAAAGCGATATCGAAACTGCGAAACGCGCCGATCAGTTGACCCACGGGCGGCGTAAAAGTGAGGTTCGTCTGCGCGCCGACGATGCTGACCGCCGCCAGCGACGGCTGCGCCCTCAGCAACGTCGAAGTGCTTCCGCGCTCGGCCATGACAGCCCAACCGCAAGACCAGTCCGTCACCCCGTTGCCGCACGGTTGCCCCGCCGCCAGACAATGGCGCGCGGAGTCGAGCCGGCAGACCGTGACGCGCGCGCCACGGCGCAACGCTTCGCTGCGCGCATAGCTGAGCGTGGAAGCGAGCAGTGCAATCACCACGAGTGTTTCGACGAGCGTAAATCCGCGGAAACGGCGAGTTTCTTCATCTGCATCCCTGAGCAATTCAAACGGATGCGGCCAATCTAGCGGCTTCGGATTGCGCCGACCATCGTCCGAATGGCCGAGTGGCATTAAGACGCCAACCCGCGCAACAATGCACGCGAAGATTCAGATGAGGAGCGACAGATGCAGATGCGCGAAACAACGCGGCAAATAGCGGCAACCCGAACGAGGCACGAGTTGCAGCAACACTCAGCGTTTGCGCGAGGGCTTCGGAGGAGAAGTGGCGCGGCGAAATTCTTCGATCACGTCCTCGAATTCGGAGACGTCTTCGAAGCGCCGGTAGACAGATGCAAAGCGAACATAGGCAATGGTGTCGAGCGCGCGCAACTCGTTCATCACGAGTTCGCCGAGACGCTCGCTGCGCACTTCGCGCTCGCCGCTGCCAAGCAGCTGGTATTCGATGCGCGCGACAGCCGTGTCGATCGTGTCCGCTGCAACCGGGCGCTTGCGCAGCGCCAGTTGCATGCTCGCGACAATCTTGCGGCGATCGAATTCAGTGCGGCTGCCGTCTTTCTTGACGACCGACGGCAACGCCAGCTCGACCCGCTCATACGTCTTAAAACGCTTGTCGCAGGCCGGGCAGCGGCGGCGCCGGCGAATCGTCGCGCCATCTTCGGATACGCGCGAGTCGACAACCTGCGTATCGGCGTGACGGCAGAAAGGGCAATGCATGGCGGCTTAACGGTAGACCGGGAAACGCTTCGTCAACTCGGCGACTTGTGCGCGCACGCATTCGATCTTGGCTGCGTCTTCCGGGTTGTCCAGCACGTCAGCGATCAGGTTGCCGACCTGCTCTGCTTCCTTCACGCCGAAGCCGCGCGTGGTCATGGCCGGCGAGCCGAGGCGCACGCCGCTCGTCACGAACGGCTTTTCCGGATCGTTCGGAATCGCGTTCTTGTTGACGGTGATGTGCGCAGCGCCGAGCGCGGCCTCCGCAGCCTTGCCGGTAATCTTCTTCGCGCGCAGATCGACCAGCATGACATGGCTTTCCGTGCGGCCCGAAACGATACGCAGACCACACTTGACCAGCGTTTCAGCCAGCACGCGCGCGTTCTCGACCACCTGCTGCTGGTATGTCTTGAACTCCGGCGACAGGGCTTCCTTGAACGCGACAGCCTTGCCGGCGATCACGTGCATCAGCGGACCGCCCTGGATGCCCGGGAAGATGGCCGAGTTGATCTGCTTCTCGAACTCGGCCTTCATTAGGATCACGCCGCCGCGCGGGCCGCGCAGGCTCTTGTGCGTGGTGGTGGTGACGAAGTCGGTGTGCGGCACCGGATTCGGATACGCGCCTGCCGCGACGAGGCCTGCGTAGTGCGCCATGTCGACCATGAAGTACGCACCGACCGACTTCGCGATCTTCGACAGACGTTCGAAGTCGATACGCAGCGCGAACGCCGAGGCGCCTGCCACGATCAGCTTCGGCTTGTGTTCCTGCGCGAGCTTTTCCGCTGCTTCGTAGTCGATGTCTTCGGCTTCGTTCAGACCGTAGCTGACGACGTTGAACCACTTGCCCGACATGTTGACCGGCGAGCCGTGCGTGAGGTGGCCACCGTGCGCGAGGCTCATGCCCATGATGGTGTCACCCGGCTTGAGCATGGCGAAGAACACGCCCTGGTTAGCCTGCGAACCCGAATTCGGCTGCACGTTGGCCACTTCGGCACCGAACAGTTGCTTCACGCGGTCGATCGCGAGCTGCTCGGCGACGTCGACATATTCACAGCCCCCGTAATAGCGCTTGCCCGGATAACCTTCGGCGTACTTGTTGGTGAGTTGCGAACCCTGCGCCGCCATGACGGCCGGGCTCGTGTAGTTTTCCGAGGCGATCAGTTCGATGTGCTCTTCCTGACGGCGGTTTTCCTGCTCGATGACTTTCCAGAGTTCAGGGTCGACGTTGGCGATGGTGCTTTGGGCTCTGTCAAACATACGGATTCTGTTGAGTGTGTTCAGGTTGATCGGATCGTGCGCAGAATCTTGCGTAGAGGGTACGCGACGCTGCTGGCGGCTGGGCCAGTCCTGACGTGGTGCAGAGAAGAAGCCACATACACGCGAGGCAGTACAGCCACCGTCAGCGCAGATTAATGCGCGCGGATACAGCTGCCCAGGCGAACGGCAAAACGGCACCCTGCGCTTCACAGTTGGTTGTTCCACCTTGAATCCGATTGGTTGAATCGGTTCTATCGCCAGTCACGCAGGGATGAACGCGTTAGTTTATTGGAAGAGGATCGGATAGGCAACAAGGCCGCAAGCACGTGCGCAGGTGGTCCTCAAGTGGGCTACAACCCGCCCCACGCGGCATTGAACGGTCTGACGAAAGCGCGCGGCGGTTGCGCCATGCGTGACGCAACGCTCCGTGCACCAGTTTGAATCTTGCCGCAGCGCCGCATTGCAAGTAGGCTTTGAGCCTTTTTCAATCACGGGGCAGGGAACACAAATGATCAATGATGCGCGATCACATCGCGTATGTCCGCGATAGGTTGCGAAGGCGGCTCGACGGCGGGCGGCGTGACACTCGCCATTTGCGTTTCGCGCGTGGCGAGCATGACGAGACGCTGCGCTTCCTCGAGACGCTGCGCTTCCTCGCTACTCGAATCGATGCTGAGCGCGGTGTTCGCGTTGTGCGACACGCATTGCCAGCGCGCGATGTAGCCGCAGCCGCGCGCGAGGCTCAAGAGCGCATCACGTTGCTGTTCGCGCGTGTTGAGTGCGGCGCGCATGTTGAGCGCGTCGCGGTTCTCGGGCTGGACGGACATGGTGGCGGTGAGGCGAATTCTGGTCGCCGACAGATTGTTCTGCTGCAGATCGGCGCGCGCAGCCCGCAGATGACGCGAAATATCCGGACGCGTTTTGTCGGGCGCACTGCCAGTCTGGGGCGACGCGGGTGCGCTTCGACACATCCTGAGGCGTGACGGACGCGAGCCGCTGCAGGGCAGGTGCGGGCGCGGGACTTGCGGTCTCGATGGACGTGGCTAAGCATGGCCATTTCGCGGACAGGCGTCGAGATCCGGCGCCACAATCGAAAGAAACCGGGCATCGCAGCGAGGCTTGCGGCCTGAGTTACTGTGCGACGACGTAACCGCGCGCCTGCATGCACGCGCCGTAGGCTGCCCAGTATTGCGTCATCGGAGATTCAGGCGCCGGAAGCGGCGGCCGCGGTTTCGGATGCGCCGTTGCCGTTGTCCGCGGTCGTCGCCGTTGCGCCCGATGCCGCGCTCGCCGCGACCGCTGCGCTTGCCGGCGCTACCGTGCCTAGCTTGGCACTCTTGCCAGCTTGATGGGCAACGGGCGCGGACGCGGCGGCCATAGTGGCCGGTGTGGGGCTAGGCGCGCTCGCGCTCGGCGCAGAGTCGGCGCTCGGCATAGTCGTGACAAACGGTGCCGAGGAGAAACTGCTCGGCGGCAATGGCGGACGTGAAGGCACGCCCGTCGACGATGTCTTCGACGCCGCCGGCTTGCGCGGCGGAATCTGCGATTCGTGAACGATATTGACCTTGGTTTCCTTGTTCGCCATGGTGTAACAGGTGGCTGCATCGATGCTGCGCTGCGGACTTTGACTACGGATCGGATAGATGAGTGGCTGCCATGCGAAGGCAGCACTGCTAAACGCCACAAGTGTTATTGCTGTATATGGTTTTGAATCCCATCGCAGTCACTCCCGCAGCGATGTTGAGCCGTTAGCCGGCATTTGCACTTCGCGGTGTGTTCTGTTTGCAGATCGTTCTGCCGCAAAACGGCCGTTCATTGCCGCGAAGGCTCTTAGTTGAAGGCTCTTAGTTTTTAGCGTAACACCAGAAGTTGCCGACCTGTAATCGGCATAGCGGGCGAAAACGCCATCCTGCAGTCAGTAACGACACATTCAATCAATGCTTGTGCAATTCGGCGGCAATTGCACGAAAAGCCGGGGAGAACCCTAGGGATGTGCGGCGGCTGCGTTTCGGCATGAATTGGAGCTGGCGGCATTGGAAAATGTGTCGGCTTTTTCGAAGAATTGATCTCTGAATGTTGTTATGCAGCATGAGCACGTAGTGGTAATCGGATGAGCAGGATTCGTAAAAATTTTTTATAACGACCACTGGCTTTTGCCGTGACTATTATCCGGATTGATATGCCGGTTTCGTGAGACGGATTGGCGTGAGCGGACTCCGGCGAGAGTTCATCCTCGCGTAGCCTTTGCACGGCCGTGCGCTGCGCGTTGGCATGCTTTCGGATGCTTTTCGGATCGATGAAAGCGTTTCGACGCTGAGTAAGCGGGTGACGAAAGTGGTGTTTACTCGAGCGTGTTCGGATGCAAATATGTTTTTATATTTTTAGAGTTTTGGATATTTATATTGAATCATATTCAATGGTAAAATTTCAGGAATTTTTATAGTCGCTTTTATTAGTCAATAGCCAGCTGAATGTTGCGCAGCAAATCGTGGTTTTGATGGCGATATTGTTCGAAAAAGATCGCGCGGATTTCGCGCATTTTTCCGTCGCTCGTAACGCTTTTCGCGGTTTGTCCAAATGAGCCGGCGTAAAAATTTATCGTTGTGTCAGTGAGACAACACATACACGCGAATACGCGCGTTCCTTTGCGGTTTTTGCCACTGACTCAGCGTCGATTTTGTGTTTTCACTTATCGGAGGAGCGCATGAAGCCTCTTGCGATTGCCGCTCTGCTTTGCATCAGCACGAGCGTATCTGCGCAGAAGCCCGCGGTCTATCCCGCGCACGGTCAGAGTTCCGACATGCAGGCGCAGGACAAGGGTGCCTGCTATTTGTGGGCGAAGCAGACCACCGGGATCGATCCGACCGCCGTGGCATCGGCGCCGCGGCCTCAAGGGCCAACGGGCGCACGTGTCGCGGGCGCGGCGCGCGGAGCGGCGGCCGGGGCAATCATCGGCGACGTGAGCAATAACGACGCCGGTCACGGCACGGCAGTGGGCAACCACGGTGGGCGCGCTCGCGGGCGGCGTGCGAAGCCGTCCAGCACGCGGCGCAGGCGCAGGCCGCGCAGGCGAGTCAGTAGAACAAACGCCATGAACACTTATTGGCATGCTTACGGCGCTTGCATGCAGGGGCGCGATTATATAGTGTGAGTGTGCATGAGCGGTTCATGAATCGTGCAATGAGCCATGGGAGCGATGCCTGCGAGTTACCGACGGGCGTCGCTGCGCAGGAGGCGATGATGACGTCGACGCGCGGCCGTCGCGCGCTCATGACTATTGCGTGCGCGTTCTATTGCGTGCGCGTTGCCGCTGTTCGCGGCGCAACCCCGGCAAGCGGCGGCCGATGAAGACGCCGCGAATGCGAAGTCGAGACGGCGGCCGAGCGCGCTTACTTCGCGCAGAAATACTGCGGCGCGTCGGCCGGGCGCGTGAACACCTACAGGTACAGGAAGCGCGTGAAGGAGGTCCAGCGCGACGCAAGCAACTTCGATCGACACTGGCAGACCGGCTGGCATCGCGGCGAAGAGGATTCGGCGCGCATGGAGCAATTGCGCGTGAGCGAGCCGGATAAGTTCGTGTGGCGGGTCAAAGGCGGTTGCGAACACATCCGGTGGCTCGCGAAAAACGAGGTGCAAACGCATTCACCGAAATAGCCTGCCACAGCGACGTGCCCAGCCTCGATCACAGTGACCCGATTCTCAACGCGGCTTTCACGTTGAACTTTTGCCGCTCTCTATAATACTCACCTGCTCGACGAGCGCAGCGGTTCGTGCATCGTATTCCGCGCGCTAGGGAATTCCCTGGAAACGCGCTCACGCGCTCTTTCCGGCATGTCTTGCCAAACGTGGTGGCCTGTTTGGGAACCGGATGAAGCCGGACTTGCCGCTCGAGTCGAGACCGCGCCAAGTCGCCAAGTAATTGTTTTGGCGAGGAAACGTTTGTCTTTGCCGGCGGTCTCCATATGCGGTAGGAAAGTCGCTATCGGCGCGGCCATCAGGACTTTGTTACCTCCGCGGCCGCCATCCCTTCTTGAATTTGTCACCGCCCGTCCATATAATTAGCACTCACTGCACGAGAGTGCTAACAACATCGCCGGTTGGCTCGGCCAGCCGGGTTTTCTCAGCGTTCTTCAGTCTCAATCAGAGAGGAGTATGTATGAACCTTCGTCCTTTGCATGATCGCGTGATCGTCAAACGTCTGGATCAAGAAACCAAGACCGCGTCGGGCATCGTGATCCCCGAAGCCGCAGCAGAAAAGCCGGATCAAGGCGAAATTTTGGCAGTCGGCCCGGGCAAGCGTGACGACAAAGGCACGGCAATCGCGCTCGACGTGAAGGTTGGCGACCGCGTTCTGTTCGGCAAGTACGCAGGCCAGACCGTCAAGGTTGACGGTAACGAACTGCTGGTGATGCGCGAAGAAGACATCATGGCCGTGGTGAAAAAGTAAGCGAAACGTTGCTACTTTCCTGGTCACATTCAAAGAATTCAAGGAGTTAGAAGATGGCAGCTAAAGACGTCGTATTCGGTGATTCCGCCCGTGCCAAGATGGTTGAAGGCGTGAACATCCTCGCAAACGCTGTGAAGGTCACGCTGGGTCCGAAGGGCCGCAACGTTGTTCTGGAACGCAGCTTCGGCGGCCCGACGGTCACCAAGGACGGTGTGTCGGTCGCAAAAGAAATCGAACTGAAAGACAAGCTCCAGAACATGGGCGCGCAAATGGTCAAGGAAGTGGCTTCCAAGACCAGCGACAACGCAGGTGACGGCACCACGACCGCAACGATTCTGGCTCAGTCGATCGTCCGCGAAGGCATGAAGTACGTTGCATCGGGCATGAACCCGATGGACCTGAAGCGCGGTATCGACAAGGCTGTTGCAACTGCAATCGAGGAACTGCGCAAGATCAGCAAGCCGTGCACGACCAACAAGGAAATCGCACAGGTTGGCGCGATTTCAGCAAACAACGACTCGTCGATCGGCGACCGTATCGCTGAAGCCATGGACAAGGTCGGCAAGGAAGGCGTCATCACCGTCGAAGACGGCAAGTCGCTGCAAGACGAGCTGGACGTCGTCGAAGGTATGCAATTCGACCGCGGCTACCTGTCGCCGTACTTCATCAACAATCCGGACAAGCAAGTCGCTGTGCTCGACAACCCGTTCGTGCTGCTGCACGACAAGAAGGTGTCGAACATTCGTGACCTTCTCCCGGTTCTCGAGCAAGTCGCCAAGGCTGGCCGTCCGCTGCTGATCATCGCTGAAGACGTCGAAGGCGAAGCTCTGGCAACGCTGGTTGTGAACAACATCCGCGGCATCCTGAAGACTGTTGCTGTCAAGGCTCCGGGCTTCGGCGATCGTCGTAAGGCTATGCTGGAAGACATCGCGATCCTGACCGGCGGCCAAGTCATCGCTGAAGAAACCGGCCTGACGCTCGAGAAGGCAACGCTGGCTGAACTGGGCCAGGCGAAGCGCATCGAAGTGGGCAAGGAAAACACGACGATCATCGACGGCGCTGGCGAAGCTGCAAACATTGAAGCACGTGTAAAGCAGGTCCGCACGCAAATCGAAGAAGCTACGTCGGACTACGACCGTGAAAAGCTGCAAGAACGCGTTGCCAAGCTGGCAGGCGGCGTTGCAGTGATCAAGGTCGGCGCTGCGACCGAAGTCGAAATGAAGGAAAAGAAGGCACGTGTCGAAGATGCACTGCACGCAACGCGCGCAGCTGTGGAAGAAGGCATCGTTGCTGGTGGCGGCGTCGCGCTGATCCGCGCTCGCACCGCTATCTCCAGCCTGAAGGGCGCTAACGCCGATCAGGACGCAGGTATCAAGATCGTGCTGCGCGCGATGGAAGAGCCGCTGCGCCAGATCGTCACGAACGGCGGCGAAGAAGCCAGCGTCGTGGTGGCAGCTGTTGCTGCTGGCCAGAGCAACTACGGCTACAACGCAGCAACCGGCAAGTACGTCGACTTGGTTAACGCTGGTGTCGTGGACCCGACGAAGGTCACGCGCACGGCGCTGCAAAACGCAGCATCGGTCGCTGGTCTGCTGTTGACCACCGACGCAGCTGTCTGCGAAGTGCCGAAGGAAGACGCACCGATGCCTAGCGGCATGCCCGGCGGCATGGGCATGGGCATGGACATGTAATTTCGCTCGGAGCCCGGTTCGGGCTTCGGTGGAAAAGCATGGGGAAGCACGCGGCGACGTGGGCTTCCCAAAAGAAAAACCCTGTAGAAATACGGGTTTTTGTGTCTGCGGTTTTGCGTGCGCGGTGCGAAAACGCGCTTGCGAATCCACGCACTCAGGCACTCAAGCGCGCGGACATTCAAGCGCGATACCAGCTGCTCTTCCAAACGCTGTTGTTTCAACAGATCATGCGAACCTGCGATGCTCACGCTGAATCCGTTTAGCGCACAGTCGGGCAACGGAACGGTGAAGCCTGAATATACTCGGTGGCATAGCCGCCCGCGCGCAGCACATCGGGCCGATGCCTGCCGCTCGAGCCCGTGGCGACCACTTCGCCCTGCACGCGAATCTCGAGATTGACCGGCTTGTCCGGATTGTTCAGATTGACGGCCCAGCCGTGTACGACGCTATCCCTCACGCCGTCGACAAAACCTTCGTACATGTCGAACGTTTCATCGCGCGACGTCTGGACGAACTGCCGATACGCTTCGACCGGGCGCAGATCGAATCTCCCAATGACGCTCGTCACGCTCGCCATATGCTCCGGATCGATGCTGAAGATCGCAGACTTGTACAAACGCGGATTGTCGAGCTTGTTGATTTCGCCCTGAATGCAACGCACCAGATCGATCGCTTCGGCATAAGAGCCTTCTGCGATCTTCTCGTCGCGCTCCATGTCTTTCTTAACTTCACTGAGTAGCTGAGTAGTCGAGCTGATTGTCTTCGACGAATTTCCGGCGCGCCTCGTCACTCAGCTTCGCCGTGTTGCGCGGCGACGTTTCGGTCCGGTTAGTCTCGATATAGAACGGCAGTTTCATGTCGGTCTTGCCGCACATGCGCAGCAGAAAGCCGCTCATGCTTCGCACGCACCGGCTACTTTGATATGGCACCGCAGGTTCAGGCGGGCCGCGTCGAGACTGCCGGCATCGACGTTCTGATGGCCGCTTAGCATATGCACGAACAGGTTGATGCCGGCACACCGGATGAGCATGCGCAAACTGAAGGAAGTACTGCGGCTGAAATGGGCGTGCGGCCTGTCACACTGCCAGATCAGCCGGGCGATCGGCATCAGCGCCGGCGCCATTTC
>CALNWS010000010.1 GCA_940747215.1 uncultured Paraburkholderia sp. | reverse complement strand
CGCTCGAACACTGGCATGCCTGGCTGCAGGACCCGACACCCGCCGACGCGATTCCCGACCGCCTCGTACAGCATGCCCACAAGCTGCCGTTGAAAGGCAAATCGATGCGAAAAACCAGCACCAAGCATCGTCATCGGCACCATCACGTAGTTCTTCGTGAGCGCGCTCGACGGACTCAGCACGAGATAAGGCCGCGCGAAATTCGCGCGCACCAACCAGATAGCGTTGGCCGACGTCACCCGCTAGCGCGCGCAACGGTTGCGTGCAGTAGGCGTCGTCCGCGTCTGTTTGTGCCGCGCCGATGCCGAACAGTCCCGAAAACGCCTAGCCGAACTCGCCGGTGAGCCGTCCATGCCGACGCAGCGGCGCGACTTGGCCTAGCAGTTCACCTGCGTGACAGCCTGCACGTCGATCTGCGTGGCCTTCAGTCCCGCGATGCTGAAGGGCAGGCTTACCAACGGCGCCCGTCACCTGCGCGCCGTTGATAAGTGGCAGCGAACTCACGGCACCGGCTTCGCGATAGCCCGAGCCGGGCAGCACAGATTTCAACACGCGCACGCCTTGCGTGCCGGTATCGAGCGCGAGATAGACCGCTTTGCCGTCGATCTGAACCGGCACGCCGAGACGCGCGTGATCGCCGTCGATGCGTTCCACGTGCAGCGGGATCAGCAAACCGTCGTTGCCGCCATTGATCAGGGATGCGGCGGGCGCGGGCGGCGTGGGCGTCGGAAAGCTCGCGCCGCAGCCGGTGAGGGCGGCGCCCGCGATCAGCGCCGTGGCGGCAAGACGGAAATAGTGGAAAGCGACACACTTGCGCGCGGTCGCTGCAGACGACAGAAACATGGATGGAATCACGCTTTGCGAAAAGGCGGATCCCGGACATAGACACGACAGCGCCGATCGACGCCGTGAAGGCGCTTCACACGATGAAGCCAAAGCAGCGACACATGCCTGCGGGCGGGACGAGCGGCGACTCTACAGCGCCGCCCGCAGGCATTTGCAAAGATGTGTCAACGCCGAAAAAGAGCGGACGCGTAGTGCGTTCCTGCCGCCCGACGTTGGCCTGAAACATTGGCGCAAGCCAGAGCTATCGCGCGATAGAGAAAGCCTTCAGGCTTGCGGCGCGGCGGCCTTGGCTTCGCTCACGGCGGCCGCCACGCGTTCGACGAACTCGCGGTCCGTACTCATCAGCGCTTCGCGTTTGCCGTTGGCGGTTTGCACCATCAGCCGGTGCGTGATGTCCTGGGTGACCCACGTGAGCCAGCCTACCACGATCAGCATGACGCCGCACACGAGGCCCGCGGGTGAGTGAAACAGTCCGCCGACGATCGCGCCGGCTAGGCCGACGAGCGAAATGGTGATCGGTAGAACCTTGTTCTTCCGCACGGTGACGGTTTCCACGCTGACGATCTCACGCAGCGGGAAAACTTGGCCGGCAGACGAAAGCGCGTTGCGCGAGACTGAGACGCCACGGTCGTTGAATGGAGTTTCCATCGGATTCAATGCAAGCGGTAGCAAAGGGCGCAGCGTACCAGATGCGGCGAAACTGACGTCAGTAACGCGACGAGGCGTAAGGAATTACGTCAAACAATGTGGAAGTAAACCGCTTGCGCGCACAACGGCGGGAGCCACAAACGGAAAACGCTCTTCGGGGCGTTTTCCGTTCCATCGGCCCGCAACCGGAAGCTCGCGCTTGCCGTTGCAGTAGCGGATTTAGAACTTGTGGCGGATGCCCACGCGGAATGCGAGCTGGTTATCCAAACCCGTACCCGACGTGTTGAAGTAGCTCGTGCTCGAACCGATCTGAGCTTGCATGTCAGCCATGCCGACCTTGCCCGAAGCGATCTGGTAGATGCCCAGAGCGTACACGTCCGTGCGCTTGCTCAGTGCGTAGTCGACGCTCAGGTCAGCCTGGTTCCAGTGGCCGCCGATGCGGTTAGCTTCGCTCGGGTGCATGTACGTGTAGCCAGCGCCTGCCGTCAGAGCCGGCGTGATCGCGTACTTCGCGCCTGCTTCATAGGCCGAGAACGTGCTCGATGCGCCCGTGATCGGTTCGAAACGCGTGTTCGTGTACAGCGCGAACAGCGTTGCCGGGCCGATGCTGTACTTGGCGCCAACGCCGAACGTGCGCATATCGCGAACGGTCGGCATGGCTGCGTTAGCCATCGACGTCGAGAACGACGGCATTGCCTGACCCGGGAAGCGGATGTCCGTGTAAGCTGCGCCAACGCCGATCGGGCCGTTCGCGTAGTTCACGCCGAAGCTGTAAGCGCGCGACGAGCCTGAAACCGGTGCTGCTGCCGTGCCCGTTGCCGGTGCGCCTGCGAATGCGCCAGCCTGGTTCGAGAAGCCGTACATCGCGCCGAACGTGAAGCCTGCGAAGTTCGCGCTGCTGAACTTGACGGCGTTGTTGGTACGGCTCGACGTGAGCTGGTCGACGTCGTTGATGTGGTAAGCATAGTTACCTGCAACGGTCTGGCCGCCGATCGTGTAGTTGCCGCCCAAGTAGTCCGTCGAGAACGAGTACTGGCGACCGAACGTCAGCGAGCCGACGTTGTTTTGCGACAGACCGACATAAGCCTGACGGCCGAACAGCGCGCCGCCTTGACCCAGCGTGCTGTTGCCGCTGTTAAAACCGCTTTCGAGCACGAACAGCGCCTTCAGACCGCCGCCCAGATCTTCTGTGCCACGCAGGCCCCAACGGCTGCCTTGAGCAACGCCGTCGTCGTACTTGAAGAGGTTTTCGTTACCGGTAGCGGTCTTCGAGTGGTTCACGTAGCTGATACCGGCGTCGATGATGCCGTACAGCGAAACGCTGCTTTGTGCGTGGGCGGCTCCAGCGAAGAGTGCGAGTATAGCGGCGGCAAATACTTTCTTGTTCAAGACTTTCTCCGATTAAAAATTAAGCGATCGCGCGCCGGACTCTTCGGTAAGGTTGTGCAATGGCTCGAAATTTAAGGGAATGCAGAGTAAGGTCTGTGACAGCTTGGTATTTTTTTGATTCTGTCGCGTGGGCGCGACACTGGCGTAGCTTTGGAAGTCAGAATTGCGCAAGACGCAAGTGAGGCGGGACCCGGGTCGAAGAGGCGTTCATGCCGGCCTGACGGGTGAAGGCGCTGCCCGGAGCAGGCCGGGCAGCGTGGGCTTGCAGCGTCTTCCGACGTCAGGCGTGGTCAGTTGCTCAGCAGCGAGCCGCTGCGGAAAGCCGTCGCGCCCGCAATGCGCGCGAACTCGAGGCCCGCCGTGGCGAAGCGCGTGAGATGCCGCGCGTACAGCACGCCGGCCACGGTGTTGCTGACCGTGACCACGCGGTCCGTCAGCGGATCGACGATGTCGGCGATTTCTTGGCCGGCGTCAACCCACGTGCCGACTTCGCAGCGATACACCAGCACGCCGCTGATCGGCGCGACGAGCGGCTCGGCGCCTGCGAGCGGCGTGGCCGCGAATTCGAGCAGCGGCAGCGGAGCGGCCGTGCCGTCGATCACGCCACGCGTGGTCAGATATTCGACGATGGCCTGCGCGTCGTGCTCAGCGTAGTCGTACGAGACTTCGCGCTGACCGCGCAATTCGATCGTGACCGAGATCGAGCCGTTCGGAATCGGGAAGCGCTCGCCGAAACGGCCGCGCAGATCCGACCAGCAGAAGCTGTGAATCTCGTCGAACGGATTGCCGACCGAATTCAGCGCGAGCAGCGACGCCTTGGCGTCCAGATAGCGCGCGAGCGGCTCGACTTCCGGCCACAGATCCGGGTTCGTGTAGAGGTGCATCGCGGCTTCCCAGTCGCAATGCAGATCGAGCACGGCGTCGGCGTCGTACGAGAGCTTTTGCAGCGCGAGACGCTGCGATTCGATTTCCGTTTCCGGCTTTTGTGCGTTGAGCGCCTCGTGCATCGCGGCGCGGATCGCGCTGCGGTTGGCGTCGACGTTTTCGGTGAGACGCGATTCGATCACCGGCTCGATCAACGCGGCCAGTTCGTAGAAGTTGCGGTTGAAGTTCTGCGCGGTGTTGGTTTCGAAGCGGCCGGTGAGATGGCCGAGGAAGTGCTGGTTCAGGCCGATCGGATTGGCGACCGGCACCACCACGACTTCACCGCGGATCCTGCCGGCTTCTTCCAGTGCGGCGAGCTTGCGGCGCAAGGCCCACGACACCAGCATGCCGGGCAGTTCGTCGGCATGCAGCGACGACTGGATGTAGATCTTCTGGCCGCCGCCGGGGCCGTAATGAAAACTCGTGATATTGCGGGCGGTGCCGAGCGTCGGGGCGATCAGCGGATGAGTTTGAGTTTGCATGATTGTCGAATCGGCAGGCGTTGGGAGCGCCGCGTCAGGTTATTGATTTCAGGAGGAAAGCCGTTTCTGGGGCGGGTTTCCTAGGCATTTTCTGGGCGGTTTCCGGGCGGGTGGTGTGGCGCGCGGTTAGCGCGCTCATGTGGCGTCTCGATTGCACAATCTTAGCTGATATGTGGCGATGTGTGGCTTGGCGCGAAGCGTGCGCCGCAAATGGAATTGCCATTGCAGCCACGAACGAAGCCACAAATGAAACGGGCTCCGCGAATGGCGGAGCACGTTCTGTGCACGTTGTACGCAACGGTGCCCGTTCCAGCCGAAACGGGCCGCGCGTACTCAGGCGCGCGTGGCCTGCTTAGCCGCCGTACACGTCGAAGTCGAAGTATTTCTTCTCGATCTTCTTCTTGTAGGCGTCGTCCTTGATGATGTCGGCGATGTCCTTGTCGACCTTGGCCTTCAAATCGGTGTCGTCCTTACGCATGCTGATGCCTGCGCCTGCGCCGAGGATCTTCTTGTCTTCCAGAGATCCTTGCCGACGAAGTCGAAGCCGGCGCGCGGCGTCTTCAGGAAGTCGATGTCAGCCTGCACTGCGTCCTGCAGCGCTGCGTCCAGACGGCTCGAGATCAGGTCGGCATAGACTTGGTCCTGGTTCTGATACGGCACGACCTTCGTGCCCTTCGATTCCCAGTACGTCTTCGCGTAGGTTTCCTGGATCGTGCCCTGTTCGACGCCAACCGTCTTGCCCTTCAGCGAATCGGCTGTCGGCAGGATGCCCGAGCTTTTCTTCGCGACGAGGTGCGTCGGCGTGTTGAACAGCTTCGACGAGAACGCGACCTGCTCGGCGCGTTGCGGCGTCATCGACATCGACGACAGCACGCCGTCGAACTGGGCGGGAATCATGTCGTCGAAGTCGTTTTCGACCCACACGCACTTGGCCTTCAGGCGCGTGCAGATTTCATTGCCGAGGTCGATATCGAAGCCAACGAGCTTGCCATCCGAACTCTTGGACTCGAACGGGGATAGCTGGCGTCAACGCCGAAACGGATGGTCGACCAGTCTTTAGCGTGTGCGCCAATCGACACGGTAGCAAGCAAAGCAACCGTCAAAGCCGCTAGCAGTTTTTTCATTCTTTAACTCCTAGGTGTAGTTCAAATACTCCTGCCCGCGGTCGTGCCGCTGCGGGATACCCGGCGCGACTTACGACCGGGCTTGGGTTCAAGCCGCCAGCCGGGGCGGCCAGCAGCGCGCGCCAAGCTTACCAGGTCAAAAAGATTGGGTAGTAGTGAAACACCGGATGGCGGGCGAGGATAGCTTCTAAAGCAGGAATGTGGTGAGGATTCGAACGCGGCGCGATGCAAAACGCATACATGACTCGTGTCGGGACTCGTCGCGTGAGCGATCTTGTGACTCGATCCGTGACTCGCTTGCTGACTTGTTCCGCGAGCCGGGCAGTCATCCCTTGCTTAACGAATCGGCATGCGCCGGTGTGGAGACATCGATGCTGCCGCACCAAAGCGCGCCCTTGTCCATCATCTGCGATTCGCGCGTGCTCATGCCGGAGCAGAACGCGTGCGAGTCCGGTGCGTCCTCCGTATTGCGCTGACTGCGCGCAATGGCGGCACGATTCATTTCGCTCTGCAGCCAGTTGCCGAACCCCGCGATCGATCCCCCCATGACGGCGATCAACATCCATTCTGTTTTTTTCAAGCGCATCTTCAGTGTCTTCTTGCGGCCATGTTCCGGCGTGTTCTTCCGAAGCGGCTTTATCGGCAGACGCGCGCCGCGTATTTAGATAAATCCCTTGTGGCGTTTTATGTTACGTGCCGTTTCACATGCGTTAGTTTAAAAGACGGACATGGTTATTTTCTCAATTCGAGTCGGGCTAATATAGCCATTTTATTACACGGAGTTACTTCAAATCATCTGATTCAATTTACACGTCAGATTAAAGATTCCAGAAGAACTGCCGTTAAAATGCCGGCGGGCGTCATGCCAGATTGCGCGGACTGCTGTTGCTTGATGTCGTGACGACAGCGGAGAAGAAAGTTGCAAACCTGCAACCCGAAAAGTTTTGTCCGGCGCTATCATCGTTGTTCGCCATGCCCGCCGTGGCAATCGATACGGGGTGTATCTGTCGGAAGAAAGCCATTCAGCACGCGGCTCGCGTGCGTCCGCCGTGCGTCCTGTGCTCGTTGAAAGTCTGTCTAAACGGTGTTGTGTATGCACGTGATTTCGATGGCAGATGATTTATGCGCTTGTAAGCAAACGCATCAGTCGCATAATGCGCGCGCATCCATTCGTCTGAATCGTTCGCGGCGCGGTGCTGTTTCGTGGCTGTTGAGTTTTCTCACTGGCGTGATTTTATCGTGCGGTCTGATCGATGCCACGCAGGCGCAAGCCAAAGAGAAAATATTGCGCGTGCTCGCATGCGCCCGGTTATGCCGACGTGGCTACGTGATTCCTGACGAAGGCGTGCTCGCGTGGCTCGATTGCTGGTCGATGACGAGTGCGGCGAGCGATCGTTCGCTGGCGCTCGCGTGGATCAATTACATGTTCGAACCGGACGTGAGCGCGATGCTCACGCGGCGCCAAGGACTCGCGAACATGCTGAGCGAGCTGCCCGGCAACAGCGGCACCGGCAAGATCGTGTGGATCGGTCCGGTGGAAGACATCCAGCGGCGCGAGGCGTTGTGTGGAAGCGCATCGTGTCGGGCGACCGCTCGGAGCGCTTCTGATGTTCCGCCCCGAGCTCACGTTCAAGTTATCCGTGCTGCTCGCGTGCATCGGCGTGCTTGCGTTCGGCGCAACCGGCTATTACGCGTATCGCGCGAATCGCACGATGCTCGTGAACGAAGCCGAACATAGCCTGCTCACGTCGACGGAACTGCTCGGCCAGCGCTTTTCCGCCGCGGTCGACGACGTGGGTGCCAACGCGCTCGTACTCGCGAGCATGCCGTCCACGCCCGAAATCGCCGAGACCGACGACGGCATGGGTGCGAATGCGATCTGTTCGCCGGTCACGCGATGGAAACACTGCCGCTCAAACGTACCGACGAGATCGGCGTGCTCGCGCGCTGCTTCGACCGCTTGCGCCGCGAGATCAAATCGCAGATGGACGTGCTGCATAACAAGCAGCGCGAGCTCGTCCATCTCGCCACGCACGACGTATTGACCGGCCTGCCGAACCGCATGCTGTTCATGGAGAAGCTCGAACGCGCGATCGAGGAAGCCGCGCGGCACGAGGAAGGGCTTGCCGTGCTGTTCGTCGATCTGGACCGCTTCAAGTAGGTCAACGACCAGTTCGGTCACGCGGTGGGCGACAAGGTGCTCGCGGTGGTGGCGCGGCCCATCCGTCAGGCGTTGTGTTCGGCGGACGTGGTGGCTCGTCTCGGCGGTGACGAATTCATCGTGCTCGTGGAAGAACCGCGTTCTGCGGAAGCGGCGCCCGGCATCGCCGCGCGCATCGGCATCAGCCAGTATTCCGACGACAGCGGCACGGCAGAGGAACTGCTGCTGAACGCCGACGCCGCCATGTACGCGCCGCCAAGTCCGGTGGCCGCTGCGCCTACATGCGCTATCACGACGTGCTCGAAGCGTGCCGTCTCGCGCTGCTCGCGGGGACGCAAGCACGCGACGACGAAAGCGTCGCCGAAGGGCGCGAAGCAGAACCTACTGCGTGAGCGCTTCGATCCTGGGCGCCTGACTCCGCAAAATCGCGGCGCGGCTCCGGTCAAACATCGATCGCTTCTCCAGCTCCTTTTTTGCCAAGTGTTCCAGCCCGAAAAACCGGCATTATTTGCCGTGTTTCGAAGCGCGTCTTACTTTCGTATCGCTTTCATAGTGACTTAGTGACTTAAAGTGAAATCTTAAGAGGCAAGTTTGCCTTTGATTACGATTTCGCCGCGCTTCGCAGCAATCGTTTGCGCCGATATTGAGGCAAGTTTTTTTGATTTTTGGGCGTTCGCCTTGCCGGTATCAACTTCTGCCGCGCCGTTGCCAAAAACTGCAGTATGGCAACGGAATTGACGGAGACCGCAGTGATGCGACAGATGGTGATAGGACTGGCCGTGCTTGCGCTGTCCGCATGTGCGCAGATGCCTGCGCAGAACGCTGCGCATCCGGAGAAAGCGCCCAACGAAGTCATCAGCTTCGAGCTTCCGCCCGATTCGCTCGGCGCGCGCGACGCTCAACTCACTACGGTCCTTGCCAAGGCGGGCGCGCTCGCCGCCGCGCAGCCGCAGCCGACGGTCATACTCGTAACGGCGCTCGGACAGGATTTCGCGTATCTGAATCAGGCAGTGTGGAAGGGCGTGCCCGCGCAGCAGGCGGCCCGCGTCAGCCTCGAAAATCGCACGGCCGGCCTTGGACAGCCTTACAGGGTGTCCATCAGGACGCTTCAATAAAGGAGGCCATGTGATGGTCCGGATATTTTCACTGGCGGCCGCGATGCTGCTGACCACGCAGGCCTTCGCGAGCTAGGGCGCGGATCCACAGTCGCTGCAGTCTGCGGGCGCCACGATTCCGGTTGCATTTCTGCCCGCGGCGGACAAGGTGTATCCGCCGCTGCCGATGCTTGCCATGCTGCCGCATTCCGGCGGCGACGACGAATTGCCGGTGAAGCCGTCACCGCGCCGCAAGAAGGCGCACGTGAGCGCGCCGGTGCAAAAACACGAGGTTGCGCCGACGCCGGTCATACGGCTCGTCGTGTCCGATACGTCGCGCGCGTACCTCGATTCCGTACAACGGCAGATCGAAGTCGCACTCGCGAGCCGCGGCGTACCCGTTTCAGAGACTCTCAATCGCTTGTGAAGCGAAAGGATGAATCATGTCCTTCAAATGGCTATTTGCCGCACTTGCCTGTGCTCTGATGGGGTGGCAGGCTAGGCCCGGGCGGCCGATGACTGCTTTAACGAAGCAGTGGCCTACCAGGGCGTCAATCCGTGGGTGCTGCGTGCGCTCGCGTGGTACGAATCGAAGGGCGACGCGAACGCGATTCACCAGAACGCGAACGGCTCGGTCGACATCGGGCAATTGCAGATCAACTCGATCCATTTCAACGATCTCGCGCGCCAGGGTGTGCCGCATACTGCGCTGATCGATCCGTGCGTGAACGTCTACGTGGCCGCGTGGCTGCTCAAACAGAAGATGGTGAAGCACGGCAATACGTGGTGTGCCATCGGAGCTTATCACTCGGAAACGCCGCGTGAGCGCGATGCGTACGCGCGTGGTATCCAGCGTGTGCTGGTGTCGTGGGGACAGTTGACGATGACCCGTTAACGGGTTGGCGGCGCGAGGCTGCCGGCTCAATCACGATTCATGAGCGGCGATGCGGATGCATCGCCGCTTTCGTTTCTAAAACCTTAAACACCGCGTTTAAACGATACGGACTCCAGCGCGATACGTTGCGCGCGGCACCGGGAACTTGTCGAGCATCGTCACGCGTACGAAGTCCGCGCGCAGTCCGCTTTCGATTGCGCCGCGATCATGCAGGCCGGCCGTGCGTGCCGGTTCCGTCGAAACTGTCGACATGGCGCGCGGCAGCGTCCAACTTGCTTTGTTGACGAGTTCGAACACGGCGGTCATCAGGCTCGACGGCACATAGTCCGACGACAGGATATCCAGTAGATCCGCGCGCGCCAGTTCGAACGCCGAGACGTTGCCAGAATGTGAGCCGCCACGCACGATGTTCGGCGCGCCCATGATGGTCGAGATGCCATGCTCGCGCGCAGCCTGCGCCGCGATGCACGTGGTGGGAAATTCGGCCAGCACAATCCCTTCCGCTTTCGCCTGTTCGACGTGTTCGATCAGCGTGTCGTCGTGGCTCGCCACCGGCACGCTGAGCCGCTTGCATCGTTCGACTATCTCGCGACGATGGACGTCGGCATAGCGCTCCTGCTCGACGGAAAGCTCGACGAGCGCGGTGGCCACATGCTCGTCGGTCAGCTTGCCGTTGCGCTCCTGAAAGCGCCGCTACTGTTCGCGGTCATGCCATTGACGCTGGCCGGGCGTGTGATCCATCATCAAAGCGAGACGCAGAAGAGGATGATCGCAGAGCGAATCGAATACTTCGACGACGTCGGCCGTGGCGATCTCGCAGCGCAGATGCAAAAAGTGTTCGGCGCGCAGCAGCTTGCGTTCGGAAAACCGCTGCAGCGATTCGGCGCATTGCGTTTGCATGTCGCGGCCGCGCAGGCCCACGTTCGAACGCGAGCCGATGGCGAGCGCATCGAACACGGTGGTGATGCCGGCAGCGGCCACCTGCGCGTCATGAATCACGAAAGCGGCATCGGTATTCCATTGCACGCCGGGACTCGGCGCGAGATGCTTTTCGAGGTTGTCCGTGTGCAATTCGATCAAGCCGGGCAACAGATAATCGCCGTCCCAATCTTCCGCTTCCGGCACCGATGTCGTGTCGCGCTCCACGTCGCAAATCAAGTCGTTTTCGACGTGCACGACGCCGGTGAATACTTCGTCTCGCGTCACGATGCGAGCGTTCCTGATCAACATCGACTTGCTCCTTAGTCAGTCGGATTTGAAAGCAGATGCCATGCATGCCGCGTATTTGCCTTCGCACTGCGTTGCGTTCGATGCATGGCGTTACTGTAGAACGGACAGTAAAAACTCCAGTACAAAACTCTCGTGCCGCGTAGCGATGTTCGGTGGCGCAGCGGCGGTCGCAATTCCAGACGGCGCGTGGCGACTGTGTTGCGCGTCTCTTCGTCGTGAAAAATGCCGATCAGATTCGCCACCACGTCGCGGTTTTCCGCGTCGAGTGAAGCCGTGGGTTCATCGAGTAGCAGCAGCGGATGCCCGGTGATTAGGCCGCGCGCGATGTTCACACGCTGCTGTTCGCCGCCCGAAAACATAGCGGGCGCGAGCGACCACAAACGTTCAGGCACATTCAGTCACGCGAGGAGATTGGCGGCCTTGTCACGCGCCTCTTCTTCGTTCACGCCGCGCAGCACGAGCGGTTCTGCGACCAGCGTCAGCGTGGGCACACGCGGAATGACATGCAGAAACTGGCTCACGTAGCCCACCGTATGACGGCGCAGCCGCAACACGTCGTGCGGTTGCGCGCCGGTGATCTCGACGGGCAGGCCGGCGGTTTTAGCTTTGGACGCTAGATCGCGAATCACGATCGAACCCGTGCTCGCCAGATAATTGCCGTACAGGCAGCGCAAAAACGTGCTTTTGCCCGCGCCGGACGGCCCGACCAGCACGACGCATTCGCCGCGCGCGACGTCGAGCAACACGCCCGCGAGCGCTTCGATCTGCACGCCGCCCTGTCCATGCAGCGTGAAGGTCTTGCCGATGTTCTGCGCGCGCAGCATCAGCGCGGCGTTGTCCGCGAACGCGTGTGTTGCGGTTTCGATGCCTGTTTCAAGGGCTATTTCAGTGGAATGCATGGGAAACCTCAAACCGGCAGAACCGAAGAAACCAGCGTTTGCATGTACGGGGGTTGCGGATCGTCGAGCACCTAGTCCATCAATCCCGCTTCGACCACTTCGCCGCCTTGCATTACCATCAGCCGATGCGCGAGCAAACGCGCGACACCAATGTCGTGCGTCACGATCAGCACGGAAAGATGCAGCGTGGACGTGAGCGTGCGCAGCAGATCGAGCAGACGTGCCTGCACGGACACGTCGAGACCGGCCGTGGGTTCGTCCATGAAAACGAGGCGCGGACTCGTAACGAGATTGCGCGCGATCTGCGAACGCTGCTGCATGCCGCCCGAGAAAGCAGCGGGAAATTCGTCGATACGCGTGGCGTCCAGTTCGACGCGCTGCATCCATTGCGTCGCTGCGTGGCGAATGTCGCCGTAGTGGCGGGCATCGATCGCCATCAACGGTTCACCGATATTGGCGCCGGCCGATACGCCGCTGCGCAAACCGTCGCGCGGCTTTCGTGACGGCGCGTGAAGCGGCTCTTGCGTGTGGCGAATTCGTCAAGCGCATCGGCGAGTACTTGGTGGAAAAGATCCAGCTCGCGTATCAGTTCTTCGATGCGATAACCTGACGCCAGCGAACTCTGCCGTGCTTTCTTCGCATTGCGCTGTAACGAGGGTTCGACGATATCGAGGTCTTCGACATCGAACGCCGCACACATGTCTTCGAGAATCTCCGGCAGATGGTCGGAGAGTTGCTGATAGGTGAGCTTGTCGGCTTCCACCAGATCGGCGTCGCTAAAAACGGACTTTATCCACTGCTCGGTGAGCCGGACCTGTTCCGAGCGGACGAAGTCGGCGAAGCTGCGCAGCGGGCTGATACCAGTGTCGAGAGGATCGCTCATGATGGTGCATCGGGATGAAGTTTCTACAACATACATAGGTTCGCCGTGTATCTGGCACACCGGACGCACCCACCGCGAAGCCGTAAGCGCTTTCGCGGAGCGGATTGCCGTGTTCCAGCGTGAACGGGGGGCCTGGCTGTCGGGCGCAGCGCTTTCCGCACACGGAAAGGCACGCCGTACTGGCTGACAGTCCGGCTCATTATTACCGCAAACGGGCGCTATGGAACATCTCTTGCGTAGCTTGGAGCGATGACAATAATGTTCTAACTCGGCGGTCCTGATGCACTCAATTTTGCTAGTGGACGACGAGCCGGAAATTCTCGCGGCGTGGCGGCTAATTCTTGAAAACGAAGGCTACGAGGTGCTATGCGCGAGCAACGGCGTCGAGGCGGTCAACCGATTGACCGCCTGTGTTCCCGACCTGATTATTACTGACTGGATGATGCCTCTCATGGACGGTACCGAATTGTGCCGTCGGCTGAAAACGATGCCGGAGCTGGCGAAGGTGCCGATTTTGCTGCACACGGCCGTTCCGCCGACCGTCACGGATGGCCAGAACTGGGACGTGTGCCTGAGAAAACCGGTGGGCGCGGAACTGTTCTTGACTACCGTCGAGCGGATGTTCATCGCGCGCGTTTAGCGAAAAGCGGTGTGCGAGCGATGCAAAGGCGATGCAGGAACACGGGGGAACCGCGAAGCGCGGCAGGCAGATTCTGCCGTGCTGGCGGCAAATCTGACTCGCGCTTCTCGCAACGGTGTTACTTGACGAGCCGCAACTCGCTCGACTGCCTGCAATCTGGCCGAAGGTTTTTTGCAGCGTCGAGTTGTCCGGCGCGTGGAAGTAGTGGTTCGCATCGGTCGCGCACGCGAGCATCGATTGCTGCGCGACACTGTTCGACGAATCCGCGCCGAACGTGATCGCGTAGATGATGATGCCTTCCGCCTTCATCTTGTTGCACAGCGCGAGCTGGAACGTGTTCAGGTCGTCCACGTAGCCGGCGCCGCCCGCGCTCGAATCCGTCGGGCTGTTCTTATGCAGTTCCGCGGAATCGATCCGTCCGTTGGCAAGCGTCGTGTTATCCGCCCGTTTGACAGTCGGCACGTAGGAGTCCATTGCCGATCCCGCTCAATCCGTTGTTATAGATGACGTTCGGGAATGAGCCGGTGCCGCTCACCTGGTTCTGGCCGTCGGTCAGAATGATCAGCACGCGTTTGAGGCCCACCTTGTCGGTCGGATAGGGCAGCGTTGTGCTGCCCCAGCCCGTCGTGCCAATCCAGTCGGGCGACAGCATGCGCCAGCCCCACAAGAGTCCGAGCGGAATGATCGTCGAGCCGCCTGCGCTCATCCCTTTGATCGCAGTGCTTTGATCGCAGTGTTCAGTACCGACTGATCCGAACTCAGGAACACCACCTTCTGCGAAATGCAGTTGTTGTTCTGCGTATAGGTGGAGTTGTTATCGTCGGAGCGCTGCACCCAGACGCGCGTGAGGCCCGAATACTGGCCCTGCGCGTAGATGTTGCCCGGCTCGCCGTTCGGGTTCGGCTTACCGTTCGACGTAATCTTGAACGGCACGCTGTTGATCGTGGTTGCCGGTTCCGAGAGATTCGACGCGCAGTTCTGCCACGAACCCGACGGGCACGTCTGCACCTGCATGCCCGAGGGCGGCGCGTTGTAGTAGTATTTCTTGAAGAGCTTGTCGGACGGCTTGTACGTCTGGATATCCAGCACGCCGTTCTGCTCGTCGGGTTTGCCGTTCGTGAGCCGCGGCTCGACCGTGCAACCGGACCACGCGCTTTCAACCACGCCGTTCATGTTGTACGACGGCATTGTGCCGAACCAGTTGCTCGAACTGGCGATGCTTTTCACGTTGACGGTGCTTGTGAACGGCACGAGGCCGATCACCGCATTGCCGGCGGGCGGCGTGCTGCCGTCTCCGAGCATCAGCGTGACGAGCGTGGAGGCCGCGTCGCGCAGACCTTGGATCTTGCTCGCGCCGCCGTTGCCGGTCGCGCTGCTGCCCATCGAGCCGGTGTTGTCGAGCGCCATCACGAGTTCGAGGTTCGTTTCGTTGCGGCACACGGCGGAGTTGGAGGCGGTGACGGTGTCCGTCAGGATCGGCAGCAGACCGGCGGACCATATTGGCACGTTCGCGTTCACCTGTACGGAAACGGTCTGTCCCGTGCCGAGCGAACCTGTCACGGTCGCCTGGAAGCCCTTCGGATCGACGCCGCCCACGTAATCGTCCGGCACGTTGCTCATCAGATAGTTGTACGCATTGGCCTTCCATGCGTCGAAATCGCTACCTTGCAACGTCGGATAAAGAGTCAGGTTTACGCTCGCCGAGAGCGTCGCGACGGCGAGCGCATTCTGCAGGCGCGCGGCCATCAGATGCACGCGCATCAGATCGAGGCCGCAGAGCATGGTTATCAGAATGATGCCGATACATACGCGAACATCGGCGTGACGGTGCCGCGCTCGCGGCGGCGCCTCGTGCGCGCGCGTGCGATGCGCAGCGCCCACCTGAAGAGGGAAAGCCTAGCCTGAGCGGCGAAGACAACGAGGTGTCGCTCATGATGAAGTCAGTTGAACTGGCGTCTTGCGCGGCCTTGCGAACACCACCTAGTAGACGGTGACGACGCCGGGCGCATCTGCCCAGAACGCGGAGGTCATCAGATACGGATTGAACTGGTAGAACACCTCGACGGCGATCATCGAGTCGCCGCTGAAGAATGGCCAAGCGCCCGGCTTGAGGCCGGCGGGCAGACGGGAATTCTGGTTCGGGCTGTTGGCGCCGTTGTTCGGCGAGCGGCGCTGCCAGAGGAGCGCGAGCGTGCCGGTCGAACCGACGCTGCCGATCGCCTGTGGATCGTGACAGTTATCCGACACCGTGTCGCAAATCGACGTGATGATCACTTCGCCGTGACTTTGAAAATCGAGCGGCTGCGAAATCGCCGTCGTCGCGTACCAGTAGGTGCCGATGTTATTCGCGCTCGCCGTCGTGTTCACGTCGACGATGCTCGCTTTCTGCCCGATCGTATCGGCAAGTGTGAAGGCGACGCGCTCGGCGGCCGACACGGTGCGTAGATACAGATACAGCTCGGTGAAGCCGAGCATGATCAGCAGCGCGAGCGGCACGATCACGGCGGTTTCGATGCCGGCCACGCCGTGGTCGGATTGCCAGAAGCGTTTGACGCGAAGGCGTGCGACACGCTGACGGCCGCGGCGAATGAGTGAGCGCATCATTGGGAAGGTTCGTTCTGCACGACGAACGTGCAGGTGAAGCTCAGATTGGGAATCCCGAACAGTTCGGGAATACCGGTAAAGCTGCTCATCGTGATCGTGACGGTGTAAGCTCACCACGTCGTCGTAGTTGCCCGTGCCGTTCACGCCGAGGTCCGCGTCCCACACGCCGTTCTTGTTCACGTCGACAAACGGATCGCTCTTCACGTAATGGCCGACGTTGCCCACATCGGTGTACGGCTCGGCGCCTGCCGAACCGACGTACGACGGATAAACCTTGCTCACCACGCTGAAGGTCGTCGCACGCGACATCCAGACGGACATTGTCGTCTTGATGCTGTCGCTGATCGCCTGCTGCATCGTTTCTCCGGTCGGCGGCAGCGTCGTGATGCCGAGTCGCGAGGCGCGCTGCACGGCGGTTTCCACCGTCGCATCGACCCACAGGTCGAGACCGTTTTCCACGGTGCCGAGCAGCAGGAACACGACCATCGGCGAGACGATAGCGAACTTGATGGCGGTCACGGCGTGCTCGTCGCGGCCGAAACAGCGTGTGCAGCGGCGCAGCGCGTTCCCGAAGGCGCACAGCGGATTGGGCGTGACGGCGAAGCGGGTGTGCACGAGTGGTCTTCTTATTCGGTCGGCGAAATACGCATGTCGGTTGCGGCTGGTCCGCGCAGAGGCAGTTTCTCAGCCGGCGGCTGCTTCGCAAGCAGGTCGCGCACGGCGCTGGAGTAGCGCAGATCGTCGTTCACCGAACCCTTCGGCAGATCGATCGAGAGGATGCAGCCCGCGGCTTCGTCGTTGCCGAGCACGCCGTAGGCGAGCGCGAGATTCTGGCGCGCCTGCGGTGGTGCGCTCGGACCATTGGCGACGTCGAGCAGCAGGTTCGCGCCTTCACGCGGCTGTCCGTCGAGCACGAGCGAAAGACCGAGGTTGCTGCGCAGCACGACGTCGCCCGGCGTCGTTTCAAGGACGCGGCGATACACGTCCTGCGCGTCGTGGTGTCGGCCGCTCAGGTCGTACGCGGTGCCGAGACCGGCCCACGCGACGGCGGGATTGGCGGCGACCAGTGGGCGGTACAGCTGGATCGCGTCGGCGAGACCGAGCAGCGCTTCCGTCTAATCGGGGTGCGCCGCGAGTTCGCGTTCGTAGATCGATGCCGCCATCTGCACGTTGCCGCCTTGCAGCGCCGTGTTCGTGATATGCATTTCGCTCGCCGTGCTCGGCGAGGAGTTGAGCACGGTCGGGCGCGGCATTGGAATCTGCGCGCGCGGCGACGAACCGCATGCGGAAATCGCCGTGACGACGGCGAGAATGGACGCGCACAAGGTGGCGCGAGTGATCAGGTTGAGCTTCATTTGAGGAGTTCTTCGAATACCGAGCCCAGCGTCAGAATCGCGGGGCCGTACGCGATCATCACGACCGTCAGCAGGATGAAGATCATCATGGGCAGCGTGATCTTCGGGGGCAGCTTGGCGGCTTTTTCTTCCATCGCCATGAGACGCGCGGCGCGAGAGCACGCGCAACGCCTGCGTAATCGGCGTGCCGTATTGCATCGATTGCACGAGCGTGGAAACGATACTGTGCGCGGAGGGCAGGTCGCGCGCTCCGCGAAATTGCTCAGCACGCCGGTGCTGTCGCCGCCGAGTTGCAGCAGATTGCGAAAGAGGCCAACGTCGTTACGGTCGCCGAGCACGAACACCTTCACCGACGGCTCGCACACCTAAGCTAGGCGCGCGAGGTCGGAGACGGGCATCGTCGAACCGGAAATGTCGACGAACAGGCGCGAGGGCGAACGCTCGGCACCCTTCAGGAATTCGATGGCCGAGTCGATGTTGCCGACGGCCACGTGCGCGTGCGGCATCATCTGGTCGAGCACGTAGCGGCGCACGGCGCTTTCGCTGTCGCGGTCGGCCACGAACGCGAGGAATTCGCACGACTTGCTGGCTTGTGCCGCGCCCGGCTTGATCAGGCTAATGAAGCTCATGTTGCGTTCCTGCTGGGGATCGGGGTCGCCACGGTCGTTACTTGACTTGGTCGCGCGTGCCCGTTGCGTCGAGCGGCGTGACTTGGTTCAACTGATAGCGGCGCACGGCGGCAGCAGCGGCGGCGCCGTCCGCGGAGCCCATCGGCACCGGGCTCACGATGTCGGCGGGGCGCGCGATCTGCGCGGCTAGGTTGCTGTAGGTCGCGCAACCGAACGCAATGCTCGGGCGTCGGAAACCGGCGTTTGTCAAGAGCGACTTGCGCTCCAGTTGATCGCAATCCGGGCCGGTCACGGAGTGGCCGTCATAGGAGAGCGTGGAGGCGTCGGGCATGCCGATCGACGGCTTCGTAAAGCAGCCGCTGAGCAACGTGCAGGCGGCAAGGGCGATTGACGCGTAGAAGAATGAGCGGATGGACATGGTGCGTGCTCAGTAAATGAAGCCTGCCGCGCCGACGAGGCGTGGCGCGGAAGCGGAGAGCGGATCTAGTCCGATCTTCTTCTAATAGGTGTATTCGACGTCGCTGCTCGGGCTCAGCACGGCCATCGAGTCAGTCGGCGTGCGCAGGCGGGCCGGGTCGGTCGGCTATACGATGTACGACGTCAAGATCACGATCAGTTCGGTCTTGTTGTTCTGGTAGTTCGTCGACGTGAACAGCTTGCCGAGCACCGGCAGCGAGCCGAGTCTCGGCACCTGCGAGATCACGTCGTTGGTGTTGGCCTGCAACAGGCCGCCGATCGCAAAACTCTGGCCGCTCGACAGTTCGACGGTGGTGTCGAGGTGCCGCACCGACAGACCTGGAATAGTGACGCCGCCCGTCGTAATGCTTGCGCTCGAATCGAATTGGCTGACTTCAGGCCGCACTTTCAGGCTGATGTGGTTGTCGGCGAGCACCGTTGGCGTGAAGTCGAGCTTCACACCTAACTGCTTGAATTCGATCGTGATCGCATTGTCCTGCTGCTGGATCGGAATCGGGAATTCGCCGCCCGCGAGGAAGCTCGCGGTTTGTCCCCGAGAGCGCCACGAGATTCGGCTCGGCCAGCACGGAAATCAGGCCTTCCTGATTCAGTGCGTCGATCAACGTCTGGATGTTGGTATGCGACGTCGAGAAGCCGCCGAGCAGCGAGAACGCGTTGTTGCTCGGCAGATTCACCGTGTTCGGCGTGGTGTTCAGGTTCAGGATCTGACGACCGCTGAACACGCCCGCCGAAAAGTTGCCGGCGAAATTGCTGATCGTGCTCCGGTTGATGCCGAGCTGCTGCGTCACGTTGCGGTCGATCTCAGTGATCCGTACACACAACTGAACCTGCTGCGGACGCGGGATCGACAGGCGGTTTATCAGCTGTTCCTTTTCCTTCAGGTGCGGCGCGAGCGTCTGCACGATGGTGTCGGCTTCGGCGGCGTTGTGCACGTCGCCGCGAGCCCGGCGTGCTGATCAGTTGCAGATGCAGTGTAGGAAAGCGCTGGCGCAGGATCGAGTCGAGCGTCGTGATGTCTTGGCTTACCACGATGGTTTGCCGCAACACCTGTTTGTTGTTTGCGCCGAGCACGTAGAGCGTCGTGGTGCCGGCCTTCTTGCCGAGCACGAACACCGCGCGTGGATTCGGCACGTTCACGTCGGCGATTTCTGGATCGGCGACAAACACGGCCGTGGCCGGTTCGCTCAGGCGGACCATCTCGCCCTTGCCGGCGGCGACCGTCAGTTGAGCTTCGTGACCGATGGCCGAGGCTTGCGGTTGCGCGTCGGCGCGTGCGGCCGCGGCCTGAGCGGCGGCGGGCGTGCGTGGTGCGGAGAGGATCGTGCCTTTGCCTGCCGCGCAAGCGAGCGACGCGGTGAAGGACAGCAGGGCAGCGGCGCAGAGCGGCTTGAACGAAGCAGACATGACGGAGGGTTCCGGTGAAACGTTTGATTCAGAGCGGCGGTTGATCATGGCGTGACTCACTGCGCCACCGGAACGCCGTCTACATACTGTTGCGCGATGGGCTTCATCGCACTCGCGGCGGGTTTGGCCGCAGGCGGGGTCGCCGCCTTCTGTTTGACTGCGCCGGGCAGGGCCATGCCGGCCGGAATTGGCGGCAGCGGCGGCGTGCCCGCGCTCCATGCGCCTGCCTGTTCAGTGCCGACGGCGGTCTTGTCCGAGCCGCGGAACAACTGCACCGGTGCGTCGACCGGTGCGGCCCGCACGACCTCGGTCGGAGCCGGTGTGCTTGCGCGCTGCACGCGAGCGGCGTGCGTGATGTCGCCTGCTTAGACGGGCGGCGGGGCATCTTCGACTGCGTCGCTCGCTGTGCTCACCACGGCCGTGCGCGCAAAGCTGCACAGTGCGAGGGAGAGACTGCCGAGCTTGGCGGCCACTGCGATCATTTCGGCGCAGTGTGGCGTGACTTCGAGCATGACGGTTCGGGCCGTCGCGCGGGATTCCGCATCGGCGGCATTGCCGTTGCCTTTCGGGCGCTGGAATTGCGAGCCGACTGCGAGCATGCGCACGCGCTGCGCCATCGTTTCGCTCGTGATCGACATGTCGCGCGACGCGTCCTGACGATCGAGTTGTTGTGTGAGCAGTAGGTCGACGAAATCGCCCGGCTGGATGAGGCCAGCGTTGCCGGAGACGTCGTCGATTGCCACCGAGACGGCGCGCGCATGTCCGGCCTCAGCGTCGCGGCGAGAAAGCCGGGATCGTTGGCCGGAATCACGTCGGCAGCGACGATCACCGTGCCTTTCGTAATCGGATGACGCAGCAGCACACCCTTCAGTTCGGGGCCGTCGGCACCTTTAACGATTGCGCCGTTGGGCACGTCGGTATCGGCGACGGCGCGCCAGCCGAAATTGGTTTCGCGCAGCAGGAGACCTTCGGGCAGATCGGCTGCGGTTACGCGAATCATCTTGCTCGACTCGACGGGCGCGGCCGTGTTGTTCGCGGCGTTCAGATACAGCGTGCGTGCAAGAACGGCGAAGAGCCCGGCGGCGACCACGAGCAACAGGAGTTTGAGAGTATTGGACATGACGGCGGCCCGGGCTGAAAGCTTAGAAACGAGGCAAACAGAAGATCACGGGCAATCACAGACCAGCGGTACTACCCAATGCAAGTGGGGACGTCGTATGGCACGCCGCGTTTGGCTGAGAGCCAGTGCGCGAGCCGCTCGACGGGGCGTCGCGGCACTGCGGCCGCCGCGCCTGCGGCGCGTGAAGCGCGTAGCCAACGACTGCAGGCGGCGACCGGCAACCCGGCGAGCGAAGCGAGAATGAGGACGGGCTAGGCGAGTGCGCTGCCGGTCCAGACAAAAATTGCTGGCGGCCATCTTGACGTCGCCGCCGCCTACCCAACGCAGCGCGAACATGACGAAGCCAATGGCGAACACGGCGAGAGCAACGGCGCCATGTTTGAGAATGAGAGAAAGTGGGTCGCCCGCGATCAACGCGTCGACGAAATACAGGATGCCCACCGCGATAACGAGCCGCGTAGGCAGCCGGCGATGGCGGATGTCATAGGCTGCGAGCGCGAGAAGCGCGACGCTGGCGAGGAGGCGGATGAAGAGAGACACGGAGGTCGGCTCGGGAATTGGCCGGGAAGTTGGCGATGCCAGACAAAGCACACCGCCCTACCCAGACCTAGTTCGTCTTCGGAGCCTTGGTGACAGCGTTGTTCACTTGGGCGTTGCCCGCAGTGAACAGCTTCTGCACGTTTCCGCCCATCGTGACGGCACCGACAGTCACCGCACCGACGATCAGAGCCGCGAGAATTGCATACTCGATTGCGCTTACGCCCCGTTCGTCCTTTATAAACTTCTTCATCAGTTGACGCATTTTGGCCTACCCCTTTTCCATGTTTTTAAAGGCTTCCTGCACGCACCCAGCGGTTCGGTTGCTTTGGGAAGTGAACCAATCGTAGCCAGAAAAAGAAAAAATAATTCACTGAAATGCGATCCAAAACATAGCTATTTCGGGGCTAAAGTTTTGAATAAAAATGCCGATAGGTGGCCGCAAATCCAGCGACTTGATAGGAAGAGAAATGCTTATTTGGCGGGTGGCGCTGTTGCGGCGCCAGTGGCAGAGGAGGAGCGAAGGCGTGATGCGTAAGAGTTACTGCTGCCGATGCGTTTCATTATGCATCAGATTAAACGTTTGCGCGAATTGATTTGACAAAAAACGCTGCGGGTACAAACACCTGCAACGCCACGATGATGCACGAAAACAGCATGGAGCAGAAATTTTTATCCCCGCCCTGAAGCTTCGAATCTCAATCAGCAGCGGCGTTATTCTTACTTTAAGTTTAGTCCGCTGTTAGCAAAAAGAGAAGACTGCTCAAACGCATGAAAATGCTACAGGTGTGGCGGCAACAAATTGAAAAAAGAACATTGAACTCAGTACGACGAATTGCACTCCTTTAGAAATTCGACAAAGGCGCGTAATGGAGCAGGAAGATGGCGGTGTCCCGGATAGTAGAGAAACGGACCGGAGAATTCCTGCCACCACGGTTCGAGAATCGGCTCGAGTTCGCCGCTTGCCAGTTGCGCGCGCAGCATGTCCTCGAAGAGATGAATGATGCCCACGCCCGCCACCGCCGCGCTGATCGCGAGATCGATTGCGGCACCCGGTCGCACGAGCAACGGGCCGCTCGGGTTCAGTTGCAATAGTTCGCTGTCGCGCTCGAAGAACCACGTGGGCATCGCGCCGCTCGCGAACTGCCCGCGCAGGCAAGCGTGCGACAGCAATTCGCGCGGATGCGTGGGGCGGCCGTGTGTGTCGAGATAGGCGGGCGAGGCCGCCGTGGCGAAACGCTGGATGCGCGGGCCGATGGGCAGCGCGATCATGTCCTGTTCGAGCCGCTCGTCGTAACGGATGCCGGCGTCGCAGCCTATTTCCAGCACGTCGACGAAACCGTCTTCCATCACCACTTCGACACAGATCGACACAGATGTCCGGGTACGCTTTCAGAAACGGCGCGACGACATCGGGCAGCACGATGCGCGCGGCGCTCGACGGCACGTTCAGCTTAAGCGTGCCGGAAGGTTTGTCGCGAAAGCCGTTGAGCACGTCGAGCGCGGCTTCCATTTCGCTGAAGAGCCGCATGAGCTTTTCGGATGAGGCGCAAGCCTGCCTCGGTGGGCGCGACGCTGCGCGTGGTGCGGTTCAGAAGCCGCAAGCCGAATTTCGTTTCGAGGCGGCGCACGGCCACGCTCAGGCTCGACGCGGAGACGCCGCTTACGCGCGCGGCATCGCGAAAGCCGCCTACACGGGCGACGGACACAAAGGCGGCGAGATCATTCAGTTCCATGGCGATTGTTCGATTTTTTTAAACAACCCGTGCGCGTTAGACTTGTTTATTCAACAAAGCAATCCGTCCATACTGCGTGTAATTTCACTCATTCAGGAGAGCTTTGTGACAGATTCCACTCAATACGATACGTTTGATTTCGCCGGCCATACGGTGCACCGCATGGGTTATGGCGCAATGCAGCTTGCCGGTCCCGGCGTGTTCGGCCCGCCGAAAGACCTCGCCGCCGCGCTTGCCGTGCTGCGCGAGGGCGATTGCGGCGGGCGTCGATCACGTCGACACGAGCGATTTTTACGGCCCGCACGTCACCAACCATCTGATTCGCGAGGCGCTGCATCCGTATCCGCAGAATCTCGTGCTCGTCACGAAGCTCGGCGCGGTGCGCGACGATAAGGGCGGCTGGCGGCTGGCCTCATCGCCCGCGGACCTCGAGCGCGGCGTGCACGACAACCTGCGCAACCTCGGTCTCGACGCGCTCGAAGTCGTCAACATGCGGATCATGGGGCGACATTCACGCGCCGTCGGAAGGGTGTCGATCGAGAAGGAAGTGACGGCGCTCGCCGAGCTCCAGCAACGCGGCCTGGTTCGCCACATCGGTCTGAGCAACGTGACGGCGGCGAAGATCGAAGAGGCGCAGCACATTACGAAAATCGTCTGCGTGCAGAACATGTACAACATCGTGCATCGCGAAGACGATGCGCTGGTCGACGATCTGGCGAAGCAGGGCATTGCCTACGTGCCGTTCTTCCCGCTGGGTGGCTTCACGCCGATCCAGTCGTCGGCACTGTCGGATCTCGCGCAGTCGCTTAACACCACGCCGATGCAGGTCGCGCTCGCGTGGCTGCTGCATCGCTCGCCGAACATTCTGCTGATTCCGAGCACTTCGTCGGTCAAGCGTCTGCACGAGAACCTGAAGGCCGCCGATCTCGAGCTGAATGCGGACGTGCTGGCGCAGCTCTATGCGATTGGTGGCGCGGGTGGTGCGGGCGGTCACGCTTAACGCGTCTCTGAACGCGGCACTTTCCCGCAACGGGAAAGTGCCGCTTCTCAAACCGAAGCGGCAATCGTATCGCGCAACCACTGGTGAGTGGGGTCGCGGTGCAGGCCAGAGCATCGCCATTTCATAGCCGGGCACTTCGACAGGCGGCTCGACCATGCGCAAAGCACCGGTCTCGCGGATCAGCCGCGCGGGCACCATCGCCACCAGATCCGTGCTTTCGAGCACGGACATCATGAACAGAAAATGCGGCACGGACAGCACGACCTTGCGCGTGACGCCCGCTTTCGCGAGCGCCTGATTTGGCACGCCGACGAAGCCGCCGCTGTCCGGCGAAACGATCACGTGCTCCAGTTTGCAGAACTGCGCGAGCGTCGGCTTGCGCTTCAGGCGCGGATGATCCGCGCGTCCCGCGAAGCACATAACGCTCCCTGAACAGCACGCGATGACGCATGCCTTCGGGCGTATCCTCGCTCGTTTGGAAAGCGAGATCGATGTCGCCTTTCTCTGACTGACGCGCAAAACGCGGTGGCACCGTTTCGACGACAGCGAGCCGCGTGCCGGGCACCGCGCTTCGCAGCACGCGCAACGTGGGCAGGATGATCGTGGACTCGGCGTAGTCGGTGACGACCACGCGCCACGTTTGATTCGCTTCGGCTGGATCGAACGGACTCGCCGGCGCGACTGAGCTCCAGCGCCTGAAGCGCTTCGCGTAGCGGCTCTCGTAACGCCTCGGCGCGTAAGTCGGACGCATGCCGCGCGGACCCGGCAACAGCAGCGGATCGCCGAGCATGTCGCGCAGTTTCGTCAGATGCACGCTGACGGAAGGCTGCGAAAAGTTCAGGCGTTCCGCTGCGCGTGTCACGTTGTGTTCCGACAGCAAGACGTCGAGCGTGACGAGCAGATTGAGATCGAGTTGCCGGAGATTAATCATCGTGATACTTGGCATATTGGGAATTCATTTCCAATATGCCGGAGCGGTGTTTATCGTGGCTTCTTTCCTCTACGTCACGAAGCCCCGATCATGAATGTACTACTCGTCTATGCATATCCCGAACCGCAGTCGCTGAATGGATCGCTGAAGGATTTCTCCGTCGCGCGTTTGCAGAAAGCGGGGCACACCGTGCAGGTTTCCGATCTGCATGCCATGAGCTGGAAGGCCACGCTCGATCGCGCGGACAGTCTCGCCGAACAAACGGACGCGCGTTTCGATCCGTCGCTCGCGTCGAAGCATGCGTTTGAAAAAGGTCTGCAAAGCGAGGACATTGTGTGCGAGCAGGAAAAGCTGGTGTGGGCGGACACGGTGATCCTGCAATTTCCGCTCTGGTGGTTTTCGATGCAGGCGATTCTCAAAGGCTGGGTCGAGCTTGTGTATGCGTACGGCTTTGCGTATGGCGTGGGCGAACATTCCGATTCGCGCTGGGGCGAGCGCTACGGCGAAGGCACGCTCGCCGGCAAGCGCGCGATGCTGATCGTGACAGCAGGCGGCTGGGAATCGCACTACGCGGCGCGCGGCATCAATGGCGCGATCGGCGACATCCTGTTCCCGATTCATCACGGTATTCTGTATTACCCCGGCTTCGACGTTTTGCCGCCATTCGTGCTCTACCGCACGAGCCGCATTGACGAAGCAAAATTTGCTCAGGCATGCGACGCACTCGGGAAGCGTCTCGACACTCTCCGTTCCGCAAGCAGAGCGCGGGCGACTATACGATTCCCGAACTGATCCTGCGCGCCGACATCGCGCCGCACCGCACGGGGTTCGCGGCGCACGTCGAATAATCCGTCTATGTGGGATCAAGCTGACGGATTCGTAGGCTTCGTTGAAATTTGGTTGTAAGTCGTCGTTGTTAGAGTCATACGGAGAAGTTGCTGCCAGATGCCGGACCGTGTTCATCGGACAAAGAGAAAGGGAAAGCAACATCATGAATCTGACTCGTGCGTTCTGGCTCATTCTGACGCTGCTCGTCGCGACGCCCGCCTGGGCGTTCCAGACGAAAGTGGTCACCATCCCTAGCGAAGCGATGCACAAGTCGCTCGAAGCGACCGTCGTGCTGCCCGACCAGTATGCGAGCGGCAACGGTACCGACCGTTTTCCCGTGGTTTATCTGCTGCACGGTTCGGGTGGCGATAACACCGACTGGACCGCGAATTCGCATAATCGGCAAACTCGCCGACCGCTATCACTTGATTCTCGTTATGCCCGACGGCGGCCACGAAAGCTGGTACATCGACAGCCCGTTCAATCCGCGCAGCCAGTACGAAACGTAGTATGTAGGCACAGAAGTCGTGAGCTTCGTGGATATGCATTTCCGCACGATCGCCACGCGCGAGGCGCGCGCGATTACGGGTTTCAGCATGGGCGGATTCGGTGCGCTGCATATCGCGCTCGATCGTCCCGATGAATTCGGTGCGGTGGATTCGCGCGGCTGCGAGGACGAGCTGGGCATTTCGAAAGTGTTCGGCGATCCGGCGCGTCACGCGGACTTCTGGAACAACGAAGCGATCGTCGCGAATGCGGAGAACTTCGGCAACGCGCATATCGCATTGACGATCGATTGCGGCGTAAATGATTCGCTTGTCGAATCAAATCGCATGCTGCACGAGCGCCTCGTGCAACTCGGCGTGCCGCACGACTACACCGAGCGCCCCGGCGGTCACACGTGGGCATACTGGGACAACGCAGTGCTTTGCCGGCGCATTTCGGCACTACGCGTGCCGACGCGTTGGCTGCGAACGGCGGCGCGGGCAGCGCCGCGTTGTAAATCGCGCTTCGCTGAAGCTTCAATCGATGCCGTGAAAAATCGCGTCGTCCGGACCGAGATACGCGGGCGGACGCCATGCGGCGTCGCGCATCGAATGCTGAACGAGTTTCTCCACGCCGAGCAGCACCGCGAAAATGGCCATGCGCACCGGAATGCCGTTGTCGGTTTGCCGGAAGATCGCGAGGCGCGAATCGTGATTCAGGTCCACGCTCAGATCGTTCGCGCCCGGCCGGCTGTCGCGCGGCAGCGGATGCATGATGAGCGTGTCGGCGCCGCACACCGAATCCACCAGTGCCTGATTGATCTGGAAGTCGGGCGTGTAGCCTTCGAACGATTCGTCGGTAAAGCGCTCTTTCTGGATGCGCGTGGCGTACACGACGTCCGCGCCTTGCAGGCCCGTGCGCAGGTCGCTGGTCTGTTCGATCACATGGCCGTTGCGTGAAATCTGTTCGATGATATAGGCCGGCATTTCGAGCATGGGCGGCGAAATCAGCGTGAACTTGATGCCGCGATACAGCGCCAGCAGCTTGACGAGCGAATGCACGGTGCGCCCGTATTTCAGATCGCCGACGAGCGCAATATGCGCGCCGTCCACGATCTTGCCGAGCCGCGAAAACTCGCGCTGGATCGTGTATAGATCGAGCAGCGCTTGGCTCGGATGTTCGCCCGGACCGTCGCCGCCGTTGATCACTGGCACGTTGGTCGCGCGCGCGAATTCGGCCACCGAGCCTTGCTCCGGATGGCGGATCACGAGTGCGTTGACGTAGCCGCTCATCACGCGGCTCGTGTCGTAGATCGATTCGCCTTTGGCCATCGACGAGAACGTGAAGCCCGTGGTGTCGCACACTGAGCCGCCCAGACGGCAGAACGCCGCGCCGAAGCTCACGCGCGTCCGCGTGCTCGCCTCGAAAAACAGGTTGCCGAGCACCGCGCCTTCGAGCACGCGGGAGATTTTCCGGCACCGTGCGATGGGCTGCATGATGTCGGCCACACGAAACAGCGCTTCCACGGAGTCGCGCGAGAGCTGGTCGACGGAGAGCAATTGCGGCTTGCCTTCGAACAGCATCTGGCTGGCAAGCGACTGCGAATCTACGCTTTGCGTATATTTCTCGGCCGGATCGCCGTGCACGACGATTTCTGACACGAAGCGCTCCACTATCTCCGGCATGGCGCGTGATTCCTGCGAATCGTCGGGCAGCAACCACGTGGCGAGTGCTCGCCGCGTCATGCCGATACGGCTTGCGAAGCTGTCACGGGTCATGTTCAGACGACGCATCGCGTCGCGGAGGAAGGCTTGCTGCGGGACGTTCATCTGGACCCCTCGTCGGAAAGAAGATTGCTACTTCTTCTTATGTACGCGGTACGTATATTAGTGTCCGTGCAGCAGAAGTCAAGCAGTTTCGGGGCGGGTCGGGGGGCGGAGTGCGCCCGCGCTTTGCCAGATCGCGCTTTCCGCGGTTACACTCCCATCCATCATGCAATCCGGCTTCATGTTCCGACTCCGTGCGTCGATCTCCGTCTGTCCCGCTTTCGCGAGCGGCGCTGCGACGCGCGCGTGCCCGTCGCAACTGAACGCCAAAGCAAAAAACAGCTGCTCATCTGACCGGAGTACGCTGTTCCGTCAGATGCGACGGAACAGCAGGCCGCTCCCCACGCCTCGCTTTTTGCCTCCCTCGCGCCTCTGACGGAATCGATACGGTCGTCATCGAGGTAAAAGCATGTCTATTTTTTCGGGTATCTGGATTCTGCTGATCACGCCTTTCGCCGACGGCGCCGTCGATCACACCGCATTGCGCGCGCTCGTGCGCCGTTATGCCGACGCGGGCGTTGCCGGGCTCGTCGCGCTCGGCACGACGGGCGAACCGGCTGCGCTCGACGACGCCGAGCAGGACGGGGGTGCTCGCGACGATTCTCGACGAGACCCGCGCGATCGCACGCGACGCGTCTTTGGCGGTGCCGCTGCCGGTGATGGTCGGCGTGTCGGGCAATCACACCGCGAGCATGCACGCGCGTATCGAAGCGAAGCGCTGAACGCGTTGCCGATTGCGGGCGTGCTGATTGATGGCCGCGCCGTATTACATCCGGCCGTCGCAGGCGGGCATCGTCGCGCACTTCACGGAGTTCGCCGACTCAAGCGACAAGCCGGTCGTGCTGTACGACATTCCGTACCGCACCGGCGTACGTCTCGAACTCGATACGCTGCTCACGCTTGCCGCGCATCCGAACATCGTCGCGATCAAGGACTGCGCCGGTTCGCTCGACACCACGCTCGCGCTGATTCGCGACGGCCGTCTGCAGGTGCTGACGGGCGAGGACATCAACGTGTTCAACACGCTGTGCCTCGGCGGCAGCGGTGCGATCGCGGCGTCCGCACATTGCAATCCCGAGCAGTTCGTTGCGTTGTATCGCGCGCTGACGGCCGGGCACCTCGAAGAAGGGCGGCGCATTTTCCGCGCGCTCGTGCCGCTCATCCAGATGTCGTTCGCCGAACCCAATCCCGGGCCGGTCAAGGCGCTGCTCGCGGCACAGGGCCTCATCTGCAACGAACTTCGCATGCCGATGACGCCCGCGAGCGACGCGCTCGTCGCTAGGCTATTGCAACTCAATGCGCTGTCGAACAGCGAAGCAGATTCAGATGCGGTGGACGCGTTGCTCTGAACGTGCAAATGACGAGCGGCGGAGAAACAGAATCAGCCGTAAAAACGGGAACAAAAAGAGATATCCGCCGATCGTCCCGTATTTGAGATGATGCTTTGCGCTGCCGAGTGATAATCGCCGCTCTTTATCGATTATCACCGCCGGCTCTCGACGGCGGATCGTCGTATGCCGTCAGCTCCGCTTGCCGATTTCCTGCCGTTGGTTCCGCGCGTTCGTCGAAGGCTTGGTGTGCCCCGTCTCGACGCGTTCGGTCCAGATGACGTCCGTGTTTCGTGCCGGCCACCGTCGCCGCGCCGCAATTCACACCGGACGATGCATCGCAAGCGGCATCGGACGCGGACGCTGGCGACAGCGAAGGCGGTCCGTCGTTGCCGTCGCGCCGCTGCGGCGAGATCGCGGCAACGACCTCCGTTGTGACCGGCGCCGAACGCACGCGCGAACAAGATCGATTGCCTCTCGGCCACGCTCTCGTTGCTCGAACGGCAAACCGCCGATCACGCGATGCGTATGCTGCGTTTCCCGGCCGCATACCCGCCGATGGCGCCCGTTTCGGCTCGCCATTCGGCAATCGTTCGGATCCCTTCACACATCGGCTGGGCTTTCATCCCGGCATCGATCTGGTTGCGAAAACCGGCCCGCCGATCCTCGCGGCGGCCGGCGGGCGCATCGTGTTCGCAGGCGAGAAAGCGGGCTACGGCAACGCCGTCGAAATCGATCACGGCAACGGACTCGTTACGCGTTACGGCCACGCGTCGCGCGTTGTCGTGCACGCCGGCGATCTGGTGCTACCGCGTCAGTACATTGCCGACATCGGTTCGACCGGACGTTCCACCGGCCCGCATCTGCACTTCGAAGTTCTCGTGAATGGAGTACCCGTGAATCCGGAGGCCTATCTCACACTGTTCGCGCCCGTGCCGCGCGGCTGATTTCAGAACCCGAAGACATGGCCGATTTCCATTCTCCGCGCGACGCGATCCGTCTGACGACCCGCGCGTATGCGCTTAGTCCCAAGCGCTCTTTGGTGTCGCGCATCGTGCTAACGGCGCTCGTCGTCGCCCTCGGTGCAGGCGCGGGCGCCGCGGCGATTACGCTGTGGCACGCGCATCGCGGCAGCGTGCCCGTGCAATGCGCAGCGTTCCCCGTCGACGAAGACTCACAGCGGAGCGAACTTTCACGCACGCGTCTCGTGCTCGCGCAGGAAGCTGCGGCGCGCGCGGCGGTGCAGAAGACGGCGGACAAGGCGAGCGCCGAAGCCGCGCGTCTGCGAAGCGAACTGTAATTTCTGCGCGGCCAGAGCAAGGTCGCGCCGGCGCGCCGCTAATGCGGCGCACTGTTTTCTACTTTTCAGAGAGCACTATGTTCAGCAGGAAAAAATTTCTCGGCATCCAGCAGACCAAGCTCGCCACGCTGATCGCACGCGACGTGCGCATCAACGGCGATCTGCATTTCAGCGACGGACTGCGGATCGACGGCCACGTCAAAGGGAACGCCTGCGGACAGGCCGATGCGCAGACGTTGCTGGTGCTGAGCGCCCGCGGTTCGGTGGAAGGCAACGTGCATGGCTATGACGTGGTTGTGAACGGCACGATCGTGGGTGACGTGATTGCCGATCACTTCGTCGAATTGCAGAGCAATGCGCACGTGACCGGCAACATTCACTACCTGCAATTGAGGATGGATTGCGGCGCATCGGTGGACGGCAAGCTGACGCGGCGCGAGACGCCGCATGCCGGTGCGCCGCTTCTTGCTGATGACGCAAGCGGCAACATCGTGAGCGGCGAAATGGATTCGAACTCGAACTGAACAACTAGGCGCGGCACCTGATACAACTGCCACGAGCAAGCCACAGAAAATCAGACCGATTCAGGCAACCGGCGCGCAGCATCTTCGCGCGCCGCTCCATGCTGCACCCTGCAGCGTCGCTGGTTGCAAAAGCGCATTCGTCTGCGATCCGAGTCCGGCACGCAGACCACGCGCGCCGGCGAGCCATTCGCCGGTGCCGCGATCGGGTGTCGCGAGCATATTGCGTTCGAAGAGCGCAAGTTTGAGTGCCAGCACGATCGGCACGTTCAGCAGCAGCGCGACGCTATACAGCGCGCAGAACACGGCAGACACGACGAGACCCGCGCGCCACGGCACGCTCGAACCGAACAGCGCGCGTGCCCGACCAGATCAAAATCCGGCTTTGCAACGCGAGCGTGGCGGTGACGACGAGCAGCACGTCGGTGTGCCACGTGAGATGCAATGCAAAACACGCGGAAGAAGCGGCCAGCAGATAGAAGCCAGCCGACCAGAAGCGGAATGCGGCGACGCCCGCGAACATCCGCGAGAGTGCCGTGGTGATGAGGGCGCAGCAAAGGAACGTAATCAGCCACAACGAAGTGAACATCGCTACGTCAAATTTCATGAATTCTCCAGCACCAGACCCGTTTGTTTTTTGCCCCGCGGCGACGCGATCCTGCCACCTTCTCAATGTGGCAGACAATAACATAGCGCGAGATCGCGGCATGGCGCAGCGCATCGTGCGCGCCGCGCTCACACTCACGTTCACGCTTATGCACTCACCATCCTGTCGCGCAGCAGATTGCTGAAGTCGTCGGCGCTAAGCGGTTTGCCGAGCAGAAAGCCCTGCATCTCGTCGCACATCATCGCCTTCAGTTTGTTCAGTTGCGATTCGGTTTCTACGCCTTCGGCCACCACGTCCATCTCCAGCGAGTGCGCAAGCGCGATGATTGCCAAGACGATCGCACTGCCTTCGCTGCCGTGTTCGTCGAGACCGTTCGTGAAGAAGCGGTCGATCTTTAGTTGCTTCACGCGGAAGCGCGGCAGATACGCCAGACTCGAATAGCCGGTACCGAAATCGTCGATGGCGATTTCGAAGCCGCACGCCTGAAACTCGTGAATCATTTCGATCGTGCGCGGCGCGTCCTGCATCGCGACGGATTCGGTGATCTCGAACATCAGTTGTTCGCACGGCACGCCTTCGTCCTTGACGATCTCCAGTACCGTCGCGACGAGGCTCGGCTGCACTAGTTTACAAGGCGAAAGATTGATCGCGACTTTCAGCGGCAGCAGGCCTTCGTCGGCCCAGCGGCGTATCTGCCGGCAGGTTTCGCGTACGGTTCAGTAACCGATCTGCACGATCTGCCCCGAGCGTTCCGCAATCGGAATGAACTCGAGCGGCGGCAACGTGCCGAGTTGCGGATGATTCAAGCGGATCAATGCTTCGGCGCCCGCGAGCGCGTCGCCCTTGCCATGAAACTTCGGCTGGAAATGCAGTGAGAAATGACCGGCGCCGAGTGCGTCGTGCAGCGCGTTCTGGATCTGCAGGGTGCGCGTGGCCGCTTCGTTCATGCTGCGTTCGAAGAAGCGATAGGTGCCGCGGCCCGCGCGCTTGGTTTCGTACATCGCGCGGCGTCCGCGTGCTTGAGGAGCAGCGTATCGACGGTGTCGCCGTCGTCGGGATAGAGCACAATACCAATGCTCGGCATCACCTGCAATAGTTGCGCGTCGGTCCACATGCCGCGGCGCATGCAGTCGAGCACCCCTTCGGCAAGCGCGCCCACGTCGGCGCGCGACGACAGATTCTCGGTCAGTACCACGAACTCGTCGCCGCCTAGGGGCGCGACCGTGTCGCTCAAGCGCACGCAGAGCAGCAACCGTTGCGCAAATGCGGACAGTACTTCGTCGCCCACGGAGTGGCCGAGCGAATCGTTGATCGTCTTGAAGCCGTCGAGGTCCATGAACAGGATCGCGAAGCCCGAACGCTGACGGCGCGCGCTCTGGATCGCGCGTTCGATGCAGTCGGTCAGCGTCGAACGGTTCGGCAGTCCGGTGAGCGTGTCGGTGGTCGCGAGGCGTACGATCTGTCCGTTTAGACGCGACACGGCACCGACCAGAATGCTCGTGCGCGCATCGAAGCGCGATACCATCAGCGTGACGATCAGGATCGCGAACGTGAAGAGGATCACCGAAGTGGCGAGCCACGCGGCGTTCAAGCCGTTGGCCGCGCCGCAGATCGTGCCGGCCGGAAATTCCGCGGCCGCCATGCCAGTGTAATGCATGCCGGCGATGCCGACGCCCATCATTAGGCCGCCAGCGAGCAGCCGCCACAGCATGAATTGCGCGCGGGTGGTGAGGTAGAGCGCGAGATACGACGCGCCGATCGCGAGTCCGAGCGACCAGGCGGTGAGCGCAAAATCGTAGCCGAGCGGAGTCGGTAGCGAGAACGCCAGCATCGCGATGAAGTGCATCGACCAGATGCCGATGCCGAGCGCCACGCCGCCGCAAAAACGCCAGACGTGTCGAAGCCGATCCGACATCTGCAGATAGATGCGGCCGGTCAGTTCGAGCGCCGTGTACGAAGCGAGCGTGGCAACCGCGAACGAGTGGCCGCCCGAAGCGCTGCTGAAAAAGCTGCGTGCCGCCTATGAGCGCGGCGCGCGGCTTTGTTCGATCTGCTCGGGCGTGTTCGTGCTGGCGGCGGCTATCCGCACTTGCAGGTGAAGCCCGACGCGCTGTATGTGGACGAAGGGCAGGTGATCACGTCGGCGGGATCGGCGGCGGGACTTGACATGCTGCTGCATCTTATTGTCGCGATCACGGCAGTGCCGTCGCCAATCGCGTCGCGTAACGGTTCGTGGTGCCGCCGCATCGCGAGGGCGGTCAGGCGCAATTCGTGCGGCGGCCCGTGCCGCACGACGAAGGCGGACGCATTGCGAAACTGATGATGGACTGGGTACGCCGACATCCTGGCCGGCCGCATACGTTCGCTCCGCTCGCGGAGCACGCGGCCATGAGCCCCCGCGCACGTTGCAACGCCAGTTCCACGATGCCACCGGCATGGCGCCCTACGAATGGCTCGTGCGCGAGCGCGTGGCGATTGCACGCGATCTGCTCGAAACGTCCACGCCGTTGCCAATGTCACGCATTGCCGAACTCGCGGGCTTCGGTTCCGAAGAGTCGTTACGGCGGCATTTCCGGCACATTGCGTTGACGAGTCCGCAGGCGTATCGCAAGAAGTTCGGTGCGCAGGGCGCGGTTTGACGCGGCCAGGTAAGTGCTCGATCTGACGCACATGGACTATGCAAAGCGGCGCAATGGGCCGCAACGGTCCGCTTTGGGCGGGTTCGCAAACCCGCGGATTTCTGTTAGCATCGGTTTGACTGGCCGTGTTGCCGCATCTCTATGTAGCGCGCATAGAAGCCGGCCGCCTCTGAAAAACGGTGTCTGAAAACGTATGCATCCAACCTGCGTCGTTCGGCCGTATGAAGCTGTCCAGCCGACGACTTTTCTTGCTTATGACTCTGTACAACGCCGTAGCTGCCGCTGTTGTTACGAGTACGCACGTTCTCGTGACTGCCACAGGATTTGTTCGCGCCCAGAACGCGATCGCGCAGGATCAGCACCACGGTCCTGAATCGCGCGCCGAACTCTACGAACTCTATCGACGCAACCTGCTTGCCGGAAGCGACGTGCTGCGCCGGCCCAACGCGTCGTGCGCCGCATTGGGCGTGGCCGCGCTCGAAGCCGGCAAGGTGAAACAGGTGCAGTCGCTCGTTGCGATGGAAGCGGCGCTCGCCGAAGCAACCGCCATGCAGGCGAGCGAAGAAGGTTTGCCGAAAGCGACGAGTTCCGCGCGGGCGCGCGTGGCGATGGCGCTCGTGCATCAGGGCGACGTCCAGCAGAAGCTCGGCGCCTTCACGAATGCGCGCGCGTTCTTGGCGCCTAGAACACGATCGGCCTGAGGGCCCGTGAAAGGGGGGCGGCCCGGCGTGTACCGGATTGACGGCTAATTCGTTTATCCGACTGTCGGACTGGACGGTCAGCCGAGCGCGAATCTCGGCAGCCTCTCGGCCTACGTGCGCTTTTACGACGGCGTCGCGCGCGTGCCGGTCCGGACTGCGTGGGCCGCGCGCCGCTCGACGCGACCGCGAAGATCACCCATCTTGCGCCCTACGACGGCCACGACGACCGATGCCTGATCGAGTTGCGCCTCGCCGCGCCCGAAACGCTAGAAGTGAGCACGCATGGCTCGCCGATGCACTGCGGTTTCGGCTTCAACGTGAGCGCCGATGGGCGTTACTATCTGATGACCGGCTCCTGAGATTCCGGCGATCGCCGAGATTGCAGCGCTTCGCAACTCTCGCAGCGTTCGCGGTGTCGAACTCGTCACGCTGAACCTGTCGTGAACTCACCAAAGGAGCATGACCCGGATGAAGGGGAAAAGCATGTCCGATGTCGCACAGATCATCGCCAGTTTCAACGCGGGCCGCGACCCCGAGCGGCTCGCCATGAAGTACAAGGCCATGCGCACGTCGCCGTTCGTGTTTTTGCGCGGCACGTGTCATCTGTTTTACGAACGTCTGCCGCAGGATACGGTGCTGGAAAGTGCGCCGCCCGTGTGGATCTGCGGCGACATGCATCTGGAAAATTTCGGCAGCTACAAGGCGGATAACGGTCTCGTCTATTTCGACAACAACGATTTCGACGAAGCCTGTCTCGCGCCGAATCTCTACGAACTGGTGCGGCTTCTCACGAGCGTGCTGGTGGGCGCGAGCGACCTCAAGCTGAGCCGCGCGCAGGCACTCGCGCTGTGCCACACGGCGGTGGAAGCGTACGGCGCGGCGCTCGCTTATGGCAAGGCTCGCTGGATCGAAGCGGAGACGGCCGTGGGCATGGTGCGCGATCTGTTCGTCGCGCTCGAAACGCGTACACGTGTCGCGCATCTCGACAAACGCACGGTGCTCAAAGGCAAGACGCGCACGCTCAAAGTGGACGGCAAGAAAGCGCTTGCCGTCACCGGCAAACAGCGCGCGGCCGTCACGGCGTTCATGGAGAAATTCGCGGCCGGCGAGCCGAATCCCGAGTTCTTCCGCATTCTCGACGTGGCGCGGCGTATCGCCGGAACGGGCAGCCTTGGCGTGGACCGTTATGTGATTCTCGTCGAAGGCAAAGGCTCGCCGGACGGCAACTATCTGATCGATCTGAAAGAGGCGCTGCCATCGTCGGTCACGCCGCACGTGCGCACGCCGCAGCCGGACTGGCACAGCGAGGCGCAACGCGTGGTGGAAGTGCAGCGGCGCAATCAGGCCGTCTCGCAGGCGTTCCTGCACGCAGTGGATTTTAGTCAGCGATCCTACGTGCTGCGCAGCCTGCAACCTTCCGAAGACCGCGTCGCGCTCTCCGACTGGAACGGCAACCTGCCGCGTCTCGAACAGGTGGTAAACAGCATGGCCGAGCTGAGCGCGTGGGCGCATCTGCGCAGCGGCGGGCGGCAGAAATCGTCGATCGCGGACGACCTCATCGCGTTCAGCAATCGTCAGGACTGGCAGATGCCGCTCATCAACGTTGCGATGCAATGCGAGGCACAGGTCGCGCAAGACTGGAAAGCGTATTGCGATGTGTACGACGCCGGCGCGTTCGATCTGTCGCACGCGTCCGGACACGTTTCCGGGCACGCTTCGACGCATGCCAGCCGCGCTCCAGACAAACCCTGATTGCTGCGCGGAATCGGCCGCTGCTATCGTTCGCTGGTCCATGTGGAAGCGCTTCTACCCAAGCTGAGGCGCGGTTCCATCATCTAATATGATCGACACACGCACGGACGCTCTTGCCGTAGCCGGTTCAACGACCCCAGCGAAGGAGAATCCGTAGCACACGACGCATCCGCTGTAACCGACGCAGCCTCATCTCCCTCACTCGCCGACGCGTTCACGCCCGCCGCGGACTCGTCGCTCTGGCGCCGCGATTTTCTGCTCGGCGCGGTAACGGCCTCGTATCAGATCGAAGGCGCGGTGAACGAAGACGGCCGCCTGCCGTCGATCTGGGACACCTTCTCGGCCACGCCCGGCAAAGTGCTGGCCGGCGGCGATACCGGTGCCGTGGCCTGCGATCACTATCATCGCTGGGAAGCGGACATCGACATGCTCGCGGGCCTAGGGCTTGAAGGCTACCGGCTTTCCACCGCTTGGCCGCGCGTGATCGACGCAAGTGGCGCGCCCAATCGCAAAAGTCTCGACTTCTACAAGCGCCTGCTGACACGTCTGAAAGACGCATTATTACCACTTTCGTCACGCTCTATATCACTGGGATTTGCCGCAGCATCTGGAAGATCGCGGCGGCTGGCTCAATCGCGACACCGCGTACCGCTTCGCCGATTACGCGGACCTGATGAAGCCGCGAATCAGCGGTCTCGTCGATGCATGGGCGACGCTCAACGAGCCATGGTGCTCAGCGTATCTCGGCTATGGCAATGGTCATCACGCGCCGGGTCTTGCCAATGGACGCCTCGCCACGCAGGCAATGCATCACCTGCTGCTTGCGCACGGTTTCGCGATGCCGATTCTGCGCGCGAACGATCCGGCGTCGGCGAAGGGCATCGTCGCGAACATGGGGCGCGGCACCGCGAACAGCGAGAGTGCCGCCGACCAGCGCGTCGTGCATCTCTTCGAGGTGCAGCACAACGCGTGGATTCTCGATCCGCTTCTGAAGGGCACGTATCCGCATGATCTGTGGGCGTTGTGGCCGGGCACCGAACCGCTCGTGCTCGGCGGCGACATGCAGATCATTTCGGCGCCGATCGATTTTTTCGGCGTCAACTATTACTTTCGCACCAACGTGGAAAGCGACGGTGCGCACGGCTTTCGCGAAGTGCCGCTCGAAGGCGTAGAGTGCACGCAGATGGGCTGATCGGTTTTCACCGCACGTATGCGAATCTGCCACCGATTTACATCACCGAAAACGGCATGGCGTCGGACGACAAGGTGTGGTGGACGGCCGCGTCGACGACAGCCAGCGCATTGCGTTTCTCAAGCGCCACCTCGCTGCCGTCGATCAGGCGATCAAGGCCGGCGTGGACGTGCGCGGCTATTTCCTGTGGTCGCTGATGGACAACTTCGGGTGGGCCTTCGGTTATGACGCCGCTTCGGCATCGTTCATGTCGATTACAGTACTCAGAAGCGCACCATCAAACGCAGCGCGGAACTCGTCGCGAAGTTTTTGAAGGAGCGCCGCGCGAGAGCGTAGTGGCGAACGAATGACAGCGGATGTGACATAAAGCCGGAAAACGGCGCAAAGCCAAGAGACAGCGTGAACAGAAAACCGATCTTGCGAGGCATGGTGGCGGCGTTGGCGCTATACGGCGTCGTGGCGCACGCGGACCCACTGAAGGCCAACGTGATCCACTGGTGGACTTCGGGCGGCGAATCCGCCGCGATCCGCCAGTTCGCCGATGCATACAACAAGGCCGGCGGGCATCGGGTCGACAATGCGGTGGCCGGCGCGGATCAGGCGCGCTCCACGGCGATCCACCCACGGCCGCGCAGTTCAATACGTCCAAGCAGTTTCACGACCTGATCGATCAGGGTCTGCTGAACAACGTTGACGCCGTCGCCGCGAAGGAAAACTGGAACGGCATCTTCACGCAATCGATCCTGGACAGCATCCGCGCGAAAGGGCATTACAGCCGAACCGAAGAGCTACGACGAGTTTCTCGCGGACCTCGCGAAGCTGAAAACGGCCGGCGTGATTCCGCTCGCGCTCGGCGGCCAGCCGTGGCAGGAAGAAATCACGTTCGACGCGGTGTTCGCCGATGTCGGCGGTTCCGATCTGTACCTGAAGGTGTATCGCGATCACGACGCGAACGCGATGAAGTCCGACGCGTTCAAGAAAAAGTGCTGGTCGCATTCAAGAAGCTGCACGATTACGTCGATGCCGGTTCGTCTGGCCGCAACTGGAACGATGCCACCGCACTCGTGATTTCGGGCAAGGCGGGCGGTGCAAATCATGGGCGACTGGGCGAAGGGCGAATTCTCGGCGGCGAACCAGACTGCGGGCAAGGACTTCGGCTTCTTCCCAGGCTTCGGTCCGCATTTGCCGCATCTCGTCGCGGGCGACGTGTTCGTCTTTCCGAAGACCGACAATCCGACTATCATAAATAAAGGGGCAGAATCTGCTTGCCATGGTCATGACTTCGCCGGCCACGCAGGTGGCGTTCAGCGCGAAGAAGGGCTCATTCCGATTCGTCCCGACGTGGACGCGAGCAGTCTCGACATCTGCGCGAAGGAGGGCATCGCGATCATGAAGGACAAGGCACGTCAGTTGCCGAATCCGGAAATGCTGCTTGCACCCGACATGCAAGGCGCGTTGATCAACGTCATCACGAATTTCTGGAAAAAGAACCAGTCGGTCGACGACGCGCAGAAGGCGTTCGCAAGCGCGCTGCAAAGCTATGCACGCGCTGAAGCTGCCCGCGGCGAAAGCGAAGGCGCGCAAGGCGCTTCTGAAAAAGCCGCTCGGCAAGCGCTGGCCGATCGCCGCGTGGCTCGCGTTGCTGCCGATGGTGCTGACGGTGGTGTTCGCCTACCTCGGCACGATGATCTGGACGGCGCGAGTCTCGCTGAGCCACTCGCGCACGTTCCCTTCCGGCGATTTCGCGGGCGTCACGCAATACGTGCGGCTCTTTTATAACGACCGCTGGCTGCTGTCGCTGCAGAACATCGTGATCTACGGCGTGTGCTTCATCGTGGCGTGCATGGTGATCGGCTTGCTGCTGCTTGCCATTTTCATCGATCAGCGCGTGGTGGCCGAAGGCGTGTTGCGCACGGTGTTCCTGTATCCGTACGCGATGTCGTTCCTTGCAACGGGGCTCGTGTGGCAATGGATTCTGAACCCCGAATTCGGCGCGCAGGCCGTGCTACACAAACTCGGCTTCGTGCACGCGCGCTTCGACTGGATCGTCGATCAGGACTGGGTGATCTACACGATCGTGATCGCCACCGTCTGGCAGGCGTCGGGGCTCGTGATGGCGCTTCTGCTCGCGGGCCTGCGCGGCATCGACGACGAATTGTGGAAAGCCGCGCGCGTCGATGGCATTCCGCGCTGGCGCGTCTATATGAGCATCGTCGTGCCGATGCTCGGGCCGTCCATTTCCACCGCTTTCGTGCTGCTCTTCGTGATGGTGGTGAAGCTCTACGACGCCGTGGTGGCGATGACGCAGGGCGGACCCGGCACCGCGAGCGAAGTGCCCGCGAAGTTCATCATGGATTATCTGTTCGGGCGCGCGAACCTCGGGCTGGCGTCGGCGGCGTCGATCGTCCTGCTCGCGACGGTGCTCGCGATTCTCGCGCCGTTCTTCTATGCACGCAGCCGCGCTGCGCTGCGCGAGGAGGTGTGCTGAGCACCGCGAATCCGCCGCTCGGAAATGGAAACCTTCGGGAAAACCAGCGAGGGCGCCGGCGCATGTGCGGCGGCATAGCAAAGCATTTTCGCCTGCACGTCTAGGCGTTTACGCGTTTCTGATCACGGCTGCGGCGTTTTTTCTGTTGCCGCTTTGTGTGATGCTGGTCACCTCCGTCAAACCGATGAGCGAGATCTGTCTCGGCAACCTGCTCGCGTTTCCCGCGCATTTCACGCTCGACGCATGGAGCGCCGCATGGCAATCGGCCTGCACCGGGCTCGATTGCAACGGCATTCGCGTCGGCTTCTGGAATTCGGTGCGCACGTCGTGCCGAGCACAGTGTTCTCGATTGCGCTCGGCGCAGTGAACGGCTACGCGCTCTCGTTCTGGCGGCCACGTGGCGCGGGCGTTCTGTTCGGCGTGCTGCTGATGGGCGCCTTCATTCCCGTACAGGTGATGGTCTATCCGCTCGTGCGCGTGCTGGCGAGCGTGCATCTGTTCAGCTCGCTGCCGGGCAGCGTGGTGATTCACACGATCTTCGGCATGCCGATGATGACGCTATGTTCCGCAACTACTACGCGTCGATTCCGCAGGAGCTGTTCAAGGCGGCACGCATCGACGGCGGCGGCTTTTGGCGCATCTTCCTGCAACTGATGTTGCCGATGTCGGTGCCGATCATTGTCGTCGCGATTGTCATGCAGGTGACACGGGCATCTGGAAGGACTTCATTTTCGGCCTTGTGTTCGCAGGCACGAAAAATCTGCCGATGACGGTGCAACTGAACAACATCATCAACACGACGACGGGCGAGCGGCTTTACAACGTGAACATGGCGGCCACCATTCTCACTTCGATGGTGCCGCTCGCAGTCTATTTCATTCTGGGCCGCTGGTTAGTGCGGGGCATTGCGTCCGGCGCAGTCAAGAGACAATGACGAACTAGGCAAACACGCTCGCAAACGACGTTGCACTAAACGCGACGCCGACGTGAGCGGCGCCGCGCGCAGCGCAGGCTTAAGCGAAGCGGCGGCGCGCTCGCACGCGACCAACGTGGCGATTCGCGATCTGACGATCCAGCTCGGCGCGAATACCGTGATCAGCCATCTCGACCTCGACGTGCGCGCGGGCGAGTTCGTCGTGCTGCTCGGGCCGTCCGGTTGCGGCAAGTCCACGCTGCTGCACAGCATTGCGGGTTTGATCGACGTGTCCGACGGCAGCATTGAAATCGGCGGCGAGGAATGACGTGGGCCGATCCGAAGGACCGGCGCATCGCGCTCGTATTCCAGTCGTATGTACTTTATCCGACGATGAGCGTGGATCGCAATCTGTCGTTTGCATTGCGCATCAAGGGTACGCCGAAGGCGGAGATCAAGCGGCGCGTGACGCGCGCCTCGGAGATACTGCAACTCGGGCCGCTTCTCAAGCGCAAACCGGCGCAGCTCTCCGGCGGCCAGCGTCAGCGTGTTGCGATTGGCCGCGCGCTCGTGCGCGAAGCCGACGTGTTTCTGTTCGACGAACCGCTCTCGAATCTCGACGCCAAACTGTGCACCGAGTTGCGCCGCGAACTTAAGCAACTGCACCAGCACCTCGGCGCGACGATGATCTATGTGACGCACGATCAGGTCGAGGCGATGACGCTGGCTACGCGCATGGCCGTGATGCGCGGCGGCGTGATTCAGCAGTTCGGTACGCTGGCCGAAGTCTACGCGCGGCCCGACAACCTCTTCGTCGCGACGTTTCTCGGCTCGCCCGCGATGAACCTGTTGAAGGGCACGCTGGAAACACGCGACAGCGCGCGTTTCTTCTGCACGCCGCAAATGCGTTTCGATGTCTCCGAATACGCGTTTAAAACCGCGCCGACGGATGGGGTGCCCTGTGTGCTTGGCGTGCGCGCCGAGGACGTGCGGCTTGAACCGAACGCAATGAACGGTACAGCGAACGGTACAATAAGCGGCGCTGCGAACGAGGCAGCGCAGACGTTGCTCGCAAAAGTTTCGCTCGTGGAGCCAATGGGCAACCACTGCGTTATCTGGCTCGATTATCATGGCGTACAGGTCGCATCGATTGACCAGATCAGAATCCCGGTGGATGTAGGCGATACCACGGCGTTTTCGTTCGACGGCAGGCATATTTCGCTGTTCGACGAAGCGGGTGGGGAGCGTCTGTAGCGCCGGCAAAAAACAGCTTGGGCTTGACGGAGAAACCGCGTGGCTACACTCAAAGATGTCGCGGCTTTGGCCGGCGTGGGGATGTCCACTGCATCGCTAGCTATTTCCGGCAAGGGGCCGATTTCAACCGATGCCGCGGCGCGTGTGAAGGCGGCCATCGAGACATTGAATTTCCGGCCGTCGTCCATCGGCCGGGCCATGGCTACACAATCGCTCGGCATGGTCGGCATTTTCTCGTGCCGACGTTCTTCGGCTCTTATTATGGCACGATTCTCAAACAGACCGACGCGGAACTGCGCGCTGTGCGCCGCCATGTCGTGGTGGCCACGGGCTGCGGCGAGGTCTCGCCGCGAGAGCAGGCGATCGAGGCGGTGCGCTTCCTGATTGGCCGCGATTGCGACGGCGCGGCGGCGAACTGGCGGCCCACACGCTGCTCGATCACGGTCATCGCGAACTGGCGGTGATTTCGGGGCCGTTTACGTCGTCAGATAATCAGGCTCGGCTCGAGGGTTTCTTCGCGGAACTGGTGCGTGAAGGCATTGCACGCGACGACGTCGCGCTGATCGAATCCGACTTCTCGCCCGAAGGCGGCTACGCGAGCGCACAGAAACTGCTCGATTCGAAACTCCGCTTCACGGGCCTCTTCTGTGCGAACGACACGATGGCGGTCAGCGCGTTCACATGCTTCCATCAGGCGGGCATTCGGTGCCGCGTGAGGTGTCGGTGATCGGTTACGACGACGATTATTCGGCGGCGTATGTCGCGACCGGACTCACGTCGGTTCACATTCCGACGGCGGAACTGACGCAGAACGCCGTGCGCTGGCTCGTCAACCAGTGTTACCGCGCCACGTGGGAAATCTTCCGCGAATTTCTCGTTACGGTAACGATGCGCGGGTCGGTGGCACAGGCGGCGGTGAGGACGGTGGTTTGACCTACACCCCACCCACAAAATAATAAAAACCCCGCGATTCACGGCGCAAACGTGTGATTGCAACAGTGCGTACTCGCAAGCGTTCGCGCAAACATTTGCGGACGCCGCTCGCGTCAAGCGCGCCGCGAATCGTGCGCCGCCAGTAATCGTTGTAACTGCCCGCAATAGTTTTTTGCGGTTTTCCCCCATTCTTTTCCCTTGCGAATCGCTTAAACTTGCGAATCGCTTAAACTTATCGGTAACAAAATGTTACGGGGTGTGTGATGTTGGCCGTTGTTCTGTTTGCCTGTCCCATCTGCATCGCTGCGTGTTCGGTTTCGCACGGCACGTGGATCCGGTGACGGGACGCTTCAAGCGCTGATTCATTCGCTGCTTTATTCGTGGCGGGCAGGGCGCAAACCCTTGCATTCGAATGCCGTATCGGGGCACGATGCGCGATAACCTGAGTTAATGGCAGTATCGCGTATGCAGTCATTCCTGTCGGCAATCACGGCGCGCCTGAGCGTGCTGAAGGGCATTCTTCCATTGGGCCGCGCGGCGGCGCGGGATGCGCTCGCGGGCGTGCAACTCGCGTCGATGGATATTCCGCAAGTGCTCGGCTATGCGCACATAGCCGGCATGCCCGCTGTGGCCGGGCTTTACATCGTCTTTCTGCCGCTCGTCACGTTCGCCTTCTTCGGCGCGTCGCGGCATCTCGTTGTCGCGGCCGACTCCGCCATCGCCACCATTTTCGCGAGCCGTCTCTCCACGATGACGCAACCGTCGAGGTGCTGTTTGCGCGCGTGACTCGCTATTTGCGTTCGGATATGGACCGCCAAGGCATCACGCCGCTCATCGGTACACAAGCTGCATTTTCGGCACGTTGCATGCGGCGCTGCGCGCGGCGGGCGTGGAAGAGCCGAGTCCGCGATTGAAGAACGCGTTATAGACGCTTCTCGGGGCAATGGGACAGCAAGCGGTTCAGGGTGCCGACGTGTCGTCATGGCCGGCGAAATAGTAGCCGACGAAAAAGCACAGGCCCGCGATCGCGGCACCGAGCACGGCCGCATTGCCGCCGATGCGCGGCAATTCGATCTGATAGCGTGGGTCCGCGATGCTGTACATGCTCACGGCGCTGTCCGGTGCCGGCGCGGCCACGTAGATGATGACCGCCGCGATCAAACCGCCGATCAGCGCGACGACGCCCGCCAGATAAAGTCGCTTTTGCAGCGGCGTGTGTTGTTGCACGGAGTTCGACTGATTGCCACCGCTCATGTGTTTTGCGTGTTCGCCCTGTTTTCCAGAGCGACAGTATCGCAGAGCGGGCGTGCGGTCCGTGGTGAGGTCCGTGCGATTTGCCGGATCGTGGCCAATCAGCTTTTCGACGTCAGCATCTTCAACCCGGCAATGCCGAACATGACCGCGAGCGAGCCGTCGAGCCAGCGGCGAATCGACAGATACACGCGGCGTGCCGACTCGGTGGAAAACAGCATCGCGTAGCTGCTGAACACGCTCACGCCGATGCACATGCAGCTGAGCACGACCGTCGTCATATGCGACGTGCCACCGGTGGGCGAGACGGAGAGCGACACGATCGACATCCACACGAGAATCGCTTTCGGATTCGTAAGATGCAGCAGTCCGCGCAGATACAGGCGTTTGAGCGGCTCTTTGCTGCGCTGCGCGCAGGTGGGCAGCGGCTCGGCTCTGAACGCCGAGCGCGCGGATTTGAAGCCGAGCCACAGCAGATAGAGACCGCCCGCAATTCTGATTCTTTGCGCTGATCGTGCTGCATCTCGCGGCCGCGCTGCGCGACGAGACACTGCGAATAAGTGGCGAGCACCGCCGACAACCCCAGCAAGGCCAGCAGCGCCCAGAAGAAGAACCGGACACCACACCGAGCGCGAACGTGAGCGCGGTCTGGCGGCCCGAACTCATCGCAAGCGACATGATGGCGAGATTGCTGGGCCCGGGGCTCGCCGTGCCGACGAAATAGGCGCGTAGGCAATCAGCACGTCGGCTGGTGAGAAGGGCGGTGGGCGTCATGAGCGTGGTCTCGTTGGCGCGGTGTGAGAGCCGTGCGCGTGAATTGGTATGAAACGGCGATTCTGCGCGTTTGCCGTGTACGCCGACAGATACAGTTGCTGCCACATGCGACGTGACAATCAGGTGTCCGCGGTTTTTACTCACGGCGAGGCCAAGGCCGCGAGCAGATCAAGCCCGTTCGCCGTTTGCCGCTGCTCCAATGCAATCCGCAAGCGCGCCCGCCACGGCCTGCCGGCTATGTCGCGGCCGCTGCACGAGGCCGATTTCGCGGTAAAATGTGGCGTCGCCGAGATCGATGGCGGTAACACCCGCGGGCCACTTGTCGAGCCCGGCCGAATCGGGAGTCAGCGCGACGCCGATGCCGCGCGCCACCAGTTGCACGATGCCCTGCAGTTCGTCGAGTTCGACCACGTCCTGCACATTCAGACGCGCGCGGCGCAGAAAGCGGTCGACGAGCCGTCCTCCGAACGATGTGCGGTCGTAGCGAATAAATGGCTCGTTGCGCAGCCACTCGCGCCAGCCGCGCGCTTTCCCCTTGCCGCGTGCGAGCGCTTTCGGTACCAATAGCACGAACGGTTCGGTGACGAGCGTGTGCCATTCGAGTTCGGAAGGCAGTGCGAAGGGCGGCTTGATGGTGACCGTCAGATCGAGTTCGCCGGAATCCACCTGAATGAGCAGGCCGAGCGACACGCCGGGCACGACGCGAATCCGCCAGCCCGGACGGTCGATGCGAAAATGCGCGAGCGCGTCCGGCAGAAACGACACTTGGGCCGATGCAATCGCACCCACGCGCAGCATGCCGCTTTCCGCTCCGCTCGCGCCGCGCTCCGAAAGACGCGCGTAGAGCGTCATCATTTCTTCGGCGAGCGCGAGCGTTTCGCGGCCGGCGTCGTTGAGCGTCGCCGAGCGGCCGGTGCGGTCGAACAGCGCAAAGCCGAGCTATTCCTCGAGGCGCTGCATTTGCGCGCTCACTGCCGATTGCGTGAGACCGATTCGCGCGCCCGCGCCGGAAAACGTGCCATACTGGCTCACGGCAATGAAGGTTCTGAGTTCGCTGAGCATGAAAACGTGAAAAAACAATTGATCGAAAGTAATGATGCTCAGATCAAATATATATGGTTTTTCAGCAATTTTGCTTATGATTGAAATTCGCTTCAGACGTATAGGTCATCAATCGAATCGGATCTTCCAATCACAATCTCCAACGCGAGTCTTCCCATGAGCGCAAACCAGACCGTCATTCCCCCGTTCCATCTGGCGTTTCCCGTGCATAGTCTTGCCGCCGCGCGCGAGTTCTACGGCGACCTGCTCGGCTGCCCCGAAGGCCGCAGCTCGGACGCGTGGGTGGATTTCAACTTCTACGGTCATCAGATCGTCGCGCATCTGTCGCCCGATGAAATCAATCGGTCATCGCAGCACGAGCAAGGTAGATGGCGACGCCGTGCCGGTCCGTCATTTCGGCGCGGTGCTTTCGATGGAGCAATGGCAGGCAGCAGCCGATAAACTGAAAGCGGCGGGTATCGACTTCATCATCGAACCGCACGTGCGCTTCAAGGGTGAAGTGGGCGAGTAGGCTACGATGTTCTTCCTCGACCCGTCGGGCAATGCGCTCGAGTTCAAGGCCTTCGCGGACATGTCCTCGCTGTTCGCCAAATAAGCTTCACAGGTAAAGCGGAGGGCACGAGTAAGCACAACAGAAAGCCAAATAAGCGACCATAAAACAGGCCTTCGAGCTTACATCTGCCTTCTTGACAATCCGGCCATTTCGCTCCATGCAGGCGTTGATGCTATCGATCTAGCATAGCGCTGACCAACCATTCCTACATGCATTCCTCTCGGGCGCGTTTCATGTGGATGTTAATGTAGCGCTTAAGCGGCCATACACGTTCATCGTGATGGCCATTCTGATCGTGCTGGCAACGCCGTTCGTGCTGTTCACCACGCCGGGCGACGTGCTGCCGGAAATCAACATTCCGGTCGTCAGCATCATCTGGACGTACACAGGTCTGTCCGCCGAAGACATGGCGAACCGGATCACGTCGGTCAACGAGCGCACTCTGACCACCACCGTCAACAACATCGAACACATCGAGTCGCAATCGTTCGCGGACATCACGATTTTGAAGGTGTTCCTGCAACCCGACGCGAACATCCAGACCGCGATCGCACAGGTCGTCGCCGTCGAACAGGCGCAGCTCAAGCAGATGCCGCCGGGCGCGACACCGCCGCTCGTCATCAGCTATTCCACGTCGAGCATTCCGGTGATCCAGCTTGGTCTGTCGAGTCCGAAACTCTCGGAGCAGGCGTTGAACGATACGGCGCTCAACTTCCTGCGCCCCCAACTCGTGACGATTCCCGGCACCGCCGTGCCTTATCCTTACGGCGGCAAATCGCGTCTGATCTCCGTCGACCTCGACACGCGCGCGCTGCTCGCGAAAGGCCTTACGCCTTCCGATGTGGTCGGCACGTTCAACGCGCAAAACTTGATCCTGCCGACCGGCACGGCGAAGATCGGCCCGAAGAAATACACGATCAACATGAACGGCTCGCTCGCCACGGTGGAAGGGCTCAACGATATTCCGGTGCGAACGCTCAACGGCGCGACCACGTATCTGCGTGAAGTGGCGCACGTGCGCGACGGCTTCTCGCCGCAGACGAACATCGTGCGGCAGAACCGGCACCGCGGCGTGCTGATATCGGTGCTGAAAAACGGCAATGCGTCGACGCTTTCCATCGTCAATACGCTGAAGGGTCTGCCGCCCGCCGCGCGCGTCGCGTTGCCGCCCGATCTGAACATAACGGCGCTGTTCGATCAGTCCGTGTTCGTGAAGGCGGCGGTGCAGGGCGTGGTGCGCGAAGCGCTGGTGGCCGCCGCGCTCACGGCGGCGATGATCCTGCTCTTTCTCGGCAACTGGCGCAGCACCTGCATCATCGTGATCTCGATTCCGTTGTCGATCCTGTCGTCGCTGATTGTGCTGCCCGCGCCCGGGCGAACCATCAACATCATGACGCTCGGCGGCCTTGCGCTCGCCGTCGGCATTCTCGTGGACGATGCCAAGGTGACGATCGAAAACATCGAGCAGCACCTGCATATGGGCACGGATCTGCATGACGCGATTCTCGAAGGTGCGGGCGAAATCGCGATTCCGGCGCTGGTGTCGACACTCTGTATCTGTATCGTGTTCGTGCCGATGTTCTTCCTGACCAGTGTCGCACGCTATCTGTTCGTGCCACTCGCGGAAGCCGTGGTGTTCGCTATGCTCGCGTCGTACGTGCTGTCGCGTACGCTCGTGCCGACGCTCGCAATGCTGCTGATGGGCCACGCGCACAAGCCGAAGGGCGACGCGAAGCCGAATCTGTTCATGCGTCTTTACCGGCGCTTCGATAACGGCTTTGAGTGCATGCGCTCTGCCTACATCATGATTCTGAGCAGCCTGCTCGTGCGCCGCGCGATGTTCGGCAGCATGTTCCTCGGTTTCTGTGTGGTGTCGCTGGGTCTCTTTTTCGTGCTCGGCGAAGACTTTTTCCCGAGTGTGGATGCGAGCGACATCCGTCTGCACATGCGCGCGCCGACGGGTACGCGTATCGAGGAAACCGCGCGTCTTGTCGACGAAGTGGAGAAAGTGATTCGCGAAGTCGTGCCGCAGAAAGAACTCGGCGTGATTCTCGACAACCTTGGTTTGCCGTATAGCGGTGTCAATCTGTCGTACAGCAACTCGGGCACAATCGGCACGCTCGACGGCGAAATCCAGGTCGCACTGAACGAAGACCACAAGCCGACGCAAATGTATATATGAACCGTTTGCGTGTGCTGCTGCCGAAGCGCTTTCTGGGCACGGAGTTCTTCTTCCAGCCCGATGACATCGTCACGCAGATTCTCAATTTCGGCTTGCCCGCTGCGATCGACGTGCAGATTTCCGGCGCGAACCAGCAAGGCAATTTCGACGCCGCGCAGCAAGCTGTTCAAACAGGTCCGCCTGATTCCGGGCACGGTGGATACGCACATCTAGCAAAAGCTCGACGAACCTGTGATGAGTCTGGACATGGATCGCACCCGCTTGCAGCAACTGAATCTGAGCGCGAGCAATGTCGCGCAGAACATGCTGATTTCGCTTTCGGGCAGTTCGCAGACGTCACCGGGATTCTGGTTCAACAGCCGCAACGGCGTCGAATACAACGTGGCGGTGCAAACGCCGCAATACCAGATCTTGTCGATCGACGAACTACTGCGCACGCCCGTGTCCGCGTCCGCAACGGGGCCGACGCAACTGCTCGGCAACCTCGTGCGCGTGTCGCCGAAAAACCAGTTCGCGGAGGTCACGCATTACAACATTCGACCGGTGATCGATCTGTATGTGAGCGTTGAGAATCGCGACCTCGGCAACGTTGCGAACCAGGTCGACAAGCTCGTGAATCAGTTGCGCCCGACCTTGCTGCGCGGCAGCCAGATCACGGTGCGCGGCTAGGTGCAGACCATGCGCAGTTCGTTCTTCGGTCTGGGCCTCGGCGTCGCGATGGCGATCGTGCTCGTGTATCTGCTGATCGTCGTGAACTTCCAGTCGTGGGCCGATCCGCTCATCATCGTCAGCGCGTTGCCTGCGGCGCTAGCGGGCATCGTCTGGATGCTGTTCCTCACGGGCAAGCACCTGAGCGTGCCGGCGTTGACCGGCGCGATCATGACGATGGGCGTCGCCACGGCCAACAGTATTTTCTGATGGTAGCGTTCGCGCGGCAGCGTCTGCAGGCCGGCGCGCCGCCGTTCACCGCTGCGCTCGAAGCCGGCGCGAGCCGTATCCGGCCGGTGCTGATGACGGCGTTCGCAATGATCATCGGCATGATTCCGATGGCGCTCGGTCTCGGCGAAGGCACCGAACAGAATGCGCCGCTCGGACGCGCGGTGATCGGCGGATTGCTGTTTGCCACGGTTTCCACGCTGTTTTTCGTGCCGCTCGTGTTCGCGGGCATTCACTCGCGGCTTGCGAAACGTCGTCGTCATGATGGCGACGATCATGAAAATAACGGCGGTTATGATGGTAGCGACAACGGCGGCGGCAAAATCATGGCACTAGCCACGACGGTGGCCACGATGGCGCCGGCGCGCCTGCATGACGACGAACGACGAACACGAGCCGGTTTTTGCGGATGACCGAATTGGCCGAAATAGGTGGTTAATAGGTGGTTGACTGAGATGACCGAAAAGACCCATGCATCGCTGGCGATTCCTTCGCGAGAGACCGAGAGCGGCCACGCTTTGCCGCCGCGCCACCGCGAATGGAAGCGCGCAAAAATCGCCGTCTGTATCGTGCTGGTGCTGCTCGCTCTGGGCGCGTTGCGCACGGTGATCGCCAACGTGATGCAAAGCCGTTCCGTTGCCGAGACGACGAAGCAGAACGCCGTGCAGTACGTGAACGTGGTAAGCCCACGCAGACCAAAAACAGCGGCAACACACTGCTGCCGGGGACGTTGCGCGGCAACGTGGAGTCGCCGATTTACGCGCGTTCCACGGGCTATCTGCTGCACTGGTACGCCGATATCGGCGCGCACGTGAAGCGGGGTCAACTGCTTGCCGAGCTGGACACGCCCGAAGTGGATCAGGAACTCGCGCAGGCAATCGCAGGACAACATATGATAGCACACAGGAAGGGATGCGGAGCGTTTTGTATAATGCATTTAAAGAAAGGGACGCGCATGAAATTGCTGATCGTTTAGGACGAGCTGAAGGTGGTGGACTGCCTGCGCTCCGGTCTGACAGAGCAGGGCTGGGTGGTCGACGTCGCGCTCGATGGCGAGGAAGGCATGCATCTGGCCACCGAATTCGATCGATTACGACGTCATGCTGCCCAAGCGCGACGGCTTCAGCGTGCTCAAGGCGCTGCGCATGCGCAAGTCCACGCCGGTCATCATGCTCACCGCGCGCGATCACGTGAACGACCGCGTGCGCGGTTTGCGCGAAGGCGCGGACGACTACCTCACCAAACCTTTTTCGTTTCTCGAACTCGTCGAACGGCTGCACGCGCTCTCGCGACGCACGCGGTCGCAGGAATCCACGCTGATTTCGGTCGGCGATCTGTTCGTCGATCTGATCGGGCGGCGTGCCACGCGCGACGGCGTGCGCCTCGATCTCACTGCGAAAGAGTTCCAGCTGCTGAGCGTGCTGGCGCGCCGTCAGGGCGACATTCTCTCCAAGGCCGCCATCACCGAACTCGTCTGGGACGTGAACTTCGACAGTCACACGAACGTGGTGGAAACGGCCATCAAACGTCTGCGCGCGAAACTCGACGGACCGTTTCCGTCGAAGCTGCTGCATACCGTGCGCGGCATGGGCTACGTGTTCGAAGTGCGCGAAGAGGCGGAGCAGTCATGAACCGCTCCATCGCGCGCCGTCTTGCGTTGATGTTCGCGCTCGTCGCGCTCTCGGTATTCACGCTCGTCGGCATCAGGCTCTTTCTGGTGTTGCGCACGCAGCTCGAACATTACCTGCGAGAATCACTCGACGACCGTGCGCAGATCGCGCGCATCATCGTCTATCACGCGGTGACGCCGGAGAAATGGCGCATGGCGCGCGAGAAACTCACCGACATGACGCCGCACGACAACAGCACGCTGTATTCGGTGACGGGCACCGATCCGTACTTTCATTACGGCACGCCGGTTGAAGGAAAAACGGTGACGAGCTGGCCGGGCGGCTATGCGCGTGTGACGCCGGGCGGCGGCGGTCAGGACCTGCTCGCCGTCACCGCGACGATTCCCGCGTACGGTGCCCGCCCGGCCGTGCAGTTGCAGGTGGCCGCGAGCTATTCTCCGAACGTGCGCACGATGCGCGTGTTCGGCCTCGCGCTTGCCGCGTTGTCCGCGCTTGGCAGTCTGGCCGTGCTGCTGCTCAGTTATTCCGTCACGCGACTCGGCTTTGCGCCGCTCACGCGCCTCACCCGCGACGCATCCGCCGTGAGTCCGAACAACCGCTCGCAGCGCCTGAATACGGCCTCCTTGCCGCTCGAACTGAACGATCTGGCGAACCTCTCGTTCAACGGCGCACTCGAACGTCTGGACGGCGCGTATGGACGGCTCGAATCGTTCAACGCCGACGTCGCGCACGAACTGCGCACGCCGGTCACGATCCTGATCGGTCAGACGGAAGTCGCGCTTACACGAAACCGTTCCGTCGACGACCTGCGTCACACGCTGCAATCCAATCTCGAAGAATTCGAGTGGATGCGCGCGATCATTAACGACATGCTGTTCCTCGCGCGCGCACGAATCTTCTGATGAACGCGATCCAGCATTGCGAGCCGGGCGCGAAAATCAGCGTGACGATCGTTCATGAAGGCGATCAGGTTCGCGTGGCCGTGGCCAATCCTGGTCAACCGATCAAGCCGGCCGTGCTCGAACATCTGTTCGACCGTTTTTATCGCGCTGAGGCGTCGTCGCGCACGAATAGCCGCGAGAACCACGGCCTCGGCCTCGCGATCGTGAAGGCGATTGCGGAGATGCACCGCGGCTCGGTTTCGGTGGAAAGCGCGAACGGCATCAATACGTTTGCGTTTTCGGTGGCGGCGTCGCAGGTCGAAGCGGGCATGCCGGCTGCGCGTTCGAATCTGAACGTAACGGCGGGAGACGCCGCCTACTCGTTGCTCGTGAAGGGCAAGTCGGCCTGAACCGGTAGACGCTGTCGTACAGGCTGCGCGTTGGCCTGGCTCAGCGTGCTCACGTGCACGCCAAGCAGCCGCATTCAATTCCACGCGGCGCAGACACTCGGTCGCGGCGCGGCGGATTTCGGTGGCATCGGCGGTGGGTTCGTCGAGCGTCAGATCGCGCGTCACCGTGCGGAAATCGTCGTAACGCAGCTTGATGCCAATCGTGCGCCCCACGTAACCCTTGCGCACGAGGTTTTCCGCGACCCGCACGCACAATCCCGTGAACGAACTCGAGAGCGCCGGCCGGTCGTGGCGCGGATGCAGGTCGCGCTCGAAGGTCGTTTCGCGGCTCATCGACTTCGGTTCCGATTCCACCACCACCGGCCGCTCGTCGTGACCTTGCGCGACCTGCATGAGCCACACCGAATAACTGCGGCCGAAGTTGTTCTGCAGCAGGCCCACGTTCGCCGCCGCCAGATCGCCGACCGTCGCGATGCCGAGCGCCGTGAGCTTTTCCGCCGCCTTCGGGCCGATCCCGTTCACCTTGCGCACCGGCAGCGGCCAGACGCGCAGCGGCACGTCGTCGGGCGCGAGCATCGCGGCCTTCATCATGCCCATTGCGGAAAATATGCTGAGCGCGCGGGCGTCGTCACGACCGCCTTGCCGCGCAGTTCCGGATAGCGCAACAGCTCGACGGACGCGTAGAATGCGTCCATGTCGAGGTGCGCGATATGGCGGCGGCCTGTGCTCATGAATGACAAAACGGCTGATTGCAGGGAATGCGGTCGATTTTCCGACGGTCCGGCGTTGTGCCTTTGCGCGGCGCTGCCGGACGAGAAACCGTCATAGTACCTTGCCGGGCCTGCCATGGTGACGTGCTCAATGCACCGGCGCGTTCCTGTGCGTAGATGGAAGCCGCAAGAATGAAAAAAAGCCCGCGGCCTTCCCGGCCGCGGGCTCGTCACCGCTTCGACAAACGTGTACGCGATGAAACGCGTCGTTCAGAACCGCGCTGTTAAAACCGCGCTTTAGAACCGATACGTCGTCACACCCAGTTGAACCACCGGATAGACCCGGTAATGTCCCACCTTGTCGTTTATCTTCTGTTCCTGCTCGTCGATGTTCGCGTGTGTCGAAGAGCGGATAGATCACCGGCACGTTGTACGACACGTGCGGACGGCCATACGCGACGCCGAGGTCGAACGTGACGCCAAAGCCCTTCGAAACCGGCTTGTGGCCGTAACCGATGCCCAGATACGGCATCACGTACGGCAGCGAAGCCGACGGTGCCGGGCCGACGGCCGGCACGTAGTCGTCGCCGATCTTGTAGTTAGTTGCCTTGCGAGTTCGGCACGGCGTGCGCCGTGAGTTCGTCGTCGTTGATGAGCGCGCCGGCCGTCACGCGAAAACCGCTCGAGCTGAACGGAAACAGGTCGAGATACAGGCCGCCTTGCAGCAGCTTGAGATGACCGTCGTATTCGTTTTCGTTGACGTTGACCGAATGCGAAAAGCCGAGCCCTTCGATTTCGGAGTGCACGCCCGCCCACGCGTCAACGGCAGCGCGGCACCCACGCCGGCGCCGAGCGTACCACCATGCACGTAAATTTCCTGCGCCTGTACTGCATTCGAACCTGCAACTGCAAACAACATTGCCACTGCGACGAGAGTCGCATTTTTTAACTGAATCACTGCACCCATCCCCGTTAAGGTTTATTCGGTGCTGCGACTTTATGGTTTAACCATGCGGTTCAATCTCAGTAGAAGCGGGTGCTTATGGCGGCTCTTCGTCCTCAAGTTTTGCTGCGTTCGGGAAATGGAATTTATGACCGGGTAAGTCCTGCCAAACAGACGATTCAAAGAGGGATGTCGGCCAGATTAGCCCTTTTTGAAGGCCTGTTCGATGAATCTGCGCATATCGTGCGCTTCGATAATGTCGCTCATGGAAGGTTCGTGAACGGCGCAAAAAGCGGTGCCGGTGTCGGCAAGAATGGACCTGTTGAATCGATCAAGGAAACTGGTTCTGGAGCAGCAATGTTTTTCTCCCGCGTGTCTGAAGTGAAGTCGCAGTTGAAGTCGGAAATGAAATACGAAGAAATGAAATAAAAGGCGCAATCAGGAATGCGCACCATCGGTTTCGCGATGGTTGCAGCGGCAACAGTACTGCTCGCCGCGTGCGGCGGCGGTTCGGGTGGCAGCAGCGCGAGCACGACGACGAGCGTATTGAAGCTCTCGTCGGCGGTACAAAGCGAACACGTCGCGCGCTATGCGGGCGCGTTCGGCATCTTGTCCGGCCCGGGCGTGGCAGCCATTTATACGTCGATCGTGCAGTCGCTCGTGAGCGGTACGGTCAGCTTCACGATGAGCTACGACGCGAAGACGGGCGTCACGACGACGTCGGCGAGCGCGCCCACGGTCACGATCAGCAACGGCAACGTGCAGGAAGGCGTGATCCAGTTGTCTACGAGCGACACGGTCGAAACCATTACCGCGAACGATTCGTCGAACGTCACGATTTCGGTGACCTCGGCGGGTAAGACGGGCAGCTATATGGAAAGCGTGGACGACTTCCGCTCGCTCGCGGGAGGCTGAAACGCCAGCGCTGTCGGTAACCCGTCGACAGTTCGAGCACAAACAGAAAAGCGGTTGCCGCAAACACGGCAACCGCTTTTTACGCGCGCGGGTCGACGCCTGTCTCGTGATAGAACCGGAATCGGGCTTACTGCTTGATGCCTTCAGCTTGGATGTGTAGCGTGATTGCCATCTTGAAGCCGTAGGTCTTGCCGAAGTCGATGCCGAAGTCGTCACGGTTGAATGTCGCGGTCGATTCCGTGCCGCAGACTTGACGCTTGAACATCGGGTTCGTGAAGCACTTGAACGATTCGATTTTCAGATTGACTGGCTTCGTGATGCCGTGCATCGTCAGCGTGCCGATCACTTCCACCGGCTTGTCGCCGTCGAAACGGATCGAGGCGCCCTTGTACGTTGTGGTCGGGTACTTCGCGGCGTCGAAGAACTTGTCCGTGACGAGTTCCGCGTCGAACTTGTCGTTGCCGATGTCCACCGAGCTCATGTCGATAGTCACGTCCACCGTGCCGGTCTTCGCCGCGCGATCGAGCGTCACCGCGCCGCTGCTCTTCTTGAACTTGCCGCGCCAGATCGAGACGCCGCCGAAGTGGTCGGTCTCGAAGCTCGGGTACGTGTGGGTCGGATCGAGTGCGTAGGTGTCGGCGGCCATGGCGTTGAATGACAGGGCAGCGGTGAGCGTGTCGGCGGCGACGAGGAATGACTTCTTCAAGATGTTCTCCAGATTGCTGAAAGTACGGTTGATGCTATTAATGGAATGGCGTGACGCTTCGGAAGACGCGATTACTTCTTCGAAGCGACGATGTGAAATTTGATGACGACTTCGTCGGCGACGACCGACGTGTCCTTCCATTCGCCTCATGCCCAAATCGAACTGCGAGCGCTTGATCGGCAGCGAACCGTCGAACGTTTGCGTGGCACCCTGGCTCGCAATCGTGACCGGCACGACGACGGTCTGCAACTTGCCCTTGATGGTGAGCTTGCCGGTAATCTTGTACTGGTTGCCGCCCGCCGGCGCGATCGCGCTGGAGACGAAGGTCGCGGCAGGGTAGGTGGCGCTGTCGAACCATTCCTTGCCTTGTGCCTGCTTGTTGTAGTCGTCAGTACCGAGCCGAGGTCGTAGCTGGCGGTGTCGATCGACACGTTCGCATTGCCGGCCGTCGGCTTTGTCGGGTCGAAATTCAGTTGCGCCGAGAACTTCCTGAGCTTGCCGTCCACCGGTACGTTCATCTGTTTCGTCGTCGCGATGACGTTGCTCTTCGCGACGTCGACGTCGACGTCGGCATGCGCGAGACTTGCGCCAAAGAGAACGAGGCCGGCCAGAGCCGGGCGTCGGATTGAGCGGTCGCGAGGTATGTTTTCATGGTGGTACGCATCCTATCTAACCCGTGCGCCTGGATTGCGCACTGCTGGGAATTTGATTGCCAACAAGCCGTAGCCAATTGTCGCGGTCATGCGCAATTGACGCTTTTCGAAACCGCTCAGCGCAGAAACGGGATCATCCGCGCGAGCAGGCCGTCGCGGTCGACGAACTGATGCTTGGGCACCGCCAGCACATGCAGCGCGACCAGCACGAGCAGCGTGTAATTCAGCGCGACGTGTATCGTGCGCAGCGTGGCCTTGAGCGCCCCAGACCGATGAAGGTCGGCAGCGGCACGATGCCGAGGTAAACCACCTGAATGCCCGCCGCCGAGCTGTAGAAGTAACAGGAGAACGGAATCGCGAGTATCAGCAGATACAGCACGCCGTGCACGGCATGCGCGGCGGCTTTCTGCCACAAGGGCGTCGCGCTGTCGAGTGTGGGCGCGCGGTGCGTGGCGCGCCACAGCACGCGAAGTACGGCGAGCGCGAATACGGTTAAGCCGATCCACTTGTGCCACGAGAAGTACCTGAGCTTGGTGGGCGTGAAGCCGGGAATGTCGGTCATGATCCAGCCGAGATAAAAACCACCGATGATCAATACGGCGATGAGCCAGTGCAGGGCGATCGCGGGTCCGCTATAGCAGTCTGAAGCGGCGGGTCGGCTGTTCATGCTGTATGTGCTCGTTATTTCGGGGACGTGATTATGGTCGATTCAGCGTTGAATGCGAATGGTAGGCACGCCAATGAAACCTGAATAGCCGGGGGAAGGAGAACAGATTGTTGTGGCATTGACGTTAATCGTTGTGAAAGCGGGCTTGATGGCGCGTTTGCCGTTGCGTCGGGAATGCGGACTTTATCGGTCTCGGCGGCCGGTCCGGAGTGTGTTAATTTGCCAGCTGACCGGCCACATGGACCTTCAACATATGAGCAGCAAAGACGGCAAAGGCACTGACAGCAACGGTGCTCACGGGGGGCACACAGGAAGAGGGCGGCCCGCTCGGCGCGGACTTCCTGCGACATGACAGGGCGGGCGGTCCGGCAAGGCGAAGCCGGCGTGGAAGGCTACATGGAACACGACGCCGCCGTCTACCGCACGCTGCTCTAATCGACTCACGCGATTCCCTGGAAGATCGACTGGGCGACGCTGGAGTTCGCCTACATCGGGCCGCAGATTGAAGCGCTGCTGGGCTGGGCCCCTTCGAGCTGGAAGACTGTGCAGGACTGGGCCGCGCGCATGCATCCGGAAGACCGTGAGAAGGTGGTCGACTTCTGCGTCGCGTAATCGAAGGCCGGCACCGATCACGAAGCGGACTACCGTGCCCTCACGAGCCGAGGCGAGTATGTGTGGCTGCGCGACGTGGTGCAGGCGGTGCTCAATGCGGCGGGCGAAGTGGAGTCGCTCGTCGGCTTCATGTTCGACATCAGCGAGAGCAAGAAAACCGAAGAGAAGCTGGCCGCGCTGCAGCGCGAACTCGAAGCGCTGTCGTTCCGCGACGGGCTCACGGGCGTGGGCAACCGGCGCAACTTCGACACCGTGCTGCAACGCGAGTGGAGCGCCGCGCACCGGCATGGCTCGCCGCTCTCGCTGATCATGGTCGATATCGATTTCTTCAAGTCGTACAACGATTACTACGACCACGTGCAGGGCGACGAGTGCCTGAGGCGCGTCGCGCGCATGCTGGGCGAAGCGGTGCGGCCGGGCGACTTCGTCGGCCGCTTCGGCGGCGAGGAAATCGCTCATGAGCGCTCGCCGTTCCGGCAAACGGTGACGGCGAGCTTCGGTGTCGGCACGATCATTCCAATGGAAGCCGCCGATCCGGTCGCCTTCATCAACCTGGTGGATACGCAGCTTTATCTGGCGAAAGACAACGGGCGCGATTGCATCGCGGCGGTGAATCGCGTGGTGTGAGCGTGTGAGCAAGTCGTAGGGCATGAGCGTGTGCCATGAGCACGCGACGTAGGCAAACGCGGAAAGCTGGTCGTGGCACGTAACTTGCCCTCATGGCGCGGGCGTCTTCTGAACCGGCTGCCCAAGCGGGCGCAAAACAGGCATCAATCCGGACATAAAAACCCGGTGCCCGCACTTATCCGAACCATCCAGGACTTACGTGTGAATTCCATTTTTCTTTCCTGGGGCATCGCCGCGGTGGCGACGGCCGGCATCATCACCCGGCCGTTCAAATGGTCGGAGGCCGTCTGGGCCGTGGCGGGCAGCCGTGCTGCTGGTGGCACTCGGTCTGCTGTCCTTGAATCTCGCCTTCGAGGCGACCGGCAAGGGCACGGACGTCTATCTGTTCCTGTTCGGCATGATGCTGCTTTCGGAAGTGGGACGCCGCGAGGGTCTGTTCGACTGGGTCGCCGTGCTCGCTGTGAATCATGCGCAAGGTTCGCCGCGCAAGCTGTTCCTGCTGGTGTATCTGGTCGGCGCGGTGATCACGGCATTCCTTTCCAACGATGCCACCGCCGTCGTCCTCACGCCCGCCGTGTTCGCCGTCGCCAAAAAGGCGAAGACGGCGCCGCTGCTGCCGCTGCTGTTCGTCTTCGCGCTGATCGCCAACGCGGCGAGCTTCGTGCTGCCGATATCGAACCCCGCCAACATCGTGCTGTACGGCAACCACACGCCCGCGCTCGGCGCGTGGCTGATGCGCTTCACGGTGCCGTCCGTCCTGTCGATCGTCGCAACCTACGTGCTGTTACGCTGGACTCAGCGCAGCGAACTCGCCGGCACCTGCGAGGCCAATCTCGAACCGCTCGAACTTTCATCGAGCGGTCGTGTGGCGCTGGCCGGCATCGGCGTGACGGCGGTCGTGCAGCTCGCCGTCTCCGCTTTCGACGTGCCGCTCGGCTTGCCCACCGCGATACTCGGCGTGCTGACCGCACTAGTGGTCTTGATCCAGGAGCGCAAGTCGCCGCTGCCGATGATCCGCGAAATCTCGTGGAGCGTGCTGCCGCTCGTCGCCGCGCTCTTCGTGCTGGTGGAAATGTTCGATCACACGGGCGTGATCGCGACGCTCGCCGCGATCACGCAGCAAGGCGCGTAGGACAACGAGCTGTCGACGGTGGCATGGGCGGGCGGTGCGATCGCGATTGCCAGCAGCAACCTGATGAACAACCTGCCGGCCGGCCTGATCGCCAGTTCGACGGTGATGTGGGCGCACAGCCCCGAGCGTGTGATCGACGCGATGCTGATCGGCGTCGACCTCGGTCCGAACATGTCGATCACTGGCTCGCTCGCGACGATCCTCTGGTTCAACGCGATCCGCCGCGAAGGCGAGGGCGTGAGCTTCATGCGCCTCCTGAAGGTGGGCGCGGTGGCGATGCTGCCGGCGCTGGTGCTGGCGCTTGGCGCGCGGATTCTGATCAGGTGACCGGACTCGGGGGCCGTGCGGAAGATACGTTGGCGTGCCCCGTTTCTCGCCGCGCAGTTCTCGTCGCGCTAGCGGCTCTCGCGTTTCCCGTGTTGCCTCTCCCGCGCGCCGACTCCTCCGGCCGTAGCTGACCGTTCAGCAGGTGTCGATCAGCCTCAATGCGACGCCGCCGTGGCCGGACGAACCGGCGTTCCGGCGCGCGCCATGTCGTCGGGTTCTTCCAGCGCGCGCAGCTGGCTTTCGAGCCTTTCGACACGCGTGCGTTGCGCGGGCATCAACTGGGAGTTGGCGAGCCTTTGCAATTTCCCGTGCCAGTAGGAGAGCGGAATGCGGTCGGTCGTGGAGATCAGCCCGAGCACGAGTTCGAGGTGGGCAATGTCTCTGTCGAGATCCTGATAACTCATCTTTGTTTTCCAGGTAGTGTATTGCATTGGGAGCCTGTTCCAAGCGTGAAGCGGATCGCGCCTGAAGGCGAGATTCGCGTGGCAACGGCAGGCAGCGCGGCTACGCTTGTGCGAACGGCGCAAGTCGCTGCGGTGGTCGTCAGCGAATGGACGGCGTGATTACGCGAATATGGTAGACAGCGCGAGTTGCGCGCGTGTCTCACAAACGCATGACGCAAGCGTACGATACAAACCAAACGCATGTTGCAAACGCGATCGCCAGCGTGTGTGCCGCTTACGCGTCTCTCGGACGCGCATTTGCCGCCGCTCAGGAGTCAGGCGCTCGTTCTGAAGGATCACGCTCTTCGGCCGAGATGCCGAGATGGTTGTATTTGTCGGATTGCTCGCTGGCGGACGCCGGCGCATTCAGGTCCGGGTCGCCTTCGGCTTCCAGTTGACGCACGGCTTTTTCCAGTACTCGTCCGGGTTGGCCTTACCCTCGGACGACGAATCGTTTTCCAACAGCTGATAAGCGCGTGCGAATCCTCGCCTGTAGATCCTCGTTCATGGGTACGTCTCCGAAATGTTCGAATCCGCGTTAGCGGATTGCCGGCGCCGCGCAATGTCCCTACAAAATCGGAGCATTCGTGCGTCGGCGTGTATCCGATTATCAAGCAAACATCATTCCGTCAGACGGGAAATCGTTGACATCGCGCACCCTGCCGCGCAGCCGTCGATTCGCAATGTCCGAAGCCTGAAGCCACACTCTCCTAAGCCCTGTTCCGACAGCTTTTTCCAAGGCGTGGTGCCAGCAGACGAAAGATACGCAACGCACAGCCGGAACAGCAGCACAAACTCATTTCATTCGATGTCACGCGAGAGCGTGACCCGATGACGATGCGTGCCCGCTTGAAACAATGAAGCAGACACTGCAAGACCGTCTGCGCGAAGCAAAAGCAACGAAGAAGCTATACAGCAAGCGCGTTCGACGACCCGTAAAGCAGGCCATGAAATACGGCGATATGATTCTGAAATTGCGCTCCGGCGTAGCATCCACAAGGATTCGGTCTGTCATCGAACGGATCGCGGCAACGGGCGGGCGACGGCGGTGACTCAATCGAAGAGGTTCGTCATGAAAAAATTCGTCGCCGTTCTCGTGCTGTACTGCGCATCCACCGTTACGTTCGCTCAAGCCGCGCCGCAGGCTGCAAATCCGCAGCGCATGGCGCGTATGGAGCAGTAACTGCAATCGCGCTTCTCGGCGGTGAACACCACGCACGACGGCAAGCTCACCAAAGACCAAGCCACGGCGGGCATGCCGATGGTCGCCCGTCATTTCGACGAAATCGACACGCAAAAGACCCATTTCGGCAAGATGCTCGCTCGTTTCGAAAACCGGTGATCAGCGATCACCTTCGACCGAAAGGACCGGTCACGTTCAACCGGAACCCCCTGATCACGTTCGCCGAAATCCGCAGGCAGATCGCCCGGCTCGCGGCCTTCGGCAAGCGCCGCGATCGCGCGGCGCAGCAGCTTGCCGGAGCGCGTCTTAGGCAACATCGGCACCACCACGCGAGCGGGCCGCGCAATCGCGCCGAGGTGTCGATCGACGGTCGCCGTCAGCTCCGCTTCGAGCTTCGCACGCGCTTTCGCATCGGCGTAGGCCTGCGCATCGCGCACGACGACGAACGCCATCGCCACCTGACCCTTCAGCGCATCCGTCACGCCGACCACGGCCACTTCCGCCACGGCCGCGTGACTCTACAGCGCTTCCTCGATTTCGCGCGTGCCGAGCCGATGTCCGGCGACGTTGATCATGTCGTCGGTACGGCCGAGAATCGTCACGTAGCCGTTTTCGTCCTGAATGCCCCAGTCGAACGTGGAATACACCTGCTGGTTCGGAATGCTCGACCAACCAGTACGTGCTCACGAAGCGCTTGTCGTTGCCCCAGACGGTCGACATGCAACCCGGCGACAACGGATAGTTCAGCGTTAGCACGCCCTTCTCGCCGGGCGGGCAGGGTTCGCCCGTCAGAGTTCGTTGCGTAAGGTCAGATCGAAGCCCGCCGACGGCACGCCCGGCGAGCCGAGCTTGGTCGGCAACGCTTCGACGCCGCGCGGAATCGCGAGCATCGGCCAGCCGGTTTCGGTCTGTCAGTAGTTGTCAATGAAGTAGTTGTTGATGACGGGTTTGCCGAGTGTATCGGCAATCCATGCCGCGGTGGGTTCGTCGAGCGGTTCGCCCCAGGAACAGCATGCGCAGGCTCGACAGGTCGGCCTGTTTCAGCAGCGCCGGATCCTGCTTTTCAGCATGCGCAGCGCCGTGGGCGCAGTGAACATTAGGTTGATCTTGTGCTGCTCGACGAGGCGCCACCCAAATGCCGCCGTCCGGACGGATCGGCGTGCCTTCGTACATGACCGTGGTGAGGCCCGCGATCAGCGGCGCGTAGACGATATAGCTGTGGCCGACCACCCAGCCGACGTCCGACGCGGTGAACATCGTGTCGCCGGGCTTGCCCTGAAAAATGTGTTCCATCGACGCCGCCAGCGCCACCGCGTAGCCGCCCACGTCGCGCTGCACGCCTTTGGGCTTGCCGGTCGTGCCCGAAGTGTACAGCACGTACGATGGTTCGTTCGATTCGAGCCACATGCACGGCACGGGCGCGTCGAAGAACTGTTCGCGCAGCGGCTCGTACGCGACCAGATAGCCCGCATTCAGCCGCTCGGACGCGAGTTGCCGGTCGACCAGCAGGACATGCGGCGTCTTGTGGGTCGCGCGCGAGCACCTCGTCGACGAGCGGCGTGTAGTCGATCACCTTGCCGCCGCGCGCGCCCGCGTCGGCGGTGACGATCAGCACCGGTTTGGCATCGTCGATGCGTGCGGCGAGATTCGGCAGCAAAGCCACCGAACACCACCGAGTGAATCGCGCCGAGCCGCGCGCAGGTGAACATCGCGAAGAGCGCTTCGGGAATCATCGGCAGATAGAGCAGCACGACGTCGTCCTGTTTCACACCGAGCGAGCGCATCACGGCCGCCATGCGGTTCACTTCTGCGTGCAGTTCGGCGTAGGTATAGCGCCGCTCGATGCCCGTTTCCGTCGACACGTAGACAAGCGCGTTCTGCTGCATGCGCGACGCGAGATGGCGGTCCACCGCGTTATGGCACAGGTTCGTGCGGCCGCCCGAAAACCAGCGCGCGAACGGCGGATTCGAGCGGTCCAGCACACTCTCGAAAGGCGTTTCCCAGTGAATACGCTTCGACTCCTCGCGCCAGAAGTCTTCGGCGTTGTCGATCGAACGGCGGTGGAAGTCGCGTTAGCGGGTCATCTGCGGCGATCCTTCGTCTGCGTGAGTGGAGTGGGACACGGCGACATGGACGGCGCTTGTCTGAAGTGCAGCCATGCAGCCGTAAAGTGCTGCGCGAGAACGGCACGTGCGTGCGCTCAAGCATAGAACACGCGCGGCGGCGCGGACAACGCGGGTTCTCCATGAGCGGCGTCGAGGCGTCAGAGCGGACGTTCCAGCGGGTGGCCCCAGCGCGAGACGATCGGCGCAAACGCGTACCCGGCGCAGCAATAGAAAAAGGCGCTGCGGCGCCTTTTTCCGTGCAACCCGCTCTGAAGCGGCATTTACGCTTTCGCGCGCTTGCCTTCCACGTCGGGCAGGAACACCGTCAGCACGCCGATCAGCGGCAGGAACGAGCAGACCTTGTAGACGTAGGTGATGCTAGTGGCGTCGGCCAACTGACCGAGTACCGCCGCGCCGATACCGCCCATGCCGAACGCAAACCCGAAGAACAGACCCGCGACCATGCCGACCTTGCCGGGAATCAGTTCCTGCGCATAGACGAGGGTTGCCGAGAACGCCGACGCCAGCACCACGCCGATGATCACGGTCAGCACGCCCGTCCAGAACAGGTTGGCGTACGGCAGCAGCAGCGTGAACGGTGCGACGCCGAGAATCGACACCCAGATCACGTATTTACGGCCAATCTTGTCACCCACCGTGCCCGCCGCCACCGCCGCGAGGAACACGAACAGGTGAACCTGCGCGGCCTGCACAGGCAGATGGAACTTGTCGATCAGATAGAACGTGAAATAGCTGTTGATGCTCGCGAGATAGAAGTACTTCGAGAACACCAGCAAGATCAGCACGCTCATCGCGAACATCACCTGGTTACGCGACAGCGTGGCGTGCGGCACCGCACTGCGCGACTTCTTCACCGCGACGGATGCGCCTTGTACCAGCGGCCGATCTGCTCGAGCACGACGATCGCAACCAGCGCCACGACCGAGAACCACGCGATGCTGCGCTGTCCGTGCGGAATCACGATCAGCGCGGCGAGCAGCGGTCCGAGCGACGAGCCCGCATTGCCGCCCACCTGGAAGAGCGACTGCGGGAAGAGCGACTGCGCGAGACCGTGGCGGCCGCCCGAGGCCATCCGCGCGACGCGCGACGATTCCGGATGGAACATCGACGGCCCGCAGCCAACCAGCGCCGCCGCGACCAGCAGCACGCCGAAGTTCGGCGCAATCGACGTCAGAAGCAGGCCGGCAAGCGTAAAACCTATGCCGACGGGCGGCGAATACGGCTTCGGATGCTTGTCCGTATAGATGCCGACGAGCAGCTGCAGTAGCGACGCGGTGATCTGGTACGTGAGCGTGATCAGACCAATCTCGCCGAACGACAGCGAGAAGTTGTCTTTCAGCATCGGGTAGATCGCCAGAATCAGCGACTGGATCATGTCGTTGAACAGGTACGAAAAACTGATCGCGCCGAGCACAGAATACACTGTGCGCTGGACTTTTGCGGCCGGAGCGGCGGTGGTTCCGGCTGACGCGAAGGGTGCCTTTTTCGAGGCTCGTTTCCATACGCAGAATGATGAGATAGAAAAGACGGTGCTGAGGCCGCCCGCGCCGGTTCTTTCTGATCGATTGCTTTTGCTTCGTTTTCCGGTGCTGCGGCATTTCGACGCGTTTTCTGCGTCGTCAGCCAGTGAAAGCAGTTTAATGTGGCGCGAGCGAAATGTAAGGACAAGTTTTGTCGCGAATCGGGCAGCAGTTGCGCCGCGCGGACACCCGAGCCGGTCCAAACGCGGGCAAGTAGCGCACTTTCGCGGTGCGGCGCAAGCGTTTCCTGTCACGTTCGGGCGTCGGTTGCAAGTCGTCTGATAAATGCCGCCGGGTGAATTTTGGCCATGTATAAAAAACGGTTCGCCGACGCGCGCTCACGAGGCGGCGCGTCGAAGGCCAGGGCCGGGCAACCGATTCGGCATGCCGCAAGCGACACTAAAGATCGCGGGCATTCCTGCCGTTGACCCGGAGAAGATAAGCAGCAATGCAGCAGCAACGCCGGAACCGACCTTTCCGGCAGTTCTACTCGGGGACAGGAATCATGAAAGCAGTTTCGCTACGCGGCAACACGGACGCGGGTTTCGTGCCGGATGGAGAAGCGGCGGGGAATGCGCCGCCGCATGGAAAAGGCCGCCGCGCGCGGGCGGTGCGTCTGAAGGGTATGTCGGTGAAGGCGATGCTGCGGCTCGCGTTCGCTATGCTGCTGATCGGCACACTAGTGATCGGCGTGTTTTCGCTCATGCAGATCAACCGCCTGAACGCTTCCGCGCAATCCATTTATGACCAGGGTCACGTGGCGAGCCGCGCAACCGAAGAGGCGCGCGGGCACATGCTGCGCGCAAAAATGCTGCTCACCGCGAGTACCGCGAAAGAGCGTGACGATCTGGGCGGCGACGTCGAACACGCGCTCGCCGGGTTGTCTTCCGAGGTGGGCACGTTCGTTGCAGCAGTACGTGGACGCGTCGGACGCCAAAGCCACCGATCAGTAGAAGAAATTCGCCGCCGCCGTGACCGCGTGGAGCGCACATCTGCGTGACTTCGTGACGCTCGTGAAGGCGCAGCCGCTCGATCTTTCGCAGATGAGCTGGCAGGTCGGCACTCAGGACGTCTCGCTGCTGGTGGAAACCGGCAAGCTCGAAAAGATGGTGGACGACATCGTCACGCAGCGTGCCACCGCCGCGAAGGCGACCATCGACACGTCCGGCTTCATCTACCACTCGTCGTTCGTGATGATCGCCGTGATGACGATTGCGCTCATCGTGCTCGCGTTCGGCATCAGCGAATGGGTGGTGCGCCGTCTCGGCGGCGAGCCCGCGTACGCGAAGGAGATTGCGAGCCGTATCGCGTCGGGCGATCTGTCGAACGAGATCGCGCTTGGCCGCAAGGACAAGTCGAGCATGCTGTACGCGCTGCACGACATGCAAAGCGGCCTCGCGATGACGGTCGCCGCGGTGGCGCTGGAGCGCACGGCGACCAGCATGGGGCAGCTCACGTCGACGGTGCGTCAGAACGCGGACAACGCGAAGCAGGCGAGCACGCTTGCCAACAACGCGTCGAGCATCGCGGAGAAGGGCGGCGAAGTGGTGAGCCGCGTGGTCGAGACGATGAACTAGATCAACGACAGCGCGCGCAGCATTGGCGACATCATCGACGTGATCGAGGGCATTGCGTTCCAGACCAATATTCTCGCGCTTAACGCGGCGGTCGAAGCCGCGCGCGCGGGCGAAGAAGGACACGGCTTTTCCGTGGTGGCCGCCGAAGTGCGCAATCTCGCACAGCGCAGCGCCGCGGCCGCGAAGGAGATCAAGGGCTTGATCGACACGTCAGTGGCGCGTGTGGGCAACGGTTCGGTACTGGCGAAGGACGCGGGCGAAACGATGGAAGAAGTCGTGAAAGCCGTGAAGCGCGTCACCGACATCATGGGCGAGATTTCGGTGGCTTCGTCGGAGCAGAGCGCCGGAATCGAAGAGATCAATCTCGCCGTGACGCAGATGGACGCCGGCACGCAGCAGAATGCCGTACTCGTCGAACAGGCCACGGCGGCGCTCGCCTATCACCACCGGATGTTCGGCGAAACGCCGCCCGACGATTCCCGCGTCATCGCACAAGTCACCGGCGAGACGCACTATCACGTCTTCACGTATGCGGAGACTCAGGCGATGGGCGGCGTGCCGGGCTGGTGACACTCACATAAAACACGCCCGCAAGCATGCCCACACGCATACGCACAGGCATTTAGCTCGGCGTAACGACCACGGTACACGTGATGCTCGCCGCGAGCACCACGCCGTCGGGCACGGAATCGATCCGCACGCGCACCGGCACGCGCTGCGCGAGCCGCAACCCAGTTGAAGGTCGGATTGACGTCGGCGACGAGGTCGCAGCTCTGCGGATTGTCGCGATCGTAAATGCCGCGCGAAATGCTTTCCACGTGACCTTGAAGCGTGCCGCCGCTCATCAGGCGCACTTCGGCCTTATCACCGATACGCACGTGCGGCAGCTTCGTTTCCTCGAAGGTTTCCTCGAAGTAGTCGTAAACCCAGAACGAATGGCTGTCAAAGATCGTGAGCTTGGCTGCGCCAGCCGTCGCATAGTCGCCGCGAAACACGTTCAGGTTGGTCAACGTTCAGGTTGGTCACGTAGCCGTCGACCGGGGCGACACGACGCGCGTGCGTGCGAGATTGAGCTTGGCGGCGTCGAGCGCGGCCAGCGCCTGCTGATACGACGCCTCGGCGGCGGACGCCGTATGCGTCGTCGCATTCTCGCGACTTTCCTTCGAGACGACGAGCGCGTCCCCATGTCCGCGCGGCGCTGCGCGTCGTCGCGGCGCATGTGCAACTCGACCTTGCGTGCGGCCACCGCCGCTTGCGCCTGCTCGACCGCGATCTCGTAGTGCGACGGATCAATCTGCATCAGCAGATCGCCTTTTTTCACGAACTGATTGTCTTTCACGGGCAGATCCATCACGGCGTCCGACACGTCCGGCACGACGTTGACGATTTCCGCGCGCACGCATCCGTCGCGTGTCCACGGTTCATTCATGTAATAATAGACTCACAGCACGAGTCCAATCAAATATCGCAACGATAAAAAAATAATAATGGCTGTCGCGACGAAGCCGACGATATTTCGAATGGTCATGTTTCGACTCTGATCAACGATAAACGGCGAGGCCCAGCACGCCGCATACACACACGAGCAGGTTGGCCCGGAAAAGAGAGGGATGCCACACCACGCGATACTACAGGCCCGTATAGGCGATCACGCGATCGAGCAGCCACGTCAGCGCGGCGCCCACAATGAACAGCAGCACGATGGCGGGCACGTAGGCATCGAAAACGGCGCTATCATGTGACATGGCGAACTCTTCTGACGCGTCGGCACGTCCGTTCACCAGCGGTTCAAGCGGCGATTGCGGATCGAGCAGTGCGGTACGAATGAAATGCAGATGACTCAGGATGCGTTGCCGGTGCCGCTCTTCGCGCGGCGGCGTGAAGGTGGCGAGCATCTGCTGGACGGCGGCGAGTGCGCGGTCGAAGCGGTCCGCGCGCGGCGTATCGAAGAGCGCGTCGCGCATCGCACGCAGCGATACGCGCCACGGCATCGATTTCGCGGCGCAGATCGATCACCGCATTGCCGACTTCGAGCACCGAGAATAGAGCCAGCGCAGCGTGTCGCGCTTCAATTCGGGCTCGGTCGGTGCGAGCGCGTTGATCTGGAACATCAGAGATCGCGCGCGCCGCATGCCGGCACGGCTTGCCACCAGCACCTGGCGGCGCAGATCGACGAGCAGACGGTTGCGCAGCCACGGCGTGGACGGCGGCAGCAGCACGGCGAAAGCGATCGAGGCGACCAGCATCGACAGCACGAGCGCGATCGCGTCGTTCATGAAGCTGCCCGGATCGTAGTGAACGACGTTGTCGGAGCCGGCGAGGAAGCAGTAGAAGATGCAATAGCCGACGCCGTAACCGGCGAGCGCGGGGCGTGTGGTCATGAACACGCCGAACAGCAGGAACGGCGCGAGCCCGGCGCACAGGAGCGGAAAAGCGTCGCGTCGATATGCGGGAACACGGCGCGCATACGGCCGCCGCATTCAGCGTCAGCGTGAATGCCGCTCGGCTAGGCCGTGGCGATCCAGAATGCGCCAAGAATCATCATCACGATCGCCGCGCGCACGCCCGAAACACCGGCGGCAATCGCGTTGGTCTTGGGCTCGTAGCGCTCGATCCAGCGCTCGCGTTCGTGTGTATCCACGGCAAGCGACGCGTATGTTGCGGCGTACGCGTGCAGATCGTCGATGAAGCGATAGAGCAGTTTGGCTGCCGTGTCGAAGTCGAGCAGCGGCGCGTCCGGCTGCGTTTCCAGTTCGGCGCGCGTGGCGCGCACGCGCTTCGGCAACTCGGCCTTGTAGGCTTCCAGTTGCGCGGCGTCGGCGGCGGTCAGCACGGATTCACCGGACTTCGCGAGCAGCGGCGCGATTTCGCAGAAATACGGTTCGAGCGCGGCGGTCATGAACTCGCTGTTCAGACGCGCGAGACGGTCGCCGCGCATCCGCGAATCGAGGCCTTCGAACACGGCCACGCTGCGGGCCACCTCGAAGCCGACGATGTTTGGCGACGAAGCACGCGATCGTTGCGTCCGGCAAGCGACGCCGACACATATTCGAGAACGCCGAGAAGCGCGCACCGTGCTGCGCATCTGTAAGCCAGTGAATTGCGGGAACACGAGGCCGCTCACCGCGCCCGCGCTGACGAGCCGACCACCACTTCGGCCACCCGCGTGCCGCGCGTTAGAACTGCGCCGTCCGGATACTGCGAGGCGGGAATGCCGATCAGCGCAGCGGTGTAACCGGCGAGCACGAAACCGTATGAACGGAAATTGCGGTTGCGCGCGGCGCCTGCCGTGCAGATGCCGACCCAGATGCCGTCGTGACGATGAAGAGTTCCGGTTGCTGCGAAAAGAGGCCGATCAGCGCGAGCATCACGACGAGACCGACCAGCGTGCCGCAGATCCGGTAGAATTTTTGCAAACACCATGCCGCTTTGCGGCTGCATCACGATGAACACGGTGGTCATCGCGGTGCGCGGCTTCGGCAGGTCGAGCTTTATCGCGATGCCGAGCGCAAGGAAACACGCGGCCAGCGCCTTGAAGAGATAGATCCACGTGAGGCCGTCTGTGCGTGCCCAGTCGGCGGCGGTCGAGTAGAGCGCGCCGAAGCCCGGTTGCCGTGGAGTGGAGGAGGGAGTGGACATGGCCGGCTTCCTCACTCGGTCGCGGCGGCGGGAGCCGTCGCGTTGGCTGTGGCGGTTTTCACTGCCGACGGTTTTGAAACTACCGCCGCCGGAGCTGTTGCTGCAGCCGAAGCCGCGCTTGTGCCACTTGGGCTCGCTGCCGCTTTGCCCTTCGCGCCCTTGCCGTGCGCGGGCAGCGTGTCGCTGTCCTTCAGACCATTAGCGGGTTCGTCGAGTTCGCCTCCGAGCGCCGTCACGAGCACCGCATGAGTGCCGAGCCGCTCGGCCTGAATCTTCGCGACGCCTCCGGTACTTGCACAGCCGGCGATTGTTAATAGGATCGTAAGAACCGCGGCTGCGGCGGTCCCTTTCGGTACCGGAGACTGCACGATTTCCTCCAAAATTGTCTATAGATGTTTGCGTGCAATTATATTTTTCGATTGATTGGGGAATAACCGGTAAAGATGCAAGGCATTCTTACGAGATATGAGATAATTGACCGGCAATCACTCTTGACGGCGAGCGCCGGATCGACAGGAAAAGTCATAGATACGCTTCAAAACATGCGCGTATTTGTCCGCGTCGTAGACGCGGGTAGCTTCACGGGTGCCGCGCAACACCTCAATACGACTACGGCCTACGCGTCACGCGCGGTCTCCGATCTGGAAGCGCATCTGCGCACGCGGCTCCTTAACCGCACCACGCACCGCATCGCGCTCACAGAAGCGGGCATCTGCAGCGCTGCGAGCAGATCCTCGCCTACGTAGATCAGGCGGAAGCTGAGGCGAGCGACGCGCACGCGCGCCCGTCCGGCAAGCTCAAGGTTCACGCGATGACGAGCTTCGGCCAGCACTACGTCGTGCCGGCCGTGGGCCGCTATCAGGAGCGCTATCCGGACGTGCATATCGAACTGACACCCGCCCGATCTGCTCGACGAGGATTTCGACGTGTCGCTCACGTTCGCGACCTGGCTGTCGGTTCGGGGCTGGTGTCACAGCGGCTCAGCAGCGCGTGCGCGTCGCTGCGTTATCTGGAGCGGCGCGGCGTGCTGAAAACGCCCGCCGATCTCGCGAACCATTCGTGTCTGCAGATGGTGACGCCGGTGTTTCCGCCGGACCGCTGGATGTTCGACGGCCCGAACGGCGAGGAAACCGTCGTGCTCGGCGCGGCGACGTTTCAGGTGAACGTCGCGGAAGCGATGGCCGTGGGGGTGAGCAGCGGCATGGGCATCGGTCTGATTCCGATCTACTCGGCAATCAGCAGATTGCGCAGCGGCGAACTGGTCTGGCTGCTGCCGGAATACACTTTTTAGCCAAGCGATTTGGCGTTGGTTGGAAGCGTTCGCCGATCGCAGTTCCTTTGCATTCACACCGCTTCAGAAGGAATGCCATGAAAGCTGTCGATTGGATGGGATGTAGATACCTGTCGAATTGAACAACTACGCCCATTTGAAGGCGGTGTACGGGGCGCCCTTCGCGGATGAGACGCTGCGTGCGTTGCAATTGCGCGCGCACGGTTCGGGCGGTTCCGTGACTGACTTGGGTGGTGCGCGATTTCTGGTTTCCTTCATCGGCAAAGAAAACATCTCCGCGCCAACGTCCATTCTCGGTGCCTTGACGCGTCTGGAAAACGTTCAGGTAGAACTGGCTAACTATCTCGTTACGTTACAGTGGGTAACCGGAGTACCGCCTTGCCGGTGGTGAGCGTCGATCCCGTACGTCAGGGTGGGTTAGGCAGCGGCGGCCAGATTCTTTATCCGGAAGAAGTCGAGCGAACGAGTGCTTTGACTGCGCAAGTTACCATGCCACAGTCGGATATGAAGTGGCGTCTTGATTATGAACGGGACATGGGTCCTACTAGCAGTCGCGTTCAATCGAGCAGTCACCGAGAAGGGCGCGCAGGCCTTGAATTTCAAACCCATCGTGCGTCGTGACCGCAGCGAACAGTGGTTGTATTCGGAGGCTCTGCTACGAGCCGCTGGACTCCCGTTTGGGGCAGGAACGAGCATCTTGTTCCGGTGTTGGAGCGCTTGGGACTTGTTCGCGCGCTGGACAGGCTTGTCGTCGCAACGGTTCTCGGTCAGTTAAGAAAGAAACTTAGGGTGCAACGTTTCTGCTCGCAGTTTAGCGATCGATAGCTGGTGGCTGTCCGTCTTCGATTATCTAGCTGACCATCCTGAGGACGCCGCACGTTTGACTGTTGAAATCACGGAAACCGCGCCCATCGCAGACTTTGATGCTGCTGTCGAGTTTGTAACGCGTCTGATGAGCTTTGGTTGTCGCATATCGCTCGACGACTTCGGTGTTGGCTACACAGTAGCTTGGCGTTTGCGCGTGCCATTCAACCACACGTGATCAAGCTTGACCGAGGCTGGCGGCGCGATGGCGAGGAGGCGGTAGCAGCAGGCCAATGCTCAGTGCGTTGGCCGCGTTCTGCAACAACCTTGGCTCCCTTCGTTGTGGCGGAAGGAATCGAGTCCGAAGATGACCTCCACAAGTGTTAGTTGCGTCGCCCGTCTACTGGATTCAAGGCGAGATCACGCTCCCGCTTGGAGCTGACGGCTTGAAGCTTGTTCTGGGCAGACAGTCAGTACCGCTGGACTGAAGAAAATATTGCCTGTATAAATCAGCATAACTAACGAGACGGCAAGACGTTACAGAAACGTCGCCCGCTCCTTCATTCAATTGACTCTTCCATTCTTTCGTCTGGCTTTTTTAATTTCTTATCAAGAGAATCATGCAAAAGAAAAAAGATGCCGTTTCACGCGGTGATCGTCACGGTTCGCCGTCTCAAACTCACTCGTCAACTGGTCGTTTCTGCGGTCGTGAGCTGCGTGCTATCCGAGGCAACGGAACGCTTCAGTCGGGGGTGCGCGGTAAATTAACGATTGTAGCGGTCATCGCGACGATGATGGGAGCCGGATTGATACCGGGGACAGCGAGAGCCACGGACATGAACAAGAGCAGCAAGTTCAGGGGGATCGGGGATCACAAGCTCAAACATATAGCGCTAGGATCATTGACTGCCCGTTCGAAGGACGCAGTCAACGGATCGCAACTTTATCAAACCAATCAAGCGTTGGCTGCGCTCTACGGCACGACGTATGAAAGCTTCAACTACGTCAACACGAGCTTGGATACCGTGTTCACGTATCTTGACAGCTGCGGCCAGTATCTGAACGCAATTAATAATAGTGGCGCAGGTGTTACTTTCTTCCATGCAAACTCGCAATTGTCCGATAGCGAGGCCATCGGAGTGGACAGCGTCGCGATGGGCCCTGCGGCGATCGCTCAGACCGACGGTTCGATTGCGATTGGTAATCGCGTAAAAGCCGATGGAGGCAGGGCGATGGCGATCGGTTCGGGCAGTGCCGCGTTCGGCGACGGTGCGGTGTCGCTCGGTGACCCGAATTTCGCGAGTGGTGAAGGTGCGATTGCTCTGGGCAGGAATAACGTGGCCAATAACGATGGGGCTCAAGGCGCGAGTGTCAACAACAAGGCAAACGGCGCAGTCGCCATGGGCAATCAAAATAAAGCGGTTGGTCAAGGCTCAGTAGCACTGGGTAATACGTCCGTGGCAGGCGATCCAGGCGCGGTCGCGCTTGGCGATACGGCGGCCGCCAGCAGCAGAAACAGCGTTGCCATGGGATCAGGTTCGCAGGCCAACAACGTGGGCGACGTCGCGCTGGGTGCAAATTCTACGACTCAGGCGGCGGTCGGCACGGCCGCGGTCACGATCAACGGTCAGTCGTATGCAGTCAGTGGTACCAATCCGACGAGCACCGTCTCAGTCGGCGACGTGGGCAAGGAGCGCACGATCACGAATGTCGCAGCGGGGCGGGTGACGAGGGATTCTACTGACGCAGTGAACGGTTCCGAACTTTACGCAACAAACCAGGC
>CALNWS010000009.1 GCA_940747215.1 uncultured Paraburkholderia sp. | reverse complement strand
TGATCAGCTGTTTCGGTTCGCTGATCACCCATTCCGGGAACGTGATCACCCATTTCGGCAAGATGCTCGCTCGCTTCGAAAACCGCTGATCAGCGATCACCTTCAACCGAAAGGACCCGTCACGTTCGCCGAAATCCGCAGGAAGCATCGCGAACGTCAAAGCGTTGTTGGCAACAACTCGGGCGGATGTGATTTGAGCGTTTGACGTGCTTCGCGAAATTCCGGAAAAATCGATTCGACCGTTTGCCAGAAGCGCGGGCTGTGATTCATCTCGCGCAGATGCGCGAGTTCGTGCGCGACGACGTAATCGATGATGGAAAGCGGAAAGTGAATGAGCCGCCAGTTCAGGCGAATCTTGCCGTCGCTCGAACAGTTGCCCCAACGTGTTGCCGCCGAAGAGAGCACATATGCGCGGTAATTCACGCCGAGCTTTTCCGCGTAAATCGCGAGACGTTCGCCGAAAAGACGCTTGGCTTCGTTCTGCAGCCAACCTTGCACGCGGTCCTTGATCTGCTGCGGGTCCGCTTGCAACGGCAACGGCAGTTGCAACTCGGCTTCTTCCGCATTGAACGTGAGCGTGCCGCGCGGCGCGCCGAGTTTCACGCGCACGGGCTGAATGAGATAGAGCACTTCCGCGCCGTCTTTCCAGTCCACCTTCGGCAATGCGCGCTGCTCGACGCGCGTTTGCCATTTGATCAGCTTCGTGAAAATCCAGCGCTACTTCTCGGTGATCGCCGTTTCGATGTCGGCGAGCGTGACCCAGCGCGGTGCGGTGATCGTCAAACCCGTGCTGTCGATTGCGAGTCGATCGAGCGGCGCGCGGAGCGTTTCAGCACGTAGTGGAGCTTGCGCGAGCCGATCATCAGGCTGCGCAGTTTGCTGCGTCGGATGCAAGCGGCATGGCCGCAGGCGCTGCGGGTGATGGCGACGTCAACGTCGAACCCGGCTCTGCGAAGAGCGGGAGATCGAGTTGCCGGCTATCGAGCGCCGCAGCAGGCTGCGGCTTGGAAGACTTCTGCATCGGATTCGGCTTCGCGCAAATACGCCATCGGGGGCGTGGGCGCGTCAGATTGGTGCGGCGGCGGAACTGCCCTTTTCCGCCGCGCTGTACGCAGCAGGATCGATGCGACGCATTTCTGCTTCGATCCACTGTTCGACGCGCGTGTTCACTTCGTCGGGCGTGAGCCCCGCGGTGTCGATCGGCTTGCCGATCGACACTGTGACTATACCCGCATATTTGAGAAACGAGTTGCGCGGCCATACGCGGCCCGCGTTGTGCGCAATCGGTACGACCGGTGCGCCGGTGGCAGTCGCGAAGCGCGCACCGCCCGTTTTATACTTGCCCTGCTTGCCCGTCGGCGTGCGCGTGCCTTCTGGAAACATGATGACCCACGCGCCTTCCGACATACGCTGCTTGCCTTGACGGATCACCGATTCGAACGCGAACTTGCCTTCCTTGCGATCGATGTGAACCATCTTCAGCATGCCGAGCGCCCAGCCGAAGAATGGCACGTACAGCAGCTCGCGCTTGAACACATAGCAGAGTGGCCGCGGCATCAACGCGGGAAACGCCAGCGTTTCCCACGCGGACTGATGCTTGGACAACAGCACGGCGGGACCATCGGGCAGATTCTCGAAGCCCTCGATCCGGTAGCGGATGCCGTTCAGCCAGCGCACCACGTTGAGCGTGACGCGGCACCAGCCGGCTGCCATCCAGTAGCGGTTGTCGGCGCGCATGAACGTAAACGCGATGAAGCACGCGGTGGCGTACGGCACCGTGAACAGCACGAAGTAGATCAGGAGGAGCAAAGAACGAATAAAGCGCATCGGCGTGTTCGGAATAAAGTTGGGACGCGCGCGGCGCGCATTACTCTTGAGCGTCGGCGAGGAAGTTGGGCACGAAGGCGCGCAGGTCGTCGTGCACCTTCGTGCCTTCGGGCAGACCGCCCGCATCGAGCGTTTTGCGGCCTTTGCCGGTGAGCACCAGATGCGTGGGATGACCGAGTGCCGCGCCCGCCTCCAGATCGCGCATTGCGTCGCCGACAACCGGTGTGTCTTCGGGATCGACTTCGAAACGCTCGGTGATCAGCTTCAGCATGCCTGGCTTCGGCTTGCGGCAATCGCAGTGATCTTCCGCCGTGTGCGGGCAGAAGAACACCGCGTCGATACGTCCGCCGACCGCCGCCGCCATGCGATGCATTTTCAGATGTATCGCGTTCAGTGCATTCATGTCGAAGAGACCTCGACCGATGCCGGACTGATTCGTGGCGATCGCCACGCGATAACCGGCCTGATTCAGCCGGGCGATGGCTTCGAGCGAGCCCGGCAACGCGACCCACTCGTCCGGCGACTTGATGAACGCGTCGGAGTCGACGTTGATCACGCCGTCGCGGTCGAGAATCACCACTTTCTTGGTCGGCATGGCGTGGGGCTCAGGCTGCGAGTCGGGAAATGTCGGCGACGCAGTTCATCTGCTGATGCAGTACGCCGAGCAAAGCCAGACGGTTGGCGCGCAACGCCGGATCTTCGGCGTTGACCATCACGTCGTTGAAGAACGTGTCCACCGGTTCGCGCAACGCGGCGAGCGCGGTGAGCGCACCCGTGTAGTCGCGCGCAGCCAGTTGCGTCTGCACGCGCGGCGCCACCTGTTCGAGCTGCGCGTACAGCGCTTTCTCGGCGGCTTCGGTGAGCAACGCGACCTGCATGCCACCCGTTGCGCCGCCTTCCGACTTCTTCAGAATGTTCGAGATGCGCTTGTTGGCTGCTGCAAGCGAAGCCGCTTCAGCCAGCGACGCGAACTCGCGCACGGCGTCGAGACGCGCGACGATGTCGTCGAGGCGTGTGGGGTTGAGCGCCAGCACTGCGTCGATTTCGCCCGGCGCGTAGCCGCGCTCGCGCAACAGACTGCTCAGACGGTCCATGCTGAATTCGTAGATGGGCAACGTGAAATCGGCCACGCCCGGCACCGCTGCGAATTGCCCGTACGCGGTGCGCAGCAGTTCGACTAGATCGACCGGCAACTGCTTTTCGACGAGGATACGCAGCACGCCCAGCGCGTGACGGCGCAGCGCGAACGGATCTTTTTCGCCGGTAGGCTGCAGGCCGATGCCCCAGATGCCCACGAGGGTTTCGAGCTTGTCAGCGAGCGCGACGACCGTGCCGGTTGCCGTGGTGGGCAACGCATCGCCAGAGAAACGCGGCTGATAGTGTTCCGAGCACGCAAGCGCGACTTCTTCCGGCTCGCCGTCGTGGCGCGCGTAGTACGTGCCCATCGTGCCTTGCAGCTCGGGGAATTCGCCGACCATGTCCGTGATCAGATCGGCCTTCGAAAGACGCGCCGCACGCTTCGCGAGCGCCGCGTCTGCACCGATTAGCTCGGCGATCGCGCCAACGAGTGCCTCGACGCGCTCCACGCGTTGCAGCGCCGAACCGAGCTTGTTGTGATAGACGACGTTCGCGAGCAGCGGCACGCGGTCGGCGAGTGTCTTCTTCTTGTCCTGCTCGAAGAAGAACTTCGCGTCGGCAAGACGCGGACGCACGACGCGCTCGTTACCTTCGACGATGTCGCCCGGCGTTTCCATTTCGATGTTCGACACGATCAGAAAGCGCGAACGCAGCTTGCCGTTCGAATCGGTGAGCGCGAAGTACTTCTGGTTCGTCTGCATCGTGAGGATCAGACATTGCTGCGGCACCTGCAGGAACTCGTCCTCGAAGCGGCACGCGTAGACCACTGGCCATTCGACTAGCGACGTGACTTCGTCGAGCAGCGATTCCGGCATCACCACCTGGTCGTCGCCGGCTTGCGCGAGCAGATGCGTGCGGATGGTTTCCTTGCGGTCGCTGAAATTCGGCACTACGCGGCCCTTGTGCATCAGCGTTTCGGCGTAGGCGTCCGCGTGCTGGATCTGCACGAAACCTTCGGAGAGGAAGCGGTGGCCGAGCGTGGTGTCGTCGGCGTCGATGCCGAGCACCGTGACCGGCACGACTTCTTCGCCATGCAAGGCGGTGAGGCGCTGCACCGGACGCACGAACTGCACGTTCGTGCCGTCAGGGCGCTGATACGTCATGACCTTCGGAATGGGCAGCTTGCCGAGCGTTTCATCCAGCGCGGCCTGCAGGCCTTCGGCGAGCGTCGCGCCCGGCGCGGCGTAGCGCAGGAAAAAGGCTTCGGCCTTGCCGTCCTGCGCGCGTTCCAGGTCGTTCACGGAGAAGTCGGGGAAACCGAGCGCGGCGAGTTTCTTCGCGAGCGGCGCGGTGGGCTGGCCGTCTTTGTCGAGTGCCACGGAAACCGGCAGCACTTTTTCGCGTACGTGTTTTTCCGGCGCAACGGCGCGCACGTTCTTGATTGTGACCGCGAGACGGCGCGGCGTGGCATAACGCTCGAACGACAATTTGCCTTCGATCAGATCGCGCGTCGCGAGGCGCTGCGCAATGCCTTCGGCGAACGCGTCGCCAAGACGCGCGAGCGCTTTCGGCGGCAGTTCTTCGGTTAGCAGCTCGACGAGCAGGGTAGCGTGTTTGGGTTGAGTCATGTGCTGGTGTTCTCGTCTCGTCAGTCTTTGCCGATCTTGCGTTCGACTTTCAGCGGCGGCGCCCACGCGGGCATCGAGGCATCCTGCGCGTCAGTGGTCAGTCCGGGCACGCTGTGCACCGGATTGCCGAGCATTGGGAAGCCGAGCTTTTCGCGCGAGTCGTAATACGCCTGCGCGATCAGCTTGGACAGCGCACGAATGCGGCCGATGTACGCCGCGCGCTCCGTGACCGAAATCGCGCCGCGCGCGTCGAGCAGGTTGAACGTGTGGCCGGCCTTCAGCACGAGTTCATAAGCGGGCAGCGCGATCTGCGCTTCGATCATGCGCTTCGCTTCGGCTTCGTAACTGTTGAAAATCGAGAACAGCAGCTCGACGTTCGCGTATTCGAAGTTGTACGTGGACTGCTCGACCTCGTTCTGGTGATATACGTCGCCGTACGTGAGACGACGGATTTCCGGGCCGTTCGGGCCTTGCTCTTCCCATTCCGTCCAGATCAGGTCGTAGACGTTCTCGACCTTCTGCAAATACATGGCGAGACGCTCGAGCCCGTACGTGATTTCGCCGAGCACCGGCTTGCAGTCGAGGCCGCCGACCTGCTGGAAGTACGTGAATTGGGTCACTTCCATGCCGTTCAGCCACACTTCCCAGCCGAGACCCCAAGCGCTGAGCGTGGGATTTTCCCAGTCGTCTTCGACGAAGCGCACGTCGTTCTGCTTCAGGTCGAAGCCGAGCGCTTCGAGCGAGCCGAGGTACAGATCGATAATGTTTTCCGGCGCTGGCTTGAGCACGACCTGATACTGGTAATAGTGCTGCAGACGGTTCGGGTTCTCGCCGTAACGGCCGTCTTTCGGACGACGCGACGGCTGCACGTACGCGGCGCGCCACGGCTCGGGGCCGATTGCGCGCAGGAAAGTGTGGACGTGGGACGTGCCCGCGCCGACTTCCATGTCGATCGGCTGGAGCAACGCGCAACCCTGCTTATCCCAATAGGATTGCAGTGTCAGGATGATTTGCTGAAACGTGAGCATGAAGTGCCTTTCGGGCATAGGGCTGCGCGGGAAACGCCGAAGCGCCCGGGCTCGCCGTGGAGCGAAGTGCTAACCGTCAATTTTAACGGAAAGGGAGGGGGTGTCCGTTTTGCGGGGTTCCGTGCGCGGGCCGGCGCCATTCGAATGACGAAGGGCCGCATTTTCCGCGGCCCTTCGTTGTCGTGGAGCCCCGAGTTTGTGAACCAGGGCGCCTCTGGATTTCAATGGATCAAGTCGCCGCCAGCTCCACCTTCGGCGAAAACGAATCGCTCTACGCGACCGGCCAGTACTTTTCGAACAGCGAGTAACGGTAGTTGACCTTCAGCAGATCGTTCGGCTCTAGGTACTTGAGCAATTCCGACATCAGTCGAACCTCGTGCGACGACACGCGCCGCACGATGTGATGCGCGCGCAGTTCCGCCGGATGTTTCAGGCCTGCAGCCTAGATGATTTCCTTCAGCGCATGCAGCGTGTTGTGATGAAAGCTGAAGACGCGGTCTGACTTGTCCGGCACGACGAGCGCACGCTGACGCACCGGATCCTGCGTCGCCACGCCGGTCGGGCAGCGCCCCGTGTGACAAGTCTGCGCCTGAATGCAGCCACCGCGAACATGAAGCCGCGCGCGGCATTCACCCAGTCGGTGCCGATCGCGAGTGCCTTCGTGATGTCGAACGCGGTAATCATCTTGCCGCTTGCTCCGATGCGGATGCGCTGCCGCAAGCCGATGCCCACCGCGTGTTGTGCATGAGCAGCAGACCTTCCTGCAGCGGCACGCCCACATGATCGGTGAATTCGAGCGGCGCCGCGCCCGTGCCGCCTTCCGCGCCGTCCACGACGATGAAGTCCGGCAGGATGCCCGTCTCCAGCATTGCCTTGGCAATACCGAAGAACTCCCACGGATGACCGATACACAGTTTGAAGCCGGTCGGCTTGCCGCCGGACAGCGTGCGCAGGCGGTCGACGAACTCGAGCAGACCGTGCGGCGTCGAGAACTCGGAGTGCGTTGCGGGCGAAATGCAGTCGCGGCTCATCGGCACGCCGCGCGTTTCGGCGATTTCGAGCGTGATCTTCGCGGCCGGCAGCACGCCGCCGTGGCCCGGCTTGGTGCCTTGCGAAAGCTTCACTTCGATCATCTTCACTTGCGGCTCGGCGGCCTGCTTCGCGAATTTGTCCGGGTTGAAGGTGCCGTCGTCGTTGCGGCAGCCGAAGTAGCCGCGATTTCCCAGATGATGTCGCCGCCATGTTCGCGGTGATACTTCGACATCGAGCCTTCGTCTGTGTCGTGCGAGAAGTTGCCTTTCTTCGCGCCGAGCTTCAGTGCCATGATCGCGTTCGCCGACAGCGAGCCGAAGCTCATCGCCGAGACGTTGAAAATCGACATCTATTAAGGCTGCGCGCGATCCGGTCCGACGACGATGCGGAAGTCGTGGTTATCGAGCGTGGTCGGCGCGAGCGAGTGGCTGATCCATTCGTGCGCGGTCGCCTTCACGTCGAGCTCGGTGCCGTACGGGCGGCTGTCCACGTCGTTCTTCGCGCGCTGATAGACGATGCTGCGCTGGGCGCGTGAGAACGGCCGCTCTTCGGTATCGCCTTCGACGAAATACTGACGAATCTCCGGCCGAACGAATTCGAACATGAAGCGCAGATGCCCCCACAGCGGATAGTTGCGCAGAATCGCGTGCCGTTGCTGCGTGAGGTCGAACAGGCCGAGCGCGAGCGGCACGGTGATCCAGAACCACGAGACGACGTGCGCGGCTCCGAGCACGGCGCAGATCGCGAGGAGCGCGCACGCGCACCACATAGCCAGACAACGACGAGAAAACATTGGGACTCCGGTGCAGTGAAGATCGTTGCAGCGGGAACGTCCACGCGAAATGGAACGCGCATACGGAATCCGCCGCGAAGGAAAACTCACGACTGTGTTTCAGGGTGACGCGAGTTGCGGCTTGAAGATACGACGCACCCGCGCGGCAAGACGCGCCGCGCGAAACGATGAAACACGAGTCTGGAAATCAGGCGCGCACAGCAAGGGTGAAGGTTGCCGCACACCGTGACACATGGCTCAGCGTGCCGTAAGCAGCGCCGCTTTCTGTGGCTCATGCACGGCCGGTTGCCCGGTCACCGCGTGCTCGATGATGCCGCCGCCGAGACACACGTCGCCATCGTAGAGCACAGCCGATTGCCTTGGTGTGACAGCCCACTGCGCGGTGTCGAAAGTCAGTTCGAAAAGACCTTCGGCACTATTGGCCGTGTTGAACGTGCAGGGCGCGTCTGCCTGCCGGTAGCGTGTTTTCGCGGCGCACGCGAAGCCTTCGGCGGGCGGCTCGCCCGTGACCCAGCTCGTGTTGCCGGCCGAAAGCGTATGACTTAGCAGCCACGGGTGATCGTGGCCTTGCGCGACGAACAGCGTGTTCGACGGGATGTCCTTGCCCGCGACGAACCATGGCTCGCCGCTGCCTTCCTTGCTGCCGCCGAGGCCGATGCCCTTGCGCTGGCCGAACGTATAGAACGCGAGGCCGATGTGCTCGCCGACCACTTTGCCGTCCGTGGTTTTCATCGGACCGGGCTTCGTCGGCAGATAGCGGTTCAGGAAGTCGCGGAAAGGCCGTTCGCCGATGAAGCAGATGCCGGTCGAATCCTTCTTCTTCGCATTCGGCAGCGCGATCTGTTCGGCGATCTCGCGCACTTTCGTTTTCGGAATCTCGCCGAGCGGAAAGAGTGTTTTCGACAGTTGCGCCTGATTCAGCCGATGCAGAAAGTACGACTGGTCTTTCGTATGGTCGAACGCCTTCAGCAGCTCGAAGCGTCCGTTGTTCTCGCGCACGCGAGCGTAGTGGCCCGTCGCGATGGTTTCCGCGCCGAGCGACATGGCGTGGTCGAGGAACGCCTTGAACTTGATTTCGACATTGCACAGCACGTCCGGATTCGGCGTGCGGCCGGCCGAATATTCGCGCAGGAATTCCGCGAACACGCGGTCTTTGTATTCAGCGGCGAAGTTGATCGCTTCCACGTCGATGCCGATCAGATCGGCCACCGACACCACGTCGATCCAGTCCTGCCGCGTCGAGCAGTATTCGCTGTCGTCGTCTTCCCAGTTCTTCATGAACAGGCCGGCCACGTCGTAGCCCTGTTCTTTCAGCAGCCACGCCGTGACCGACGAATCGACGCCGCCTGACATGCCTACTACGACTTTCTGCTTGCTCATAAAAGATAAGATGCTCACTGGATACTGCGTGACTTCATGGATCGTGGAGGTGACCGAGCGGGTAAGCGGGTTGACCGCCTGTTTATCGGTGAATGTCGTCTGCATACGCGCCGTTCGTGGCGGTGCCTGGTGCTCGAGCCAAGTTCTTCGCCCCCGGCTTTAAACCTGCTTTCTGCCGACCGAGTGCGTGTGCACGAAGTCGAGTGGGAAACGCCGGCCGGCGAGGTAATCGTCGATGCATTCATGACGAGCGGCGTGCGGTGCCGCTCGGGGCAGGCGCGCAGTTCCTCGGCGCTCATCCACAACGTACGGACGATGTCCGTATCGAGCGCGCGTTGCAGGTCGGGCTTGCCAGCGTCGCCGCAATAGGTGAAGCGCAGATACGTGACGCCGTCGCTGTCGGGACGCTCGTAAATGCGTCATGTACATGCCGACCAGCGCCTCGGGCGTGAACGGATGCACGGTTTCCTCGAGCGTTTCGCGGACCACCGCTTCCAGCAGCGTTTCGCCCGATTCCAAGTGGCCGGCAGGCTGATTCAGCCTGCCGGCCACTTGGAAGTGTGTTCCTCGATCACGAGAAAGCGCCCATCACGTTCGACGATCGCCGCGACGGTGACGTACGGCAGCCAAGTTTCCAATTTTATGGGTGAGCATTTTACCGTTTACGGGCTTTGCCTGCCTAGGAGCGGGGCGCCGCCCAGCGCGGCCCGCAGGGCGGGGACCTCCGGCTTGTCCCCGATTTCTGGGCACCCCTGTTTCGGTTAAAGTGAGGCGTTAGCCGTTACACATGCATGCCGGCATGCCTCGTCGGCCGATTTGTCGTCAAAGAGAAGTCGAGGAGGAGGGCACTATGCAAATCGGAGTGCCAGCCGAGACGCGCGCGCACGAAACCCGCGTCGCCGCGACGCCCGAAACGGTGAAGAAATACGTGGCTCAGGGCCACCGGGTCACGATCCAGAGCGGCGCCGGCACCGGCGCGAGATTTCCTGACGACGCCTTTACATCCGCCGGCGCGGAAATCGTCGACGCGGCCACGGCGTTCAGTGCCGAACTCGTTCTTAAAGTGCAGTCGCCCACCGACGCCGAGTTGCCCATGCTCAAGCGCGGTACCGTGCTGGTCGGCATGCCCGATCCTTTCAATGCCGCGAAACTTGCCGCAGCGGGCGTCACTGCGTTCGCGCTGGAAGCCGCGCCGCGCACCACGTGCGCAAAGCCCCAACGTTCTGAGTTCGCAGGCTAACATCGCCGGCTACAAGGCCGTGCTGCTCGCCGCCACGCTCTATCCCGCTGCCGTGCTGATGACCGCCGCGGGCACGGTCAAGGCGGCGCACGTGCTGATTCTCGGCGCGGGCGTAGCGGGCTTGCAGGCGATCGCGACCGCGAAACGTCTTGGCGCCGTGATCGAAGCCTCCGATGTGCGTCCCGCCGTGAAAAAGCAGATCGAATCGCTCGGTGCGAAATTTCTCGAAGTGCCGTACGAAACCGACGAGGAACGCGAAGCCGCGCAAGGCGTGGGCGGCTTCGCGCGCCCGATGCCGCCATCGTGGCTCGCGCGGCAGTCGGTGCTCGTTCACGAACGCGCAAAACAGGCCGACGTGGTGATCTCCACCGCGCTGATTCCGGGTCGCGCCGCGCCCACGCTGATTTCCGTCGACACGGTTCAGGCGATGAAACCCGGCTCCGTGCTGGTCGACCTCGCAGCGGGCCGGGGCGCCGAATACGAAGGACGGCGCGGCGGCAACTGTCCGCTCACCGAAGCGGATCAGGTGGTGGTCAAACATGGCGTGCAGAGCGTCGGCTATACGAATCTGGCCTCGATGGTGCCCGCCGACGCTTCGTCGCTCTACGCACGCAACCTGCTCGACTTCCTCAAGCTGATCGTGACGAAGGAAGGCGCGCTGAATATCGATCTCACGGACGACATCGTCGCGGCCACGTTGCTGACCCGCGACGGTGAAGTAGCGCGCAAAGCCTGAGGAGCATGACGATGGAACTCATCAATCACACCGTCATCAACCTGATCATCTTCGTGCTGGCGATCTACGTCGGCTACCACGTCGTCTGGAACGTGACGCCCGCGCTGCACAAGCCGCTCATGGCGGTCACCAACGCGATCTCGGCCATCGTGATCGTCGGCGCGATGCTCGCCACCGGTCTCACGCTCGGTGCGCCCGGCAAGTTCTTCGGCACGCTCGCGGTCGCGCTTGCAGCGGTCAACGTGTTCGGCGGCTTTCTCGTGACGCGACGAATGCTGGAGATGTTCCGCAAGAAAGAGCCGAAGAAGCTCACCGCAGGTAAGGAGAACGCGTAATGAGTCTGAACGTCGTCACGCTGCTTTATCTCGTTGCGTTGGTCTGCTTCATTCAGGCGCTCAAAGATCTCTCCAATCCGAAGACGGCTCGCATCGGCAATACGTTCGGCATGGTCGGGATGGCGATTGCCATTCTCACGACCATCGCGCTGATCGCGCGTCAGGCGAGCGCGCTCGGCTCGAATCTCGGCCTCGGGCTCGGACTGCTGCTCGTCGCACTGGTCATTGGCGGCGCGATCGGTGCGTTCGTCGCGGCGCGCGTCGAGATGACGAAGATGCCCGAGCTCGTCGCCGCCATGCACTCGCTGATCGGCCTTGCGGCCGTGTGCATCGCGTATGCGGTGGTGTCGGAGCCGACGGCCTTCGGTCTCGTCGATACTGGGAATCCGGTACCCGGCTTCCTGCCGTACGGCAACCGCATCGAGCTTTTCATCTGTACGTTCGTCGGCGCGATTACGTTCTCGGGTTCGGTGATTGCCTTCGGCAAGCTCTCGGGCAAATACAAGTTCCGGCTCTTTCAGGGCGCGCCGGTGGTGTACAGCGGCCAGCATCTGATCAACCTGATGCTTGCGATTGCGATTGCGATGATCGGCTTCTTGGTGGATTCACGCAGACGCAACTGGCCCGGTAACTTGCGATCGGACGTCAGGATGAATGCGTGCCAGCCCGTAAAGCGTTGCTTCAGCCGTTGCCGAGCGACTGGAAGAACTCGCTGTCCGGCGTTTCTTCCTGGGCGCGGCGGAAGCCGTCGTCGCGATTGCCGCGGCTTTCGCGGGGCTCGCCGCGCGCGTTGCGCCCGCGCACTTCGATCCGCTCGCCATACGGCGGATTCGCGACGAGAATGCCCGGCGCGGCCATGGGCGGCGTCAGGCCGCGTGCGGTCGACCTGTTTGAGCGGAATGGACGGCAAGCCGGCGCGCTGGAAATTCGCGCGCGCCTTGTCGAGCAATGTCGCCGGAAATATCGCTGCCGTATTCTCGCGCGAACTGCGCGCGGCCTGTTTCGCTTCGAGTGCGACGGCCTTCAACGTTTGCCAGGTTCTGGAATCGAACTGTTTGAGCTTTTCGAAACCGAAGCGGTGCTTCACGCCCGGCGCGATGTTCAGCGCGACCTGCGCGGCTTCGGCGAGGAACGTGCCGCTGCCGCACATCGGGTCACATAGAGTGGCGTGCTGGCGGTCCAGCCCGTCAAGCGCAGGATGCCTGTCGCGAGGTTTTCGCGCAGCGGCGCCGCGCCCTTGTCGAAACGCCAGCCGCGCTTGAAGAGCGGGTCGCCCGACGTGTCGAGATACAGCGTGCAATAGGTCGCGGTGAGGAACGCGAAGACGCGCACGTCGGGCATCGCGGTGTCGATGCTTGGCCGCGCGCCGCTCTTTTCACGCAGACGGTCGCAGATCGCGTCTTTCACGCGCAACGTGGTGAATTCGAGGCTGTGCAGCGGCGACTTGATCGCGGTGACGTCGACGCGCAATATTTCGTGCGCCGAGAACCACTGTTCCCAGCGCTGCTCGACGGCGAGCGCGTAAATGTCCTGTTCGCTGCGATACGGGCGATGCGCGAATACAGGTTGGCTACCATGCCGGCCGCCCAGCCGCCGCGGAAATGCACGCCGCCCGGCACTTGCGTGCCAGCGGTAAACGGTGCGCTGTTCAGATGCTTCGCGGCGATTTCCGCGAGTTCGGACGCAAGCGAGGCTTCTAGGCCGCGTGGGCAAGGGAGGAAGAAATCGAAGTACATTGAGGTTGCCGGAAGGCGTTAGATAAGGCGCTATTGTAAGCGGTCGGCAAGGGTCGCCGGCGGGCGTTCCGGCGATGATTATTCCCGCTGCGGGTTCGTGTTGCGGGGCGATGCGCGCTGTCAGTCGTGTGTCGTTCGATGTCGACAAAGGAAAGCGTCGGAAGGAACCGGTGTGGGCGGTGTGCAATAGGGAGCGCTGAGATTGACGGTTTGAACGTGCGCTGAGCCTACGCGCCGTCAATTTAGTTTTGCGTAATGCCTGCAGTCCGCAGACATTGAAAGGCGATGACACGTTGGATTTTATTGTTGCGTGTCAGTCGTGGCGGCGAACGATCAGCTTGCGGCAAATGTGAGGGGCGGCGTCGTGCTCATCAGATCGTCCGCCAACGGGGGCCTCTGCGTTTCCGTCCGCGGCGCGCGCATGGTGCCTGTCCTGGTGCCTGTCCGCACGGGGCTGGGCCGTCAGGCTGGCGGGAATCGGGTCCACGCATTGCCAGCGAGCGCTTGACCGGCCTAGATGCGCCGCGCGTGCCCGTTCGAACATCACGGAGAGCGCGTGCGGGAAATCGAGGCTGCACGGCGGCATGGTGAAATCCGGCATGGTGGCAAGCCGGCTCCATGTGGCCGAAAGGCACGGCTGAACAGGAAACACAGCGTTTTTTCGTCGCGCTCGTGCGTTCGGCCGCGTAGCCATTCTTTGCGAAACAGGTCGAGCGCGACATGGCGTGTTGCCAGATGACCGGCGCATTTTCTCATCAGTTCGCGGCGAATTTCGAGGTCGCCCGCGCATGTGATCGACTGCCTACGGCGTCCGCCACCAGCGCTTCGCGTTCGAACGGCGTGCCGCAACGCGCGTTTAGCAGCGTGTGGTCCGCGCGCATCAGGTGAATGGTTTCGAAGCGCACGTTGTCGTCGAGTTGTGCCTTGTAAGGCAAGGCAGACCATCGTATTCCTCGTGAGCGTCGCATTCGCGAAGAATGATGGCACGCACGGTGCATGCGGCGTTACCGTCAAGCAGCGGTAAATGTTGCGATAAGGCCGGATGCGTTTCGCGCAGCCATGCCACGTGTTGCGCTACGCCAAAATTTGGATTCCGAAGCAAGCCGCCAACAAAAAAGAACCGCATTGAAGCGCCGTTTTCGAAAGGGCAAGATCATAGACGACGATGCGTGGCATCGTCGGCGAGGGATGTGAGCAACGCCGCATGATTCCTCCGAAACGATGGTTGGGAGACGACATTCGCGAAGGTTACAAACAACTTGAGATTAGGTCAGATTGGACGATATGCAAAAGGAGTCGGCAACAAATACCGATCGAAGAAGCGATAAAAGAGATTCATTCTCCATTGTGATTAATTCATCCGGAATAGCGCTGCATGTATGACGTTCGAAAGAATAATTTGCGTATCGTACTTTCTGTAGCTTTTCTATCATACGGCGTGTGTGCAAAACGTTTCAAACGCACAAACGCTTGCTGGGCATGCTTTGCGGCGAACAAACCGCATCTTTTATGAATCGGGCAAATGTTATTTGTTTGAGCATGCTGATTTTGAAAATAAGTATCGAAAAGAGTTTTGTAATAAAGAATGCCAGAATTCGCTCATTGAGCGAATTCTGGCATTCTGAATTGGTAGGTTATTTTTTCTGAATTGGTAGGTTATTTAATTGAGCGGTATTCGAATGGTCAGGTGCCGGTCGCCGCGCTATTACTATCCGTTGTAAGACCCGACGGACACGGCGGCACATTCGCCACGGCAGCGTTCTTGCCTCCCGCGCCGCTTGTTGTTCGCGGCGCGGCCGAAGCCATCGCCTTTACCGTCGTCGCCACTTGCGACGAAATCTCCTGCAGCGCTTTCTTGTGACCGGCGACGAGCGCGTCATACCCGCCGTTCACCGGTTCGTTCACCACGCTGCGGCACGTCATGATCGCGGTGCTGCGCACGGCGCAGACGCTCCACACAGCGTCGATCAGCGCATGTGAACCCGGCCACGATTCGAAGCGCTGCACGTTCATGCTGACGCGATATACCAGCGTGCTGTCCGGATACGCCGTACCGTACACGTCGATCGTGCCGAGCTGCTGCGTCAGGTCCGTGGAGAGCGCGCGGCGGATTTCATCGCCGGTCAGCGACGCCCAGCGCTCTTCCTCGAGCACCTGAACCTGCGTCGGGCCCGTCCGCACGACCAACTGATTTTTTGCGACTTGCGGCGGCACGTCGATCGGCGCGACCGCGATCATCCATGCCGGCACCGACGTGCGCGCGGTGACGGGCGCGAGCGAACCCGCGCCGGCGTCGCCGAGCGTGTAGAAGCGGCTCGTCGGCGACGAACAAGCCACCACGGCCACGAGCGCGGCCAGTGCGCCGAGCCTGGCGACGCCGCGGGCACCGCGCGCAAGTCTGGACAGCGGGCGGGGGAGCCGGGCAACCATCATTGTTTATCTCCTGATTTTCCGCGCAACAGCGATTCGGGGTGACGCTCCAGGTAATCCGACAGCGCATTCAGCGACTGCAGCGTGCGCGTGAGTTCCTGCAACGCCTGATGGACATCGGACTGCAGCGGCGAATCCTGCTGCAACGTCGCCTCGGCGGAACCGAAGGTCTGCTTCGCCGCCGCGAGCGTATCGCGCGCTTGCGGCACGACTTCCTTATCCAGACGCGTGAAGAGCTGATCGGCGTTCTTCAGCGCGTTGTTCAGGTTCGCGCCGATCTGGTCGAATGGCACCTTGTCGAGCTTCTTCGCGATGTCCGCGACCTGCAGTTGTAACTCGTCGAGCGTGTTCGGAATCGTCGGCAGTTCGAGTGGATCGCTTGCGACGTCGACAGTGGCGGGCGGCGCTTTCGGGAAGATGTCCATCGCTACGTACAACTGGCTCGTAATCAGGTTGCCGGTGCGCAACTGGCCGCGCAGACCATGTTTGACGAGTTGTTGCAGCATGACCTGACCCGCGAGGCTGCCCGGTGCGGGCGCAGTTTCGCGGAAGCGCTTGCCGAGGCGATCCGGGTAGATGTTCATCGTCACCGGCATCGTGAAGCTACGCGTCTTCGGGCCGTAGTCGATGCCGATGTTCGTCACCTGACCGAGCACGATGCCACGGAAATCGACTGGTGCGCCAATCGACAGACCGCGCAGCGACTGGTTAAAGTTCATCACGACACGCAGCGGCACGCCGTCCGGTTCCCGCATGGCGTCGGCTTCGTCCGAACCGAGGCGGAACGTCATGTTGTTCGGCGCCTGCGCGCCGACGCTCTGGCCAGGCGGCGACTGGAACGACAGGCCGCCCACGACCACCGTGGCGAGCGATTGGGTATTCAGCTTGAAGCCGCTCGAATCGAGCCGCAGATCGACGCCGCTCGCGTGCCACCAGCGCGAGTTGGTGCTGACGTACTGGTCGAACGGCGCGGAGACGAACACCTGCATCGTCACGCCGGTGCCGTCTTTATCCAGCGAGAAGCCGACCACATGACCCACCTGCACGCGGCGGTAGAAAATCGGCGAGCCGATGTCGATGGAGCTGAGCGAGTCGCCATGCAGGATGAACTGATGGCCCTTCTGGTCGCCAGTGATGGGCGGCGGCGTTTCGAGGCCGACGAAGTTCTTCTCTGTATCCGGCGAATGACCGGCGTCCGCGCCGATATACGCGCCCGAAAGCAGCGTCGTGAGGCCAGACACGCCGCTCGCGCCGACGCGCGGGCGCACCACCCAGAAGCGTGAATCCTTGGCCGCGAAGTTTTCGCCTTCCTTCGTCAGTTGAACCTGCACGAGTACGTGCGACAGGTTTTTCGACAACTGGATGGTTTTCACCGAACCGACGTCCACGTCCTTGTATTTGACTCTGGTCTTGCCCGGCTCGAGTCCTTCCGCGCTCACGAAACTGATCGTGATGGTCGGGCCGCGTTCCGTGACGGATTTGATGACGAGCGCAATGCCGATCAGCGCGGCGATCAGCGGAATCACCCAGACGAGCGAGGGCAGCCAGCGGCTGCGCGGCTCGATGTCGGGATCCGGCAGATGAGGTGGCAGATTCGGTCCGTTCGAATCGTTGCGCGGCGCGTCGGAAGCGGGCGTCGGTCCTGGCGGGCCAGTCATGGTTCGGATCCTGAGTTTTTTTGAGTATTGCGGTCCACGTTATCCCAGATGAGTCGTGGATCGAATTGCATGGAGGCCATCATGGTAAGAATCACCACCGAGCCGAAGGCGATCGCCCCCGGTCCCGCGGTGATGACGGCAAGCGATTTGAAGCGCACCAGTGCGATCGTGAGCGTGATGACGAAGATGTCGAGCATCGACCAGCGCCCGATCTGCTCGACTATCCGGTAGAGCGTGGTGCGCTGCTCCGGGCGCCAGCGTGAACGGCGCTGCGTGGTGATGGTGAGCAGTGCGAGCACGCTCAGCTTCAGCATGGGCACCATGATGCTGGCAATGAACACGATCACGGCGAGCGGCCAGTCGCCGGAGGTCCAGAAATACACGACGCCGCTCATGATCGTGTCGTCTTCGGAACCGAGCAGCGACGACGTATGCATGACCGGCAACAGATTCGCGGGAATGTACAGCAGCGCCGCGGCGATCAGCAGCGCCCACGTGCGCATCAGGCTGTCCGGATTGCGCGAATGCAGCGTGGCGCCGCAGCGTCCGCAGTGTTGCGGCGTGACAAAGCGAACGCGCGGCTCGACGCGTCCGCATGCATGACAGGTAACCAGACCGGCGCGCCTTGCGGTGACGTATTTCATCGTGCGCTCATCCCCGATGCTGTGCCGACGGCGCGCCGGGCGGCATACCCGGCCGGCGTCTTCCGTGATGGCAAGGCGGCGCGGGCGGTCCGGCGAGCGAGCCGATCGCCACCGCCGCGCTATCCGCCGACGTGCGCGGCAGCGGGCGCTGGCTCGGGTCGTTCAGTTCGTCGGCGAGGTCCCACAGAATGCGTGGGTCGAACGTGACGACAACGGCGAACATCAGCGTGAGCACGCCGAAAGCGAAGAGCGCCGCTTCCGGAATGACGCGCGCGAGGCTCACCATTTTGACGAGCGTAACCAGCACGCCGAGCATGAATACTTCGATCATGCCCCACGGCCGCACGAACTGGATTGCGCGCAGCACACGGCTGAAGCCCGGCGGCACATAACCGGAGCGCAGCGGCATCAACACGTAGAGCAGTGCGACGAGTTCCGTGAGCGGAAAGAGAATGGTGGAGCAGAACACCATGACCGCGACGATCTGCATGTCCTCGCCCCACAACGCGACGAGCGCGCCGAACAGCGTGGTTTGCGACGTGATGCCATTGGTTTCCAGCTCGACGATCGGAAAGCCTTGCGCGATCACGAACGTGATGAGCGCGGCGAGCGTCATGGCACAAATGGCGTCGAGCTTGCGCGCCACGCCGCTATAGAGCGTGGCGCCGCAGCGCGGACAGCGCGCCATTTTGCGCCCGACAAGCCGTGGCTTGCGGAACAGCGCATCACATTCATGGCACGCGATCAGATTCTCATGTTCCATACGACAAAAGGGCTAACGACGTGTGGGGGAAGCGTGCAACGCCGTGTTGATGGTGGGGCCTAGCGAAAAGGTGGAGCAATAGTACCAAACGCACGGTGCCCGACGCCGTTGCCTCGGCAAACCGCACACCGCGGGGCGGGCGTTCGTTTGCATGAAATGGATGTGACCTTTGACATTCTATGTCCCTAATTGTTCATTGCAAGTCCGCACGTCAGCAATTTGTGGACCCGGGCACATAAGCCGCCACAGCCAGCTTTTCGCGCTTAGGGTAGCATGGCGGCCTTAAGCATGCGTGTCAGCCGGCCTATCCCGCCAGCGCGCAATAGCGTTCGCGCTGAAGCAGGGAATAGCAGGCATGGCTGTGCCGTTAACCTGTCTTAGCTCGCTCTCTTAACTCGTGCTGACCTGTCATGGCAATCAATCCTTCTTTCGCGGGCCGGGAGTCGTACACGTGTACCGCCATCGCGTTTCACTGGCTGATCGCGCGCTCCTCATCGTGTGCGGTTTTGCTCTCGGCTGGGTGATGACCGACATCCCCGGATTCACGCCCACCAAGCTGCGCTATTTCTTTTGGCATAAGTGGATCGGCGTGACGGTCTTCGTGCTCGCGATTCTGCGCATTCTCTGGCGCGCCACGCACACCGCGCCGCCCATGCCACGCCGCATGCCACTCTGGCAGCGCGCTTACGCAAGTCGATGTGTCGAAAAGCACGGTTACGGCCACGTCGAAGCAGATGAACGTGCCGGTGGAAGGCAAGTTCAACAAGTTCACTGCGCAGGTGAAATTCGATCCGTCGAAACCGGCCGACGGCAGCGGCGCAATTCAGCATCGACGTGGGCAGCTACGATCTCGGCGACGAAAGCTACAACGACCAGGTGCGTGGCAAGGACTGGTTCGACGCGAAAACCTATCCGAGCCACGTTCGTCTCCAGCGCGATCGCGCCGGCGGGCGGCAATCAGTTCAAGATCACGGGCAAGCTGACCATCAAGGGCAAATCGCAGACGGTGGTCGTGCCCGTCACAGTGACGCAGCAGGGCGCGACGCAGGTGTTCGACGGGTCGCTGCCGATCAAACGCTCGCAGTTCGACATCGGCACCGGCGAGTGGAAAGACACGTCCGTGGTCGCCGACGAAGTGGTCATCAAGTTTCAATATCGTTGCCGCACGCAAGTGACGTCTGCCGCGCCTCGCTGGCTTCTTCCGTTTCGATCGCTGCCTTTGCCGCCACCTACCAGCTCGATCCGACGCACACGTACCCGAGTTTCGAGGCGGATCACTTCGGCGGTCTGTCCGTCTGGCGAGGCAAGTTCACGAAAAGCTCCGGTACGGTGACGCTCGACCGCGCGGCGAGAACCGGCACGGTCGACGTGACGGTCGATCTGGCTTCGGTGCAGACCGGCAACACCAAGCTCGACGAGCACCTGAAAACGGCGGAGTTCTTCGACGTCGCGAAGTATCCGACGGCGACTTACAAAGGCACCAGCATCAAGTTCAACGGCGACAAGCTGGTCGAAGTGGAGGGCACGTTCACGCTGCACGGCGTGACGAAGCCGCTCAACCTGACGATCGAGTCTTTCAAATGCATGCCGCATCCGATGCTCAAGCGCGAAGTGTGCGACGTGGAAGCGAGCGCGCATTTCAATCGCGCGGATTACGGCATGGATTTCGGCACGAAGTACGGCTTCAGCATGGACACCAAGCTGCATATCCAGACCGAAGGCATCAAACAGTAATCAGGTTCGACTTTGCGCGGCGGCCGCTCGACGCCGTTGCGCTGCAACAGGAGACCGCTTCGGGCGCTGATGCGCCGAAGCGGTTTTTTATTGGCAGACGCAGCGCGCAAAGCCTTACGGCGCGGGCTTCGGCTATTTGCTAATCGCGCCGCTTTAATTTTTTGATGTACATAGATAGATCGCATTGGCCGCATTGGTTGTGTACGCATCCAGTGGGCGGAACCGGATTTGATCCGGACACACATCGAACACCAATATAAGTTCGCGCGAACTGGAGATCTGAATAAACGCCACGACAGCAGCAAGCCTTGCGCGAAGCCGGCAGAACTCGTGGCGGGCGGTTATCGCCGCCTCTATCGGCAACGCGCTGGAATGGTTGGCTCTGGTGGTGTACGGTTTTTTGCGCTGATCATCTCGAAGCTGTTTTTCCCGGCCGGGAATGAAACTGCCTCGATGCTGGTTACGCTCGGCGCGTTCGGCGTCTCGTTTTTCATGTGCCCGCTCGGCGCGATCGTGCTGGGCGCGTATGCCGACCGCGCGGGGCGCAAGACGGCGCTCACACTATCCATCGTGCTGATGATGTCCGGCACGCTGATCATCGCGATCCTGCCGACGTATCAAAGCACCGGCATCGCAGCACCGCTGATTCTCGTGGTCGCGCGGCTGATGCAGGAGGGCTTTCGGCGGGCGGCGAATTCGGCAACGCTACCGCGTTTCTGGCGGAACACGTGCCGGGGCGGCACGGGTTCTTCGCGAGCTGGCAGGTCGCGAGCCAAGGTTTGACGACGTTGCTTGCCGCCGCGTTCGGCGTGCTGCTGACGGGGAGGAATCTGTCGCCGGAACAGATGGGCTCGTGGGGCTGGCGCGTGCCGTTCTTTTTCGGTCTGCTGATCGGACCGGTGGCGTGGTACATCCACACGAAACTCGACGAAACGCCCGAATTTCTCGCGGCGGAAGACACGGATACGCTGCTGCGCGACACCATCAGTACCCAGAAACTGCGGCTCGTGATCGCCATTGGCGTGGTGGTGCTCGGCACGGTGTCGACCTATCTCGTGCTCTTCATGCCGACCTTCGGCGTGAAGCAACTCGGGCTTGTACCTTCGGTCGCATTTTCGGCGATTGCGCTGACCGGCCTGATCCAGATGGTGTTCGCCCCGTTCGTCGGTCATCTGTCGGATAAGCACGGACGCACCCACGATCATGCTGATTTCGGCGCTGCTGTTGCTCGTACTCATCTATCCGGCATTTCTGTATCTGATCGCGTATCCCACGTTCGGCTCTCTGATGGGCATGCAGATCGTGTTCGGCTTTCTGATGACGGGCTATTTCGGCGCGCTGCCAGGCTTGCTGTCCGAAATGTTCCCGGTGCAGACGCGCACCACCAGCATGTCGCTCGCCTATAACATCGCCGTGACGATTTTCGGCGGCTTCGGGCCGTTCATCATCGCGTGGCTGATTACTGTCACCGGGTCGAAAGCCGCGCCGAGCTACTACATGATTTTCGCCGCTGTGATAAGCCTCGTCGCATTGATTGCGGCGCGTACCAAGCTGGGGTTCCGTTAAAGCTCGGTGCTTCTACGCTCGTTGTTGTGCTGAAGCGGTAAACGCAAAAGGCCGGTTTGTGAGAACCGGCCTTTTTTCATTGCAGCAGCCTTGTCTTCAGCAACTTCGGCCGGCAACGACGCAGCCGGGAAACTGAAGCACGCTTAAACTTGCTCGCCCGCGTTCGGATCGTTCGGGTCGACGCCCGGCTTCTTGTCCTTCAGCAGGTCTTCACGCCGAACCACATGGCGAGCACCGCGGCGACGAACACCGACGAGTAGATACCGAACAGAATACCCACCGTCAAAGCGAGCGCGAAGTAGTGCAGCGTGGGGCCGCCGAACAGGAACATGGAGAGCACCATCATCTGCGTATAGCCGTGCGTGATGATGGTTCGCGACATCGTGCTGGTAATCGCGTGGTTGATGACTTCGATCACGCTCAGCTTGCGTTCGTGGCGGAAGGTTTCGCGAATCCGGTCGAAGATAACGACCGATTCGTTCACCGAATAGCCGAGTACCGCGAGCACGGCGGCCAGCACCGACAGCGAGAACTCCCACTGGAAGAACGCGAAGAAACCAAAAATGATCACCACGTCGTGCAAGTTCGCGATCACGCCGGCGATGGCGTACTTCCATTCGAAACGGAACGACAGGTAGATCACGATGCCGACCACCACGCAGGCGAGCGCGAGCAGGCCGTCTGTAGCGAGTTCCTTGCCGACCTGCGGACCGACGAATTCGACGTGCTGTAACTGCACCTGCGGCGTGTCGGTTTTCAGCGCGGTCATGACCTGGTCGCTCTGTTGCGTGGACGTGAAGCCCTGCTTGAGCGGCAGACGGATCAGCACGTCGCGCGAGGTGCCGAAGTTCTGCACCTGCGCGTCCGCGTAACCAAGGCGCGCGAGCGAGCCGCGCACCGGGTCGAGCGGCGCCGCGCCCGGATACTGCACCTCGATCACCGTACCGCCGGTGAATTCCACCGACAGATGCAGCCCGCGATGCACGAGGAAGAAAACAGCGGCAAGGAACGTCAGCAGCGAGATCGCGTTGAAGATCAACGCGCGCTGCATGAACGGAATGTCTTTACGGAAACGGAAAAATTCCATGGTCTAGTTCTCCGGGACTCAGCGGGATGAACCCGGTTTCTGCGACGAATTCGACGCGTTGCGGCGACGCACGGTCGGCTTGCCGGCGCGAGCCTGCGCCGAAGCTCCGGCCTTCGGCCTGGCCGCAACCGTTGCGGCGGCGATAGCCTTGCCGGTGTCCGTTGCGGCGTCGTCCTGACCGAGATAAGCCGCCGATCCAGCCGGCGACGTTTCCGGACGCCACACTTGGCCAATCGCGAGCGACTTCAGCTTCTTCTTGCCGCCGTACCAGAGGTTGACGATACCGCGCGAGAAGAACACCGCGGAGAACATCGACGTCAGAATGCCGATACAGTGGACGATCGCGAAGCCACGCACCGGACCCGAGCCGAACGCGAGCAGCGCGATACCGGCGATGAGCGTGGTGACGTTCGAGTCGAGAATGGTCACCCATGCATGCGCGTAACCGTTCTGGATCGCGAGCTGCGGCGGTGCGCCGTTGCGCAGCTCTTCACGCACGCGTTCGTTGATCAGCACGTTCGCGTCGATCGCCATACCGAGCGCGAGCGCGATAGCGGCGATACCCGGCAGCGTGAGCGTGGCCTGCAGCATCGACAGAACGGCGATCAGCAGCAGCAGGTTGACCGACAGGCCGATCATGGAGATCACGCCGAACAGCATGTAGTACGCGATCATGAAGACGGCGATTGCCGCAAAGCCCCACACCACCGAGTGGAAGCCCTTCTTGATGTTGTCCGCGCCGAGGCTCGGGCCGATCGTGCGTTCTTCGATGATGTCCATCGGCGCCGCGAGCGAACCGGCGCGCAGCAGCAGCGCGAGGTCAGCGGCAGCTTGCGGCGTTGGCTGGCCGGTAATCTGGAAGCGGTCGCCCAGTTCCGATTGAATCGTCGCCACCGTCAGCACTTCGCCCTTGCCCTTTTCGAACAGGACCATGGCCATCGGCTTGCCGATGTTGTCGCGCGAAACGCTACGCACCGAGCGGCCGCCGGCCGAATCGAGGCGGATGCTGACGGATGGGCGCTGATGCTCGTCGAAGCCCGCCGACGCGTCGATAATCCGGTCGCCCGTGAAGATGATCTGCTTGCGCAGCAGCACCGGGACCTGATTGCCCTGCGTGAAGAGCTCGTCGCCCGGCGGCACCGGGTCCGACGGATTCGGGTGCGTGTTGACCGGGTCGGCAAGACGCGCTTCGAGCGTAGCCGTACGGCCGATGATGTCCTTCGCCTTCGCCGTGTCCTGTACACCCGGCAGTTCGACCACGATACGGTCGGAGCCTTGCTGCTGGATCACCGGCTCCGCCACGCCGAGTTCGTTCACGCGGTTATGCAGCGTGGTGATGTTCTGCTTGAGCGCGGCGTTCTGCATGGCCTTCTGCACGGCCGGCGTGAAGGTGCCGACTAGTTGCACGCCGCCGTCGGGCGACGCCTGCGAGGCCCACTGGAGTTCGCCGATGCCGCGCGCCAGTTGCTTCGACGCTGTGTCTGCCGTGGCCTGGTCGGCGAAATTGATCACCACCGTCTGGTTGACGCGGTTCACGCCGCCGTCGCGGATGCTGTTGTCGCGCAGGAGCGTGCGCGCATCCGACGCGTCAGAGTCGAGCTTCTTGTTCAGCGCGCCCGCCATGTCGACCTGCAGCAGGAAGTGCACGCCGCCGCGCAGATCGAGACCGAGGTACATGGGCAATGCGTGCAGCGCGGTCAGCCAGCGCGGCGAAGCGCTCTGTAGATTCAGCGCGACGATGAATTGCAGGTCGTTCGGGTCGCTGTTGAGCGACTTCTGCAGCAGATCCTTCACGCGCAGCTGCGTGTCGGTGTCGAGCAGACGCACGCGGATGTTCGCGTTGGTCGACGAGTTGTCGAATGTGACATCTTCAGGCTTGATCTGACTCGAGGCGAGCGCCGCTTCGACCGCCGACAGCGTGGTCGAGTCGAGCTTGACCGTCGCCTTGCCGCTCGACACCTGCACCGCCGGCGCTTCGCCGAACAGGTTGGGCAGCGTGTACACGAGGCCGATGACCAGAGCCACCAGCATCACGGCGTATTTCCAGAGGGGGTAACGATTCATGAGTGGTCCAACGGGAAGGTTGGCTTGGAAGCGATGCATCCGGCGATGAGCGCGGGCGGTTCACGGTGTGCTGCGTTGCGTGCCGGAGAAACTGCCGGCGAAGCCGCGCCGGATGCGAGAGAGCAGGCCTTACAGCGACTTGATCGTGCCCTTCGGGAGAATTGTTGTGATCAACGCCTTTTGCACGGTGATTTCCGTGCCTTCCGAGATTTCGACGCCGACGTAGGCTTCACCCACCTTCGTCACCTTGCCGACGATGCCGCCGTTCGTCACCACTTCGTCGCCTTTGGCCATGGCCGAGAGCATGTTGCGGTGTTCCTTCTGGCGCTTCATTTGCGGGCGAATCATGATGAAGTACAGCACGCCGAACATCAGGATCAGCGGCAGGAAGCTCATCAGGTTCGATTCGACGCCACCTGCTGCAGTGCCTTGGGCGAAGGCATTGGAAATGAACGACACGTTGGTCTCTCCGTTATAAATCAAAACGATCAAAAAAATCAGTGAGCGGCACGATTTGCGCCATGTTGACGATGCTTGAGCTGTTCGCCGCGTAGCCCATCAATTGCAGGCCTTCGGCGTTGGTGATGTAGCCGTTCTTGTCGAGCTGGAACACGCCGTTACGCGAGTACACGAGCGAGCCGTTGTTCGACAACTGGAAAAAGCCGCCGATTATTCTACCATCGGCCCGATAGGCGTCGGCGCGGCAAATCGGCTTTACGATCAACCGTTTAAAGCCTTTTTCGTGCGTATCGAAAGTTTATTGTAAGGTTTTATGCTCGCGGCCGACGGATTCTTCGGTTGAATTCGCCGGCCCGCGCCGTCAGGTCGCCGCTTCGACGCCCCGTGCGCGGTTTTCGTGGAAGCGCTGACGGAAAGCCTCGAACATTTTCGCGTCGATCGAATCGCGAATTTCCTGCATCAGTTCGAGGTAGTAGTGCAGGTTGTGGATGGTGTTCAACTGCGCACCGAGGATTTCACCTACGCGATGCAGATGGTGCAGATAGCCGCGTGTGAAATTTCGGCACGTGTAGCAGCCGCATTGCTCGTCGAGCGGGCGCAGCGAGTTCTTGTGCGTCGCGTTGCGGATCTTGATGTCGCCGAACCGCGTGAAGAGCCAGCCGTTGCGCGCATTGCGCGTGGGCATCACGCAATCGAACATGTCGACGCCCGCCGCCACGCCCGCCACCAGATTTTCCGGCGTGCCGACGCCCATCAGGTAGTACGGCTTGTTGGCCGGCAGCTTCGGGCCGATGTGATTCAGCATGCGCATCATGTCTTCCTTCGGTTCGCCGACCGAGAGTCCGCCGATCGCGAGGCCGTGGAAATCCATCTCGGCAAGGCCCGCGAGCGATTCGTCGCGCAGATCCTCGAACATGCCGCCCTGCACGATGCCGAAAAGCGTGTTCGGATTGCCGAGGCGCTTGAACTCGTCGATCGAGCGCTGCGCCCAGCGCATCGACATGCGCATGGAGTCGGCGGCTTCCTTGTGCGACGTGGGCACGTTGTTCGTTGCGTACGGCGTGCATTCGTCGAACTGCATGACGATGTCCGAGTTCAGCACTTTCTGGATCTGCATCGACACTTCCGGCGACAGGAACAGCTTGTCGCCGTTGATGGGCGAAGCGAACGTGACACCATCTTCGGTGATCTTGCGCAGATCGCCGAGCGAAAAGACCTGGAAGCCGCCAGAATCGGTCAGGATCGGCTTTTTCCAGCCCATGAAGTCGTGCAGACCGCCATGCGCCTCGATCGTTTCGAGCCCGGGGCGCAGCCACAGGTGGAATGTATTGCCGAGGATGATCTGCGCGTGCATTTCGTCGAGTTCGCGCGGCTGGACCGCTTTCACGGTGCCGTAGGTGCCGACCGGCATGAAGATCGGCGTTTCTACCACGCCGTGATTCAGCGTAATGCGACCACGCTGCGCCTGGCCGTCGGTGCTGAGCAGTTCGAATTTGAGGCCGTTTTCGGGACGGACATGGTCGCCGAGATAAGCGCCGTGGTCGGCGCGCGTGCTGCTGGTGTGACCGTCGGTCATCTAAAACTCCTGTGCAACCGGACCGCTTTGCGTAGGACCGGAGTAAGCGCTAAAGCGCTCCGGATCGACAAGTCCGGCGCAAAAGTAAAAATGTCGCCGCGAACGATTCGCGACGACCGATGAAACTGCAAAGATTGTCGGACGGCGCGTTTAGTCGTCGCGCCGCGTCAGCAGCATCGCGTCGCCATAGCTGAAAAAGCGGTAACGCTGCTCGATCGCATGGCGATACGTTTCGCGGATCATGTCGACGCCGGCGAACGCCGACACCAGCATCAGCAGTGTCGACTTCGGCAAATGGAAGTTCGTGATGAGCCGGTCCACCACGCGGAACCTGTAGCCCGGCGTGATGAAAATATCGGTTTCGGTGCTCGCGGCGGCGAGCGGCCGGCCTTCGGCTTCGGCGTCGCGCGCGGCGGCTTCGAGCGCGCGCATCGAGGTCGTGCCCACCGCGATCACGCGGTTGCCGCGCGCGCGCGTGGCCGCAATTTTGTCCGCGAGCGACTGCGGCAGGTGATACCACTCGCTATGCATCTTGTGTTCGGCGATGTTTTCCACGCGCACCGGCTGAAACGTGCCCGCGCCCACGTGCAGCGTGAGCGTGGCGCGCTCAACGCCTTTGGCGTCGAGTCGCGCGAGGAGCGCATTGTCGAAATGCAGGCCGGCCGTGGGCGCGGCGACCGCGCCCGGATTCTGCGCGAACACGGTCTGGTAGCGGGTTTCGTCGGTCGAGTCGGGATCGTGCTCGATATACGGCGGCAGCGGCAGACGGCCGAATTGCTCGATCAGCGTCAGGCAGTCTTCCGGGAAATGCAGCGTGTAGAACGGCTCGACGCGCTCGCCAACGGTGACGTCGAATGCGTCGGCGAGACGGATCGTGGTGCCCGGCTGCGGGCTCTTGTTCGCGCGGATCTGCGCGAGCGCGGTGCGTTCGCCCGTGAGGCGCTCCACCAGCACTTCGACCTTGCCGCCGCTGGCCTTCTGGCCGAGGAAGCGGGCCTTCAGGACTTTGGTATCGTTGAAGACCAGCAGGTCGCCCGCCGCGATGCAGTCGGGCAACTCGGCGAAGCCGCGGTCCGTGAGGCGCGCGGGGCTCACCGTGTTGTCCATTTCGAGCAGACGGCTCGCGCTGCGCTCGGGCAGCGCGACTTGCGCGATCAACTCGGGAGATAGATTGAAATCGAAATCGGAAAGCGTAAACATGCGAACGACTGGATGCGAATAGAGACGGAATTGAGCCGGAGCCTTGGCTGGGCGGCTATGATTGCGGGATGCTCGAGCGGCCCGCGCGCGAGCGCGCTGCCTGACGGCGACACCTTTGACAGCCGATATTATTATACTTGCGGAGCAACCCATGCCTTTGTCCGAACGCCGATTGCCTCCCGAAGCCGATGAAGTGAGCGCCGAGCCGAAGCGCCGCGTCTCGCGGGGCAACGCGGCGGCGAACGCGGGCGGCGACGCAGATTTGCCGCTCGAGCCGTCCGATGCCGCAGCGGACGCGCCTTCCGAACCAGGCGCTAAGTCTTCGAAGAAGAGCTCGGCGAAAGACGGCGCGAAAGCGGCCGCCAAAACGGCTTCAAAGCCCGCGGAAAAAACCGCCGACAAGCTCGCCAAACTCGGCCTGAAACGCGACATCGATCTGGTGCTGCATCTGCCGATGCGCTACGAGGACGAGACGCAACTCACGCCGATCGGCCATCTGCTGCCGGGCGGCGTCGCGCAAACCGAAGGCGTGGTGTTCGACAACGAGATAGCCCATTGTCCGCGCCGTCAGTTGCTCGTAAAGCTGCACGACGATCACGGCGACGAACTCGTGCTGCGCTTTCTCAACTTCTACGGTTCGCAGGTCAAGCAGATGGCGATCGGCGCGCGACTGCGCGTGCGTGGCGACGTGCGCGGCGGCTTCTTCGGCATGGAGATGGTGCATCCGGCCGTGCGCGTGGTCGACGAAGACACGCCGCTGCCGCAGGCGCTCACGCCGGTGTATCCGAGCACGGCGGGCGTGACGCAGGCGTATCTGCGCAAATCGATCGACAACGCGTTGTCGCGCACGTCGTTGCCGGAACTGCTGCCCGAGGCGGTCGCGCATACGTACATGCAGCCGCTTGGCGTCCCGGCGCTGATGAACGCGGTGCGCACGCTGCATCATCCGGGCGCGCAGTCGGACGAAACGGCGTTGATCGACGGCACGCATCCGGCGTGGGTGCGCATCAAGTTCGAGGAACTGCTCGCGCAGCAGATGTCGCTCAAGCGCGCGCACGAGGAGCGCCGCATGCGCGCCGCGCCGGCCATGCCGCGCCGCATGCTGGGTGACGAAAGCGCGCTGGTCGCGCGTTTGCTGAAGGCACTGCCGTTTTCGCTCACAAAGGCACAGGAGCGTGTGGGCGGTGAGATCGCGCTCGATCTGACGCAGCCGCATCCGATGCAGCGTCTGTTGCAGGGCGACGTGGGCAGCGGCAAGACGATCGTGGCCGCGCTCGCTGCAGCGCAGGCGATCGATGCCGGTTATCAGGCCGCGCTCATGGCGCCCACCGAAATTCTCGTGGAGCAGCACGCGCGCAAACTGCGCGGCTGGCTAGAGCCGCTCGGCGTGAGCGTCGCGTGGCTCGCGGGCAGTCTTAAAAAGGAGAAGCGCGCCGCAATCGAAGCCGCCGCGCTCGGCACCGCGCAGCTCGTGATCGGCACGCACGCGATCATTCAGGACGCGGTGGAATTCGCGCGGCTCGGGCTCGTGATCGTCGACGAACAGCATCGTTTCGGCGTCGCGCAGCGGCTCGCGTTGCGCGCCAAGGTGCAGAACGCGGCGGACGGCGCGCGCGATTTCCAGCCGCATCAATTGATGATGTCCGCGACGCCGATTCCGCGCACGCTCGCCATGACTTACTACGCGAACCTCGACGTTTCCACGATCGACGAATTGCCGCCGGGGCGCACGCCTATTCTGACCAAGCTTGTCTCCGATGCACGCCGCGACGAGGTGATCGGGCGCGTGCGTGAGGCGGCGCTGACGGGGCGTCAGGTGTACTGGGTGTGTCCGCTGATCGAGGAAAGCGAGACATTGCAATTGCAGACTGCCGTCGAGACTTACGAGACACTGGTGGCTGCGTTGCCGGAGCTGAATGTGGGTCTCGTGCATGGGCGTCTTGCGCCCGCCGAGAAGGCGGCGGTGATGGATGCATTCACGTGCAACGAGATTCAGTTGCTGGTCGCGACGACCGTTATCGAAGTGGGCGTGGATGTGCCGAACGCCTCGCTGATGGTGATCGAGCATGCCGAGCGGTTTGGGCTTGCGCAGTTGCATCAATTGCGTGGGCGCGTTGGGCGCGGCAGTGCCGCTTCTGTTTGCGTGCTGCTCTATGCCGGGCCGCTTTCCATGACCGCGCGTGCGCGCCTGCAGACCATGCGGGAGACGACCGATGGGTTTGAGATTGCACGTCGGGATCTCGAGATTCGTGGGCCGGGGGAGTTTCTCGGAGCGCGGCAGTCTGGAGCGGCGATGTTGCGGTTTGCCGATCTTGAGAATGATCAGTGGCTTATCGAGCCGGCTCGTGAGGCGGCTGCGGTTTTGCTTGCTGAGTATCCGGAGGTGGTGATGCAGCACTTGGCGCGGTGGCTTGGCGCTCGGGAGCAGTTTTTGAAGGCATAGGGTTTGGGCTTTTTTGTTTTTCGGTTTTTTTGTTTGGCCTTTTTCTTGAACTAGCGTTTCCTTGTTTTCTTGGTGGTCTATTTGGGTCGCCCCGCACAGGGGCGACCCAAATAGACCACCAAGAAAACAAGGAAACGCTAGTTCAAGAAAAAGGCCAAACAAAAAAGCACATTTGTCGAACCGACCCTATAGGTGTATGATTAAAAAATGTAGGCCTTACGCCCCTACCTGCCCATCCCTGATTGGTCCCCTAATGACCCTCACAGAATTAAAGTACATCGTAGCGGTAGCCCGAGAGCGCCATTTCGGCCGGGCAGCCGAAGCATGTTTCGTCAGTCAGCCAACTCTGTCGGTGGCAATCAAGAAGCTCGAAGACGAACTCAACGTTCAGATCTTCGAACGCGGTACCAGTGAAGTCAGCGTCACGCCAATTGGCGAACAGATCGTCACCCAGGCGCAGCGCGTGCTTGAACAGACGCTCGCCATCAAGGAAATCGCCAAGCAGGGCAAAGATCCGCTCGTCGGCCCGCTGCGTCTCGGCGTCATCTACACGATCGGGCCGTATCTGCTGCCCACGCTCGTCAAACAGATGATTCAGCGCGTCCCGCAGATACCGCTCATGCTTCAGGAAAACTACACCCTCAAGCTGATCGAACTGCTCAAGCAAGGCGAAATCGACGTCGCCATCATGGCGCTGCCGTTCCCCGAAACCGGCCTGATGTTGCGCCCCGTGTACGACGAGCCGTTCGTCGTCGCGCTGCCGTCCGGTCATACCTGGGAAAATCGTCCGAAAATCGGTGCCGATGACCTCAAGCAGGAAACCATGCTGCTGCTCGGCAGCGGTCACTGCTTCCGCGATCACGTGCTCGGTGTCTGCCCGGAACTGATGCGCTTCTCGCAGAACGCGGACGGCATCCAGAAGACCTTCGAAGGTTCGTCGCTCGAAACCATCCGGCATATGGTGGCAAGCGGCGTCGGCATTACCGTGCTGCCGCGTATGTCCGTGCACGAGGTCAAGCCGCACGCGGCCGGTATCGATCCGGGCTTGCTCAGTTACGTGCCGTTCGAAGAGCCCGTGCCCGATCGCCGCGTGGTGCTCGCGTGGCGCAAGAGCTTCACGCGTATGCCGGCCATCGATGCCATCTGCGACGCCATCGCAACCTGCGATCTGCCCGGCGTGAAAAAGCTCGACCTGCCCGCTGCCGTGAACCGAGTAGTCCACACAAGGCTGGCGGCAAACACAACGCCGTCAGCCCCGCCTCGCCATTGTACCCTTCTATATAATAGATAAAATTAATCAAAAGCATTAATTCGATAACATCATTATAGTTTCCTCCATGGATCGCCCGATCCCCAAGACCCGGAGGAAACCATGTCCCAAGCAAGTCCAAGCAAAGCACAGAGCTTTTCTGCTCAACCGGTTCGTGCGTCCGCCAGCGGTTTCAGCGCGTCGATGCAGAGTCCGCATACGGTCGCGCTGTCCTTGCTGGTCGATCGGGCCTTGTCTGCCTGAGCGGCGCTTCATGCGATCCATCCACATTCCGCATCCGATAAAAATCAGCAGGAGTTCCGCATGTCCGAAAGCAAGCTCACCAATTGCCGCCGGCGTACCTGTCGCTGACAACCAGAATTCGATGACCGCCGGCGAACGCGGCCCGGTTGTTCTGCAAGACGTGTGGCTGCTCGAAAAGCTCGCTCACTTCGATCGCGAAGTGATTCCCGAGCGCGCCGCGTTCATGCGAAAGGTTCGGGCGCGTTCGGGACGCTGACGGTCACGCACGACATCTCGCGCTACACGAAGGCCAAGGTATTCGCGGACGTCGGCAAGGAAACGCCGCTCTTCATGCGCTTTTCGACGGTTGCGGGCGAGCGCGGCGCGGCCGACGCCGAGCGCGATGTGCGCGGCTCTCGATCAAGTTCTACACGGAAGAGGGCAACTGGGACGTCGTGGGCAACAACACGCCGGTGTTCTTCATCCGCGATCCGCTGAAGTTTCCGGATTTCATCCACACGCAGAAGCGCGATCCGTACACGAACATGCGCAGCAACGTCGCCGCGTGGGACTTCTGGTCGCGTCATCCGGAATCGCTGCATCAAGTCACGATCCTCATGAGCGATCGCGGCATTCCGCAAAACTATCGGCAGATGCACGGCTTCGGCTCGCACACGTACTCGTTCATCAACGCGAACAACGAACGCTTCTGGGTGAAGTTCCACTTTAAGTTGATGCAAGACATTGAAAATTTCACCGATGCCGAAGCCGCGCAAGTCGTGGCTCGGGACCGCGAAAGCGCGCAACGCGATCTGATTGCGAACATCGACGCAGGCAATTTCCCGAAATGGCGTTTCGCGATTCAGGTGATGCCGGAAGCGGACGCTGCGACTTATCGCTTCAACCCGTTCGACATCACGAAGGTCTGGTCGCAGAAGGATTACCGGCTGATCGACGTCGGCACGATCGAGCTGAATCGCAACGCGCAGAACTATTTCGCGGACGTGGAGCAGGCTGCATTCACACCAGCGAACGTGGTGCCGGGCATCGGCTTCTCGCCGGATCGTCTGCTGCAGGGGCGGCTCTTCTCGTACGGCGATACGCAGCGTTACCGGCTCGGCATGAATCACCATCAGATTCCGGTGAACGCATCGCGTGTGGCGAACCCGCACTCATTCCATCGTGACGGTGCGATGCGTGTGAACGGCAACCTCGGCAGCAACGTGAGCTACGAGCCGAACCGGTTTGGCGACTTTTGGCGACTTCGCGCAGGACCGCAACGCGTCCGAGCCGCCGCTCGCAGCCAGTGACGTGGATCGCTACGACCATCGACGGGATGACTACTACTACTACTACTACTACTACTACTACTACACGCAGCCGGGCATGCTGTTTGCTAACTTCGGCAACATCGCGCGTCAGATCGAGCATTTCCGCCGTATCGATCCGGCCTACGCTCAAGGCGTGATCGCCGCGCAAGCGCTGCAACACGCGCTGGGCGGGTGATTGCGCCGCCGGCCGTGAGTGCTCAGGCGAGCTCGCGTCACACGAACAGCGCGGCTTTCTAAGATAAACTGTCGGACGTTTGGTATGTCGGGTTTGCGCTGCGCAGGTCGACATTTTGCCTACCGGTTCGTATCCTTCTTCAAGGAGTCGTCATGGCCAAGAAAGAAGCTGTGCAACACGTCAATATCGGCATCAGCGACAAGGATCGCAAGAAGATCGCGGAAGGGCGACGCGTCTGCTCGCGGACACCTACATGCTGTGTACCTCAATACCCATAACTTCCACTGGAACGTCACGGGTCCGATGTTCAACACGCTGCACCTGATGTTCGAAACGCAATACAACGAACTGGTGCTCGCCGTCGATTCGATCGCCGAACGTATCCGCGCGCTAGGCGTGTATGCGCCGGTAGCTACAAGGACTTCGCGAAGCTGTCGTCGATTCCGGAAGCGGACGGTGTGCCGGCAGTGGAAGAAATGATCCGCCAGCTGGTGGAAGGTCAGGAAGCGGTGGTGCGTACGGCGCGGGCAATTTCCCCGTCGACGGAAGCCGCCACGACCGCCGACCTGCTCACGCAACGCATGCAGACGCACGAAAAGACGGCGTGGATGCTGCGCTCGATGCTGGCTTGATTGCGAGATAGCAAGTCTGCGCAATCGGTCGCACGAGTCACGCAAGTCGTGCTGTTTTTGCGATTTGTGCGACTCGTCAGAGTGGCAAGCATGACAAGAAAAGCCTCCCTCACGGGAGGCTTTTTTTCGCCGCGCCCGCGCAGCAGGGTCGCACGCCGTGCCAGAAGCCGTGCCCGAAGCTAAGCCGCGTCCGCATCCCGTAAAATAGCGGCACTGCTTGCCATTCATCGGTTCCGCCCATGTTCCCCCGACTTCCCCTGTATCTGCGCCTCGTGCGCATGGACAAGCCGATCGGCAGCCTGTTGCTGCTGTGGCCGACGCTCAACGCGTTGTGGATCGCAGCCGACGGTCATCCGTCGTGGCCGCTGCTGGTAATTTTCGCGGTGGGCACCGTGCTGATGCGCTCGGCGGGTTGCGCGATCAACGACTACGCCGATCGCGATTTCGACCGTTTCGTGAAGCGCACCGAGAACCGGCCGATCACGTCGGGCAAGATCAAGGCATGGGAAGCGGTGGCGCTCGCGGTGGGTTTTTCGCTGCTCGCCTTTCTGCTGATCCTTCCGCTCAATACGCTCACGAAGGAGTTGTCGGTGGCGGCGCTCTTCGTCGCCGGTTCCTATCCGTTCACCAAACGCTTCTTCGCGATTCCGCAAGCGTATCTCGGTATCGCGTTCGGTTTCGGCATTCCGATGTCATTCGCCGCGGTGCAGAATCACGTGCCGATGCTTGCGTGGGTCATGCTGCTTGCCAACGTGTTCTGGTCGGTCGCGTACGACACCGAATACGCAATGGTCGATCGCGACGACGACATCCGCATCAGCATTCGCACGTCGGCACTCACGTTTGGCCGCTTCGACGTGGCCGCGATCATGCTGTGCTACGCGGTGACGCTCGGCATCTACGTCGGCATCGGCGTGATGCTGAGATTCGGCTTGCTGTACTGGCTGGGATGGGCTGCGGCGGCCGGCTGTGCGGTGTATCACTACACGCTGATCCGCGAACACAAACGTATGGCGTGTTTCGCAGCCTTCCGGCACAACAACTGGCTTGGCGGCGCGCTGTTCGTAGGTATCGCCGCGCACTACGCGGCGGCCAATTTCTGATCAGCTGAGCCTGATCTACCGAGTTTTGCGGCGACCATTATGCGGTCGCCGTCCTTCCTTCGTTTTCCTTTTATTGCTTGCCGAACTCGTCGCCCATTTCCTTGGCGCGAGCATCGGCGGCAAGTGCGCCGCGCACGATAGCGTCCTTGATGCCGCTTGCTTCGAACAACGCCAACGCCGCTGCCGTCGTGCCGCCCTTCGACGTGACACGTTCGCGCAGCAGGCTAGGCGGTTCGTCGGAATTCGCGGCCAGTTGCGCTGCACCCGTGAACGTCGCGACTGCGAGCGCGCGGCCTTGCTCTTCTTTCATGCCGAGTTGACGCGCGGCTTCCTGTAACGCCTCGATGAAATAGAACACGTAGGCCGGGCCGCTGCCGGAGATCGCGGTAACGGCGTCGATTTTCGCTTCGTCGTCGAACCAGACGGTTTCGCCCACGGCGCCCAGCACTTGCGACGCGAGCGCGCAGCCCGCTTCGTCGACGCTTTGCGTGGCGACGAGACCCGTCACGCCCATGCCGATCAGCGCGGGCGTATTCGGCATAACGCGCACGATGCGCGCGTGAGCATTGAGCCAGCGCGACATGTCGTCCATGCGGATACCCGCGACGATGCTCACCACCAGTTGCGACGCCTTCAGATGCGGTGCGAGCGATTCGGCCACGCTCTTCAGGATCTGCGGCTTCACTGCGAGCACGACGGCGTCGCATGCGGCGAGACCGGCGTCCGCCGTCGATGCCGCCGTCTTCACGCCGAACTGTTGTTCGTTGCGCTTGCGGGCGTCTTCATTGGGATCGATCGCGCAGAGGTCGGCTGCGGCGACGCCGCGTTTGATCAGGCCGCTGATCAGCGCGGCAGCCATGTTGCCGCCGCCGATAAAAGCAATTTTCATGATGGTCCGAAGTGGTTGACATGACGGGCTGCTGAAGGCCGCCGGGTCAGTTGGAGTAATCTCTTGCGCCGAAAATCGCGGTGCCGACGCGCACGATCGTTGCGCCTTCCATCACCGCGGCTTCAAGGTCGCTCGACATGCCCATCGAAAGCGTGTCGAGTTCAAGGCTGTCGTTGCAGAGGCGCTCGAACAGCTCGCGCAGTGCGCGATGCGGCACGCGCTGGTCGTCTATCGTGCCGGCCGGTTCGGGAATCGCCATCAGCCCACGCAGCTTGAGTCTCGGCAAGGCCGCGATGCTCTGCGCGACTTCGACCGCTTCCGGCACACTCACGCCGCTTTTCGACGCCTCGCCGCTGATGTTCACCTGCAGGCAGACGTTCAGCGGCGGCAGGTTGCCGGGCCGCTGTTCGGACAGACGCTGCGCGATTTTCAGGCGGTCGACGGAATGCACCCAGTCGAACTGTTCGGCGACGGGGCGCGTCTTGTTCGACTGCAGCGGGCCGATGAAATGCCACACGATCGAGCTGCGCAGATCGGCGAGCGTCTCGATCTTGGTGAGCGCTTCCTGCACGTAGTTTTCGCCGAATGCGCGTTGGCCGGCGTTGTACGCGCCGCGCACGTCTCCGGCTGGAAAGGTTTTGGACACCGCGAGCAGTTCGATGGAACGTGCGGCGCGGCCGGCCACGTGCGCGGCGAATGCGATGCGCTGCTGCATGGCTTCGAGGTTGTGAATCAGATCGGGCATGAACGTAACCGGAGACGAGCGAGGCGATAAGCAGATTATACGGACAGCATGTGCTCGACCAGTTCGATCCAGTGCGCGACCGGCGTCGCCGTGCCGCTTTGCAGATGCACGATGTACAACCCACGTTCGCCGACACGATCACCTGCGGCTCCTGTGCTGTGTATACAAACGTTCAAGCTTCTGGTCGCGCAATGCATACGAGAGCTTCGGTTGCGTGAGCGAGTAAGTGCCGGCCGAACCGCAGCACAGATGACTGTCGGCGGGCAGGCGAACCTCGAGGCCGAGCGAGGCAAGCAGATGCTCGACCTTGCCGCGTATCTGCTGGCCATGCTGCAACGTGTACGGCGGATGAAACGCCACGGTGTGCACCGAACGGCACCGCGTGACCGCGATAAGTTCTTCTTCGAATTCCGGCAGGATTTCGGAGATGTCGCGCGTAAGTTCGACGATGCGGCGCGCCTTCTCCACATACGCCGGATCGTCGCGCAACAGGTGCGCATATTCTTTCACTGTGGCGCCGCAGCCCGATGCGTTCATCACGATCGCTTCGACGCCTTGCTCGACATAAGGCCACCATGCGTCGATGCTGGCGCGCAGGTCGTCGAGCGCGTCGTCATTATAGCCGAGGGTGCAGGCGGATCGCGCCGCAGCAGCCCGCATCGGCCGCCACCACGGTTTCTATGCCGAGCGCATCGAGCACGCGCGCCGTCGCGATGTTCACGTTCGGCATTCATCGACGGTTGCACGCAGCCCGCGAGCATCAGCATCCTGCGTGCGTGTTTCGCGCTCGGACATTCGAGCGGACGTTGCCGTGCCGGTACCTTGTCGCGCAACTTCTTCGGCAGCAGACGGCGAAAGTGCTGACCGAGCCGCATGGTCGGCGTGAAGAGCACCTCGTGCGGCACGAAGCTCGCGAGCATGCGCCGCACGAGGCATTGCCCAAATGGTCGCGTCACTTTCTCTTCGGCGATTTTGCGGCCGATTTCCACGAGCCGCCCATACTGCACGCCGGAAGGGCAGGTGGATTCGCAGTTGTGGCAAGTGAGGCAACTGTCGAGGTGAACCTGTGTGCTGCGCGTGATCGGCGCGCCTTCCACCATCTGCTTGATCAGATAGATACGCCCGCGCGGCCCGTCGAGTTCGTCGCCGAGCAGTTGATACGTCGGGCACGTCGCAGTGCAGAAACCGCAATGCACGCAGTTGCGCAGAATGGTGTCGGCTTCGTCGCCGTCCGGTGTTTCGGATGAAGTCCGCGAGGTTGGTTTGCATCGCGTCGCTCAGAAGTCGAGACGGCCGCGATTGAAGATGCGGGCCGGATCGAACGCGGTTTTCAGGCCGCGATGGATCTTCATCAAAGGTGCGGGCAGCGTTGTGAATACACCGGCGCTGCGATCGTAACCGTGACCGGTGCGGAAAATTGTTGTGTGGCCGCCTGCCTGCTTCGCGCTGATGCGCACAGTTTGCGCGTCGGTATCGGTGATCCACCAGCGCTGGCCGCCGCCCCATTCCATGAGCTGCGCGCCGGGCAGTTGCAGCGGCTCCGTGATCGACGGCAACGAGAGACGCCAGAGTGCCACCTTCGGTGGAATGCCTGCAAAGAACGAATCGGTCTGCTCGCGCAAACCTGCCCAAAAGCGTTCGGCTTCCACCGCGTCCACCACCTCGCCGCCAAGCGACGTGCGCGCCGACTTGACGGCCGGCTCCGCGCCCGCGAGACGCACGGCGAGCGTGCCTTCACGCCACGCGCTCGCGGTGATCGGCAGCGGACGGCCCCCCATTCGTTGAGCTTGCGGACCGCGTCGGTGCCGTTCGTGTCGAACTTGATTGTGGCTTCCGCCTGCGGCAGCACCTTGACGGACAGTTCGAGGATCAGCCCCGAGTGTGCCGAGCGAGCCTGCCTAATGACGAGTTCTGCGGGATCCGTAAGCGATGATGCCGCGATAGGCACGCGTGTCGAGGATGTCACCTTCCAACGTCTGGCCGTGTACCAGTCTTTGGTGCCGCCGCGAATGCGCAGTGCGCGTCCCTCGGCGCTGGCCGAACGCACGCGTTCGGACCAAACGGTGACGATGTCGTCCTCTTCCATGATGTCCTGTTTCGTTGTGTTTCGTTTGATTGTACCGGGCGAGGGCTCGCTGGCAACTAGGAGCGGACCCGCATCGGGTGATCAGGGTGAAAGCAGGAAAGCCTTGCCGGTGCGGGTTATGTGCGATGCACCGGTCAGTAAAAAAGAACCGCGGCAGGTCAGGATGCGGCAGCAGGCCGCCGCGCACGTGCATCTTGCCGTACTCGGCGCCGCGCGCACGGGGGGGAATGCCATTGTCGGGATTGAGTAGACCGGGGCCGTCGAAGGCGCGCTGACGGCGTGGAACGTGTCGCGTTCCTCGGGTGAAAACTGCACGCACATCGAATTGATCTTTTCGATGCCCATGCCGTGCTCGCCCGTCACGGTGCCGCCCAGTTCGACGCATGCTTCGAGGATGTCGCTGCCGAATGCTTCGGCGCGATGCCACTCGTCCTGATCATTGCCGTTGAAGAGGATAAGCGGATGCATGTTGCCGTCGCTGGCATGAAACACGTTGATGCAGCGCAGGCCGTACTTCCGCTCCATCGCTTCGATGTGCGCGAGCAGTGGACCGATACTGTGGCGCGGCACCGTGCCGTCCATACAGTAGTAGGACGGCGAGATGCGGCCGGCCGTGGGGAACGCGTTCTTGCGGCCGGACCAGAAGCGCAGCCGTTCGCTTTCGGAGCGCGAGATCTGGATGCGCGTGGCGCCCTGTTCGCGCAGCACGGCTATTAGCGCCTGCACGACTTCGCGCTGGCGCTGGGCGAGCACTTCGGCCGTTAGTTGAGCGGATGCGTTCATGTGTTCTGTCTCCTCGTACCGGTTTTGTGCGTTGCCGTGCCGCTGCCTTCGCGTGCGTTTTCGCTCAGGCGGCCCAGCTGAAAATCTTGCCTGGATTCATCAGGTTGCACGGGTCGAGTGCATGCTTGATGGAGTGCATCACGTCCACGGCGACTTCGCCATGTTCCTCGAGCAGGAAGCCCATCTTGTGCAGCCCGACGCCGTGCTCGCCCGTGCACGTGCCGTCCATGCGCAACGCGCGCTGCACGATACGATGATTCAGACGCTCGGCTTTGACGAGTTCTTCCGGTTTGGTCGGATCGATCAGAATGGCGACGTGGAAATTGCCGTCGCCGACGTGACCGACGATCGGGCAGGGCCGCGGCGATGCGTTCAGGTCCTGCTCCGTTTCCACCACGCATTCGGCGAGACGCGAGATCGGTACGCAGACGTCCGTCGTGACCGCGCGGCTGCCTGGTTTCAGTTGGAGCATCGCGAAGTAGGCGTTGTGACGTGCGTTCCACAGACGGCTGCGGTCTTCCGGGCGCGTCGCCCATTCGAAGTCTTCGCCCGAATTCTGTGCGGCGATTTCCTGCACCAGTTCGGCCTGTTCCTTCACGCCGGCCTCGGTGCCGTGAAACTCGAAGAAGAGTGTGGGCGCTTCGCGCAGCGTGAGGTTCGAATGACGGTTGATCGAGCGGATGGCGAGCACGTCGACGAATTCGACCCGCGCAATCGGCACGCCGACCTGAATTTTGTTTCGATGACGGCGCGCACGGCGTCGCCCATCGATGGAAACGCACACACCGCCGCCGACACTGCTTCCGGCTGCGGATACAGACGCAACGTGATTTCGGTGATGACGCCGAGCGTGCCTTCCGAGCCGACGAACATGCGCGTCAGGTCATAACCCGCCGACGACTTGCGCGCCCGCGTGCCGGTATGGATGACGCGGCCGTCCGCGAGCACCACGTTCAGGCCGAGCACGTTCTCGCGCATCGTGCCTTAGCGCGCGATGTTCGTGCCCGACGCGCGCGTGGCCGACATGCCGCCGATGCTCGCGTCGGTGCCCAGATCGATCGGGAAGAAAAGGCCTGTGTCGCGCAGTGCTTCGTTCAATTGCTTGTGCGAAATGCCGGGCTCGACGGTGACCGTGAGGCCTTCCGCGTTGATGGACAGCACGCGGTTCATCGCCGACAGATCGATCGACACGCCGCCCTGAACGGCAAGCAGATGACCTTCGAGTTTGCACGTCTTCAGTGGTGCGGGCGAACACGACGGCGTCGGGCAATTGAGGATCGAACGGGGATTCGTCGCGGCCGTGGTGAGCGCGCACGGCTTCCACAACAGAAACCTGTTCACCGAACGTGGATTTGAGCGCATTCAGCCGCTCGGCGGGAAACGGCCGGCGCAGCGGGGCCGGCAGCACGGGATGGTTCAGGCATGTCTCCTAGAATGTGGGGCGAGGCCGTCTACAGCCTTTGCTTCATTTTACGCCGATCGTCCGCCAGACCGCGTCGGGTCGGCCTGCGCTCCTATAATGGCGGCGACCTTGCGATGTGCGCAATATGGATAAACGTGGTGATGGGCGCCGCGCAACCGGCGCATCGTCCGCACCAGCACTGGATTGGGAGACATCATGGGTAACCGTTTGAGCAAAATCGCCACCCGCACCGGCGACGACGGCACGACCGGCCTCGGCGACGGTCGCCGCGTACGCAAGGACAACGCGCGGATCGCCGCGATCGGCGACGTCGACGAACTCAACTCGAATCTTGGCGTGCTGCTGTGCGGAAGCCTGCCGGAGGACGTGCAGGAGGCGCTCATTGCGATCCAGCACGATCTGTTCGATCTGGGCGGCGAACTCTGCATTCCCGGCCACACGATGATTACGGACCAGCATCTCGCGCGGCTCGACGACTGGCTCGCTCACTACAACGCCGCCTTGCCGTCGCTCAAGGAATTCATTCTGCCGGGCGGTTCGCGCGCCGCGTCGCTTGCGCATGTGTGCCGCACCGTGTGCCGGCGTGCGGAACGGGCGATCGTCGCGCTCGGTGAGGATGAAGAGATCAATGCCGCGCCGCGTCAGTATGTGAACCGGCTGTCCGATCTGTTGTTCATGCTCGCGCGCGTGCTGAATCGCGTGAACGGCGGTACGGACGTGCTGTGGCAGCACGATCGCAAGCTCAAGTAGAACGGGAACTGGAAAGCCTCGTGTGAGGCAAATAATCGAGGCCGATAAAAAAGCCGGCTGCATGAGCCGGGCTTTTTTACGCCAACTGCGGCGCAAGCGAATGTCAGTTGCCGCTGCCGCGCGCTACGCGGCGTTGCTTGACCGCTTCGGCGAGACCTTCGAGCACGCCCACGCTTTCGTCCCAGCCGATGCATGCGTCGGTGATGCTCTGGCCGTACGTCAGCGCGCAGCCTTCCTGCAGATCCTGGCGACCCGCCACGAGGTGCGATTCCACCATCACGCCGACAATCCGTTCGTCGCCCGAAGCAACCTGACGGCCGATGTTCGCGCACACCGGAATCTGGTTCTCGTGTTTCTTCAAGCTGTTCGCATGGCTCGCGTCGATCATCAGACGCGCGGCGAGACCTGACTTGCCGATGGCCGTGCAGGCTTCGTTGACGCTGTCCGCGTCGTAGTTCGGCGCCTTGCCGCCGCGCAGGATGATGTGGCAGTCCTCGTTGCCGGCCGTCGAGACGATCGCCGAATGGCCGCCCTTCGTGACCGACAGGAAATGGTGCGGCTGCGACGCGGCCTTGATCGCGTCGACGGCAATCTTCACGTTGCCGTCCGTGCCGTTCTTGAAGCCGACTGGGCAGGAGAGGCCCGAAGCCAGTTCACGGTGCACTTGCGACTCGGTCGTACGTGCGCCGATTGCGCCCCACGAGATCAGATCGGTGATGTACTGCGGGCTGATCATGTCCAGGTATTCGGTGCCGGCCGGCAGACCCAGTTCGTTGATACACAGCAGCAGTTCGCGCGCGGTGCGCAGGCCGTCGTTGATCTTGAAGCTGTTGTCCATGTGCGGGTCGTTGATGAGACCCTTCCAGCCCACGGTAGTACGCGGCTTTTCGAAGTAGACGCGCATCACGATTTCCAGCTCGCCGGCGAAACGCTTGCGTTGTTCGATGAGAAGTCCCGCATATTCCATCGCGGCCTTCGTGTCGTGAATCGAGCACGGACCGACGATCACAATCAGACGATCTTCCATGCCGTGCAGAATGCGATGCATCGACTGGCGCGCGTTGTAGATCAGATTCGACAACGTTTCGTCGCAGGCGAACTCGCGGATCAGGTGAGCAGGCGGCGTGAGTTCTTTCAGTTCGCGAATGCGGACATCGTCGGTGTTGTGCGGGGGCATGCTTTCTCCTGAATCGGGTTCGTAGCGTGTTCGCTCGGGCAACGGAGTCTGCGGAGGCTGCGGTGAAGGCAGCAAGGGCAGCGGCGCCACGGCAAACAACAATCAAAAAGGTTTCAACGGCGAATTTAAAAAACGTGAGACGAAAAAAACGCCAGACTGGCTGGCGTTTTTTCGTGAATTCCGGTGTTCTGCGTGCACTAACACCCCCTCTCGATCCGCCAGCGGTCTGAGATACCAAAAAAGTAAAAGTAAAACTTGGCGGACATGGCGAAATAGATCGCAGGTCTTGAGAGGTGAACGACTTTATAACCCGAGTAAGCGCGGCTGACAAGTCGGGTGCGGTAAAAATGCGGAAATCACGCATACTTCGCGCAATCGATGCGCGAAGTATGCGTTTGCTGCAAAATCAGGCAGTGCCGCCTACCGTCATCTTTTCGATGCGCAGCGTGGGTTGACCGACGCCGACCGGCACGCTCTGACCTTCCTTGCCGCACACGCCGACGCCCGAATCGAGCTTCATGTCGTTGCCGATCATGGTGACGTATTTGAGCGATTCAGGGCCGCTGCCGATCAGCGTGGCGCCCTTCACCGGATACGTGACCTTGCCGTTTTCGATCATGTACGCCTCGGAAGCCGAGAATACGAACTTGCCGTTCGTGATGTCGACCTGACCGCCGCCAAAGTTCACCGCATACAAGCCGTTCTTCACGGACGCGATGATTTCCTGCGGGTCCTTGTTGCCGTTCAGCATGTACGTGTTGGTCATACGCGGCATGGGGAGCGCTGCGTACGACTCACGGCGCGCATTGCCCGTGACCGGCATCTTCATCAGCCGCGCATTGAGCGTGTCCTGGATGTAGCCCTTCAGGATGCCGTCTTCGATCAACGTGGTGCACTGCGTCGGGTTGCCTTCGTCGTCGATATTGAGCGAGCCGCGGCGGTTCGGCAGCGTGCCGTCGTCCACCACGGTGACGCCCTTCGCCGCGACCTGTTCGCCGATCCGGCTTGCGAACGCCGACGAGCCCTTGCGGTTGAAGTCGCCTTCGAGGCCATGGCCGATCGCTTCGTGCAGCAGCACGCCAGGCCAGCCCGGGCCGAGCACAACGGTCATCGCGCCGGCGGGCGCCGGGCGTGCGTCGAGATTGATGAGCGCGGCGTGCACGGCGTCGTCCACGTATTTCGACAGCACTTCGTCGGTGAAATAGCCGTAGTCGAAGCGGCCGCCGCCGCCGCCGCTGCCGATTTCACGGCGGCCGTTCTGCTCGGCAATCACCGTGACGGAAACGCGCACGAGTGGGCGGATGTCGGCTGCGAAATCGCCGTCGCTGCGCGCGACGAGCACCACGTCGTATTCGCCGGCGAGACCAGCCATGACCTGCTGGATGCGCGGGTCGCGCCCGCGCGCCATCGCTTCGATGCGCTCGAGCAGCTTGACCTTGGCGGTGGCGTCGAGCGATTGCAGCGAGTCGGCGGGCAGATACAGGTCGCGCCCGGCAATGCCGGTGAGCGACGAAGCCGCCTTGATTTTCTGCTTGCCGCCGACCTTCGCGATCGCGCGCGTGGCGATCGCCGCCTGGCGGATCGCTTCGGGCGAGAGATCGTCGGAATAGGCGAAAGCCGTACGGTCGCCGGACACGGCACGCACGCCGACGCCTTGGTCGATACTGAAACTGCCTGACTTCACGATGCCTTCTTCTAGGCTCCACGCTTCGCTGCGCGTGTACTGGAAGTACAGGTCGGCGTAGTCGATCTTGTGCGTGAAGATTTCGCCGAGTGTGCGCGTCAGCAGGGCTTCGTCGAGCCCGTAGGACGTCAGGAGAATGTCCTTGGCGGTGGCAAGGTTGCGGATACCGGGTTCGATGATATTCATGCGGGGTCTGTTCTGCTCAATACGGAGGATTCGGTTAGCGCCACGTGCTCTATGTGGAGTGTATATGAGTGGATGGCGCCGCAGTTTCAATGGCTGCCCGTACCGGCTGGAAAACCTTGCTAACCTGGCAAGCGGCTCAGCTTTCGGGCAACTCAGCAACTCAGCACGCGATGATGCCAGGCGGGCAGGCTCTGCCGCACTTCGTCGATACGGGCCCGCTCGATCGTTCCTGCCACGACGCCCGCGCCTTCGTCGCGCACCGCGACGATCTCGCCCCACGGGTCGATCAGCATGCTGTGCCCCCACGTTCGGCGGCCGTTTTCGTGCTTGCCGCCTTGCGCGGCTGCCAGTATGTAGCACTGGTTTTCGACCGCCCGGGCGCGCAACAGAATTTCCCAGTGCGCACGGCCGGTGGTGTAGGTGAACGCCGAAGGCACGACGATCAGCGCGCAGTCGCCCATGCGCCGGTATAGTTCCGGAAAGCGCAGATCGTAGCAGACCGACAGGCCGACCCGGCCGAACGGCGCTTCGAAGGTGCGAACCTCGTCGCCGGGGCGGATCGTGCGCGCCTCGTCGAACGATTCCTCGCCTTTTTCGAAGTTGAAGAGGTGAATCTTGTCGTAGCGCGCCACTTCGTTGCCGTGCGGATCGAACACGAGCGTGGTGTTCAGCACGCGCGACGCTTCGGGCACCGTAACCGGCAGCGTGCCGCCGATCACCCACACCTTTTGACGGCGCGCGGCATCGGCGAGAAAGCGCTGGATCGGCCCTTCCTGATACGCCTCGCGCACGGCCAGCTTGTCCGTGTTCTTGAATCCCATGAAGCAGAAGTATTCGGGCAGCAGGACGAGTTGCGCGCCGCTCGCGGTGGCTTCGGCGATCAGCCGTTCGGCTTCGGCCAGATTGCGGTCGCGGTCCGGCGTGCTCACCATCTGCAACGCGGCGACACGGAAGGCATTTTCGGAGGTGCCGCTCGCCGCACGCGGCGAATCGGCAGAAGAAGTGGTAAAGACGTTTGTTTCGCTCATGAGCGTTTTGAAAAACTCCCGGCAAGGCGGCGCGCTCTGCACAGGCCGCTTGCGCCGCTTACGTTGTTCAGGGCTGGCTCGCCGCCGCTGCGCCACCGGGAATCTTGGCTCGCCACGGGGCCGCGTGAAACTCAGTTCGCTTCGACGCTCGAAGCCAGAGCGTCCATCTTACCGCTATTGCCCTTGACCCGCTCAATATGCGGTTTCTTCCATGCGCCCGTGATCGCGTAGTCGCGTGCGAAGGCTTGCGACACCGATTTGGTGAAGGCGAAGTTGGCCACTAGTGCGCCGAGCCCGAGCAGCGGATTGACCACCGCAGCGGCCACCACGGCGGTGCCCGCGCTCACCGTCGGCACGATGCGCACATGCAAGTCTTGGGTTTCCTGCGCGAGATCCACGGAGCCCTTCATTTCAGCGCGCGCCGGCGCCGTCACCATTTTCGAAGTTCTCGGTGCGGCCAATGCCGTTATGATCTGCGCGGTGCCGGTGACGCGCTCGAACGGCAGACCTTCTGCCGATCACGTCGCGGAAGTTCAGCGTGGCGAAGTGCGCGAGACTTTGCGGGTTCAACACGCCCAGCAGCTTCGCGATGCCCGGATCGACCTTGAGAATCTGCCCGTGACGCAGATCGACGGCTACATTGCCGTTAAACGTCGGATAGTCGATCCGCAACGGACTGCCGAGCCACATCACCTTGCCCGACAGCGAGCCGCTGCCCGCCTTCAGCGTGCGCGGCTGGCCAAAGCGTTCGAGCAGCGCGCCCGCGTCCTTGATGTCGAGCTTGAAATCGAACACGGTGCGGTGCGGCGTGTCTTCGTCGGCGGAATTGCCTACGCCCGTGGACGTGCGCCAGTTGCCGGTGGCCGTGAGCGTGACGGCGAGCTTGTCGAGCTGCCAGACCGGCACGCCGCTTTCGTCGAAGTTATGCGCTTCCATTTCGACGCGCCCGAGGTTGCGATCGCGGAAAATCAGCTCGTTCACGATCAGGTCGATCGACGGCATGTTCTGTGCGGGCGTCGACATCGCCTAGCCGATCAGATCCTTGTCGGTTGCCGACGGAATCACCACGCGCGCGAAACGCGCCTAGAGCGTGCCGGGCGAGCCTTTGGTCGCGCCCGGCAGCCACGAGACATGGCCGGAAGAAACCTGATCGGACGCGATGTTCGCCTGCCACGTGTTGTCCGCGTGCGAGGCGCCGACCACCACGCTCTGCCAGTGCCGCTTGAGCAATGTGAGCGTGCCGACGTGCAGCGCAAAACGGCTCGGCAGAAACTGGGCGACCGCGGGGTTCGGTGTGTTCGGCGTTGCAGCGGCAACAGCTGGCGGCGGCGCGTCCTTGCTGCGCATCTGCGTGACGAGCGCGCTAGGCGTCGGTGTCGAAAGTCTCCAGATCGATTGCGGCGATCACGCCTTCGGACGGCAGATCGGCTGGCCGGTTCACGCCGATCGAGCCGCGCGCCACGGTCGGTACGGTTTTCGGCTGATAGCGCAAGACATAAGACGCCGCCGCTGGCCCGAACGTCAGATCGGCGCGCTCGAGGCCGTTTTTACCCGGCGCGGTGGAAGGGCTCACGGCGAAGTGCAACGGCATCGGCTGGCCGACGGGCTTGTTGAACGGCGCGGGGAAATCGAGCGCGAGTCCGCTCAGATCGGAGTTCGCGGTGACTTCCGGCAACCGGCCTTTCGCGCCGCGCACGTTAAGCGCGTATGGCGCGCTGCCGCTCATGCGCGTGAGCACTTCCGCGGCCGGTCCGCGTAGATTGAGGTTACGCGCGGCATCCACGGCGATATGGCCGCCGACGTCGAGTGCATACGTGCCGTCCTGCTTCAGGCTGCCTTTGGCATGCACGTTGCCGCCGAGAAACTGCGCCGACAGCCGCTCGGTGCGCGCGGTGTGTTCGGTGAATTGAACCTTGCCGTTCAGTTGCGGAACCGGCGGCACGTTGGCGACGCTCAACCGGTTGCTCTGGAAACCGACCGCGCCTTCCACGGCCACGTGCGGTTTCGGCGTGCGCGGCACCGTGAGCTTGAGCGCGAGCGACGCCGGACCTTCGGCCTGCACCTTCTCGGTCTCGTGCTTCGCCATGATGCTGAGCGAGCTGGCGTTCACGTAGTCGAGCATGTCGGCGAGCAAGCCGTGCCCGTTGCCCTGAATGACGAGGCTCGACGCCTTGGTGCCGAGATCGTCGATGCGCCCGCTCACGTCCGTGAGCGCGACGTTCCGGTAATGCGCGCGATCGACGTCGAAATGCAGCACGTTCTGCTTCAGCTCGAACACGCCGTCGATGCCGTCGAACGTCGGCCAGACGTTCGGCGTGCCGTTTCGCATGTTGCGAGGCGGGAAGAGTGTCGGATCGAAGCGGCCGTCCTTGAACGGTGCGACGAATATGGAAGAGCCCCGCGCTAGGCTCACGCGAATACGGGAACTTGGTCAGGTCGCCGTGAATTTCGATCGTGGCGCCGTGCGACATGCCGGCCTGCAAGCCGTGGCCCAGATAGATACGCAGCTTTTCGCTGATGCTGATCGGCAGATAGCGGACGATGCGTTTCACCTCCGCGCGCTGGAAATCCGCTTTCAGGTCGAGCGAGCCGCGGCCGTGGCCGGGGTTGCTGTAGTCGGCGGTGGCGGTGGCGACAACGTCCGCATTCGAGACGCCGAAGTCGGCGAGCTTTACCGCGAAGCCCGGATGATTTTCGCCGGGCGCTTTCGGCATGATGGTCCAGTCGGCCCGGCCGTGCAAACAGTCGAGCTTCAGGCGCAGGTCGTCGAAAACGTCCGGCAACGTGATGGCGACATTCGACGTGTCGAGCAGAGCGGTGCCGCGGTGCTCGTCGGCGTCGACGTTGCCCCACAGGTTCTCGATACCCGGAATGCCCGCGCGCGGGTGATTGAGCGGCGTGAGACCCGGCGGCGGTTCCTGCGCGGCGAAGCTGATGCCCTCCAGATCGCCCTTGAAGCGATAGCGTTCGATCGGCTCGGCGCCCGTCGGATGCCGGTCGCTGCCCGCTTCGCCGGAAGCCGGTTTGCCGCGTTCCACTTCGATCACGTAGTTCGCGACCATGCCGCGCGGATTGAAGCGCACGAGATTGTTCAGAAGCCGCGGCGGCAGCGGTAGCGCGCGACTGAATTCCGCCAGAATGCCGAGATCGACGCGATCGCCGCTCACGCGAGTTGCCCGTGCTGCTGCGAAGCTTGGCGAAAGCGCCCGTCGAACGGCGGCTGGCCGAATTCTGCGCGCAGGTCTTTCAGCTGCAGCTTGTAGTCGCCCTCGGCGGCTTCCACGCGCCACGAGAAATGCGCGACCGGCACGAGCAGTTTCGGTTGTGTCGGGCGCACGCGCAGCGCGACGTCGGCGCCTGCGAGCTGACCGCTCGCCGCCTTCATGCGTCCTTCGGCGAAGTCCACCCAGATCGCGTTGTCGATGTGGCCCGCGTAAGTCTGGATCGGAAAGTTGATGTAGCGCGCGAGCGTCGGCAGGTCGACCGGACCTGTAGACATGTAGACCTGGCCCGTCCAGTTGATCGGCTTGCCGATCGCGGAGAGCCGCGCGTGTTTGAAGTGCGTGCGGAAGTCGAGCGGACCGTGCAGCACCTGGCCGTCGGGTGGCGCCTGCAGCGCAAGGCAGTGGTCGTAGCCGTCGTTGAGAATCGCGATGCGGATGTCACGCAACGCGAGCTCGGGCGCATTGTGGGTGGCGTCGCGCCAGCGCAGCGCGCCGCCGCGTACGACGATCGCCTGCTGACGCAGCAGCCATGTGGAAAGCGTGTCGTTGCCGCTATGCTGCGTGGGCACCGGCACGCCCGCGACCGAGAGCACGCCGTCGCTGTTGCGCGAAACGAGCACGTCCGGCTGATCGACGACGAGGCTGGAGAGCGCCGGATGAAGTTGCCAGAGCGACTTCCACGAGAGCGTAGCGGTGGCGTGCGGAATGGTGAGCGCGGGCTTGCCGATGGTGAACTGCGCGTGCAATTTGTCGGAAACGGTGGCTTCGATGCGTGGCCGGAACGAATCGACACGCGGCAACACGATGTAGCGTAGCCTGAGGAAGAGTGTAGCGTAGCCTGAGGAAGAGACCCGTCGCGATGAAATACAGGACGAGCGCCAGCGCCAGAACGACATGAAACGTACGACGCAGCATGAAGTGGTTGCTTCCGCCACAGGCCGGACCTGCCCGGTTTCCTGCTGGTCGGCAGATTCGTTCCGCTCGGACATGCTGCGAGTGGGCGTATGGTAGTTTTGCGAATTAACGACAAAATGTAACACACGGGTAGCGCTAGCGGACTTCCTGCAAACCCTGTCTGCGTGCCGCCTCGCGACCCGCTCGAGGGTGCCGCGACCCAGTGTGACGACGAACCGAACAACGCAAGCAGCCAGCCCCTTGATGACTAACGCTACTCTCCTGAGTTCAAAATATTCACACTATGCAACGCGCGCGGTTGCGGCGCGTCCGCAGCTTGCCGCGAATGTTGTCGCGCTTGCCGGCGCGCCGCTCACGCGCGAACGGATCGACGCGCGCATATGGCGCCCAGGTCAGCGAGGATGCACTCAAACGGGTGCTGCGTCAGTTGCGAACCAAGGTGTTTTGCGCCGTGATGGAGCGCGATCTGGCGGGTGAAGCCGATGTCGCCGAAGTCACCGGCGCGATGACCGATCTCGCGGAGACGACGATCCAGCAGGCGCTCGCGGTGCTTTCGGCGGAACTCGAAGTGCTGTACGGCGAGCCACAGGGGCCCGAAGGCGAGCGGCTTTCGCTCGGCGTGGTCGGCATGGGCAAGCTGGACGGGCGCGAGTTGAACGTGTCGTCGGATATCGATCTGATCTTCGTTTACGAAGAGGATACGAAGAGGACGGCGAGACGGCAAGCGGCCAGCGTTCGCCGCTTGCGACGCAGGACTTCTTCACGTGCCTTGGCAAGCGTCTGATCGGTGTACTCGCCGAAGTCACTGCCGACGGCTACGTGTTTCGCGTCGACATGCGGCTGCGTCCGAACGGCGACTCCGGGCCGCTCGTGTGCAGCCTCAGTATGCTCGAGGAATATTTCTACGTGCAGGGCCGTGAGTGGGAGCGTTACGCGTGGATCAAAGAGCGGCTCATGTCGGAAGGCGAAAGCGATGCCGCGCAGCGTCTGCAGAAGCAGCTCAACGCGATCGTCATGCCGTTCGTCTATCGCCGCTATCTCGACTTCGGCGTAATCAGCGCGATTCGTGCGCTGCATTTGCAGATTCGCCAGGAAGCGCAGCGGCGCGCGTCGATGCGTCCCGACAAGGCCGACGACATCAAGCTCGGGTGCGGCGGCATCCGTGAAATCGAATTCAGCGCGCAGGTGTTCCAGTTGATCCGCGGCGGCCAGGACGCCGGCTTCCGCGTCCGGCCCACGCTCGCCGTGTTGCGGCATGCGGCAATGCATGGGCTGATCAATCCGTCGGTGTGTGAAGCTCTCGCAGGCGTATCGCTTTTTGCGCGAACTCGAACATCGTCTGCAATATCGCAACGACGCGCAGACGCACGCCATGCCCGTCGATCCCGAAGACCGCGCGGCGCTCGCGCACGCGATGGGTTGTGACGACTACGCCGCCCTGATGACGCGGCTGGACGCGCATCGTGAATTCGTCGAGCAGCAGTTCGACCAGATTTTCGCCGACAAGGTGAGCGGCCGCGACGGCTGTGGCGCGCCCGAAGACGGCGCCGCCGCATGGGTGTGGAGCAGCGCGCTCGCCGACGACAGCGCGGACGAAGCCTTGCATGCGCGCCTCGTCAAACTCGGCGTGCCGGAGCCAGGCGATCTGCTCGCGCGGCTGCGTGGCGTGCAGCAGTTGTCGCGTTATACGGGACTCGCCGAGCGTAGCCGTCAGCGTTTCGACATCGTCGCGCAACGGGCGCTGGAAGCCGCGCGTACGCTGGAGCCGCCCGAGCGGCGCGCCGACACGGTGGCGTGCTTCTTCGATCTGCTCGAAGCCGTGAGCCGGCGCGGCGCGTATCTCGCGCTGCTCACCGAGTATCCGCAGGCGCTGCACCGGGTGCTGTCGGTGCTCGGCGGTTCGCGCTGGGCGGCGGGTTATCTGATCCGCCATCCGCAACTGCTTGACGAACTGCTCGACGACGAGGCGCTCGACACGCCGTTCGACTGGCCCGAATTCAAGCGCACGCTGCGCTTGCGCTTTGCCGCCGCCGACGGCGTCGAGCAGCAGATGGACCTGCTGCGTCACGCGCATCAGGCCGAAGTGTTCCGCATTCTGTTGATCGACCTCGGGGGCAAACTGAGTGTCGAACACGTGAGCGACCGGCTCTCCGAACTCGCCGACGCCGTGCTCGACGTGACGATTCAGGCTGTCTGGAACCAGTTGCCGAAGCGCCATCGCGACGTGCAGCGTTTCGCCATGATCGCGTACGGCAAGCTGGGCGGCAAGGAGTTGGGCTACGCGTCGGACCTCGACCTGATCTTCCTCTAAGACGATCCCGAAGATGCCGCCGCCGACGTCTACGCCACCTTCACGCGCCGGCTCATTACGTGGCTCACCACGGCGACTGGCGCGGGCACGCTGTCCGATGTCGATTTGCGGCTGCGGCCGAACGGCGAATCGGGTTTGCTCGTCACCGATCTGGACGCGTTCCGCCGCTATCAGCTACGCGAGGGCGACGCCGCCAATACCGCGTGGGTGTGGGAGCACCAAGCGCTGACGCGCGCGTTACTGTGCGGGCGATCAGCAAATCGGCGCGAAGTTCGAAGCTATCCGCGTGCAAGTTCTGACGACGTCGCGCGAAGCAGCGCCGCTTGCCAAAGAAATCGTGGAGATGCGCACGCGTGTGGAAGCGGGACATCCGAATCACACGGCGCTCTTCGACCTGAAGCACGATCGCGGGCGGCATGGTGGATATCGAGTTCACCGTGCAGTACTGGGTGCTGTTGCAGGCCGCACGCGATCCCGAACTGATCCGCAATACCGGCAACATTGCGCTGCTGCGCGAGGTGTCGCGTTTCGGGCTGATGAGCGAGGCGGAAGCGGAGACGGTCGGCGCGGCGTATCGCACGTACCGGAAGATGCAGCATAAGCTGTGGCTCGACGGCATGGAGAAGGCGCGCGTGGACCCGGCGCGCATGACGGTGGAGTGTGAGGGCCGTGCTCGCGTTATGGAAACGGGTGTTCAGTTGAGGGCTTGATGTGATGCCGCGGGCTAGGGCGGCGCGGCTGACGGGGCAGTTCGAGATGCTCGACGGGCGGCGAGGTATGCCGCCCGGTTTGCGTTGAACGCTTCGATCTGAACGTCGCTGGTTTTGGTTTTGACCTCGACTTCGCGACAAACCTCAAGCCGCGAGCATTTCCTTGGCGTGCTTGCGCGTGGTGGCCGTGATTTCGAGGCCACCCAACATGCGCGCGACTTCCTCGACGCGGCTCGCCTTGTCGAGCGAAATGACGCTGCTGGTCGTGCCACCCTTGCCGTTGCCCGCCTTGGCGACCTGGAAGTGATGATCGCCACGCGCCGCGACCTGCGGCAGGTGCGTCACGCACAACACCTGACGCGCTTGCCCAAGCTGATGCAGCAGGCGACCCACTACTTCGGCGACGCCGCCGCCGATGCCCGTGTCCACTTCGTCGAAAATCAGCGTGGGTGTTGGGCTTGCCGAGCTCGCAATGACGGCGAGCGCAAGACTGATACGCGCCAGTTCGCCGCCCGAGGCGACCTTCGCGAGCGGGCGCAGCGGCACGCCCGCGTGACCGGCCACGCGGAATTCGATCTGTTCCAGACCATGCGCGCCACCTTCCGGCAACGGCACGAGCGCGACTTCGAAGCTGCCGCCTTTCATCGACAGTTCCTGCATGCCTGTAGTGACCGCCGCGCCCAGCGCCTTGCCGGCCTTGGCGCGCGCCTTCGATAGCTTTTTGGTGTCGGCGAGGAACGCTTCTTTTGCTTTGGCTTCCGCGGCGTGGAGGCTGTCGAGGTCGGCGGCGGCATCGAGCGCGGCGAGTTGGGCGCGGCGCTCTTCATGCTCGGCCGGCAGCGTTTCCGGCTGCAAGCGGAACTTGCGCGCCGCCGAATGCAGCGCGTCCAGACGCTTTTCGACCTGCGCGAGCCGGTCCGGATCGAGTTCGAGCCTTTGCGCGTAATGGCTCAGCGAATATGCCGCTTCCTGCAACTGGATTTCGGCGGGTTCGAGCGCGGCCAGCACGTCGTTCAAGTCCGGATCGATTTCGGCGAGATCGCGCACCTTCGAGACGATCGAGGACAGATGCGTGATCATCGCCTCGTCCGATTCCGAGAGCGCATTGAGCGCGCCCTGCACGCCGTCGATCAGGTTCGCCGAGTGCGACAGACGCCGATGGTCGTTGTTGACCTCTTCCCATTCGCCCGGCTGCGGCGCGAGCTTATCCAGTTCGGTGAGCTGCCACGCGAGCCGTTCGCGTTCGAGTTGCAACTCGCGGTCGCGCGTCTGGGCGTGCTCGACGGCCTGCAACTTCTCGCGCCAAGTTCGCCATGCGCGCGTGACGGCCGTTGTCGTGTCGGTGAGGCCCGCATGCGTGTCGAACAGTTCGCGCTGCGCGTCGGGACGCATCAGCAACTGGTGCGCGTGTTGCCCGTGAATGTCCACGAGCATCTCGCCGACTTCGCACAACTGCGCGAGAGTGGCCGCCGTACCGTTGATGAACGCCCGCGAGCGGCCGTTCGCGTCCACCACGCGCCGCAGCATGACGGTGCCGCCGTGCTGGTCGTCGCCGGACGTGCCGAGCGCCTGTTCGTCGAGCCATTGTTCGACCTGCTCGTGCGTGTCGAACTCCGCCGTGATGTCGGCGCGGCTCTCGCCGGTGCGCACGACGCCTGCGTCGGCGCGCGCGCCGAGCGTGAGTGCCAGCGCGTCGAGCAGGATTGACTTGCCGGTGCCGGTCTCGCCGGAGAAAACAGTGAAGCCGCTGTCGAATTCGAGGTCGAGCGCGGCGACGATGACGAAGTCGCGTATCGAAAGATGGCGAAGCATGAAGGGTCGTCTGGTGAGCTTGAAATTCGGTTTCCGACTGCGGCGGCGTGCGTTGTGCGGCGTTTCAACAGTGTCTATGCGAGGCACCGCTTACGGCTTGCTGTCCTGCTTGTTGTCTTCTTCGTGCGACGGGTATTCGTTCCAGTGGAGCTTCTTGCGCAGCGTGGCGTAGTAGCTGTAGCCGACCGGATGCAGCATGGGCACCGTGTGGCGCGAGCGGCGCACCTCGATCGTGTCGCCGAGTTCCAGCGACGTGAACGACTGCATGTCGAAATTCACGTTCACTTCGCGGCCCGAGACGATCTGGATGTTCACCTTGGAATCGTCCGGCAATACGATCGGACGATTCGACAGCGCATGCGGTGCAATCGGCACGAGCACGATGCCCTGCAATTGCGGATGCAGAATCGGCCCTTGCGACGACAGCGCGTAGGCCGTCGAGCCGGTAGGCGTGGCGACGATCAGGCCGTCGGAGCGCTGGTTGTACATGAAGCGGCCGTCCACCGAGACGTGCAGCTCCGCCATGCCCGAAAAGCCGCTACGGTTCACCACCACGTCGTTGAAGGCCAGCGCGTGATAGATCGGCGTGCCGTCGCGCATGATGCTTGCTTCGAGCAGCACGCGCTCTTCGCGTTCGAAATTGCCGGCCAGCATTTGCGGCACGATCTCGCGCATGTCGGAGATCGGGATGTCCGTGATGAAACCGAGCCGGCCGTGGTTGATGCCGATGAGCGGCGTGCGGTACGGCGCGAGTTGCCGGCCGATGCCAAGCATCGTGCCGTCGCCGCCGAGCACGACGGCCACGTCGGCGCGCGCGCCGATTTCGGCGGGACGGAGCGCCGGATAGTCAGTCACGCCGATTTCAGCGGCAGTCTCGGCTTCGAACACGACTTCGAAGCCGCGCTTCGCGATGCACGAGGCGAGCGCGGTGAGAGGCTCCCCGATGCCCGGCGTATTGTTGCGCCCGACGAGCGCGACGGTCTTGAACTGGCTGGTCACTTGCATGCCAGCATTACACCATAGGTAGGGCCTAAAAAGAACCGCCGACCGACCCGGCCACTGGCCGGCGGACGCGGGCTGCCAGCGTATCGCGTATTATCGTTAGAAAATGGTGAAGCCTTGATGACATATGCGCCGGCTGTCGGCGAGGCGAGGTCGCGCAGAAAGGGGCGCCGGCAGCGGTCGCGGAAGGCTCGCCATGAGTCGTGCTGCTAGCCATGCCGCTACTTGTGCCATTCCTCGCGCCAATTAAGCTAAAATTTTTCGTCATGCTAGATCCTAGCGCACAAACCCTCCTTAAAACGCTGATCGAGCGATATATCGCCGAAGGTCAGCCGGTCGGCTCGCGCACGTTGTCGCGCTATCGCGCTATTCCGGGCTCGAACTCAGCCCGGCCACGATCCGCAACGTCATGTCCGACCTCGAGGATCTGGGTCTTGTGATCAGCCCGCATACTTCCGCCGGGCGCATTCCCACGCCGCGCGGCTACCGTCTGTTCGTGGACACCATGCTGACGGTGGAGTCCTAGGCGGACGAAGAAGCGGTGATGCGCACCGTCACAAGGCTACGCTGCAGACAGGCGAGCCGCAGAAAATTGTCGCGGCGGCGAGCGCGCTCTCCAACCTGTCGCAATTCGCCGGAGTGGTGCTCACGCCTCGCCGCAGCCACGTGTTCAAGCAGATCGAATTCATGCGCCTGTCCGACAAGCGCATTCTGCTGATCATCGTCACGCCCAAAGGCGACGTGCAGAACCGCATCATGGCCACGCAGCGCGACTTCACGCCGTCGGAGCTGGTGGAGACGTCCAAAATACATCAACGCGCATTTCGCGGGTCTCTCGTTCGACGAAGTGCGCCAGCGTCTGCGCGAAGAAATCGACAAGCTGCGCGGCGACATGACCACGCTCATGCACGCGGCCGTGACCGCGAGCACGGACGAAGCCGACGCCGGCGAAACGGTGCTGGCGAAACGGTGCTGATTTCCGGCAAGCGCAATCTGCAGGAAGTGGCCGACCTTTCGTCCGACATAGCGCGCCTGCGCAAGCTGTTCGACGTGTTTGACCAAAAAACGAGCCTCCTTCAGTTGCTCGACGTATCGAGTCACGCGGCGGGCGTGCAGATTTTCATCGGCGGCGAATCGAATCTCGTGCCGATCGAGGAAATGAGCGTGGTGACCGCGCCGTAAGAAGTCAACGGCAAGATCGTCGGCACGCTCGGCGTGATCGGACCCACGCGCATGGCCTACAACCGTGTCATCCCGATCGTCGACATCACCGCGCGGCTTCTCTCGCTCACGCTCAACCAGCAATAAGCGGCGGGCGCCGCGCCAAAGGCGGCCGCTTTCCAGGCGCATTGTCTGCTACGTTGTTTACGGCCTGTTTGCTGACTTACGCGTCGCGTCACACATCGTCCATCATGCGCGACGGTGCGCGGTTTGCCAATCGGCCGAATGGCCAAGGGTCCGCCCCGGACCGGGCCGCGAGCCCCGCCGCTATAATGAATCTCACCTGAAACGCGTTTCCGCCTCGCGCGGTTGCCCCTTTTGCCTATGCGCCTTGACCTCGAGCGGCCCTCACAGAACGCCACTTCGCACCGCGTCGCCGTGTTACTGATCAACCTCGGCACGCCCGACGCGCCGACACCGCGCGCGGTTCGCCGCTATCTCGCGCAGTTTCTGTCTGACCCGCGTGTTGTCGAGATTCCCGCGCTGATCTGGCAGGTCATTCTGCGTCTGTTGATTCTGCCGTTCCGTGGGCGCGCATCAGCCAAGAAGTACGCCGCCGTGTGGATGCCGGAAGGCTCGCCGTTGCGCGTGCATACGGAAAAGCAGGTGGAAGGCTTGCGGCATCTGCTGCACCTGAACGACTACACCGTGCTGGTGGACTACGCGATGCGTTACGGCACGCCGGGCATTCCCGCCATGCTGAACCAGCTGAAGCTCGCGGGCGCCGAGCGCGTGCTGCTCATGCCGATGTATCCGCAGTATTCGTCGTCCACCACGGCCACGGCCTTCGACGACGCTTTCTCCGCGCTCAAGCGCATGCGCAATCAGCCGGAAATTCGCACGGTGCGCCAGTACGCCGATCATCCCGCGTACATTGCCGCGCTCGCCGCACAGGTGCATCAGTACTGGCACCAGTACGGCCGGCCGGATTTCGCTGCGGGCGACAAACTCGTGCTGAGCTTTCACGGCGTGCCCAAACGGACGCTCGATCTCGGCGACCCATATCACGAGCAATGCCAGCAAACCGGCGCGCTGCTCATGCAGGTGCTCGAACTCACGCCGGTGGAGTGCCGCATCACGTTCCAGTCGCGCTTCGGCAAGGCGGAGTGGCTGCAGCCTTACACCGCGCCCACGCTGAAGAAACTCGGCGCGGCCGGCGTCCGGCGGGCGGATGTGTTCTGCCCTGGCTTCACGGCCGACTGCCTGGAAACAATCGAGGAAATCGGCATGGAAGTGCGTGACGAGTTTCTGCACGCGGGCGGCAAGGAATTTCACCGCATTCCGTGCGTCAACGCTTCACAGCCGTGGATTGCCGCGCTCGGCGAAATCGTCGCGCAGACTCTGCAGGGCTGGCCGGTTCAGGCCGTGCCCGTGTCGCACAACACAGGAGCCTGATCCAGCTCATGAATTACCGTATTTCCACCGAACCCGGCGCGAAGTTGCGCATCGACAAATGGCTGTGGGCGGCGCGCTTTTTCAAAACGCGCTCGCTAGCGGCGGATGCCGTCGAGAAAGGTCACGCGCGCATTGGCGGCGCGAGCGTCAAGCCGGCGAAAGAAGTGCGGGTGGGCAACCTCGTCGAGGTCGAAATCGAGCGGATCGTCTGGCAAGTCGAAGTGCTGCGCATATGCGACGTACGCGGCCCGGCGGGCGTCGCGCAGACGCTTTATGCGGAAACAGAGGAAAGCAGGGTGAAGCGGCAGGAGGAACTGGAGCGGCGCAAAACGTATCGCGAGCCTGCCGCCGCATTGCACGGACGACCGACCAAACGCGATCGCCGCACTATCGACAAATTTTCGCGTGAGGTGAAGAATTGTTCCATGGTGGCGTGAACGCCGCCGTATTCGGTGGTGTGGCCGCTCACAGCGCCGGACATGCAGATGGTCGTGGTGCCCGCAATCAGTACCAGTGCGACCATCGAGATTGCAAAGGTCAGTTTCACGGTAGTACTTTCCTTTTAAGAGGTAGCAGCTTAAGAGGTAGCAGTATTGAAACGGGCTTTTGGGTGGATTTTGAAATCGCGGGAAAGGAATACGTCAGATTAGGGTTAACGCGTCTTTTCCATTATTTTATTAGAGCATAGGTCACTTGCCCATTTCCCTCAATCTGAATCTGGTTGCGTCGGAATAATGGTTGTAACCGCGCATTTCCGCCGCCGGCCGGCGGTTTGAAAAGATCGGCCAGTGGCGCTTGAAATGGACTTTCGGAGCCCCCATCTGAAGTTGTAATACGCGTAATGCAGGGGGGAATCGTCCGTCGCAATTTTGCAACGCACAAATTGCGGCTGATTTTTTTCTGCTGCCGCTTACTTTGGTTTTTACTTTTTTCGACTTTCAGCGACATGGAAAACACGCAAGAGAACCAAGAGAACCTAACGAGCCAGAATCCCACGCCCGCCGACGAAACCGCGCGCCAAGCCGCCGAGGCCGCAGCTCCCCAGCAGGAAGCGCCCGCAACCGGCGCCGACGCTGCTCTGGCCGAAGCTCAGGCAAAGCTCGCCGAGCTGCAGGAAAGCTTCCTGCGCGCCAAGGCCGAGACTGAAAACGTGCGCCGCCGCGCGCAGGAAGACGTCGCCAAGGCCCACAAATTCGCCATCGAAAATTTCGCCGAGCATCTGCTGCCGGTGATCGACAGCCTGGAAGCCGCGGTCGCCAATTCGTCCGACGACCTGCAGAAAGTGCGCGAAGGCGTCGAGCTCACGCTGCGCCAGCTTACCGGCGCGCTGGAAAAGGGTCGCGTGGTTGCGCTCAATCCGGTCGGCGAAAAGTTCGACCCGCATCGCCATCAGGCTATCTCCATGGTGCCGGCCGATCAGGAGCCGAACACCGTGGTCGCCGTGTTGCAAAAGGGCTTCGTGATCGCCGACCGCGTGCTGCGTCCGGCGCTTGTCACGGTCGCCGCGCCGAAGTAAGCGGCACCGGTTCTTGCCGAATCGGCCGTAGCTCGGGTCATGGCCAATATTCCCGTCGACTTTACCGCGTTCTCGGTTTTCGGCATGCAGGAATTGAACGCCGAGTCGTTCGATTCCGCACTCGCCGAAGCCGGGGACGAGTTGGCCGTCGTGTTCTTCTGGGGTCTCGACTGCTTCAACTGCGAGATCGCCAAGAAAGCCATGATCGCCCAGCCGGACGCGATTCGCGCACTCGGTCTCAAATGGTTTCACAGCAACGTCTACGAACACCGTGAGCTCGGCAAGCGCTTCATGTTGCACGGTGTACCCACGTGGTTCTTCTTTTTATCGCGGCAAACGCCTTGGCCGGGCAACCGGCTGGCATGGCCTCGGGCAGTTCGAGGCGGCGGTGGCGGCCGCGCGTGAGAAGATTCGCGTCGCTCGTGAAGGGGGGCTTGCGAGGCCTGAGCAGGCGGATTCGAGGAAAAGTTGGGCCGATTGAAAAAATAAATGACCGCATCGCAAAAGAGGTCTTGAAAACGATGTGGACGCACTTATGTTCAGTGCAGTTAGAAATTGAGAGCGGATCGCCCCGCGCCAGAAGGCAGATAAGGCGATTCCCGCAGCGATCAAAGTTAGGAGATTACTAAAAATGGGCAAAATTATCGGCATCGACCTCGGCACGACCAACTCGTGCGTGGCGATCATGGAAGGCAACTCGGTCAAAGTGATCGAGAACTCGGAAGGTGCGCGCACCACGCCGTCGATCATCGCTTACATGGAAGACGGCGAAATTCTCGTCGGCGCGCCTGCGAAGCGTCAGTCGGTCACGAATCCGAAGAACACGCTGTACGCGGTCAAGCGTCTGATCGGCCGCCGTTTCGAAGAAAAAGAAGTTCAGAAAGACATCGCTCTGATGCCGTACAAGATCATGAAGGCCGACAACGGCGACGCATGGATCGAAGTGCGCGACCAGAAGCTCGCACCGCCGCAAATCTCGGCGGAAACGCTGTGCAAGATGAAGAAAACCGCTGAAGACTACCTCGGCGAGCCGGTCACGGAAGCTGTGATCACGGTTCCCGCGTACTTCAACGACAGCCAGCGTCAGGCGACCAAAGACGCGGGCCGCATCGCCGGTCTGGAAGTGAAGCGGATCATCAACGAGCCGACAGCAGCCGCATTGGCATTCGGTATGGACAAAGCCAAAAAGGGCGACCGCAAGATCGCGGTGTATGACCTAGGCGGCGGTACGTTCGACGTGTCGATCATCGAAATCGCCGACGTCGACGGTGAAAAGCAGTTCGAAGTGCTGTCCACGAACGGTGATACGTTCTTGGGCGGTGAAGACTTCGACCAGCGCATCATCGATTACATCATCGGCGAGTTCAAGAAAGAACAGGGCGTCGATCTGTCGAAAGACGTGCTCGCGCTGCAACGCCTGAAGGAATCGGCTGAAAAGGCGAAGATCGAACTGTCGTCGAGCCAGCAAACCGAAATCAACCTGCCGTACATCACGGCCGACGCGTCGGGTCCGAAGCACCTGAACCTGAAAATCACGCGCGCCAAGCTGGAAGCGCTGGTTGAAGAGCTGATCGAACGCACGATCGAACCGTGCCACATGGCGATCAAGGACGCAGGCGTGAAGGTCGGCGAAATCGACGACGTGATTCTCGTCGGCGGTATGACGCGTATGCCGAAGGTGCAGGAAAAAGTTAAGGAATTCTTCGGTAAGGACCCGCGCCGTGACGTGAACCCGGACGAAGCCGTGGCCGTTGGCGCCGCGATTCAAGGCCAGGTTCTGTCGGGCGACCGCAAGGACGTTCTGCTGCTCGACGTGACCCCGCTGTCGCTCGGCATCGAAACGCTCGGCGGCGTGATGACGAAGATGATCAACAAGAACACCACGATCCCGACCAAGCACGCACAGGTATACTCGACAGCTGACGACAATCAGAGCGCCGTGACGATCAAGGTGTTCCAAGGCGAGCGCGAAATGGCAGCAGGCAACAAGCTGCTCGGCGAGTTCAACCTCGAAGGCATTCCGCCGGCACCGCGCGGCACGCCGCAGATCGAAGTAAGCTTCGACATCGACGCGAACGGCATCTTGCACGTCGGCGCGAAAGACAAGGCAACCGGCAAGGAAAACCGCATCACAATCAAAGCGAACTCGGGTCTGTCCGAAGCCGAAATCGAGAAGATGGTGAAGGACGCCGAAGCGAGCGCTGAAGAAGATCACAAGCTGCGCGAGCTGGCCGACGCACGTAACCAAGGTGACGCGCTGGCCCACAGCACGAAGAAGGCGCTCACGGAATACGGCGACAAGCTCGAAGCCGGCGAGAAGGAAAAGATCGAAGCCGCGCTGAAGGATCTCGAAGACGCGCTGAAGAGTGGTTCAGCAGACAAGGCCGAGCTCGAAGGCAAGATCGAAGCGGTTGCCACGGCATCGCAGAAGATGGGCGAAAAGATGTACGCTAACATGCAGGCTGCTCAAGGCGCTGAAGCTGCAGCAGCGGGTGCGGGGGCAGCGGGCGTTTCGGCCGGTGGCGCGAGCCAGCAGCAGGACGACGTGGTCGACGCCGAGTTCAAGGAAGTAAAGAAGGACTAAAGCTAGGTCGCAATCTGACCGTAAAGCCGCGCACGGCAACGTGTGCGGCCTAGCTGCACAAGAGACTGCGTCTATTCAGACAAGCAGGGAGTGCAAAAGCGGTTATCACGCCTGGCGAGCCTTTTAGGCTCTCCGGGCACATTTGTTTTATGGAGGGCGTTGTTTCGAGCCGCATTCAAGCGGCATGAAACGGCGGCCGGACGAGTCGGAAGACTCCAGCATTCAAGAGGAGCCACCGTGCGTTTTGCGTGAGTGGCGTTGAACCGATATGGCGAAACGGGATTACTATGAGGTTCTGGGCGTCGCAAAGAACGCGAGCGACGACGAAATCAAGAAGGCTTATCGCAAGCTGGCGATGAAGCATCACCCCGACCGCAATCCGGGCAACAAGGATGCGGAAGAGCATTTCAAGGAGGTGAAAGAAGCCTATGAAATGCTGTCGGACTCGCAAGAGCGTGCCGCATACGACCAGTACGGCCACGCCGGCGTCGATCCGAATATGGGTGCGGCCGGTGCGCAAGGTTTCAGCGGTTTCGCCGACGCTTTCGGCGATATTTTCGGCGACATCTTCGGCCAGGTGGCCGGTGGCGCCGTGCGTGGCGGTGGCGGCCGCGCGGGCTCGCAGGTGTATCGCGGCACCGATCTGCGCTACAGCACGGAAATCACGCTGGAACAGGCCGCACACGGCTACGATACGCAGATCCGCGTGCCAAGCTGGGTCTCGTGCGACGTCTGCCACGGGTCCGGCGCGAAGCCCGGCACCAAGCCGGAAACCTGCCCGACCTGTAGCGGTTCGGGTTCGGTGCGCATGTCGCAGGGCTTTTTCAGCATCCAGCAGACCTGCCCGAAGTGTCATGGTACCGGCACCTACATTCCTGACCCGTGCGCGCATTGCCACGGCGCGGGCAAGGTGAAGGAAACCAAGACGCTGGAAGTGAAGATCCCAGCGGGTGTCGACGACGGCATGCGGATCCGTTCAGCCGGCAACGGCGAGCCGGGCATCAACGGCGGTCCGTCGGGCGATCTGTACGTCGAAATTCACATCAAGCAGCACTCGGTGTTCGAGCGAGACGGCGACGATCTGCATTGCCAGATGCCGATTCCGTTTACCACGGCAGCACTCGGCGGCGAGATCGAAGTGCCCACGCTGGCCGGTCGCGCGAGCTTCACCGTGCCGGAAGGTACGCAGTCGGGCAAGACGTTCCGTCTGCGCGGCAAGGGCATCAAGGGTCTGCGTTCTAGCATTGCTGGCGACCTCTACGTGCACGTGCAAGTGGAAACGCCGGTCAAGCTCAACGAAAACCAGCGCGATCTGCTCCGGCAGTTCGAGAAAGCACTGGTGGAAGGCGGCTTACGCCACAGCCCGCAGAGCAAGAGCTGGTTCGATCGGGTGAAGAGCTTCTTCGATTAATGGCGGTTTGAAGTTGGCGGTAAGCATGACGGCAGAAGAGCGCGGCGCAGTATTCGCGCTGTTCGACGATTGCGACGCGTCGGCGGCGCTCCGTTCGAGTCGTTTGTACACGGGTTTCGTGCACGAGCGGATTTGCGCGAGTGCCGCGCAGCTCGAAGCAACATGCGAGGCCGTTACGGCGGACACGCGACGCTGAATGCACGCCGTCGTGCTCGCCGACTACGAATTCGGCCGGCATCTGCTCAAGCCGGACTCGGCGGAGTATCGGGAAACGCAGCGTGGCGGTGCCACGCTGCGTTTTTTATTGTTCGAACGTTGCGGGAGGCTATCGCGCGAAGCGGTAGACGCCCTGGCTCGTCGCGAGTGATGGCGGCGCGATCGAGCCATCGGTGGCGGGCACGGCGAACGTGCGTGCGAGTGTCGACGCGAGCCAGTTCAACGAGGCAATCGACGCTGCCCTGCGCGTGGGGCGACTCCTATCAGGTCAACTACACTATCGTCTCGGCTTCGACATGTTCGGCTTGCCTGTCGCGCTGTGCGTCTGCGCGCGCGTCAGCCGGTGCCGTACGGTGCGCTGATCGCGCTGCCCGACGGCGGCTGGGTGTTGTCGTGTTCGCCGGAATTGTTCATCGAGAAGCATGGCGTCCATCTGCACGCGCGTCCCATTAAGGGCACTGCGCCGCGCTCCGCCGATCCGGCCACTGACCGCAATAACGCCGAATTCCTCGCGAACGATCCGAAAAATCGCGCCGAAAACGTGATGATCGTGGATCTGTTGCGCAACGACATTTCGCGCGTCGCCCAGACGGGTACGGTCAACGTGCCGGCGCTGTTTTCGGTCGAGCCGTATGCATCTGTCTAGCAGATGACGTCGAGCGTCGACGCCCGGTTGTGCCGCGGCACGTCGTTCGCGGAAATTCTGCGGGTGCTCTTTCCGTGCGGCTCTATCACCGGCGCGCCGAAACATCGCACGATGCAGTTGATCGACGAAATCGAAAGCACGCCGCGCGGGCTTTATACCGGAGCGATCGGCTGGCTGGATGCGCCTGAAGACGAAGAGACGAGCGAGTCGGGCGACTTCTGCCTCTCGGTGGCGATTCGCACGCTGACGCTGAGCGCGTCGTCAGCACGGGCAGGTCAATTGCAAGGCGAGATGGACGCCGCCGCTCGCATCGGGCGTGCTACCCGGCGTCATGCGCGGCGTGTTGCTGGAAAACGCGGAACTGCGCGCCGCGGAGCGGGCGCTCACTCGCGAAGATGTGCTGCGCGCCGAGGTTTTGCTCGTCTGCAACGCATCGTGGCGCAGTGCCAGCAAAGACTGTGGCTTGAGCGAACAGTCTCAAAGCCGCAAATAGCGGTTCAAGGCAGCGCCACAAACCGCATCGTTCTAACCGTGACGAACGTGCAATAAACGCCCGACCCACCCGCTTAACCGGTTCTGCCAGCGTAGCGCGGGCAAATCGTGCGGTACGCTTGAGTGGTCCCGGATTCCGGCTACATAGATCAGGCAAAAGGGGCTCATGTTCGTCTCTCCTCGCGGCCGCGCCGCATTAACAGGGATACGAAGATAGATACCCGCGTTTTCAGACAACTTCAACCGTATCTCAAAGCGCTCACCTCGCATGGCGAGCGCTTTGATACGTCATCAGAACATGTGTTCCGGACCTGGGAACGTGCCGTCCTTCACTGCGCGCACATAGGCTTCCACGGCGGCCAGAATGCTCGGCTGACCTTGCATGAAATCCTTTACGAAACGCGGACGCTTGCCGGGGAAAATGCCCAGCATGTCGTGCAGCACGAGCACCTGACCCGAGCAGTCCAGCCCTGCGCCAATGCCGATGGTCGGAATCCGCAACTGCTTCGTGACTTCGCTTGCGAGCAGCGTCGGAATGGCTTCCATCACGATCAGTTGCGCGCCGGCGTCCTGCACGGCCTGCAAATCGCGCAGCAACTGGTTCGCGCCCGCTTCGGTCTTGCCTTGCACCTTGAAGCCGCCAAGCGCGTGCACCGATTGCGGCGTCAGTCCGACGTGCGCGCACATCGGAACGGAGCGCTCGACGAGAAAGCGCACCGTGTCCGCGAGCCACTCGCCGCCTTCGAGCTTCACCATTTGCGCACCGGCGCGCATCAGTTCGACGGAGCTGCGAAACGCGTCTTCAGGCGTGCCGTAAGTGCCGAACGGCAGATCGGCCACGACGAGCGCCGACGTGCGCGCACGCGCCACGCTTGCCGTATGATAGGCGATGTCGGTGAGCGTTACGGGCAGCGTAGTGGTCTGGCCTTGCAGCACGTTGCCGAGCGAATCGCCGATCAGCAGCACGTCGACACCCGCACGATCGAGCAGCGAGGCGAAGCTTGCGTCGTAGCAGGTGAGCATGGCGATTTTCTCGCCGGCGTCGCGCATTGCCTGCAGCTTCGGCACGGTAATGGCGTTCCGGGTCGCTTCCTGCAAATAGGTCATGGTCAATCCGTTGGGGGAAAAAGGCCGCGCTCTTTAAAGCGCCGTGCCTTAACAAAGAATTCCTTGCGGCCGCGCATGGTTTCGATGCGCTCGGCGAGCAGTGCAAGGTCCGCGTCGGAGTCGAGCGGATTCAGATGTTCAGCGTTGACTGTCAGCACGGGCGTGCGGTCGTAGTGATAGAAAAACTCGTTGTACGCGTCGCACAGGGCATGCAGATACGCGTCGGAAATCTGCAGTTCCATCGGCACCGCGCGCTTCTGGATGCGCGAGAACAGCACCTCGGGACTGGCCTGCAGATAGACGACGAAGTCGGGCGCGGGCGCGCTCACTTCGAGCCGCGCGGCGAGCGAGCGGTAGAGCTGCCACTCGTCGTCCTGCAGCGTGAGGCGCGCGAAGATTTCGTTCTTCTGCGTCATGAAATCGGCGATGAGCGGCGTGCCCGCCAAATGCGCCGCACTCACTTCCTGCGCCTGCTGGGCGCGCTGCAATGCAAAGGAAAGTTGGGCGGGCAGCGCGTAACGCGCGGTGTCGCGATAAAAGCGTTCGAGGAAAGGATTGTCTTGCGGACGCTCGAACAACTCTTGCATCGACCAGCGCTGTGCAAGGCGGCGCGCGCGAGAGGTTTTGCCAACGCCGATCGGCCCTTCAATGGCGATGTAGCCGAACGGAGGCCGCAGTTGCGGCGCCGTGACGGTAAGCGGCGGTGAATTCATTCGCAGCGGCCCTTGCCTGTTGCGCCGTTGCCTTCGGCCAATGCATTGAGCATAGGGCACTGACATGGCGACTTTACTTTTTCGATACGTTGATCGCTCACGCGGTCGAGCAGCGCGTCGGCGCGGTCGTGCCGCGCAATGATCAGCGTCGGGTCGATTTCGATGAGCGGCACGAGCGCGAATGCGCGCTTCACCAGACGTGGATGCGGCACGATTAGATCGGCTTCGTCGATGGACTGGTCGCCGAACAGCAGAATGTCCAGGTCCAATGTGCGCGGCGCGTTGCGAAAGGGGCGCTCACGGCCGAACTGATGCTCGATCTTGTGGCATAGCGCGAGCAGATGCCGCACGGGGAGCGTGGTGTCGACTTTGACGACGCAGTTGAAATAATCGTCACCGCCGGCATCGATCGGGGCAGTGCGATACAGGCTCGACTTGGCGAGCACGGTTATGGTGTACTGTTGTGCGAGGCACACCACCGCGTCTTTCAGAGTCTGGCACGCGTCCCCGAGATTCGCGCCGAGGCCGAGATAAGCAAGCGTCATGACATAACTTCCTACGACTATCGTTCGACGGCCTCAGCGAACGGTACGTCAGTCTTCGTGCGAGCCGTTCTGGCCCGCATCGTTGACCGCGCGTTCTGCTGGTGCGCCGCCCTCCAATCCGTCACCAGATTTGCGGTTTCTGGCGCCACTGCTGCGCCGCCGTCGTTTTCTGGGGCTCCGGTCCTTCCCGCCTTGCGTGAGCAATGCTTCACGCGCGGCAATGTCTCCTTCGATGAACTTCGCCCACCACGCGCCGACCGACTCATCGAGTTCGCCCGATTCGCAGCGCAACAGGAGGAAATCATACCCCGCTCTAAATCTTTGGTGTTCCAGCAGCTTCAACGCACTTCTTCCCGAGCGTTTCTCGAGACGCAGCTGCAGGCCCCAGATTTCGCGCATATCCGACGAGAACCGCTTGTGGATCGCGAGTTTCTCGGTTTGCATGTCGAGCACTTCGTCCATCGCGCGATGCAGCGCAGGCACCGGATACTCGCCACCCGCCTCGAACTTCTGCCAGCGCTGCTGCACGTCGTGCCAGAGCAGCGTGGCGAACAGGAAGCCGGGCAATACCGGTTTGCCGGCGCGCACACGAGCATCCGTGTTGTTCAGTGCAAGGGTAATGAATTTTTCGCCGATCGGTTGTTCGAGCACCACGTCGAGCAGCGGCAACAGGCCGTGATGTAGCCCTTCCTGACGCAGACGCTTCAGGCACGCGAGCGCGTAGCCGGACAACATGAGCTTGAGCATCTCGTCGAAGAGACGCGCAGCGGGCACGTTGTTGATCAGATCGGCCATTTTCGCGATCGGCTCGCGCGTGGTTTCCTCGATGTCGAATTCGAGCTTCGCGGCGAAGCGCACCACGCGCAGCATGCGCACCGGATCTTCGCGATAGCGCGTGGCCGGATCGCCGATCATGCGCAACAGACGCGCGCGCATGTCGGCCATGCCGTTGTGATAGTCCAGCACGGTTTGCGTGGCCGGATCGTAGTACATCGCGTTGATCGTGAAGTCGCGGCGCGTGGCGTCTTCGTGCTGTTCGCCCCACACGTTGTCGCGCAGCACGCGGCCGCTTGCGTCGACCGCATGCGTGCGGCGGTCCAGTTCGTCGCGCTTCAGGCGCTTTGCCGGCGGCGCGTCGGCTGCGGGTGGATAGACGAGCGCGCGGAACGTGGACGTTTCGATGATTTCCTGACCGAACTGCACGTGCACAATCTGAAAGCGCCGGCCGATGATGCGCGCGCGGCGGAAGAGTTTTTGCACCTGTTCGGGCGTGGCGTCGGTCGCGACGTCGAAATCTTTCGGCTTGATGCCGAGCAGCAGGTCGCGCACCGCGCCGCCCACGATGAACGCGCGATGTCCCGCCTGTTGCAGCCCTTCGGTCACGCGGATCGCGTTGCGGGAGATGAGCAACGGATCGATGCCGTGCACGTCGTGCGAAATGATGACGGGCACGTCGGGGTCGCGCACGGCCTTGTTCGCGGAGGCGCGGGCCGGCTTGCGCCGCGCTTTTGCTGCGCCGGATGCGGTTGCCGCGCCCGACGGATTGCGCGCCGATGTGCCGCCGTTCGTGTCGAACTCGTCGCCGGGCGGTGTGTCGTCAGCGGGCGCCGTGTCTTGGCCGAATAGCTTGCGGATAAGTCTTATGATCACGAGGATTGAAAGAGTTTGAGGATGCGCCAGCCTTTGGCCTGCGCATGGGCGCGCAATGTGTCGTCGGGATTGGTCGCGATCGGATCGGTGACCTTTTCGAGCAGCGGAATGTCGTTGTGCGAGTCGCTGTAGAAGTAGCTGCGCTTGAAGTCGCTCCACGTCTTGCCGAGCGAGGCCAGCCACGCTTCGGTGCGCACGATCTTGCCTTCCTTGTAGCTCGGCGTGCCGATGGGACGGCCGGTGTAAGCCGAATCCGGCTTGTCGTCGACGGTTTCCACTTCGCACGCGATCAGCGCTTCCACGCCGAACGCGTGCGCGATCGGGCGGGTGATGAATTCGTTCGTGGCCGTGACCACGCAGCACAGATCGCCGGCTTCGCGGTGCATCTGCACGAGTTCTTGCGCGAATGGGAAAATGGCCGGCGTGATGACTTCGCGCATGTACTGCGCGTGAAGTTCGGCGAGTTCCGCGCGCGAGTATTTCGACAGCGGCTTGAGCATGGCGATCAGATAAGCGTGAATGTCGAGCTTGCCGGCTTTGTAGTCGGCGAAAAAGCGGTCGTTTTCATGGGCGAAATTTTCGGCGTCGACCATGCCTTGTTTCACCATGAAGCGACCCCATTCGTGGTCGCTGTCGGTGGGAATGAGGGTGTGGTCGAGGTCGAAGAGAGCGAGGTTAGCCATGGGGCCTATTTTACTTGAAGCGGCGGATGACGCGGGCGAGCCCGGCACGCTGCGCCTCTCCTCGGTGTCGGGCGAGGCCAGCATGGTACGCAGAAGCGGCAGCGTGACGGCGCGTTTCTGCTCGAGCGAGAAGCGGTCGAGCGCGTCGAGGAGCGCCATCAGGCTCGGCATGTCGCGGCGGAAATGCGTGAGCAGGTAGGCCGGTACGTTATCGGCGAGCATGATGCCGCGCTCGCGCGCCGCGAGTTTCAGCACGGCGGCCTTGCCTTCGTCGGACAGCGACGCGAGATGGAATACGAGTCCCCAGCCTAAGCGCGTGCGCAGGTCTTCGCGCACCGTCATGTTGATCGGCGGCTCGTTGCCCGCGGCGACGAGGGCGCTGGTGGGATGGGCGCGCACCTCGTTGAAGAGATTGAACACGGCGATCTGCTGGGCGGCCGAGAGTGCGTCGCAGTCGTCGATCGCGTAGAGCGTCACGCGCGGATCGAAGCTGAACGCGGCGAGGCTGCTCTGCGGGCTCGCGTAGCGCGCGTGTCCCGGCGGCGCTTCGTGCACGAGCGCCTGCAGCAGATGCGTGCGGCCGTTGCCCGGCTCGCCCCAGATGTAGAACGTGCGATCGGGCACCGGCCTGGCCGACAGCGCGCTGTCGAGCTTGCGCAGGCGCGTGACCAGCTCGCTATTGGCGCCGGCGAAGAAGTTGTCGAATGTCGATGGCGGCGGGGTGCCGAGATCGAGCGTCAGTTGACGATGCACAGTAGGTTAATGCCGAAAATGAGGCCAAGCCGCAAACGGCCCACGCCACGGGCCCCGAACAGTTGGCGACGGCTTGATGAGCCGTCAGTTATTAGTCAGTTGTTGTAAAGCGTGCTTTCCAGATAACTCTGCCGCAACTCGCGGACCGCCACGGAAAGAATCGCGCTCACGGGCAGCGCGAGCAGCACGCCGAAAAAGCCGAACAATTGCCCGAATGCGAGCAACGCGAAAATCACCGCCACCGCGCCGAAGCCGTACCAGTCGCCGAATTGCAGCAGCGCGAGGGCAAGACCCGTGGCAAAACCAATGTACGGGATGAACACCGCGAGTCCCGTGAAAATGCCGACCGGCAACGCGATTTCGAAGCGCGCGATGCTGAGCGCGGCGGCGTAATAAACGGCCAGGACGCCCATCACGAGCAACTGGCCGCGCAGGTATTGCGGACAGCATCTGGTCCATGTCGCACGCGAGTTGCAGCGTCTTGTCGAGCCAGCGGCACGGGACCACGATCTGCACGCGTGCGAGCATGCGGTTCCAGTCGTACAGCAGATAGAACAGCACGAGCGGCACCAGCACCAGCACCGCGTTGCCAACCATCGTCATCATCACGTTGCCGCTCGTGCGCACGTAGGCCCACACGTACAGCGCCACGGTGCGCGCTGCCTTCGAGCTGGCCCATCACCATGTCGCGAATGCTCGCGAAATCTAGCGAATCGGCGAGACCGAGCATCGCCAGCTTGGGTTGCAGCCACGCGTTCGCGTGGGCAAAAATGACCGGCACCTGCTGGCGCAACTGCGGCCCTTCTTTCTGGATCACGGCGAGCACGAGCAGCACCAGCAGCGTCATAAGCAGCGTCATAAGCAGCGTCATGAGCAGCGTGAAGAGCAGCATCATGAGCAAGGCGGCGAGCGCGCGGCACGCGCCGGCGCACCATCCACGCGACGCCCGGCTGCAGGATGTACGCGAGAATCGCGCCGAGCAGAAACGGCGTGAGAACCGGACCCAGAAGCCACAGCAGAATGCCGACGCCCAGCCCGATGGCAAGCCAGATGAAGGCGCGGCGCTGCACAGGCGTCAGAATCGTGGAGTTTTGTTGCAAGGTGATTTCCCTAGTGTCGTCGTGACCTGATGGATCTGGATGATGCAAATTCCAGCCAGCGGGCCGGCATCGGGTAAAATCGCATTTTACTGGCCTTCTCGCTCTTCCCCATGAATCAACCGAAATCCGCCCCCGACCTCCAAGGTTTGTCGTATCGCGACACCGGCGTGGACATCGACGCGGGCGATGCCCTTGTCGACGCGATCAAGCCCTTTGCCAAAAAGACGATGCGCGACGGCGTGCTGGGCGGCATCGGCGGGTTCGGCGCGCTGTTCGAAGTGCCGAAAAAGTACAAGGAGCCCGTGCTCGTGTCCGGCACCGACGGCGTGGGCACCAAGCTGCGCCTCGCGTTCGAGTTGAACAAGCACAACACCGTCGTCGGCCAGGATCTGGTGGCGATGAGCGTGAACGACATTCTGGTGCAAGGTGCCGAGCCGCTCTTCTTCCTCGACTATTTCGCGTGCGGCAAGCTGGACGTCGGAACGGCGGCCACGGTCGTGAAGGGCATCGCGTACGGCTGCGAACTGTCGGGCTGCGCGCTGATCGGCGGTGAAACGGCGGAAATGCCGGGCATGTACCCGGACGGCGAATACGATCTCGCCGGTTTTGCAGTTGGCGCGGTGGAAAAAAGCAAGATCATCGACGGCAGCAAGATCGCCCCGGGCGACGTCGTGCTGGGTCTCGCGTCGAGTGGCATCCATTCGAACGGCTTCTCGCTGGTGCGCAAGATTATCGAGCGCGCGCAGCCGGATCTGAATGCGGATTTCGACGGCCGCTCGTTCGCCGACGCGCTCATGGCGCCCACGCACATTTACGTGAAGCCGCTGCTGTCGCTCATGCAGCAGATCACCGTGAAAGGCATGGCGCACATCACGGGCGGCGGTCTGGTGGAAAACATTCCGCGCGTGCTGCGCGAAGGTCTGACCGCTGAGCTCGATCACCGTGCATGGCCGCTGCCGCCGCTCTTCTCGTGGCTGCAAAAGCACGGCGGCGTGGCCGACGCGGAAATGCACCGCGTGTTCAACTGCGGTATCGGCATGGCGGTGGTCGTTTCGGCTGCGGATGCCGAAGCGGCAACCGGTTTGCTCTCCGCGGCCGGTGAACAGGTCTGGAAAATCGGCGTGATCCGCGAAAGCGCGGCCGGCGAAGCGCAGACCATGGTCGTTTAAATGTGATTGTCGAATCGCGTGGTGTGTTGTGTGTCTCGCATGCGCCGCGCGGTTTTCAATGCGTCAGGCTTCACAGAAGTTTCAAATCAGCTTCACAGCGGCTTCACACCAGCTCTTCAATCAGATCCGGCATGCGTGCCAGCGCCTCTGGATCGCAGCAGTCCACCACCACCCGCTCCGTCATGCTTCGTAGCCATGTGAGCTGCCGCTTGCACAGCTGACGCGTAGCGAACACGCCTTTGTCGCGCATCGTGTCGTAGTCCACGGCGCCATCGAGGTATTTCCACACTTGCCGGTATCCCACGCAACGCATCGACGGCATGTCGGGTGTCAGGTCACCGCGCGCGCGCAGCGTCTTCACTTCGTCCACGAAACCGCCTGCGAGCATCGCGTCGAACCGCTTTTCTATGCGCGCATGCAGCACGCTGCGATCGGACGGTTCGAGTGCGATGGGCACGAATTGCCATTGCGCCGCGGCCTCGTCCACGCGTGCGGGCGCGGCGAGCAACGCTGACATTGCCTGACCCGACAGCATGAAAATTTCCAGCGCGCGCTGGATGCGCTGCGAGTCGTTCGGCGCGAGCCGCGCGGCGGTAATCGGGTCGACCGTGGTGAGCCGCGCGTGCAGCGCGGGCCAGCCGTCGCGCGCGGCTTCGGCGTCGAGCTGGGCGCGGATGTCGGGATCGGCTCCCGGCAGGTCGCTCAAACCCTGCGTGAGCGCTTTGTAGTACAGCATCGTGCCGCCGACCAGCAGCGGCAGCTTCCCGCGCGCGCTGATTTCGCCGACGAGCCGCAGCGTGTCCGTACGAAACTCCTCGGCGGAGTAGGCGGCCGTCGGGTCGATGATGTCGATCAGATAATGTGGCGCGACCGCGCGCTCTTCGGCGGTGGGCTTCGCTGTGCCGATGTCCATCTCGCGATAGACGAGCGCAGAATCCACGCCGATGATTTCCACCGGATGACGCGCCGCGAGCGCCAACGCCGCCGCGGTCTTGCCAGAGGCGGTCGGGCCGAGCAGGCAGGGAATGCGAACGGGCGGGCGGGAAGTGCGTGAAGTCATGAGCGATACGGCGTGCGTGCAACGGGTTTCATCGGACGCACGTTACTGGCCGCGCATGAAGAGCCGGTCGAGATCGGAAAGCGTGAGCTGGTACCACGTGGGCCGGCCGTGGTTGCAATGGTCGGCGCGCTCGGTGGCTTCCATCTGACGCAACAGCGCGTTCATTTCGTCGAGTGTAAGACGGCGATTGGCGCGCACTGCGTGGTGACACGCGAGCGTGCCGAGCAGTTCGTGCTGACGCTCGGTCAACACACGCGATCCGCCGAACGCATGCAGGTCGAACAGCACCGCGTGCACGAGCGCCTGCAGGTCGGCGTCTTTCAGCAACGCGGGCACCGCGCGGATCGCGAGCGTGGTGGGCGAAAGCACGGCGAGATCGAAACCGAGGGCGTCAAGCGTGTCGCGCTCTTCTTCCACGGTGCCGATTTCGATGGCGTCGGCCGGCATGGTCTGCGGAATCAGCAGCGGCTGAACGGCGATCGCGCGGTCGACGAGCGCGTTCTTGAACTGCTCGTACAGAATGCGTTCGTGGGCCGCGTGCATGTCTACAATGATGAGGCCGTGCGCGTTCTGCGCGAGCACGTAGATGCCGTGAATCTGGCCGAGTGCGAAGCCGAGCGGCTGTTCGTCGGAGGCATTGAACGATGGCGATGAATACGGCGCGGCAGTGTTGTATGGTGCTGCGGATTCGCCGCCCGAGTCGCGCATTTCGAAGAGCGTCGCGCCTTCCGCCGTGCCCGCGTTGGTGTCCTTACGGCCGAACAGCACGTCGTAGAACGCAAGCGGCTGCGCGACGGGCAGCGTGCTTTGAGTCATGCGTGCCTGGCGCATCCACGTGTTGCCCACTTGCGATGGCGAACCGAAGCCGCTGCCCGAGCCATTCGAACCATTCGCACCCGAACCGAAGCCGCCACCATTTGCGTCGGCGCCTGCCGAGCCGAATGCACCGAATGCACCGCCCGCGCCCAGCACACCTGCGCCGCCGAGCGGCGTAGCGCCGAAAGAAGCCGGGCCGCCCGCTGACGGTTCGAGATGGGCCGCGTGTTCGCCCGCCGTGGTTTCCGGCGACGCGCCCGCGTGCCGCGCCAACGCGCGTTGCACGGCGTGAAACACGAACTGGTGAATCGAGCGCGAATCGCGAAACTGTACTTCGATTTTTGACGGATGCACGTTCACGTCCACCGCTTCGGGCGGCAGATCGAGAAACAGCACATACGACGGATAACGCTCGCCATGCAGCACGTCTTCGTAGGCGGCGCGCACGGCGTGCGTGAGCAGCTTGTCGCGCACGAAGCGGCCGTTCACGAAGAAATACTGCTGATCGGCGCGGCCGCGGCTCGCGGTCGGCAAACCGGCGCAGCCGTATACGGCGAGCGGTCCCGCCGATTCGGCGAGCGGCAGATGCGCAGTCGCAAAAGTTTCACCGAGAATTTTGGCGACGCGCACGGGCGGCTCGCTCGCATTCCAGTGTTCGACGGCCTTGCCGTTGTGGAGAACCGAAATCGCCACGTCGAGGCGCGCGAGCGCCGCGCGCCGAATCTGTTCGAGGCAATGGCCGAGTTCGGTCTGTTCGCTTTTCAGAAACTTGCGGCGCGCGGGCGTGTTGAAGTACAACTCGCGCACTTCGATCGTGGTGCCCTGCGTGCCCGCGGCGGGGCTCAGCACGCCCGTTTGCGCGTCCATACGCACGGCATGCGGCGCGTCGGCCGTGCGGCTCGTGATGTACATCTGCGCCACCGACGCAATCGAGGCCAGCGCCTCGCCACGAAACCCGAGCGTGCCTACGGCTTCGAGTTCGGCGAGCGAGCGGATTTTGCTCGTCGCGTGGCGCATTAATGCGAGGGCCAGTTCGTTCTCGGGGATACCGCAGCCGTCGTCGGTAATCGAAATACGCTTGACGCCGCCTTCGTCGAGCATGATGCGCAGCGTTTGCGCGCCGGCGTCGAGTGCGTTTTCAAGCAATTCCTTGACCACCGACGCGGGCCGCTCCACCACTTCACCGGCCGCGATCTGGCTGATCAACTGGTCGGGCAGCGGCTGGATTGCGCGCCACGGGCGTGGGCCGGAAGCAGACGCGGCCGATGTGGCGGAGCGCGAGGGCGCTGCGGCGGTGTCGGCGGACGTTTCAGAGAATTCGGACATGCCGAAATTATAGCGATTTGGCGCGTGCCGCTTGGGCGGCGTCCGAATCGGCCGGAGTTTTTTTAATCTCGTCCGGGCACTTTCTCTTTCTGTATCATGAGGCGATCAATTTCCGGCGGTAGATTCACTCTCGCCGCATCGCTCGCGGGCCTCGTCATCGGCCTTTTCTACCATGCTCACATTCGCTCAATAAGGGACGCTTTTTGGACACGTTGCTACATTTCGTCAACCTCGTCTTGCACATCGACAAGTTTCTGGGGGACTTCATCCACGTGTACGGCGCCTGGGTTTATGCGGTGCTGTTCCTGATCGTGTTCTGCGAAAACGGCCTCGTCGTTTTGCCGTTTCTGCCTGGCGATTCGTTGCTGTTCATCGGCGGCGCGTTCTGCGCGACCGGCGAAATGAATCTCGGGTTGCTGATTCTGCTGCTGGTGGTCGCAGCCGTGGGCGGCAATACGGTGAACTACATGATCGGCCGAGCCATCGGGCCACGCGTGTTCAATTCACACATACCTTTGCTCGAACGCTTTCTCGACCGTAGCGCGCTGCAGAAAACGCACAACTTCTACGAGAACCACGGCGGCAAGACCATCGTGCTGGCGCGTTTCATACCCGTGGTGCGGACTTTCGCGCCGTTCGTTGCTGGCGCGTCGGAAATGACGGTGAGCCGCTTCCAGCTCTTCAATATTCTCGGCGCGCTGTTCTGGGTTCTGCTGCTCGTGTTGCTCGGCTATTTCTTCGGCAACATTCCGTTCATCCGTCAGTATCTGAACGTGATCATGCTGGTGGGTATCGGCGCGGCCGTCGTGCCGGTGATTCTCGGCGGACTGTGGAAGATGATGCGCAAGAATGCGTCGTCGTCGAATGTGAGCCGTCGTTAAGGTTCGCTTAAGCTCGTTCGTAGTAAGCCTGTTGTGTGAACGGTGCCGCGATGTTCGCGGCACCGTTTTTTTGTCGCGCGCTTTTTGTGGCGCGTTAAGCCTTGCGATCACGTTATCGCGATTATGTTACTGCGCGAGGCGCGAGGCGCGAGGCGCGAGGCGCGAGAGGCGTTTTCGGTGTTGGATAACCGGCCTCCCTAAATGTCTGGATGATCGCGCGATTGGTGTCGAAATACACCTGCCATTAGTGCTCGTTATGCGTATAGGGACGCACGCACAGCAGCGGTCCTTCCGGCGTGAAACTTCAGCACTTCGATGTCCGGGGCAGGGTCTTGTGCAACGTTCGGAATCTGCGTGACGGCGGCTTTCAGGCGATTCATCGCGTCGGTCGGATCGACACCGTTAGCGATCTTTGCCGTGAGCGCGGCCGTTGCGTTGAAGCAGTTTGCGCAACAGGCTGGTGACGAGACCGATGACCCACCGGCCGACGATCCACAGGACGATTGCCCCGACGACCTTCGTGCCGATGTCGACACCGCGGGTCATGATAAAGACGCGTACGGTTTCGAGATCCAAGATGCCTCCCGTTGGTTAACTTGCCTTCGACTGATTGAACGGCCGTGCTGCAGTACAGCGGCAAACGCCCTACGTGGGCTCAAGCGGTTAGTCTCGATCTTCGGATGTTAAGGTGACGGGGCGCGCCTAAGCAAGGATCATTCCCGCAGTCGCAGTGCGGGATTTCGGTGATGGTGATCAGGCCGTTTTGGCGACCGTGATCAGTTTGGAAGGTGGCGTTGCGCGGGCAATGGATTATATGGTGAAGGTGATCATGATCAGGATGCGGAGGACTGCTTGGT
>CALNWS010000008.1 GCA_940747215.1 uncultured Paraburkholderia sp. | reverse complement strand
GAACCCCGCTGAGTGCGTGCGTCTGGTTCCCTTTGTCATTCCCCGGTTCCTCTGCCCGCATTATCCGCTGGCTCAGGCCCCGGCCGCTCCACTGATCCGGCTGTCCAAATTCCCGCGACCACCTCTCTCAAGATCATCAACGCGCCTTCCTTTGGATAGACGAATTTGACTGGGACCCCTTGTGCAACCAATGCCCGAACTCGACCATTGCCCCAAACCTCTATTGCGGCATCTCCTGTCTGCAGCAACTCGGCCATCTTTCCGGGCGAAGGCTCCCAGTCCAGCACGTCCGGAGAAGTGCGCTTCATCGCATCGAAGCCGGGATTGATGTTGCGTTCGCCGCCGTTCATACGAGCTTCCATAACGAGCGTGAGCAGACCGAACCCATTACTAATCGGCGGGATGACCAGCTTTCCAGCGTAACGCTTGTCATCCAGGTCCTTCCACGACGTGGGTGCTGGCCAGCCATTTGCGAATACTTTGGGTGTTGTACAGGCCTGTCGCACCGTAGCCAAGGCCGATAGCCTCGCCTCCCGCCCGTTTGGCGCTGGGATAGACATTCTTGGAATTTGGGCCGTTTTCAAGTTTCGCGCAGAGCCCCGACTGGATGGCCAAGCTCATCGGTGCATCGTCGATGATGGCCACCGAAATTTCTTGCCTATTCTTCTGCGCTTGCAATTTCGCCAATGTATCTGTCGAATTACTTAGCACATAGAGCATCTTGATTCCGGTTTTAGCCTCAAATGGAGGAATAATCTTCTCGCGAAATGCGTTTTCGACAGATCCGCCGAAACCTTCGACATACATCGTATCGGCAACTTGGGCGCTCGTTGTCGCCGCAAGTATCAGTATGACTAATAGCAATTTATGCATGGGCTCTCCTTCCAAAGTCGACGCTCATAGCGGAGCACTCTCCCTTGTCAGCAGCGCCACTGACGGGAGACGTGAAGAATTGTAGCGACCGTCTTCCGCAGGAATAAAAAGGATGGCATTGCTTATGCCGTGATGTTGTGTATTCAGGAGCGCCCTCGTAGGTCGGACGTGAAGGGAAAGCAAAACCTCTCTGTTGCGGCAACTGCCCTCTGCGCGAGATCGGGCGGCGCACGGGCCTGTCCCGAAATACGCTGCGCATATGGCTGTACCAGGCCTAGGAAGCCGAGTCGAAGTAACCGAAGCACACGCACCACATCGTCATCGATAACTGGGACGATGTACGTCGGGCTTTTGTTCGTCCTTGGCACGAGCCCGGGGTCGATGCGCCAAGGCGAAAGGCTAACGTGCGGTCAGCGTTCCGAGCCGACGAGGTATTTCGGTTTGTGTCGAACTACGAACACGCCTTTATTGGCGGTCTTCGCCCACGCTTCGAGCCTGTCCGCCCCATTCCGAACACCACTTTATGCCTTCCGGCTGATCACCTCTCCCATGCATCGCTGCGAGATGGCTATGAAATGCGCGTCTTCGACGAAGAGAACGTTAAAGTGCGCCATTAGGGGGTATAGAGGTCTTGCCCTGTGGAGCGACTCTCCAAAATCGAACGCAGCGCCTACGGCCAAGATGTGCCAGTCATTCACCTGAGCGGCGAACCGGCGATGTCGTCGGAGTCCATGTCCGCTTCCTCTTCAGACGCTCTTCTCTCGGCGGTGGATTGTTGCCCACACATACAATTAATTAGGATATCGAATTAAATCATTGGCTAACTGAATATGAAGATCAATTGATCCGTCACGTCCAATCTTGGAACGAAGTAGTCCTTGTACAGGCGAGCACGTTTCCGAGCACATCAAACTTCCGAGTACGTCAGAAGTTCGTGGTTGAGAAGTGGTAACTCTTACACGATCAAATTCCGGCCACGTTCTGCAGGCTATAGGTGAGCAACGTCGTTCGCCGCAGGCCCCTTTGCTATCCAGCCGTCAAGCATATCCGCCCACACCTGTAGCATCGTCCGCCGCTGCTCAGCATATTCGGCCTTGTTGTACTTGCCGATGGTGAAGGCCATCGCGCCGATCGGCGCCAGTTTCGTGATGATGCGCACGATGCCGAACAGGATGTGCGACAGGCTGTCGATGAAGCTCACGACCGGCTTGCCCTTGTCGCCTGCCGTGGCGAGCACCGCGCCGAACAGCAGCGCGATCAGCAGGATCTGCAGGATTTCATCCTGCGCGAACGCCGACAACAGCGTGTCCGGAATGATGTGCATCAGGAAGTCGACGGTCGTCTGGCCGTGCGCCTTCGCGGCATACGAGGCCACCGATTTGCCGTCGAGCGTCGCCGGATCGATGTTGAAGCCGACGCCCGGCTTCAGCAAGTGCGTCGAGATCAGGCAGAGGATCACGCGAACGTCGAGACGATCTCGAAGTACAGGAGCGCCTTGCCGCCCACGCGGCCGACCTTCTTCATGTCTTCCATGCCGGCGATATCCGTCACCACCGTATAGAAGATGATCGGTCCGATGACATCTTGATCAGCTTGATGAAGCCGTCGCCGAGCGGCTTCATGTCGACGGCGAGATTCGGGTAGAAGTGCCCGAGCGCGATGCCGATGATGATCGCCACGATCACCACCTGGACGTACAGCACTTTGTAGATAGGTTTCTTCATGACGGTTCCTGCGATATATGAGCATGAGCTAATGACCTCGCGCTGTGCATTGGACGAACGAAAAGCATCACGTCTGTGCGCGGCATCAGGCCGCTAACCAAGACGACGAATTCAGAAATACCGGGAAGGGAAATCGGACATCGTTGTCCCCTTGCTTTAGTTGTCGGACCGTTGCGGCCGCGCCTTATATTTCGCAAGGTCGATGCCAGCTTTTTATCGCATACATCTTATTGATTTTTATATAATTTTTATCGCTTCGACAAGGATTCTTGTCCGGGATTCCGGAAATCCGGACAAAGGCTGTCGGGGGAATCCGGAATCAGTCGCGGCCCAAACTTCGGGAAAACCCGGAGCGTTTTTATACTGTGCAAATCGAAGCACTATTGCTCAAACGCGGTTCAAACGCTGCCTTCTCTGCCTTCTTCGAGCACCAGCAGGTTCTCGTGCGAGAAGCCCAGCGACACTGGCTGACCGCGTTCGGGCAGGCCGCGGTTCGGGTCGTTGAACACGTCGAGCGAAATGACGGCGTCTTTCACGCGCATACGGATCCGTACCACGGCGCCAAGGAAGTTCACCTCCTCCACGGTGGCGTTTAACGTGTTGCGGCCCGGCACGGCCGGCTCCAGCACGATCGCCTCGGGACGCAGCGCGAGGAGCCGTTTCTTGCCGGCGTCGTCGGCGGGTAACTCGCGCGTGGTGATGAGTTCCTGCCCATCCACGGCCATGCGGCCGGTGGCCGGATCGATCACGTGTCCCGAGAGAATATTCAGCGTGCCGACGAACGACGCGACGAAGCGCGTACGCGGATAGCTGTAGATCTCGGATGGCGAGCCGACCTACTCCACGAGCCCTTCGTTCATCACGACAATGCGGTCCGAAGTAGACAGCGCCTCTTCCTGGTCGTGCGTCACGAAAATCGACGTGATGCCGAGCTCGCCCTGCTGCTGGCCGCCCGACAATTGCCACGGATAGCGCCTGCCACCGTATAGACCCGCCGCGCGAATTTCGCCGCCTGCGTGCACTACGGCTATCGCATGGTCGAGTTCGACGCCAAACTCTCCGCCGACGACCAGCTCTTTCTGCTGCACGACGACACGCTCGAGCGGACCACGAACGGTCACGGCAACCCCGCCGACCACACGTGGGCGCAACTGGCCGCGCTCGACGCGGGCGCTTGGTACGCACCGCAATTCGCCGGCAACCGTCTGCCTAGGCTGGCTGACGCCGCCGCGCGTTGCGCACGCGGCGGCGTCGCTGCAAACATCGAAATCAAACCTTGCCCCCCGGCCCCGACGAAATCACCGGACGTCTGGTTGCAAGCGGCGCATCGAGCCTGTGGGAAGGACAGACGCCGCCAACGAAGTCATCCTGCTCGGCGGCTCGATCAGCGCGCGCGATGGCGACCGCGGGCGCCACCACCGTGCTCGACATCCAGCGGTATCGCGCGGACATGGCGTTGCTGTCGCCGGTCGGCGTTGACCATCGGCATGGCGCGACGAACTACGACCACGCCGAAACCGAAGTGGCGCGCGCGATGGTCGCCAATGCGGACCGCGTGGCGATTCTCCCCGACTACAGCAAGATCGGCCAGCGCAGCCGCATTTCGTATTGCCCGGTCGACCGGATCGACATGCTCGTGACGAACCGCAAAGCCGCCGAGTCGGCCGACTTCGCGCCGCTGAAAAAGAAGGTCGACGAGGTTGTTCTGGCGTGACGGCCCTTGTGCGCTTGTGTCTGTTTTTGCGGCCTTGTCCGCGGATCTTCGCAGAATCTGAATCTGAAATCCCCATCGCACGACATGCCTGCCGTCTTTGCCACGAATGCGGCGCACATCACGTCCACGCTCGATTTGCACTTTTTGCTTTATTGTAATTTTCTGCGATTAGCTATAGGCTCGGGCAGGTATGGATTTGCGCGCGTCCGCACTATACGGCTCACGCTTCATCACTTCGTTCCACTCACCCTTCACGAGAACTACGGATGAGCCGCAATCTCGCGCTTTTCGACTTGGACCACACGCTGTTGCCGCTCGATAGCGACCAGTCGTAGGCGCACTTCATGGCCGGTCTGGGTTTGGAAGATGCTGCGCGCTATGCGCAGGAGATCGACGGCTATTACCAGCAATACGTGGCCAGCACGCTCAATATGAGCGAGTACCTGACGTACACGCTTGCGCCGCTCGCGCGTCATTCACGCTAGCAACTCGACACGTGGCACGCGCTATTCATGCGGGATGTGGTCACGCCGGCCATCCTGCCGGCCGCGCTTGAACTGGTGCAGCGTCATCTGGATGCGGGCGACCTGTGCTGTGCTGCATCGTCACCGCGACGAACGTGTTCATCACCGCGCCGATCGGCAAGGCGCTCGGCTTTGAACATCTGCTGGGAATCGAGCTCGGCACCGAAGGCGGCGATCCGTTGGCGCGCTTCACGGGCGTCCCGGTTGGCGTGCCGACGTTCCGCGAAGGCAAGATCGTTCGCACTGGAGAGTGGCTCGCGTCGCTTGGATATCGGCTGGAAGACTTCGCGCAGAGCTGGTTCTACAGCGATTCGATCAACGACGTGCCGCTGCTCGAACGCGTCTCGCATCCCGTGCCACGAATCCCGATTCGCGTCTGTGCGCGATTGCCGTCGAACGAGACAGTCAGACGCTCACACCACGCCTGCGCCATGCGCCTGCACGTCGGCATGATAGCTCGAACGAACCATTGCGCCCGCCGCTGCGTGCGTGAAGCCCATCTTGTAGGCCTCTTCCTCGTACATCTTGAACGTGTCCGGATGCACGTACGAACGAACCGGCAGATGGTACTCGGACGGCTGCATATACTGGCCGATCGTCAGCATGTCGACGTTATGTTCGCACATGTCGCGCATCACCTGCAGGATCTCTTCTTCCGTTTCGCCGAGGCCGACCATCAGGCCGGACTTCGTGGCGACGTCCGGATGCAGCGCCTTGAAGTCTTTCAGCAGCTTCAGCGAATGCGTGTAGTCCGAACCCGGGCGCGCTTCCTTGTACAGACGCGGCACCGTTTCGAGATTGTGGTTCATCACGTCGGGCGGCGCGGCGTTCAGGATACCGATTGCGCGCTCCAGACGGCCGCGGAAGTCCGGCGTGAGAATTTCGATGCGCGTTTCCGGCGACAGCTCGCGCGTCTGACGGATGCATTCGACGAAGTGAGCGACGCCGCCGTCGCGCAGATCGTCACGGTCGACGCTCGTAATCACCACGTACTTCAGCTTGAGCGCTGCGATGGTGCGCGCGAGGTTGCCCGGCTCTTCCGGATCCAGCGGATCGGGACGGCCGTGACCGACGTCGCAGAACGGGCAGCGGCGCGTACACTTATCGCCCATGATCATGAACGTGGCTGTGCCCTTGCCGAAGCATTCGCCGATGTTCGGACAGCTCGCTTCTTCGCACACGGTGTGCAGGTTGTGCTCGCGCAGAATCTGCTTGATTTCGTAGAAGCGCGAATTGCCGGTAGCCGCTTTTACGCGGATCCAGTCCGGCTTCTTCAGCTTCTCGATCGGGATGATCTTGATGGGAATACGGGCGGTCTTGGCCTGCGCCTTCTGCTTCGCTGTGGCGTCGTAAGAGACGGATGCCGCAGCGGCATCAGGAGCGGCAGCGGAAGCGGCTGCGAGGTTCGCGGTAACGTCAGTCATTCGTTCGGTCCAGTCAGGCGGTGAGCGCACCGGCCTGCGGTTGGGCGACGGCCGCGGGACTGCCGTCGAGGTTTGCGGTGAGGCGTGCTGCAAAGGTACGGGCCACGTCGTCCCAACCGGCGGTGACGCCGAGCGTCGCCATGTCGACTGTTTCGAGCCCCGCGTAGCCGCATGGGTTGATGGCCAGGAACGGTTGCAGATCCATCTTCACGTTCAGACTCACGCCGTGATAACTGCAACCATTGCGGATTTTCAGACCCAGCGCGGCGATCTTGGCGCCGGCGTGCAACCCGGCTTGCGGCCCGGGCCCCACGTAGATGCCAAGGGCGCCCGCCTTGCGTTCTCCGGGCAGATTATACGCTGCGAGGGTGTCGATCACGGCTTGCTCGATCCGCGTGACCAGCTCGCGGACCATCAGCTTGCGGCGCCGCAGGTCCAGCAGCAGATAAGCCACGACCTGCCCCGGCCCGTGATACGTGATCTGCCCGCCGCGGTCCACTTTCACCAGAGGAATGCCGCTGTCGGCGGTCAGTAGATGCGCCGGATCGCCGGCCTGGCCAAGCGTGAACACGGGAGGATGTTCAACCAGCCAGATTTCGTCGGGCGTGTCGGCGATGCGTTCGTCGGTGAACGCGCGCATCGCGTCGAAACTGGACTGGTAGAGTTCGTTGCCGCGCCAGCGCAGCGTGACAGATGCCGAGGCGGACAAGGGAGGCGGGGAAACCGGCGTGGAGGACATGATTCCGGGAGTTTACCGAAATCTGGGAATTTCCACCCGAGTCCGCCCCATGCCGGGCGGACTAAAACCAGGAGGAATCGTGCGGCAGCGGGCGCTAACTTTACGCGCCGCCGTCCCGCCGTCGAAGGATCACACCGTCCGCCAGCCGCCGCGCATGCGTGCCGCCAGCCGTTCGCCGACCCGTGCGAACCAGTTCAGCGCGCGTTCGTCGCAGCGTGTCGGCACAGAGAAGCGCACCTTCGCCTTCCGCGCTCAGCCAGAGACGTTCGCCACGGCGCAACCGAAGCGTGTGACCGGGTTGTAGCCAGTAGTCTTCAGTGTCGTCGCTCCGCGTTACCCAGATTGCGCCGTCGTGAACAACGAGCTTGGTGCTGCGTGCCACCTTCATCGGCACCGTTTCGCCCTGAGGAATTTCAAATGCAATGCTAGAGGAAATTTCTCGCATGATGCCCTCGCCAAAGTTGTTTCATTGCTACAATCGTAGGCGCAGCAAGGGTTTAAGCAAAACGATCTATTTTCACCTCTATGTGAGAAATATTGCGATGGACCTTCGTCAATTGCCCGCGTCGAACGCCATCAAGGCATTCGAGGCCGCGGCCCTTCACGAAAGCTTTTCGCGCGCCGCCGCCGAACTCTTCGTCACGCACGGCGCCGTCAGCCACCAGATCCGCGCGCTCGAGGCGGAACTCGGCGTGAGCCTTTTCGCCCGCGACGGCAAGCGCGTTCGTCTCACGGAAACCGGCCGGCGCTACGCCGCGCATGTGCGCACGGCGCTCACGGCGCTCGCCGACGCCACGCGCGAAATCCGTTCGAGCGACCGCGAGCGGCGGCTCGTGGTGTCATGCTGTCGTCGTTTGCGGCGCGCTGGGTCACGCCGAGCATCGGCGCTTTATCGAGGCTCATCCGCAGTGGGACCTAGAACTGCTGTCCACCAACGTGCTCACCAATTTCGCGCGCGACGACGTGGACGTGGCGATCCGCTTCGGCTTCGGCAAGTACCCGGGGCTGCATGCGGAACTGCTGCTGGAGGAGATTTTCTTCCCGGTTGTGCTCGCCGAACTTCAACGGCGGCAAGTTGCCGAAAACGCCGATCGATCTGGCCAAAGTGTCTCTGCTGCGCTCGGACGACGAACTCTGGTACCCCTGATGCCGCCGGTTTCACGGACTGGCCGGAGCCGAAGCGCGGCGTGCTGTACCAGGATTCGTCGAATCTGCTGCAGGCCGCCATCGACGGTCAGGGCGTCGCGCTCACGCGCCGTTCGCTGGCGATGCACGAAATCGCGGCGGGCCGCCTCGTGCGGCTATTTGACGTGGACGGCCCGAACCCGTGGCAGTACTGCTTCATCTGCACGCCGCAAATGCTCGAAACGTCACGCGTGAAGGCGTTTCGCGATTGGGTGTTCGATGAGGTGGGCCGGTTCAAGAAACTGTTCGATCGCGCTTGCGAGGCGGGGCCTGTTGCAAGCGCCGATCTGGCGGCGGACACTTTGCGCGCCGCGCCGTGACAACCTGAGTTCGCCAGAAAGCAGGAAGCAGGAAGCAGCGAAACCTCAGAGCACCACTTTGACCATCGGATGGCCAGTGAGCGCGCGATAGATATCGTCGAGTTGCTCCTGGCTGATAGCGCGCACCGTGTGACCGTGAGGCCAGTGTAGTTGCCGCCGCTCGACGGATGCGTTTCCACGCTCGCCGGGTCGACTTCGCTGTCGAACTTCCGCACCACCTCGACGATGGTGTCGGCGAATTCCGGATGCGACTTACCCATGATCTTGATGGGAAAGTCGCACGGAAACTCAAGCAATGATTTTTTCTCGGGATTCACTTTTCACTCCTTGCTGCGCGTCCTGCGCTTCCTTGGCCTTGGCATCCTGATAGGCCGCATACAGCGCCGCAAACACCGCGCCCGGCTTGCCCTCGCCGACCGGCTGGCCATCGAACTGCGTGACCGGCAGCACTTGACCGGTAGCACTTCTTTGGTGGCCGAACTGACGATGATCTCGTCGGCGGCGCGCAACTCGGCTTCCGTGATTTCGCGTGCTTCGAAGCGGATGCCGCACTCGGCCGTCAATTCCTCAACCAGCCCGTAGCGAATTCCTCGAGAATCTTATGGCTGCGCGGCGGCGCGAACAAGGCGCCGTTCTTCGCAACCCATACGTTCGACGACGAGCCTTCGGTCACCACGCCATCGCGGAACTGGATGGTTTCGAACGCGTAGTTTTCAGCCGCGTATTGCGCCATCAAGACATTGCCGAGCAGCGAGACCGACTTGATGCAATTAAGCCAGCGGCGGTCTTCAGCGGTGACGCAGCGCACACCTTGCGCGCGCGTGGCGGCGTCCGGCAGATTGAGCGGCGTGACCATCACGAACACCGTGGGCTGGATGCCGGCCGGGAACGCATGACCGCGTTTCGCCACGCCGCGCGTGACCTGAAGTCCACCGAACGCGCGAGGTACTGCATGAAGCGAAACGCAGTGTGGCCGTTTCCCTTCACGGACTTCGCATACAGCGGCGCGACTTCATAGATGCCGTCGCCGAAAATTAAAGCCGCGGCCGAGAACCGGCACGCGCGCTTCGGACAACGGCACCACTTCGCCGTTCAGATAAACCACCGGTTCGGACGACGCGGCGAAACTTCAGCGGAAACAGCGGTCATTACGTCAGGCTCTTATTTTTTCTTGTTGAACATCAACATCAGCGAATCCCACACGCGGCCCACCACGCCAGCTTGCGGCACCGGCTGCAGGGCGACCAGCGGGAATTGCGCGAGGACCTTGCCGTCGGCCACGAGCTTCGCGGTGCCGACCTGCTGACCGTTCGCGATCGGCGCGATCAGCGGATCGATCTGCTCGATCTGCGGCTTCACCTTGTCGCCCATGCCCTTCGGCACACTGATGTACTGATCGCTCTTCATGCCGATCTGCACCGTATCCTGCGAGCCCTTATAGACGCACGGCGTGCCCACCACCTGGTTTGCCTTGTACAGACGCACCGTGTCGTACGCGGTATAGCCGTAGTTCAGCATCTTCAGGCTGTCCTGCACGCGGTCGTGTTCCTTCGTCTCGCCCATCATCACCGAAACGAAACGGCGCGATGCGTCGGGCGTGCCGGCCAGCGGACGCTTCGCACTCGCGATCAGGCAGTAGCCGGCGGCTTGCGTGTAACCGGTTTTCAGGCCGTCGACGGTCGGGTCGATCCACAGCAGACGGTTGCGGTTCGGCTGCTTGATCTTGTTGTACGTGAATTCCTTGACCGAGAAGATGTTGTAGTAGTCGGGGTAATCGCGAATGAGGCGCGCCGACAGCACGGCGAGGTCGCCCGCCGTAGTGTAGTGCTGCGCGTCGGGCATGCCGTTCACGTCGGCGAAGTGCGTGTGCGTCATGCCGAGCTTCGCCGCTTCGGCATTCATCATGTTGACGAACTGCGCTTCGCTGCCGCCTACCAGTTCCGCAAGTGCGATGGCCGCGTCGTTACCCGACTGCACGATCATGCCATACACGAGGTCGTGCACCGTGACCGGCTTGTTCGCCTCGATGAACATGCGCGATTCGTCCGTGCGCACGCGGCGCACCGCTTCGCTCGGCATGACCGTCTGTTCCATCGTGATCTTCTTCGCGTTCAGTGCTTCGAACACGAGATACGCCGTCATCAGCTTCGTGAGCGACGCGGGTTCCACACGCTCGTCCGCGTTGCCCGATGCGAGCACCTGATTGCTGGTCGCGTCGACGAGCACCCACGAGCGCGCGTTCACCGCGGGCGGCGGCACCTGCTCGAACGCGGTGCTGGCCACGAGCGTGGCGGGCAACACGACGCCGAGGGTCACGGCGCGGCTAATAGAGGTGGACAGCGAGGTGGGAACGAAAGAAGAAAAGGACGTGCGGCCGGGGGAGAAGAAACGCATAGGGTCGATTCGTGCAGGTAAAAACATCGCGCGCAATGCGCAGAGTTGGAAGAGCCGGTCGGCGAGCGATTTGCCGCGAGATTGACACAAGCGACGCGGCACTCATTAGACTTCCGGCCACGCGATCGGTTCGCGCAGCAAGACCTGAACCCGGTACCGCTGCGTGCGTACAGCCTGCTACGCGACGCGCGAACTGCCGGATGGGCCTTGCTACGCCCAAAAAAGAGCGCTCATTATACGCGCGCTAAACAGGCAACTTTGCGCAACACGTGGCGAATAATTAACGTTTGCGCGTACCTGTATGCTGAAAATCGCGTTGCAAGGTGTCCGCTCACCGCCATGCGTCGACGATGATCCACTTCAGGATATGCAGCTTGCGATGCAGGAAATGCTCTGCCCCCGGAATCACGACCACCGGCAATTCCTGCGGTCGCGCCCAGTCGTAAACGGATTGAATGGGAACGGTGTCGTCGGTCTCGCCGTGGATCACGAGCGTGTTCTCAGGGACGGGCGCGACTTCCCAGCGGCTCGCCGCCGTGCCGACAAATACCATTCGTTCGATCGCCTGACCTTCTTCGCGCAGCTTCTGCGCAACGTGCGAGAGCACGAAAGTGCCGAACGAGAAAACGGCCAGCACGAGCGGCAGATCGCCCTGCCCGGCTTCTGCGCGCATGTGATCGAGCACGGCGCGTAGATCGTCGCGTTCGCCGATGCCGGCGTCGTGCTCACCTTGCGTTTCGCCGACACAGCGAAAATTCGCGCGATACGTCACGTAGTTCAACTGGACGAGCGTGCGTGCGAGCGTCTGCGCGACCTTGTTGTCCATCGTGCCGCCAAAGAGCGGATGTGGATGTGCCACGAGCGCGGTGATCGGCCGCGCCTGCGTACCCGCGTTATAGCCGTTTGCCGAAATTTCTTTCCACGGCATGAGCTGCGGCTTGCGCACGATCGAGAACAGATCGAGCACGACGCGCCCGAGCATGCCCACGCCGTCGTACAGATGCTCGAAAAACGAGAAGGTGCCGAGCCCGAGGCGCGTGAACGGATCGAGTCTGACGACCGGCTCGGCGGCGTCGCGCGCGGTGTCGAGCAACGACGCGATGCGCTCGAAAATGTCGCGATGCGTGTCGGTGAGCGCCGTGTCCGGCGGCACATCTTGTGGCCGCCGACGTGATCCATCCGGTCGATGCGCGATAGGTCCCACTGGCGGATTCCCTCGGTGCCCATCAGCGAGCGCAACAGCGAAATGACGTGCCCGGTGGCGCGCTCGCGCGCGAGCGCCGTCCACTAGCCCGAGAGCTGGACGATCTTGCCTTGGCTGCCTGCCGCCGCGACTTCAAGGCCGGGCGGAGTGTCGTAGTTCAAGGATCGCGGTAATCTGGTTATCGGATTAGCGGCCATTGTAGCGAAGGCGTGCGTAACGGGCCCTGCGGATCGGCTCACAGCGTTCGCTGTCGCTACAATAATATGAACATGAACGCTTCCAAGACTCCCTCCCCGGCGCCAGCGGCGGCGGACTGGCGCATCGACCGCGAGCGCGCCGTCACGCTGTTCGGTCCGCACGCGCACGATTGGCCCATCGAAATCGTCGAAGAAACCGGCTCGACCAACGCCGACCTGATAGCGCGCGTGAAAGCGCTGCCGCGCAAGGCCAGCGCGCTGCCGCGTCCGATCGTGCGGGTGGCGTATCTGCAAACCGCCGGCCGCGGCCGGCGCGACCGGCCGTGGTACGCGGAGCCGGGCAATGCGCTGCTGTTTTCGGTTGCGTGCGTGCTGCCGCGTCCGCTCGAAGGCCTTGCAGGGCTGAGTCTCGCCATGGGCGTGGCGCTCGTCGCCGGACTGCGCTCGCTGCCGGTTGCCGGTCCCGGCCAGATCGCGCTGAAGTGGCCGAACGACGTGCTGCTCGAAGGCGACAAGCTGGCGGGCATTCTGATCGAAACCGCGTGGAGCAAGGAAGACGCAAGCGCGGTGGTGATCGGAATCGGCACGAACGTGAAGGGCGCGGACGAACTCGCGGCGAAAGTCGGCGAACTGAACGCCAGTGCGCCGCCGCAGGCGCGCGGCACGGTGCCCACCGCGCTGCAGCGCGCGATGCCCAACGCCAATCTCACCGACACGCTCGCCGCCGAACTGAACGCGCTGGAACCGGCGCTGCTGCGCTTCGGCGCTGAGGGCTTCGCGTCGTTCCAGCCGCGCTGGAACGCGTTGCATGCGTACGCGGGCCGCGAAGTCGTGCTGCTGAAACAGGGCCTTGAGGAAATCGCACGCGGCGTGGCGGCTGGCGTGGACGAGTGCGGCCAGTTGCTGCTCGACACACCGTCGGGACGTCAGGCCATTTCCACCGGCGACGTATCGCTGCGTCTCGCCGACGGTGCTGCATGACGAGCGGTGCGCCCGATCTTCTGATCGACGCGGGGAATAGCCGCATCAAGTGGGCGCTGGTTCAGGCGGACGGCACACAGATTGCGTCCGGCGCGCTCGTGCACGAAAGCGCCGACCAGCCGGCGTGGGCCAATCTGCCGACGCCGCGCGGCGCGTGGCTTTCGAATGTCGCCGGTGTGGCTGCCGCGGCGCATATCGCGTCGCTGCTCGAGGCGCGCTGGCCGCAGTTGCCGCACACCACGATTCGTGCGTGCGCGCAGCAAGGCGGCGTGACGAACAGCTACACCACGCCGCATGCGCTCGGCAGCGACCGCTGGGCAGGCATGATCGGCGCGCATGCGGCGTTTCCCGGCGAGCATCTGCTGATCGCGACTTTTGGCACGGCCACCACGCTCGAAGCGCTGCGGGCGGACGGTCGGTTCGTCGGCGGTCTGATTGCGCCGGGCTGGACGCTGATGATGCGCTCGCTCGGCGAGCACACGGTGCAGTTGCCCACGCTCGACGCGAGCGCGGCGCGCGGGCTGCTGAATGCCAATGGTGAAAAGGGCGCGCGTGGTGCAGATGCCGCAAGTGGCGCTGATGGCGCCGATAGCACAGCGGCCGCAAGACGCAAAGGCCCCTTTTTCGCGACGGATACGCCGCGTTCGTTGTCGGCGGGATGCACGCTCGCGCAGGCGGGGCTGATCGAACGCATGTGGCGCGATCTGCAGGACGAATGGCAAGTTCCCGTGCGGCTCGTGGTGAGCGGCGGCGCAGTGGACGAAGTAGCGAGCGCGCTCAAAGTGCCGCATACCCGCCACGATTCGCTGGTGCTGTCAGGCTTGGCGTTGATCGCCGCCGGGCATCTGAGGGAAGACGGTGCTGTGCCGGAAACGCGGCCATAAAAATACGCGGGCCAACTTCTGGACAGAAAAAGAATCATGCCGCGCTGGCTGATCGCCATATTGTTTCTTGCCAATCTGCTGGCATTCGTCGCGGTGCGCGGCGTGTTCGGCCCGACGACGACTGCGGGCGGACGCGAGCCTAATCATCTGAACCGGCAGATTTATCCGGAAACGCTGAAGGTGCAGCCCGTTACTTCAACAGAAGCCGCCGATCAGGCGGTGGTAGGCGGACCGGCGCCGTCCGCGCCGATCGCGGCTTCGTCGTTGCCGCAGTAAGCGGCAGGTATGAGCCTGCGCGGTTTATCCATGACCGCTCGTGCAGTGTGCCTGTATGAGCCTCCTGCATGAACCACGCGGCGGTGAGGATCAGCTCTGGGTACGGACTTTCTTCAGAAGCGCGGTGGTCGAGCGATCGTGTTCGAACGGAATGGCGAACGCCTTGCCGCCCCAGCCGCGCACGATCGCCGATTCCGGCAACACGTCCATGTCGTAGTTGCCGCCTTTCACGAGCACGTCCGGCCGCAGCGCTGTGATCAGATCGACCGGCGTTTTCTCGCCGAAGCACACTACGTAGTCCACGCTTTCCAGCGCCGCGAGCAGCGCCATGCGATCGGCTTCGTCGTTGATGGGGCGGTCGTCACCCTTGCCGAGCATGCGCACCGACTCATCGCTATTCACGCCGACGATTAGATACGCGCCCAGCGCTTTGGTGTCGGCGAGATACGTGACGTGCCCGCGATGCAGGATGTCGAAGACACCGTTCGTGAATACCACCGGTGCCTTCAACGAAGGACGAAGTTGCGCCAGTGCATCGCGCGTAAAAATCTTGCGTTCGAAATGTGCTGCCATGAGTGTCTTGCCGAAAGAGAATGCCGCCACGATACACGCTGCGTTGCATCTTGAAACAAAAAAGGCCCGGCAAACTTTGCCGGGCCTTTTTACTGTTCATTTGCTGTCGTTCACCGGTTCACGATAAGCGCTCGAGACACGCGCCCTGAAACGTTGTGCGTCAAGCGGGTTGTTCAGCCAACTTCTGATCCGCCTGCAAACGCGTCACCACTTCCTTACGATAGCGGTTCAGTTCCTGAACGGTGTTGAACGTGCGTTCGAACAGCAGCGACAGGTTGTGCAGAATCCGTTCGACCACCTTCTTTTCCCAGCCGTCGTCGAAACGGATCTGTTCGTCGAGCCAGCGCTCGAGCCATTCCGGATCGGGCAGACGCGACTGAATCGTGTCGCGCGGGAAGAGCGCTTGGTTGACATGCAGATTCGTGGGATGCAGCGGCTTTTCCGTGCGGCGCGCCGATGCCATCAGGACACCGATCCTCGCGAACGCAGCACGGGCGATGTCGCCGGTTTGCGACATGGCTTTCTTCATGTAGCGCAGATACGCGCCGCCATGACGCGCTTCGTCGCGCGAAATGGTTTCGTAAATGTGCTTGATGACCGGCTCGGTGTGCCATTCGGCTGCACGGCGATACCAGTGATTCAGGCGAATTTCGCCGCAGAAGTGGAGCATCAGCGTTTCGAGCGGCGGAGCCGGATCGAATTCGAAGCGCACGGCGTGCAGCTCTTCTTCCGTCGGGCACATTTCCGGCTTGAAGCGGCGCAGATATTCCATCAGCACCAGCGAATGCTTTTGTTCTTCGAAGAACCACACGCTCACGAATGCGGAGAAATCGCTGTCGTGATGGTTGTCACGAAGAAACATTTCCGTGGCGGGCAGCGCCGACCATTCGGTGATCGCATTCATCTTGATCGTCGCAACCTGCTCGTCGGTCAAGAGCGATGCATCGAACTTGTCCCAAGGAATGTCTTTCTCCATGTCCCATCGAACGGATTCGAGCGATTTATAAAGTTCCGGATAAAGCATGGTGTTCATAGTCCCACCCCTGTTCTGCGCATACTGTGTGTGTCTTTAACAACTATGTGTTGCACGTTGCATGTAACGAACGGCACGCGCCGTTCGCATTTGCCCGCCCGGAAAACCGGCCAAACATTGAATTTTACGCGGTAATCGGCTGCCTGGAGGCACCCCGGAAAGCAAAGAAGTCCGGGCATTCTGCACGGGCACCCGTAACAGACACCCATAACAGAATTACGCGCCGTGCGGCCAACCGTGGGTGAGGATACCCTATGCCTGAGGTCGAGCCAGTTTGCGATGAAAACCGCACCTTCCAGCCCTCCGCCGGTTGTACCGGCGGAACAAGGACAGCTAGAATTGGTTGTTTTCAGCGCACGCCCAAAAGTCAAGATACTACACAATGATAGCACGCTAACCTAGCAGAACCCTCCATCTGGCAGCCGCAATTCCGGTGCCCGGTTGACCTGCTTCAACCCGCGCGGCATACTTGCCGACGCGCGAAGTGACGCCGACCATCGGCGTCAAAACCATGACACCTGACATTTCCGCCAACCGGAAACGCTCAGGCGTTGCGCGGCGCACACGCAACATGTGCTGAAGGTCCACATTCTTTCCTAGCGTTACAGCGATTTTTTTGCCGTACGCGCGGTCATGCTGCTTGTGCGCTTCGTTGTAGACGATGCGCGTTTTGCAGCCGGTTCCGCAGACGGACACCGTGTCGACGCTGCTTCGCCGGATGAAGCGCTTCCGGACGACTCACCCATTTCGGCAGCTTCGCCCGCTTCAGGTTCCGCACCGGTCGCAGATTGCGTGCCGCCGCCCGCGGTCGCCGCTGCAACGCCGGGCTGAGTCATCGCGAACTGGACGATCTGGTTGAATTGCGTTTGCAACAGATTCCACCACGCGGATGCGTCGAACGGAGGCGTGGCGGCGGCATCGGCCTGCTTGTCGTCGTCTTTGGGTTCCGGCTCAGCGGACGGCGGCACGCTCGCCGCCGGCGTATGTGGCCAGCCGCTCAAAGGTGACGATCCCGCCGTGCCCGATTCGGCCGCCGCCGACGGCTGCGACATCGACTGCTGCGCGAATGCGCCGAACGCGCGCAGCGTGGCGAGCGTCGCGCGCTGCACTTCGAGCGCCTGAATCGCCGACTGCAACATGCTCAGATTCAGCTTCAGCCATTGCTCGACGGCACGCATGTCGGTGATGCGCTTGTCGATTTCCTCGACGTTTGTGAGCGGCGCCATCATGTCGGACATCATCGAAAGCGACGGCCCGAAGCCCGCCGCCGGTTGCGCGCTGGGAAAAGCGGAACCGAATGGCGAGAGCCGCATCATGCCCCACATGCGTTCGAGCATTTCAGCGGGCGGGAAGCCGGGGAAGCCGGGAAACGGCGGCGTGGAGTCGGGTGTGTCGGTCATGCTTATCGCCTCGCTGCTGAAAAAGTAGAGTGAGCGCCGTGCCGCGCGCGTCTCGTTCGATCATACCGTGTGCGATGCTCGCGTCGCGACAACGGCCGAGCCGTCACGACGTATACGCCGCCTTATACGCGAATCCCACGCGGCGGGCCAAGCATGGACTTAAGCGCGAACTCAAGCGCCGACTTAAGCGGTCACTCAGGCACCGTCGTCCGACGGCTTCCAGTCCCCGCCGCTCGCCGGCTTGTGCGGCTCGCCGCGCCACGGATCGGCGCCACCGAAATCCGGCGCGCGCCGCGCGCGCAACGAGTTCACGCCTTCGCGCACGTCAGGCCCCGCAAAAGCCCATGAATTCGAGCGCAAGCGACGTATCGAACACCGGGCCCACCGAGCGCAGCCAGTTGTTCAACGCGTACTTGGTCCAGCGGATTGCCGTCTGCGATCTGTTCGCAAGCTTCTGCGCGATCTCGAACGCCTTCGGTATCAGTTCGCTTTCGTCGACGGCAAGCGAAACGAGGCCGATCCGTTCCGCTTCCTCGCCACTCACGGGCTCGCAGAGCATCAGGTAATACTTGGCCTTCGCCATGCCGCACAGAAGCGGCCAGACAATCGCCGCATGATCGCCGGCGGCGACGCCCAAGCGCGTATGACCGTCGATGATGCGCGCGGTTTTCGTCGCGATCAAAATATCCGCGAGCAATCCGGCGATCAGCCCCGCGCCGACCGCCGGCCCGTGCATGGCCGCACCACCGGCTTGCTGCAATTGATCACGTTTTAGACGAGATCGCGCGCCTCGCGCCACACACGCGCGCGCACGTCGAAATCTGTCGCCATGTCTTCGACGGGTTGCAGATCGCCGCCCGCCGAAAAGCCCTTGCCTTCGCTGCGAATGATCGCGACGCGTGTCTCAGGATCACGGGTCGACGTCGCGCCAGATTTCCGCGAGTTCGAAATGCATGCGCGCGTTTGCCGTGGCGAGGCCGCTGCGGTTCGCGCCCTCGCCGCTCATCACGATTTCAAGCACGCCATGCGGATGACGATGCAACCGGAGCGACTGGTAGTGCGCGTAAAACGCGTCGTTGCTGTGGGTGCCGGGTGTGCCTGGGGTGTTATGCGGTGCCTGAGACATGATGAGCAATCCGTGACGAAGTCGATGTGTCTGTCATGCAGTGAAACCGTGCAAGGCGGCCGTCGCGCGCGATGCTCAGCGCGGCTGATAAACCCACTTGCCGTTGTTGATCTCGACCATCACGCGTGCGCGTTGATCGAGGCCGAGGTGATCCGTGGCGCTCATGTTGACGACGCCGTTAGTGTCCGGGAGACCGCGTGTGGCTTCGAGCGCGTCGCGCAGCGCGCGGCGGAATTCCGGCGTGCCCGGCGCGCCGCCCTTCAACGCGATCGGCACGGCGTGGTTGAGCAGCATGCCGGCGTCCCACGTGTACGAGCCGAGCCGAACGCCGTCACGTTGCCGGGCCCGCGCAACGCTTCGCCGGATTATCCGCCGGCAGTTGAGACGCCACCAGCACCGGGCTCGCGGACAGGAACGTGCCATTGCAATCGGCGCCGCACACGCGCAGGAAGTCGTTATTGCTCACGCCATGATTGTGATAGATCAAGCCTTTGTAGCCGCGTTCCCGAAGCGTTTTCGGCGGCAGCGCGGCGGGCGTGCCGGCTGCGCCCACCACGACCGCGTCATGCGTCGCGAGGATTTTCAACACCTTGGCCGGTGACGCTCGGATCCGTTCGGTTGAAGCGCTCGCTCGCCACCATGTTGATGTGATGCAGTTGCGCGAACTTCGCGACTTCCGCGTAGAACGTTTCGCCGAGCGCGTCGGCCTGGCCGATGAACGCCATCGTTTTGACGTTGTGCGAACTGGCGTGCTCGGCGATGGCGGAGGCCATCATCGCGTCCGTTTGCGGCGTCTCGCCTTCCGCGACCACGTCGATCATCGCGAGCGAGTTCGGCGTGATCGACGAACCGATGATCGCGTCGACGTGACTCTCCGAGATCAGCTTCTTCGTGTCCTACACGGCCTGGGTGGTGTCGGAAGCGTCGTCGAGCACGATGTATTCGACTTTCTGGCCGCCGATCTGTTTCGGCAATAGGGTAGCCGTGTCACGCGCGGGAATACCGAGCGAGGCCGCCAGTCAGTGTAGCGGCGCACGCCGGCATCGGCATCGGGCGAAACCCTTCTGAAAGCTGGACGAGGCGCCGCCTCGGACCTCCGTTGCATCATTCGAGCGGCGTGATGCTCTGGTCGATCGAACCGAAAATCGACTTGCCCGCTTCATCGAACATTTCGATTACCACGGTGTAGCCGTACTTCATGAATTCGGTTTGCGGCGCGCCGTGTTCGATCGTTTCGAGGCAACGCTTCTCGGCGATACAGCAGTAGCCGCGCTTCGCGTCCTTGTTCGACACCGTGCCCGAACCCACGATCGAGCCCGCGCGCAGATTACGCGTTTTCGCCGCGTGCGCGATCAACTGGCCGAAATGAAACACCATGTCGGTGCCTGCATCCGGCTGGCCGACTTTCTTGCCGTTCCAGTGGACGATCATCGGTCGATGCACGCGGCCTTCGCGCCAGTGCTCGCCGAGTTCGTCGGGCGTGACGGCGACCGGCGCAAACGAGGTAGCCGGCTTGCTCTGGAAAAAGCCGAACCCCTTCGCGAGTTCGGCCGGAATCAGATTGCGCAGCGAGACGTCGTTCACGAGCGTGACGAAGCGCACGCTTCGAAGCGCCTGTTCGGGCGTCACGCTCATCGGTACGTCGCCGGTGATCACCGCGACTTCCGCCTCGAAGTCGATACCGAACGCTTCGGACGCGCACGTCACGTCGTCTTTCGGACCGGTGAAGTCGTCGCTGCCACCCTGGTACATCAGCGGATCGGTCCAGAATTCCGGCGGCATCTCGGCGCCGCGCGCACGCCGCACGAGTTCGACGTGATTCACGTACGGCGAGCCGTCCGCCCACTGGAATGCACGCGGCAGTGGCGCCATGCATTCCTTCGCGTCGAATGAAAAGGTGTTGCGGGCGCGGCCTTGGTTGAGCGCCTCGTAGAGGTCGTTGAGTTGCGGCGCGTAGAAGGCCCAGTCGTCGAGCACGCGTTGCAGCGTGGGCGCGATTGCGTCGGCAATCGCCGCGGTTTGCAGATCGCGGGAAACGACGATCAGCTGACCGTCGCGCGTGCCGTCGTCCTTCAGCGTGGCAAGTTTCATAGAGGGGCGAATCGTGTTAGTGACGATAGAGGGAATCTATTCTACGATGGTAAATTGGCCGGGCCAAAATGCCGTGCCTGTAGACGCGACTCGCCGCGTCCGGAAGACAGTTCAGGCCGTCACGCCCCGCTCCTTTTAACCGTTCTGCACGCGCCTTACGCGCTCCGCTCATGCCGCCAACCGCCCGTTCCGGTGCGATCCGCACCGCTGCCGATACCGCTTTAGCGACCGAACCGCACGAGTCCGACGAGGACAATGGCGAGGGTGCCGAGAGCAGTGACGGCGGCGAAGAAAAGCTGCGCTCGGGCATCCAGTCGATCGAAGTGGGCTTTCGTCTGCTCGACGTGCTGACATACGAACCGCGCGCGATGATGCTGCGCGATCTGGCGCAGCGCGCCGGCATGAGTCCGGCGAAGGCACACCGTTATCTTGTGAGTTTCCTGAGGCTCGGCGTGGTCGCGCAGGATCCTTTGTCGGGCCGTTATGAGCTCGGCGGATTCGCGTTGCAACTCGGACTCGCGCGTCTTGCGCGCGTCGACAGTGTAAAGCTCGCGCGCATCGCGCTCGCCGAATTGCGCGACCGCCTTGATCTGACCGTCGGTATCGCCTTATGGGGCAACCAAGGACCGACGATGGTCTACTGGATGGAATCGAGTCATCCGGCCAAAGCCTCGCTCAAACTCGGTGACGTGATGCCGCTTCTGAGTTCGGCCACCGGTTTGCTGTTCGCCGCGTATCTGCCGCCGAGCAAAACGGAAGCGATGCTCGAACGCGAACTGGCCGATTCGCGCCGTTCGTCGCACATGAGCGGTCCGCGTACGCGCGACGAAATGGATCGCGTATTGAGCGAAGTGCGTCAGCATGAAGCCGCGCGCGTGGAAGGCATGCTGCTGCCCACGATTCACGCGTTCTGCATGCCCGTATTCGATTCTACCGGCGAACTCGCACTCGGTCTCGTCGCGCTCGGTCATGAAGGCGTGTTCGACATCAGTTGGGGCGGTGAAATCGACAACGCGCTGCGCGACTGCGCGCAAAAACTCTCGTAGAGCTGGGGTATAGTGCGACGCCGCGCTGAACCGCGCGGCGCTTTAACGCGTTTGCGTGGCATGCAAGGTAAGTGACCGACCGGGTCACGCTGAACCATTCTCGGACCCGGCGTGTCATACTATCTTCGTCGCATTCACCTTCTTTCTTTTACCGATGTCCTCGCCATCCACACCGCATCGTCCCGATCGTGCGCTGGATCGCGGTGCTGCTGGCGGTCGTCGTGCTGCACTGGATCGCCGCGCAATGGGTCGAACGCAATTGCGCGAACCTCAATCCGTCCGACAACGCGCACGTGCCGGTACAGGTCGCGCTGCTCACACCCGAGCGCGTCGAACGCAATCCTGCCGTGGCCCCCACGCCGCCGGCAGCTGCTGCGGCCCCTGCGCATCCCGCCGCTGCGGCAAAGCCACGCGAGCATGTATTGAGCGCGACGCGTCCGGCCGCGAATGCGCCCGCCGTGTCCGCGGTATCGGAAGCTGCGGCGAGCGCAGCCGCCGCTGCAAACGCCAGCGCGCCGACGGCAGGCAGCGCAGCTCGCGCATCGTCGGGAGTGAAATTTTCCGTACCGCCTTCGGGCGAGTTGTAGTACGACACGTTCTACAATGGCGTGCGCAATCAACCCGGCACGATTCACTGGACGAGCAACGCGCAGGGCTACGGAGTGGTGTCGGTGCCGTTGCCGTTGCCGTTCGTCGGCACATTCGTCTATTCGAGTAACGGCCGCATCAACGCATTCGGTCTCGCGCCCGACCAGTACGTCGAAAAACGCGGCCGTCGCGCGGAAGACATCGCGATCTTCAATCGTGCGGACAAGAAAATCGGCTTCACCCGCACGCCGTCGACATTACCGCTGGCCGATGGCGCCTAGGACCGGTTCAGCGTGGTGATGCAACTCGCAAGCCTCGTACGCGGTGACCCTTCGCGTATAAACTTGGCGTGACGCGGCAATTTTTCGTGGTCAATAGCGACAGTGGCGAGGAGTAGTGGCCCGTCGAAACGATCGGCGACGAAACCATGCGCACCGCGCAAGGTTATCTCGACGCGCGGCATTTCAAACGGCTGCCGCGTCACGACGGCGACATGCGCCGCATCGACGTATGGCTCGCGCTGTCGCTTGGCTGGCTGCCTGCGCGCATTGTCCAGACCGAGCCGAACAGCACGCAATTCGAACTGTTATGGCGCGGCAAACTGAACGCCGCGAATGTCGACGATTCCGCCGCATCTGTCGGCAATCACGACGCCACGTCGCCACAAAGGTAGCCGGATGCGAATCCTGCCGCACCTCCCGCTCCCTCTGCACCAGCGGCTCCGCCGCCCGACGAGCCCGCGCCTTCCGCCTCGCCCGACGCCACTTTGCCCACGGACACGCCGGGCATCACGTGTCCTTAGACCCCGCACTGGGTAGGGTCTCGATCGCACTCGCGAAACTTCGCGCACAACGCTTGATCGCAGTGTCAAATGCAACCGTTCGCGCGCTCGTTGCGTATAACTTGATTCATGGTGCGTCAGGCCGGCGACGGCGCGTGAAAGGTCCTTCCAACGCGTTCCCCTTTCAAGGAGCCCGCATGCAAGTGAACATCAACGGTATCGAAACGCGCTATGTGCTGAGCAACGAAGGCGGCGGCCCATGGCTGACCTTCATCCACCAGCTCGGCGGCGATCTGTCCATATGGGATCAGCTCGCCGGCTATTTCCGCGACGACTTCACCGTATTGCGCTACGACGTTCGCGGCCACGGTCGAACAGCCGTATCGAAGGAGCCGTTCAGCGTGGCCGATCTGTCGCGCGACCTGTCCGTGCTCCTCGATCAACTCGGCGTACCTGAGACGCATCTGGTCGGCATGTCGATGGGCGGCATGATTGCGCAGCAATTCGCATTGGATCATCCGTTGCGCATTGCCACGCTCACAATCGCCGACAGCGCTGTCGGCACGCCACCCGAAAACCGCTCGATCTGGGATCAGCGCGCCGGGGCAGTACGCAAGGACGGCATGGTGCCGCTCGTCGAATCCACGCTGAACCGCTGGCTGACACCCGACTTTCAGTCCGCGCACCCTGAAGCCGTCGAGCCGATTCGCGAAGTGTTGAGTCAGACGTTGCCCGAAGGCTACGCTATGGCATGTGCATCGCTGCGCGATTTCGACGTAAGCAGTAAACTGGGAACTTTACGTTGTCCGACGCTGACCGTGGCTGGTCGCCATGATGCTGGCACGCCGCCTGCTTCTGCCAAGGCGATAGCAGACGCCATCGAAGGCGCGCAATTCGAACTTCTCGACGCCGCTCATCTTGCGCCGATCGAGCAGTCTCACCGTTTTGCTGCACTGCTTGAAACGTTTCTTGAAAGGCCGGTCTAACCGGTAGGTTCGGAACTTTTACAAGCGTCAATCCGGGCCCACCCCTTGAATTCCGCACCATACGCTCCACCTATGTCGCATGACAGGCCAAGGAGCCAACGGAAATAAGGAGTGTCGCCATGCAAATGATCTACAACAGCTCCAACTATTGTCGAGTTCCCGCCGCAAGAAGGCCTGCTGGCCATGAAGTCGGGCGGCTATGAAATCGTGGACAAGAACATGCAGCGCGAAATCTACATTGATGGTGCAATGGCGGCGCGCTTTCGTGAACATGTGCAGAAACTGATCGAAGAGGAACCGTCGCTCGACGAGGTGGACGAATTCCTCGGCCAGTTCGACAGTCTGATGCACCAGCCGGTTATTCTTCACTGAACCTTCACCGAGGGCAGCGTCTGGATTGACATTGTTGGCGACTCACTGCGACCGCGCCGCCTTGCATTACAGGCGGCACTGAAAAGTCGGTCGGCACTCATGAAGCGGCCCCGTAGGCCTTGCTTGCCGGGCCGTTTTCTTTTGTTTTTCTCCGCTTTTAACGGGCTTCCCTCCAGCTGGGCTTCCCTCCAGCTTCGCCGAAGCCACCTGCAGTGCATGAAGCAAGCAACCGTGAAGTTAGCTCGCAGTAACGGCTAGGCAACGCGGAAGCGCCGCGCCTCGGGCGAGATCGGCCGACAGCGGATACAATTCAAGGTTTCCCGCAAACGCCGGCGCAAGCCCTTCGTCCGCCATGAACCAGCCTGCTCAAAACGTCACGCCCGTCCGTCCGGAGGCCGCTTACACGCGCGGCGCCGCGCTGCCTGCGCTGCTCAAATCGCGTATCCTGATTCTCGACGGCGCCATGGGCACGATGATCCAGCGCTACAAGCTCGATGAAGCAGCCTATCGCGGCGAGCGCTTCAAGGACTACGGCCGCGACATCAAGGGCAACAACGAGTTGCTGTCCATCACGCAGCCGTACGTGATCAGCGAAATTCACGAGCAGTATCTGGCGGCGGGCGCGGACATCCTCGAAACCAATACGTTCGGTGCAACCATCGTCGCGCAGGCCGACTACGGCATGAAAGACCTCGCCGTCGAGATGAATCTCGAATCGGCAAAGCTTGCACGCGCTGCATGCGACAAGTACTCGACGCCCGAGAAGCCGCGCTTCGTCGCCGGCGCAATCGGACCGACGCCGAAAACGGCCAGCATTTCTCCTGACGTGAACGATCCGGGCGCCCGCAACGTCACGTTCGACGAACTGCGCGCGGCGTACTACGAGCAGGCCAAAGCATTGCTCGACGGCGGCACGGACCTGTTCCTCGTCGAAACGATTTTCGACACGCTGAACGCAAAAGCCGCGCTGTTCGCGCTCGACGAACTCTTCGAAGACACCGGCGAGATTCTGCCGATCATGATTTCGGGCACCGTCACGGATGCGTCCGGCCGCATTCTTTCCGGCCAGACTGTCGAGGCGTTCTGGAACTCGCTGCGTCACGCGAAGCCGCTCACGTTCGGCCTGAACTGCGCGTTGGGCGCGGCGCTGATGCGCCCATACATCGCCGAGCTCGCGAAGCTGTGCGACACCTACGTGTCGTGCTATCCGAACGCGGGCTTGCCGAATCCGATGAGCGACACGGGCTTCGACGAACTGCCGGCAGACACGTCGGGATTGCTGAAGGAATTCGCGCAGGCCGGTCTCGTGAACATCGCGGGCGGCTGCTGCGGCACGATGCCGGAGCACATCGAGGCCATCGCGAAGGCGCTCGCCGACATCAAGCCGCGCAAGTGGCCCACGCAATACCGCGACGCAGCCTGAGCCAAGCGGCGGCACGAACCAACGTCTCGCGCCGCCGCCCTGCAAATATCGAAGCCGCCACCGAACACGACGCACTTAATCGCAGTAATCGAACACATACGCTATGACCGATCACACCATGCGCCTTTCCGGCCTCGAGCCGTTCAACGTCACCGACGGCACGCTTTTCATCAACGTGGGTGAACGCACCAACGTGACCGGCTCGAAAGCGTTCGCACGAATGATCCTGAACGACCAGTTCGACGACGCCATCGCGGTGGCGCGGCAGCAGGTCGAAAACGGCGCGCAGGTGATCGACGTCAACATGGACGAAGCGATGCTCGATTCGAAAGCGGCGATGGTGCGCTTCATGAATCTGATCGCATCGGAACCCGACATCGCGCGCGTGCCGATCATGATCGACTCGTCGAAGTGGGAGGTGATCGAAGCGGGCCTGAAGTGCGTGCAAGGCAAGGCGATCGTCAATTCGATTTCGCTGAAGGAAGGCGAAGAGGCGTTCCGTCATCACGCGAAACGGATTCGCCGCTATGGCGCGGTCGCCGTGGTCATGGCGTTCGACGAACAGGGCCAGGCCGACACGTTCGAGCGCAAGACGCAGATCTGCAAGCGCTCGTACGATTTCCTCGTGAACGAAGTAGGCTTCCCGCCGGAAGACATCATTTTCGACCCGAACATCTTCGCGATCGCCACCGGCATCGAAGAGCACAACAACTACGCGATCGACTTCATCGAAGCCACGCGCTGGATCAAACAGAACCTGCCGTACGCGAAAGTGAGCGGCGGCGTGTCGAACGTGTCGTTCTCGTTCCGCGGCAACGATCCAGTGCGCGAATCGATCCACACCGTGTTCCTGTATCACGCGATCCAGGCCGGCATGGACATGGGCATCGTCAACGCGGGTCAGCTCGGCGTCTACGCCGACCTCGATCCCGAACTGCGCGAACGCGTGGAAGACGTGATGCTCAACCGCCGCGAGGACGGCACCGACCGTCTGCTCGAAATCGCCGACAAGTTCAAGACCGGCGCGGCGAAGAAGGAAGAGAACCTCGAATGGCGCAACCAGCCCGTCGAGAAGCGTCTTTCGCATGCGCTCGTGCATGGCATCACGAACTTCATCGTCGAAGATACCGAGGAAGTGCGCGCGAAAATCGCTGCACAAGGTGGTCGTCCGATCAACGTGATCGAAGGCCCGCTGATGGATGGCATGAACATCGTCGGCGACCTGTTCGGTCAGGGCAAGATGTTCCTGCCGCAGGTCGTGAAGTCCGCTCGCGTCATGAAGCAGGCGGTCGCGCATCTGATCCCGTTCATCGAGGAAGAAAAGAAGCAGTTGGCGGCGGCCGGCGGCGACGTGCGCGCGAAAGGCAAGATCGTGATTGCCACGGTGAAAGGCGACGTGCACGACATCGGCAAGAACATCGTTTCCGTAGTGCTTCAGTGCAATAACTTCGAAGTGGTCAACATGGGCGTGATGGTCCCGTGCAACGACATTCTGGCAAAGGCCAAAGTGGAAGGCGCGGACATCATCGGTCTGTCCGGTCTCATCACGCCGAGCCTCGAGGAAATGGCCTACGTCGCAGCGGAAATGCAGCGCGACGACTATTTCCGCGTGAAGAAGATTCCGCTGCTGATCGGCGGAGCAACCACGTCGCGTGTGCATACGGCCGTGAAGATCGCGCCGCATTACGAAGGTCCGGTGGCGTACGTGCCGGACGCGTCACGTTCCGTGTCGGTCGCGTTGAGCCTGCTCTCGGATGAAGGCGCGGCGAGGTATCTGGACGAACTGAAGTCCGACTACGAACGCATCCGCGATCAGCACGCGAACAAGAAGGCGCAGCCGATGGTCACGCTTGCCGAAGCGCGCGCGAACAAGACGAAGATTGACTGGGCGGACTATCAGCCGGTGAAGCCGAAGTTCATCGGCCGCCGAATGTTTAAGAACTTCGATCTGAACGAACTGGCCAACTACATCGACTGGGGTCCGTTCTTCCAGACGTGGGATCTGGCCGGTCCGTATCCGGCGATCCTGAACGACGAGATCGTCGGCGAATCGGCGCGTCGCGTGTTCTCGGACGGCAAGTCGATGCTCGCCCGTCTGATCCAAGGGCGCTGGCTGCAGGCGAATGGCGTGATCGCGCTTCTGCCCGCCAACACGGTGAACAACGACGACATCGAAATCTACACCGACGAATCGCGCTCCGAAGTCGCGCTCAAGTGGCGCAACCTGCGTCAGCAGAGTGTGCGTCCGGTCGTGGACGGCGTGATGCGCCCAAACCGGTCGCTCGCCGACTTCATCGCGCCGAAGGAGTCGGGCGTGGCGGACTACATCGGCATGTTCGCGGTTACGGCGGGGCTTGGCGTCGACGTGAAGGAAAAGCAGTTCGAAAATGATCACGACGACTACAGCGCGATCATGCTGAAGGCGCTCGCCGACCGTTTCGCCGAAGCCTTCGCCGAAGCGATGCACGCGCGCGTGCGCCGCGACCTGTGGGGCTATGCGAACACTGAAAACCTCTCCAACGACGAGCTGATCGCCGAGAAATACCACGGCATCCGTCCGGCGCCGGGCTATCCGGCTTGCCCGGATCACCTCGTGAAGCGCGACATGTTCGACGTGCTGCAGGCGAACGAAATCGGCATGAGCGTGACCGAATCGCTCGCCATGCTGCCGGCGGCGAGCGTCTCCGGGTTCTATCTCGCGCATCCGGACAGCACGTATTTTTCCGTCGGCAAGATCGCGCAGGACCAGCTAGAGGACTACGCACAACGCATGTCGTTGTCGAAAACCGATGCCGAGCGGGCTCTCGCTCCGCTGCTGTAATCCTTGTGTGGCAGGCCTGTCGTGGCGATACAGCGGCGCTGTGGCGGGAAGTCCACTATATCGGGCATGAAAGACTGAATATTTCCGGCAACGAAAATTTCGGCTTTGTAGACTGAAACCGGCAGGACCCCGCCAGACGCGGCCAAAACGCGTCGGCTCAACACATTGCAATCGTCAACGGAGAAAATCGTATGAAGAAGCTGACGCTGTTATTGACTGCTGTCTCGCTTGCACTGGGCGCCACGGCGGCGCTCGCGTAACCGGCCGCTCCGGCCGGCTCCAGCGCGGTGAGTTCCTACTCGCCACTGGTCGCGAAGCGCGTCAAGAAACCGAAGAAGAAAGTGAAGAAGGGCGCGTCGGAGGACGCTGCAAGCCAGTAAGCCCCTGGCACTTGCCGGGCAGTTCCGGCTTCTGAATGCGAAAGAGCCCGCTTGTAACGGGCTCTTTTCTTTGCTGCATAGCGCGTTACGTCAAAGCTTCGCGTGCGGTTCATGCCGATTCACGGCGCGGCTTTCCGCCTGCGCCGTCATGGACTGCGCCACGCAGTCCGGGCCGTTCAGATGCCCCAGATGATGTCCGTGTTTTCCTTCTGCGCCGCGCGCAGCATGTCGAGGAACGGGTAGGCGCGCTGTGTGCGAGTCCGGCGGAATCTCGTGGTGCTCGTGGCCTTCCTCGTTCCCGTGGAAGTGACCGTCGTGCTCGGCGCGTTCCTTGTTTGTCGAATGTAATAGCGGCTTCGATCTTTTCGATGGCTACGCCGACTTCGTCATGAGTGGTGATGCCCCGCTGGCCAAGCTGTTTGCCCACGATACCCACGAGATACTGGGCTAGGTTTTCCAGCATCACCACGTCCGGGCAGGAGCGGTATTTGAAAGTAATCAGCATGACTGTTCCCTTTTTCGTTATGTTGGATTGTCGCGTGGGCGGCCCTAAAGCTGCCGTCAGCGCGCGTTACGTTGGCTCGCCTGTGCGGCGCAGCGGCCACGGCTCTTGCTAAGCATCTCATTAAACAATATTAGCACCTGCTAAAATCCGTCTGAACGGAAAAGCGCCGTACGACGGATCGCGCATTGAGCGCAGCGGACCGCTGGGCCACGGGTTTTGCGCAGCCATGCTGCGAACCGCGTCATCGGTTGGTAACACTCTGCGCAAATGAACGGCCGCTGCCCGCCGCGCAAAACGCTTGCCGCACTGAATGCGTTGCAGGCAACGTGCTTGATAGAGGCGTGTTGCAGCGAACGCGAACCTGAATGCCGAAACCGGCATTCAATGCGGCGCGGCTTGGAGCGGCGCAGCTCGGTTCGGAACGAATAAGCCGCCGCTTTCCACGCTTCTGATTCATCAGCCGCGTTTCGGACATGGCCGGTGCCTCTTCCGCCTCACCGGATTGCCTCACTGGACTCGCAACAAGCATGCTGCCTGCACACAAACACACTCTCGAAACACTGCTCGCTGACACGGTGAAGCAGGTCGCGCAAGCCTCGCAAGGCGCGACCGAAGCCGCGTTCGTCTCGCCTTCCATCACGCTGGAGCGTCCCAAGGTGACCGCTCACGGCGACGTCGCCTGCAACGTGGCGATGCAACTCGCCAAGCCGATGCGCGCCAACCCGCGCCAGCTCGCACAACAGATCGTCGACACGCTGCTCGCGCAGCCGCAGGCCAAAGGTCTGATCGAAGCCGCCGAAGTGGCGGGTCCGGGCTTCATCAATTTGCGTCTTGCCGCCGCCGCGAAGCAGGCGGTGATCGCCGCCGTGTTCGCCGAGAAAGAAGCGTTCGGCCGCTCGCAGCGCGACGCGGGTCGTCACGTGCTGATCGAATTCGTGTCCGCCAACCCGACGGGTCCGCTGCACGTCGGCCACGGCCGCCAGGCCGCACTCGGCGACGCGCTCTCGAACGTGCTCGCCTCGCAAGGCTGGGACGTGCATCGCGAGTTCTATTACAACGACGCCGGCGTGCAGATCCACACGCTCGCGCTGTCCACCCAAGCGCGCGCCCGCGGCCTCGCACCGGGCGACGCAGGCTGGCCCGAGTCGGCCTATAACGGCGATTACATCGCCGACATCGCGAAGGACTATCTGAACGGCGTCACCGTGACGGCGAGCGATGGCGAGCTTGTCACGGGCGTGGGCAACGTGGAAGACCTGGACGCGATCCGCCGCTTCGCGGTCGCGTATCTGCGCCGCGAACAGGACATGGATCTGCAAGCGTTCGGCGTGAAGTTCGACCAGTACTACCTAGAGTCGTCACTGTACAAGGAAGGCCGCGTCGAGAAAATGGTCGAGGCGCTGATCGCCGCCGACAAGACCTACGAACAGGAAGGCGCGCTGTGGCTGCGCACCACCGACGACGGCGACGACAAAGACCGCGTCATGCGCAAGAGCGACGGCACCTACACGTACTTCGTGCCGGACGTCGCGTATCACGTCGCCAAGTGGGAACGCGGCTTCATGAAGGTCATCAACATCCAGGGCTCTGACCACCACGGCACGATCGCGCGCGTGCGCGCCGGCCTGCAAGGTCTCGGCATCGGCATTCCGAAGGGCTACCCCGACTACATCCTGCACAAGATGATCACGGTCATGCGCAACGGCGAAGAGGTGAAGATCTCCAAGCGCGCGGGCAGTTACGTGACGGTGCTCGATCTGATCGAATGGTCGGGCGGTGCGACGCCGGGTTCGGAAGCGGCAGTCGATCTGATCGACGAGGAAACCATCCGCCGCGGCCGCGACGCCGTGCGCTTCTTTCTGATCTCGCGCAAGGCGGATACGGAATTCGTGTTCGACATCGATCTCGCGCTCAAGCAGAACGACGAAAATCCGGTGCACTACGTGCAATATGCACACGCGCGGATCTGCTCGGTCATCGCGGAATGCAAAGCGCGCTACAGTGCGGACCAGATCGCCGACGAAAGCGCGCTCGCGAACGTCGACGTCTCGCCGCTCACCAGCGAACGCGCAATGGCGCTCCTGAACAAGCTCGCCGAGTTCCCGGACATGCTGCAACACGCCGCCGACGAACTCGCGCCGCACACGGTCGCGTTCTATCTGCGCGACCTCGCCGGGGAATTCCACTCGTTCTACAATGACCGTGCCGAGCGCGTGCTGGTCGACGATGCGGCCGAACGCAATGCACGCGTCGCGCTGCTCGCGGCAACGCGTCAGGTGCTGGCCAACGGTCTCGCGACGATCGGCGTCGCCGCTCCCGTCAAGATGTAAGTCCTCCGGCGCAACATGCACGCGGCCGTCATTATAATCGACGGCCGTTCCAGGATTCTTTTTGCAGGTGATTCATACGATGGCAAAACCACGCCGCACAACGAAGCAATCGAAACAAACTGGGGGCACTTTTCTCGGCATCGTGCTGGGCCTGATCGTCGGCCTAGTGATCGCGGTAGTGGTGGCGCTGTATATCACCCGTACGCCTACGCCGTTCGTCTCGAAGGTGGCGCCGCCCGCCACGCCGGACACCGGTTCGAGCCAAGTGCAGCAGTACGATCCGAACCGTCGGCTGCAAGGCAAGACGCCGGATCAGCCGGTGCCGCAAGCGGTACAGCCGGCACCGCCCAACACGGCGCCGGGCCAGACCAATTCGCAAACCCAGTCGGGCATGCTGGAAGAACCGCAAATCGTGGAATTGCCGCCGTCGGCGAACCATAACGGTACGGCGGTCGCGCCGAAGCCCGCGCAGCAGGACAACGGCCAGAACGCGAATAACGCCAACAACCCGAACACCTCCGCGAAGAAGCCGCAAGGTTCGAGCGCTCCGGCCGCCACGGCGAGCAACGCCAAGCCGGGTTCCGGCGCGGCGCCTGCTCCGGGCGACGCGAACACCGGCTACTTCCTGCAGGTGGGTGCGTACAAGACCGCGTCGGACGCCGAACAGCAGCGCGCGCGGCTCGCGTTCCAGGGTTTCGAATCGAAGGTGACGCAGCGTGACGCAAGCGGCATGACGTACTACCGCGTGCGCATCGGTCCGTTCTCCAAATTCGAAGACATGAATTCGAGCCGCCAGCGTCTGTCGGATGCGGGCGTGGATACCGCAGTGATTCGCTTCACGAAGCAGTAAGAAAACTGTAAGAAAACATGGTTTGTCAGCTCGCGCCGTCGCCTGATCGAGGGCGCGGCGCGTGTCACAAAACATCGGGAACGCCTGAGGGCGTCCAGTGCCGAAAACACAAAGCGGTGACGGGCATTTGCGTGACACCGCCGCTTTATCGCCTACTTGGGTCATCACAACATGAAGAAACTGCTGAGCATCCTGTTCCTCTCGCTGGGCCTCGTGGCCGCCGCGGCGCAAGCTTCACCGGCCGCACCGATAGCAGGCAAGGACTACACCGTGCTGTCCACCGCACAACCCACGGACCTGCCGGCCGGCAAGATCGAAGTGACCGAATTCTTCTGGTACGGCTGCCCGCACTGCAACGAATTCAACCCGTACCTCGAAGCATGGGTGAAGAAGCAGGGTCCGGACGTCGTGTTCAAGCGCGTACCGGTTGCGTTCCGCGACGACTTCATCCCGCATTCGAAAATGTTCCACGCGCTCGACGCGCTCGGCCTCGCCACGTCGCTCACGCCGAAAGTCTTCAATGAAATCCACGTCAACAAGGACTATCTGCTGACGCCGGAAGACCAGGCCAAATTCCTCGCGAAGAACGGCGTCGATCCGAAGAAGTACATGGAAGCGTACAACTCGTTCTCCACGCAAAGCGCGCTGCAAAAGGACAAGAAACTGCTCGACGACTACAAGATCGACGGCGTGCCGACGCTTGCGGTTCAGGGCAAATACGAAATCGGCCCCGCCGCGACGAACAGCCTGCCGGGCACGATCCAGGTGCTCGACTATCTGGTGCAGCAGGTCCGCGCCAAGAAGATGTAATTTTTGAGGCGCCGGAATGAGTGCACCGCAAAAGGTTTTCATTACCGGCGCGTCGGGTGGCATTGGCCTCGCGCTCGCCGCTGAATATGCGCGGCGCGATTCTCGGCCTCGTTGCCCGTCGTGGCGACGCCCTCGCCGCTTTCCAGCAGTCCCATCCCCAGAACACCGTTTTGCATCTATAGCGTCGACGTGCGCGACGCCGAGGCGCTCGCCGAAGCCGCCGCATTGTTCATCGCGCAGCACGGTTTGCCCGACGTCGTGATCGCCAACGCAGGCGTGAGCCGCGGAGCGGTCACCGGCCATGGCGACCTGCGTACGTTTTGCGAAGTGATGGACATCAACTACTTCGGCACGTTCGAGCCGTTCGCCGCCGCCATGGTTGCCGCGAAGCGAGGCACGCTCGTCGGTATCGCGAGCGTCGCGGGCGTGCGCGGCTTGCCGGGTTCGGGCGCGTATAGCGCGTCGAAATGCGTCCGCTCGGCATAGGCGTGGTCACCATCGCGCCGGGTTATATCCGCACCGATGACGCGCCACAATCCCTACACGATGCCGTTCCTGATCGACGTCGAGCGCTTCGCGGTGAAAGTGATCGAAGCGGTCGAGCGCCGTACGTCGTTCGCGGTGTTTCCGTGGCAGATGCGTATCGTGGCCATGCTGCTGCACGTGTTGCCGCGCTGGCTGTACGACCGCGCGTTCGAGCGCGCGCCGCGCAAGCCGCGCACGGTCGAAGCCGAATAAGCCATGTCATTGCGTGCGGTCGATGCAGTCGGTGTCGCGCACGAATCAGCGGGTGGCCGCGCCCGAATCGTCTCGCTCGTACCGAGCATCACCGAATTGCTGTTTGCGTTGGGCCTCGACAGTCAGATCGTCGGGCGCACAGGCTTTTGCGTGCATCCCTCACGACAAGGTGGCCGCCGTGCGTAAAGTGGGCGGCACGAAGCCCGTGAAGATCGACGCGATTCGCGCCCTGCGCCCTACTCATCTGATCGTCAATATCGACGAAAACGAGCGCGACACGGTCGACGAACTGCGCGCATTCGTGCCGCACATCGTCGTCACGCATCCGCAGACGCCGCGCGACAACCTCACGCTTTACGCGCTGCTCGGCGCGATTTTCGACCGTGAAGACGAGGCACAGCGACTCGGCGACGCGCTCGAAGCACGTCTGCACGAAGCCGCCGCGTGTGCGCTTCCCAAGCAGAAGGTGCTGTATCTGATCTGGCGCGAACCGTGGATGACCGTCGCGCGCGACACCTACATCGCCGTGATGCTGCGGCTCGTGAACTGGCATACGTTGCCCGACGTTAAAGGCGGCGCGGCAGGTGCCGCGCGCTATCCTTCGTTCGACTTCGACAGTGCGCCGTGGCCTGGCGGATGTGGACCGTATGCCGTTGTCGAGCGAACCGTACCGGTTCACGCAGACCCATCATGCCAACGCCTTGCAGCGCGAACCGCAACTGACCGGCAAACGGATCAGGTTAATCGACGGTGAAATGGTCTCGTGGTACGGCGTGCGGGCTATCGAGGGCATCGGCTATCTGCTGAAGCTCGCGGCCGCTGCGTGACAGTGGCTCACGACAGCGACGCACGAACGTGCACGGACTAATTCAAATCCACGCGTCCGCTGAATGCCGACGACGTCGTGTTCACGTTCGAGCGTATGCTCGACGACAAGAATCCGTGGCACAAGGTGGCGGGCGCGAGCGGCTTTCCGCATGCGCAGTCGATGGGCTTGCCCAAACTCATCAAGTCGATCAGTAAGGTCGACGACAACACCGTCAAGTTCGAGCTGAACTCGCCAGACGCGACGTTCGTGTCGATCCTCACGATGGGTTTCGCGTCGATCTATTTCTATTCGGCTGAATACGCCGACCAGTTGCTGAAGGCCGGCAAGCAGGTCGATCTGAAGGCGAAGCCGATCGGCACGGGCCCGTTCGAACTGAAGAGCTATACGAAAGACGCGGTGATCCGCTACGATGTAAACTTGACTTACTGGGGGCCGAAGCCGAATATCGGTCGCCTAGTCTATGCTATCACGCCGGACGCCACCGTGCGCGCGCAGAAGATGAAGGCCGGCGAATGCCAGATCTCGCTTTCGCCGAAGCCTCAGGATCTGGCCGAGGCCAAGGGTGAAAAGTCACTCGCCATCGTGCAGACCCCCGCATTCATGACCGCGTTCGTTGCGTTGAACACGCAGAAAAAGCCGCTCGACAACCAGAAGGTCCGCGCCGCGCTAAACATGGCGTTCGACCGCACCACGTATCTGAAAACCGTGTTCAACAACACGGCCACGCCAGCTGTGAATCCGTATCCGCCGAATACGTGGAGCTACAACAAGTCGGTGAAGGCATGGCCGTACGATCTGGCGAAGGCGAAGAAGCTGCTCGCGGACGCCGGTTATCCGAACGGCTTCGAAACCACGATCTGGGTGCGTCCGAACGGCAGCGTGCTGAACCCGAACCCGAAGGCCGGAGCGGAATTGCTGCAGGCCGACTTCGCGAAGATCGGCGTGAAGGCGGACGTGAAGGTGATCGAATGGGGCGAACTCATCAAGCAGGCCAAGCAAGGTCAGCATGATTCGCTGTTCATGGGCTGGGCCGGCGACAACGGCGACCCGGACAACTATCTGTCGCCGCTCTTCAGCTGCAACGCGGTGAAGTCGGGCATCAACTTCGCGCGCTTTTGCGACCAGGACCTCGACAAGCTGATCGCCGAAGGCAAAGCCACCGCCGACCAGTCGAAGCGCGCGAAAGCGTACGAGCAGGCGCAGCAGATCATTCACGATCAGGCGCTGTGGGTTCCGCTCGGCTACCCGACGGCCGCGGCTATCACGATTACGAACGTGAGCGACTATCACGTGAGTCCGTTTGGACGGCAGAACTTTGGGGCGGTTTCGATGCAGTAATTCCGCAGCGCTTCTCCCCTCCTCAATGGCAAAAAGCCCGGCTTGCAGTTCTCTGAAGCCGGGCTTTTTCTAGTTCCGCGAATGTTGCCTTTACACAGGTGAAAAACGCATCACGCCGTCGTCACCGCGCTCGCGCTTCAACTCGCCCGCGAGCCACAGCAGATGCAAATGCGCGAGTGCTTCGCCCATCGCGAAGGTCATCTGGTGAATGTCGAGTTGACGCTTGAACATGAGCGGCACGATGTCGGCGGCGCCCTGTGGTTTCCCGGCGCAGGCTTCGCGCACTTCCGCGAGACGCGCGTCGTGATGTTCGCGCAGTTGACGAGTCCGCATGCGCAAACCGCGAAACGGTTTGCCGTGTGAAGGCAGCACCAGCGTGTCTTCGCGCATCGTCTCGTAGCGGCCCAGCGATTCCAGATACAGCGCAAGCGGCGAACCTTCCGGCTCGATATCGAACACGGAGACATTGATCGAAATACGCGGCAGCACCATGTCGCCAGAGATCAGCACGCCTGTCTCTTCGCAGTACAACGCGCAGTGTTCCGGCGAGTGGCCGAAACTCATTCGACGAGCCACGTCTTGCCGCCGATCGTGACAGCGTTGCCTTCGCGCAGGCGTCGGAATTGCCCGGGAATGGCAGAGGCACGAGCGTAGCGTAGTAGCTCTTGCGGTTGCGGCAGCTTTTCGAGCGATTCCTCGTCCGTCACGCCGTGCCGCGCGGCGCCCTCGCCGCCCGCGTTCGAGCCGTCGCCTGCCGCCATCACGCGCGCCTGCATGTATTCGCCGAGCGTCATCCACAAGCGCACGTCCCAGCGCTGTTTGTCGCCGCCCGTGCAGACCCAGTGCGCAAGGCCGATATGGTCCGGATGACAATGCGTGGGTCCGGATGACAATGCGTGACGATCACGCGCAACACCGGCAAGCCGTCCAGCACGGAGTCGAACACTTTCTCCTAGTTCGCCTTGATCTCGTCCGACGTGATGCCGCAGTCCACTACCGTCCAGTCCTTCTGGCCGTCGATCTCATCGCGTAGCAGCCACAGATTGATGTGATTCAGTGCGAACGGCAGCGGCATGCGCAGCCAGAACACGCCGGGCGCCACTTCCTTTCGCGTGGCCGGCTTCCGACAGCGTGTCTTTGAACGGATAGTCGAGTTGATGTTCGAGTGCATTCATTGCGGGTGTCTTCCTCCGTCGGCCGGACGGCATGGCGAGGTGTGCGATGCCGTCCGGCGTGGTTGCGGTCAGCTTGCGCGGCGCGCGATGAACCTGCGTGCCGTGCGAGCGTGCCGTATTGCGCCTAGTTGCGTTCCCATCAAGTTGACGATAACGTAAACGTCGATTCTATCGTTCTCTTCGATTTTCTGCCGGTCACGGAACACCCCGATGAACACGCAATACACGATCACCGAACTCGCGCGGGAATTCGACGTGACGCTCGACGTGACGCCGCGCGCCATTCGCTTCTATGAAGACCAGAGTTTACTCTCGCCAAGTCGCGAAGGATCGAGCGGCTTGCGCCGCGTGTATTCGGGTCGCGACCGCACGCGTCTGAAATTCACGCTGCGCGGCAAACCGCTCGGCTTCACGCTCTCCGAAATTCGCGAGTTGCTGGATGTTTACGAATCGCCAATCGATACCGTGCCGCAACTTCACGCGTTTCTCGCGACGGTTGCGCGTCATCGCGAAGTGCTCGAACGTCAGCTGGACGATCTGAACGCGACGCTCGAGGACCTCGCGCAATACGAAGCGCAGGCGCGCGCTGCTGGACGGTAACGCGCAGGAATCGCGGCACGCGTGAACGTGCTTGGCACGACGTGGCCAGGATGAAGCGTAACGTGGCAAGCGCACCCGAACGCTACAATCACAGGTGTCTTCACGACATCGGACGAATGCACGGTCGACATGAATCACTTCCCCAAACTGTTGTCGTCGCAAATCGGCTTTGACGTCGCGCAGACAATGCTCGAAGGATTCGACCGGCATTACCGTGTCTTTCGCGACGCCGCGATTCACGCCAAGACGCTTTTCGAACAGGCGGACTGGCACGGCTTGCAAAAACTCGCGCGCGATCGCATCATGTCTTACGACGACCGCGTGGACGAATGTGTCGTGCTGCTCGAAGACGAATACGACGCCGAAAATATCGACGACGAAGTGTGGCAGCAGATCAAGCTGCACTACATCGGCCTCCTGACCACGCACCGTCAGCCGGAATGCGCCGAAACGTTTTTCAACTCAGTGTGCTGCAAGATCCTGCATCGTTCGTATTTCAACAACAATTTCATTTTCGTGCGCCCCGCGATCTCGACGGAATACATCGAAAACGACGAGCCGGCCGCGAAGCCGACCTATCGCGCGTACTATCCGGGCAAAGATGGCCTCGCGGCTACGCTGGAACGTATCGGTCACGAACTTTCAGCTCGATCCGCCATTCGAAGATCTGACGCGCGACGTGGGCTGCGTGATGCAGGCCATTCAAGACGCGTTCGGCGCGTTCGACGAGGCGCCCAACTTCCAGATTCACGTTCTGTCGTCGCTGTTCTATCGCAACAAGTCGGCGTATATCGTGGGGCGCATCATCAACGGCGACGTGCTGCTGCCGTTCGCCGTGCCGCTGCGCCACGTCACAGCGGGCGTGCTCGCGCTCGACACCGTGCTGCTTCAGCGCGACCAGTTGCTGATCATCTTCAGCTTCTCGCATTCTTATTTTCTCGTGGACATGGAAGTGCCCTCCGCGTACGTGGAGTTTCTCGGCACCATCATGCCCGGCAGACCGAAAGCGGAAATCTACACGTCGGTGGGTTTGCAGAAGTAGGGCAAGAATCTGTTCTATCGCGACCTCCTGCACCATCTGTCGCATTCGAGCGACCGGTTCATCATCGCGCCCGGCAGCAAGGGGCTCGTCATGCTGGTGTTCACGCTGCCCTCGTTTCCGTATGTGTTCAAACTGATCAAGGATCACTTTCCGCCGCCCAAGGAAACCACGCGCGCGCAGATCAAGGAGAAATATCAGTTCGTCAAACGGCATGACCGCCTCGGCCGCATGGCCGATACGCTCGAATATTCGAGCGTCGCGCTGCCACTCTCGCGGCTCGACGAAGCGCTCGTGCGCGAACTGGAAAAAGAGGTGCCGTCACTCATCGAATACGACGGCGACAATCTCGTGATTCGCCATCTGTACATCGAGCGCCGCATGATTCCGCTTAACCTGTTTCTGCAGAACGGCACGGACGAAGACGTCGATCACAGCATTCGCGAGTACGGCAACGCGATCAAGGAACTGATGCAGGCGAACATCTTTCCGGGCGACATGTTGTATAAGAATTTCGGCGTGACACGTCATGGCCGCGTGGTGTTCTACGACTACGACGAAATCGAATATCTCACCGACTGCAACATGCGCGCCGTGCCGCCGCCGCACAACGAGGAAGACGAAATGTCGGGCGAGCCGTGGTACTTCGTTGGCTCGCACGACGTTTTCCCGGAGACGTATGGCACTTTTCTGCCCGGCGACCCGCGCGTGCGCCGTTCGTTCATGCAGCATCACGCGGACTTCTTCGAGCCCGCGTTGTGGCAACGGCACAAGGATCATCTACTGAAAGGCGAACTGCCCGACTTTTTCCGTACGACAGCAGCGTGCGCTTTTGCGTGCGCTATCCGGAACGCTTCGCGAGCAAACCCGCTGCGCGCGTGGCGTAACGACCATCGGCCGCACCAGTGGCCAAGCAACTGCCAAGACGCATCATGACGACATCCGACTCTTCCAATCCTCATCCGCTCGCGCAACTCTTCGAGAACAACGACGCGTGGGTGACCCGCATGCTCGCCGAAGACCCGCAGTATTTCTCGCGCCTCGCGCATCAGCAGACGCCGGAATATCTGTGGATCGGCTGCTCCGACTCGCGCGTGCCCGCCAATCAGATCATCGGCCTGCCGCCGGGCGAAGTGTTTGTGCACAGAAACATTGCCAATGTCGTCGTGCATACGGACCTCAACTGTCTCTCGGTGATCCAGTTCGCCGTCGACCTGCTCAAGGTCAAGCACATCATGGTGGTCGGACACTACGGCTGCTCTGGTGTAGGCGCCGCGCTGCACGGCCGCCGCGTGGGTCTCGCGGACAACTGGCTGCATCACGTGCAGGACGTGCGCACGAAGCACGCCGCGCTGATCGAAGAATGGCCGATTGGCGAAGCGCGTCACCGGCGTCTGGTTGAACTCAACGCGATCGAACAGGTGCTGAACGTGTGCCGCACCACGATTGTCAACGACGCGTGGGCGCGTGGCCAGCCACTGTCCGTGCACGGCTGGGTGTACGGCGTACACGACGGCAAGGTGCGCGACCTCAACATGACCGTGAGCGATCCGGCCGCGCTCGACGCGACGTATCAGAAGTGCGTGGCCGCCGCCTCGCGGGCAGCGCGCACAAGGCGGAGAACGACATGGTCCGCCGACGCCGCGCAACTCGGCGACGTGCCGGCGGTGGTCGAAGGCGGCATCAAACATCTCAAGCACGAGTGGCATTCAAGGAGTGAGACGAACATGAGCGACACACAAGCCGATCCGATCGTTATCGTAAGCGCCGCGCGCACGCCAATGGCCGCGTTCCAGGGCGACTTCGCCTCGTTGACCGCGCCGCAACTCGGCTCGGCCGCGATCGAAGCGGCCGTCAAACGCGCGGGTCTGAAACCCGAACAGATCGATGAGGTGGTAATGGGCTGTGTGCTGCCCGCGGGTCTCGGCCAGGCGCCGGCGCGCCAGGCCGCGCTCGGCGCCGGTTTGCCGTTGAGCACGGGCAGCACCACGGTCAACAAAATGTGCGGCTCCGGCATGCGCGCGGCGATGTTCGCGCACGACATGTTGGCTGCGGGTTCAGTCGACGTGATCGTGGCGGGTGGCATGGAAAGCATGACGAACGCGCCGTATCTGCTGCCGAAAGCGCGCGGCGGCATGCGCATGGGTCACGGTCAGGTGATCGATCACATGTTCTACGACGGCCTCGAAGATGCCTACGAAAAAGGCCGTCTGATGGGCACGTTCGCCGAAGAATGCGCTGCGTCGTTCGACTTCACGCGCGAGGCGCAGGACGCGTTCGCGGTCGAGTCGCTCAATCGTGCGAAGCGCGCGAACGAAGACGGCTCGTTCGCATGGGAAATCGCGCCCGTTACGGTAACGGGTCGCAAAGGCGACGTGACGATCGATCACGACGAACAGCCGTTCAAGGCGAACATAGAAAAGATTCCGTCGTTGAAGCCTGCGTTCAGCAAAACGGGCACAGTGACGGCGGCGAACTCGTCGTCGATTTCGGACGGCGCGGCCGCACTCGTGATGATGCGAGAATCGACAGCGAAGCGCCTTGGCGTCGAGCCAATCGCACGCGTGGTGGGCCACTCGACGTTTGCGCAGGAGCCGGCGAAGTTCACCACGGCGCCCGTCGGCGCGATCCGCAAGCTGTTCGAGAAGAACGGCTGGCGCGCGGACGAGGTCGATCTGTTCGAAGTGAATGAAGCGTTTGCCGTCGTGACGATGGCCGCGATGAAGGAGCACAAACTGCCGCATGAGAAAGTGAATGTGAACAGCGGCGCGTGCGCGCTCGGTCATCCGATCGGCGCGTCGGGCGCACGCATTCTCGTCACGCTGATCGGTGCGCTAAAAAAGCGTGGCGGCAAACGCGGCGTCGCGACTTTGTGCATTGGCGGCGGCGAAGCCACGGCCATGGGTATCGAACTCGTTTGATGATTGTGCTTTGGCGCACGGTCACGACGTGCGGTAACGTTCGTCGTGACAGAGTGTCTAAGGTTTTCCAGCTTGTTTCTAGGTGATTGAAGGTTTGAGGTGATTCGATGAAGACAGTGTTGATCGTCGGTGCGTCGCGCGGCATCGGCCAGGAGTTCGTGAAGCAATACAAAAAGGTGGCTGGCACGTGTTCGCCACCGCGCGCGACAGCGCCGGTCTGGAGGCGCTGAAAGAACTCGGCGCCGAAACGTTTTCCGTCGACGTGACTGCGCCCGCCGACATCGCAGCGCTCGGCTGGAAGCTCGACGGCGAGCGGCTCGATGCAGCCATTCTGGTGTCGGGCGTGTACGGGCCGTGAACCGAAGGCATCGAAACCGTCACGGCCGAAGATTTCGATCACGTCATGCACACCAACGTGCGCGGACCGATGCAACTCATGCCGATCCTGCTGCCGCTCGTCGAATAAGCGGGCGGCGTGTTCGCCGTGATTTCAAGCAAGATGGGCAGCATTGCAGACCCGAGCTTCACGAACGGCTAGCTCTATCGCACGAGCAAGGCGGCGCTGAAGCTCGCGTCGATGAGAAGCGCAGCGCGCCACCTGCATTTCGCTGCATCCGGGCTGGTGCAAACCAACATGGGCGGCGCGCAGGCGGCCATCGATCCGACACGCAGCGTCACCGGCATGCGCGACGTTCTCGCGCGCGCCGCCGGCAATCGCGACGGCTTCAACGGCCGCTTCTTCCAGTACGACGGCACCGCGCTCGACTGGTAAGCCGCGTGACGAAGAAAACGAGGCCGCATATTAGGAGACAACGCCATGGTGCTTGATCAGGACCACCTGATGATCCGCGATGCAGTACGCACGTTCGTGAGCGAGGCGATCACGCTGCATGCCGCGCAATGGGACCGCGAGCTAACCTTTCCGAAAGAGGTTCATCGGCAGCTCGCCGAACTCGGCGCGTATGGCGTGCTCGTGCCCGAAGCATATGGCGGCGCCGGCATGGACGCCCTTGCGCTCGCGTTGATTCTCGAAGAAATCGCGGCGGGTGAAGGCGGCACGTCCACGGCGATTTCGGTGAACAACTGCCCGGTGTGCAGCATTCTGCTGACCTTCGGCAACGATACGCAGAAACGCGACTGACTCACGCCGCTCGCGCGCGGCGAAATGCTCGGCGCGTTCTGTCTGACTGAACCGCAAGCGGGTTCCGACGCCTCCGCGCTTCGCACCACCGCCACCCGCGACGGCGACAGCTACGTGCTGAACGGCGTCAAGCAGTTCATTACGAGCGGCAAGAACGGCAACGTCGCCATCGTGATGGCGGTGGACCAAAGCCACGGGCAAGCGCGGCATCAGCGCGTTCATCGTGCCGACTGACACGAAGGGATACGTGGTCGCGCGCATCGAAGAAAAGCTCGGCCAGCATTCATCGGACACCGCACAGATCATTTTCGAAGACTGCAGCATCCCGGCTGGGACTCTGATCGGCGCGGAAGGCGAAGGCTATCGCATCGCGCTGTCGGGGCTCGAAGGCGGACGCATCGGCATCGCGGCGCAAAGCGTCGGCATGGCGCGCGCGGCGTTCGAGGCGGCGCTTGCCTACGCGAAAGAGCGCGAGAGCTTTGGCGAACCGCTCTTCGCTCATCAGGCCGTGCAGTTCCGCCTCGCCGACATGGCGACGCAACTGGAAGCGGCGATGGCGAAGCTGTTCGCCTCCGAAGCCGCCGAGCGCATCTGTTCGGCTGCCTTACAGATTCATGGCGGCTACGGCTGGCTATCTGAGCGACTTTCCGGTGGAGCGGATTTACCGCGACATGCGCGTGTGCCAGATCTACGAAGGCGCGAGCGATATCCAGAAGATTCTTCATCGCACGCGGGCTGGGTTGAAACAGATGAGCAAGCAAATGTTGTCGGCGCAACGTCCTGCCGATTGTCCTTGCGGCGGCGCTGCGCCGGACCAGCGAAGCGGCGCGAAAGTGCCGCGCTTCGCGCAGTGCTGTGGTCGTTATATCGACGGCGGCGAGACCGCGCTGCGCTCGCCGAACCTTGTGTCGATCGGCACACTCGGCAAAGCCGCAGGCGTCTCGGGCGCGTTCGTCGTCGCGCACAACACCGTGATCGAGTGGCTCGTGCAGCGCGCGCGGCCGTACATCTTCACCACGGCATCGGTACCCGCCGCGACGCACGCGGTGTCGGCAAGTCTGCGCATCATCGGCGGCGAAGAAGGCGACGCGCGGCGCGCGCATCTTCAGAAGTTGATCGAACGCACGCACGCCATGCTGAAGTCCACACCGTGGCTGCCGGTGGATTCGTATACGGCCGTGCAGCCGCTCATCACCGGCACCAACGAAACCACGCTCGATATCGCCGCCGCGCTCGATCGCGCGGGTTTGTGGGTGCCCGCGATCCGTCCGCCGACCGTGCCGACGGGCACGTCGCGTCTGCGCATTTCGCTGTCGGCCGCGCATTCGCAAGCGGATCTCGACCGGCTCGAAGCCGGTCTGCAACAACTCGGAGTAAACGTCGCATGAGCACGGCGCTCTCTCTATTCGTCACCGGAACCGATACGGAAATCGACAAGACGTTCGTCTCCGCAGCGCTATTGCGCGGCTTCGTTCGCGAAGGCCTGCAGGCGGCGGCGATGAAGCCGATCGTGGCGTGCGAGTTCGAAGTGGACGGCGTGGCTGCACAACGAAGACGCGGATCAGCTCGACGCCGCCTCCAGCGTGCTGCTGCCGCCCGAGATGCACCGCCGTATCTGCTCAAGGAACCGGCCGCACCGCAAATCGCCGCCGCGCTCGAAAACGTCACGCTGAACGTCGATCACATCGTCGCGTGCCATGCGCAGGCCGTGCAGCGCGCGGACATCGTCGTCGTGGAAGGCGTGGGTGGTTTCCGCGTGCCGTTGACCGCCACCGAAGACACCGCCGATCTTGCCGTTAAGCTCGGTCTGCCGGTCGTGCTCGTGGTCGGCATGCGCCTCGGCTGCATCAGCCATGCGCTGCTTACCGCCGAAGCGATCGCCGCGCGCGGTCTCACGCTTGCGGGCTGGGTCGCGAATCGCGTCGATCCGGACATGACGTTCCCCGACGAAAACATCGCGTCGATCCGCGAACATCTGATGCGCGAACACGGCGCGCCGCTGCTCGGCATCGTGCCGCATCTGAACCCGGCATCGTCCGAACTCGCGGCCGATCAGCTCGACATCCCTCAACTTCTGCAGACGCTGCGTCACACGCAGCGCGCGGCAACACCCAACATCCAAGAAGGATTGACGATATGACGCAACTGAACCTCACTCCCACAGCTTCGGCCGGCAACGCCAACACCAGCGCAGCGAACGCGCCAAAGCAGGTCGCGCGCTGGCACGTCGCCGACATCGTCGCGCTGTACGAACTGCCGTTCAACGATCTGATGTTCCGCGCGCAGCAGGCGCACCGCGAGCATTTCGACGCGAACACGGTGCAGCTTTCCACGCTGCTGTCGATCAAGACCGGCGGCTGCGAGGAAGATTGAGCATACTGTCCGCAATCGGTGCATCACGACACGGGCCTGCAAGCTGACAAGCTGATGCCGGTGGACGAGGTGCTTGCCGCCGCGCGCGCCGCCAAGGAAAACGGCGCCACGCGTTTCCGCATGGGCGCGGCATGGCGCAATCGAAGGATCGTCACCTCGAACCGATCAAGGATATGATCCGCGGTGTGAAGGCGATGGGCCTCGAAACCTGCGTGACGCTCGGCATGCTTGAAACGCACTAGGCGCAGGCACTGCGTGAAGCGGGTCTCGACTACCACAACCATAACCTCGACACGTCGCCGGAGTTCTACGGTCAGATCATCTCGACGCGCACGTCGCACATATCAGGATCGTCTCGACACGCTCGAACGCGTACACGATGCAGGCATCAACGTGTGCTGCGGCGGCATCGTCGGACTCGGCGAATCGCGCCGCAAACGCGCGGGGCTGATTGCTCAGCTCGCGAACATGGAGCCGTATCCGGAGTAGGTACCTATCAACAGTCGGTACCTATCAAAATCTGGTGCAGGTGGAAGGCACGCTGCTCACCGGCACCGAGCCATCGATCCGTTCGAATTCGTGCGCACGATCGCGATCGCGCGTATTACGATGCCGTGACGATGCCGCGCGCGATGGTGCGGTCTGCCCGCAGGACGCGAGCAGATGGACGAGGCGCTGCAGGCAACGTGCTTCCTCGCCGGCGCGAACTCGATTCTCTATGGCGACCAGTTGCTGACCATGAGCAACCCGCAGGCCGAAGCGGACCGCAAGCTGCTACAACGTCTCGGCATTCGCGCCGAAGCAGCGCAGCAGATGCCGCTCGATCAGAGCGGCTGCGAGAAAGGCTGCGACGCGCACGCCGCGCCGAACTGAAATGCTCTGAACGCGTTGAATCGCGCGTGATGTAAAAAAGGCCGCTTCGTTAAAGAAGCGGCCTTCTGGTTTGTACTTCAGCAAAGCTGGTGCGCCGTTACTTCCTGTCGACGATGATCTGATCGAACGTGCCGCCATCGGAGAAATGCGTTTGCTGCGCTTTCTGCCAACTGCCGAACATCTCTTCGACGGTGAACGTCTTGATCGGCTTGAACTCGGCAGCGTGCTTCGCCAGCACATTCTTGTCGCGCGGACGCAGATGATGCTGCGCGATGATTTCCTGCGCAGCCGGCGACCACAAATAATCCAGATACGCCTGAGCCTCTTTGCGCGTGCCGTGCTTGTCCACCACCTTGTCGACGATCGAAACCGGCGGTGCAGCGAGCAGACTCACCGATGGATACACGGCTTCGAAACTGCCCGCGCTCACGCCCGTATCGATCAGCAACACTTCGTTTTCGAACGTGATGAGCACGTCGCCGATATTGCACTGCGTGAACGTGGTGGTTGCGCCGCGGCCGCCCGTGTCGAGCACCGGCACGTTCTTGAAGATGGCCTTCTCGAAGTCGAGCGCCTGCGCGTCCGTGCCGCCGTGCTGCTTGCGATAACCCCACGCGGCGAGATACGTGTAGCGTCCGTTGCCCGAGGTTTTCGGATTCGCGATCACGACCTGCACGCCCGGCTTCGCGAGATCCTCCCAGTCCTTGATGTGCTTCGGATTGCCCTTGCGCACGAGAAACACAATCGTCGTGGTGTAGGGCGCGCTGTCGTCAGGCAGGCGCGAGCGCCAGTTTGCGGGCACCAGTTGGCCTTTTTCCGCGAGCAGGTCGATGTCGTTCGGCTGGTTCATCGTTACCACGTCGGCCTGCAGACCTTGCAGCACCGAGAGCGCCTGCGCGCTGGACGCGCCATGCGACTGGCGGATCGACACGGTTTCACCGGGTTACTTGTACGCGGCGATGAAACCCGCGTTGATGTCCTTGTACAGTTCGCGCGTCACGTCGTATGAGACGTTGAGCAGCGATGTATCGGCGTGCGCCGCCGGCACGCCGCCGAGCGCGAGTGGGACTGCCGTCATGCCGGCTGCGAACCAGCGCGAAGTCCCCGTCTTGCCTGCCATCCTTTCCCCGCCTATCGATGATGAAAACCGGTGGCCGCACGAACGTGCAGCGTGAAGCGGAATTCTAACGGATCGCTTACGTGTGCAACGCAGCGACCCTGTGCCCAGTGGGCTGTTTTCCGGAATCGCGAGACGGCATCTAGACGGCCCACGCAAGCCTTGCTGCACGACGTCGAACGGCTCTTAGCGAAAGCGCAGCGGCGCTGCGCGGCGCAATGCACGAGCGTGTCGACGAAATATTTCGCGCGCGGCCACGGACCGAAGCCCGCCGGCGTGTTGATATGCTCCGCGTCGCCGAGATTGACGAACGCGCTGCCAAGACGCTGAGCGAGTTCGCGCGAACCGGGGAGCGACATCCACGGATCGGTTTCGCTGCCGATCAGAATGGACGGCACGCCGAGACGCCGGGCTTCGAAGGGACCGGCGAACGTGAATTTCTGCGGACTCGCCGGAGCGACGAACAGCACGCCAACCACGTCGCCCGCATTCGCCGCCTGCTGCAACGCGTGCGCGGCCGCGAGGCAACCGAAGCTGTGCGCCGCCAGCACGAACGGTCCACGCTCGCGCGCGAGCAGATCGCGCAGCGAGCGCGACCAGACCGCAAGATCGGGCGCATCCCAGTCGGCCTGCTCGACGCACAACAAGCGCGCAAACTACCGCTCCAGCCACGATTGCCAATGCGCACCTTCGCTGCCGTGCAAACCGGGTACGGTGACGAGCCGCGGCGGCTAGGTCGATCTGGTGCATGAAAGCATGTCTGCCCCTCGCTACGGAAATCCGGAGATTTATTGTGCTACCCGCCGCCCTCGCGGCGAACCAACTTTTTGTGCTTTGTTCTTTGTTTATGGGCATTCGCGCAACGCGATGCACGGCGACGCGCAATGGCCGCGCCGTGGGTCACGCGGCTGGGTCGCTTCGCTGTTGGCTCGCGCTCCGTCGGATACGCGGCGGCAGGCCGAAATTCGCACGCCCGTGCGCTAACGCGCGCAATCGGCCCCGAAAAAGTAGAATGAAGCCTACCCATAAAAGCAGGAGGCTCCATGCCGCACGCATCGTTTCAAGCGCTGCGGGCGCCGCAGCCGTCGCTCCGGGCCTTCGGCATCCACCGACATAACCCAAGCGTTTCTTCCGGATCTGACGGCAGACAAAGGCCGTGCACTGGAAATTCTCTCGGAACTGAAGCGCGCGAAAAGTCTGGCTTTGGCGACAGCGACAGCATAAGAGAAAAGAGAAGTATCGGGACTAACGCCTGATCGAAACAGAAAGGCCGCGGATTCGACTCCGCGGCCTTTCTGTTTTTGAGGCTATTGGTCACGACGGTATCGAACCGCGTGACCATTGTGTTTAAGGCAGAGACGATGATGCTCATGATGCAATCGAACTGGTCATCCGTCATGGCCGGGAAAATCGGCAGACACAACACGCGCTGTGCGGCATCGCCGGCAACCGGCAAGTTGGCGTGCCGCGCGGTGGGCTGGCCGCGATACATCGGGAAATCCGAAATCAGCGGATAGAAGTAGCGGCGCACGATGATTTTGTGGTCGCGGAACTTCTCGTACAACGCGTCGCGGCTCAACGGATAGTCGTCCTTCACTAGAATCGGGAAGTACGCATGGTTCGAGATGTCGCTATCGCGCGCGGGCAGGCAGTGAATGCCCTTTACGTTCGCGAGTTCTTCGCAGTAGCGTGCGGAGATTTCGCGGCGCCGCGCGAGTGCGTCGTCGATATGATCCAGTTGCAGCAAACCGAACGCCGCGTTGATTTTACTCATCTTGCCGTTGATGCCAGGCGCCACCACGGTCGTTTCATCGACGATACCGAAGTTCTTGAGGTGATTCACGTGCTGCTTGGTCTTCGCGTTCGGGCAGATGATTGCGCCGCCTTCGAAGGAAGGTGTTGAACACCTTCGTCGCGTGGAAGCTCAGCACCGAGAGGTCGCCATGACGCAGCACGCTCTGGCCTTTCTGCTTGACGGCGAACGCGTGCGCTGCGTCGTAGATCACCTTCAGGTTGTAGTTGTCGGCAATGCACTGAATGGCTGCTGTATCGCACAAGGATAACCGTAGTAATGCACCGGCAGGATCGCCGTGGTTTGCGGCGTGATGGCCGCTTCGATCTTCGCCAGATCCATGTTGAGCGTGTGCGGGTCCACGTCGACGAATACGGGCTTGATGCCGTTCCACAGCAGCGAGTGCGCGGTGGTGACGAACGAGTACGGCGTCGTGATCACCTCACCGGTAATGCGCAGCGCCTGCAAAGCCGTCACGAGTGCGAGCGTGCCGTTGGAGAACAACGCAAGGTGATCGACCCCGAGATATTCCTCCAGCGCCTTCTCCAGATGCTGGTGAAACGGACCGCCATTCGTCAGGACCTTGCTGTCCCAGATTTCCCGAAGATATGGAATGAAGTCCTCGAGTGGTGACAGGTGCGGCTGCGTGATGTAGATCGTTTCCTGTGTCAGCGCGGCGATGGCTTCAGCAGGCAGGCTTGCATTCATGATTCGGGTCTTCTGTTGTTAAGGACGTTGTCCTGACATTGTTCAGATTGCTTCTTCGACAAGAGCCGGTGCGTACCAGTCGGTCGGAAGCACGGCTCCGAATGCCGTCGGCGTTTCGTTGGCACACCACCGCTGCCACATCGTGCGCAACGGATCGACAATCCACTGGCCACCTGTTCCGGATGGAACGGCACCGAGCCGTTGCAGCGCTCGCGCATGCCGATGCGCAATTCGTTGAGCGCGTCGAGGTTGCTCGTCAGTTCGAGAGCCTTGCGAACGAACTCTTCCTTGTCGAGCGCGATGTATTCTTCGAGCGAAACGTGACCGAGCCAGCAGGCGCCGCAGCGGCTCGCCATCGACGTGCCCGGTAACGTCACCGTGGGCACACCCATCCACAGCTCATTAAGCGTGGTGGTGGAGCCTGAGTACGGGAACGTGTCGAGACAGACGTCGACCTGATGATGCTGTTGCATGTAGACCGGCAAGGTCGTACGCGGGCAGAACGTGATGCGTCCAGCGTCGATGCCTTCGGCCTCGAACCATTTCACGTACGTATCTTCGTCATGCTTGTTTTCGATTGCGCCGATCATCATGCGCGAAGTCGGCTGCGCACGCAGCACCATGCTCCAGAGAGCGATGACGTCGGCACTGATCTTGTTGATTCGGTTGAAGCTGCCATACGTCACGTAACCCTTGTGAAATGCGGGCAGGGCGTTGACCGGCGGACAGTTGGGTGGCAACATGAACGCCGTTGCCGACGGCAGCAACGCGAGCTTTTCGACGAACTGATCCGCGAAATCCGTGATCGGCGTGACCTGGCCGTCCGACACGTGTAGTCGAATGCCTGCATGCCAGTCGTTCCCAGATAACCGATCCACGATGCCTGAACTGGAGCCGGCCGGTGTGCGAGGGCGAGAAGCCGGCCGTGGGCCGTGTGTCCGGACAGAACGATCAGGACGTCGATGCCGTCTGCTGCGATGCGTTTGTTCAGCGCCGCATCGCTCATGCTGTCGACTCGATGCCAGACGTCGGTGCATGCGCGAAGCTGCTCCGTCATTTGGTCTTCGAGGCCGAAGTTGTAATAGAAGTGAGAAGTGCAGCGACAGTCCGGGATCGCGGCTCAGATACGTGAGGATCGGCAGCAGGTAGTAAGCCACCGCGTGATTACACAGTCACCGGACACGAAGCCGACACGCAGCTTGCGCTCAGGATTGCGATCGTTGCCGTAGCGCCGGCCACCCGCAGGGGCGGACACATCGTGCAACTCGCCGAATGCGCGGTGTTCCTTGATGAGCGTGGCTTTGTCGATCGTCCGGCTGTGTGCGAGACAGAAGAGCAGGTTGCTGCGCTTGTTCGCGTCCGTCGGGTCGATGTCGGGCGAGATACGCAGCGACTTTTCCGCCTGAACCATGGCGCCCATGCCGAGGTACAGCGTGCCCAGCGAACTGTGCACGGCCGCCGCTCGCGGCGCGAGTTCGCTCGAACGTAAGAGCGACGCGAGTGCTTCCGCGCGCCGTCCGAGGCTGCCGAGCGTAACGGCGAGAACGCGATGCGCTTCAGCGTGATCAAGTACGAGCGCCACCAGTTCGCGGCACTGAACTTCCGCTTCGGTCAGCGCACCGATGTAGCACAGCGTGTCGGCGAGCAGAAGGCGGCAGATGGTGTCGCTGGGATTGTATTCAATCGCGGTCTTCGCCGTCTTGATCACTTCTTGAAACTGGCCGTCCTTGTGCAGCGAAATCGTGAGGGAACGCCAGCAGTCGCCGCTTTGCGGGTAGTTTTTGACCAGCCTGCGCGCGTAAGCAAGGGCTTCGCCAAGTTGGCCCTTCTGCACGAGCGACGAATGCTTGTTGATTTCGCTGGGTGTGGGCTGCCGGTATTTGATCGATTTCGGCAGTGTCGCTGCCTTGTCCGGTGCGGGTTCGGCGGGCTGGGCCACCTCGCCGACGATGAGATTGATCTCCTGCGCAGCGTTCGCGGGCGCGACAGGCGTCGTTCGCAGGCGTGTCTGAGGATTCCGCGAGCTGTGGGGGATCAGACCGTCGTGCGCGGGCCCGCGCACGCCCTGTTGCTGGGCGATTTCGACTGCAGTCCAGCCTGCTGCGATCTGGTCGATTTCGAACAGCGCGTTGATGTAGGCGACCCAGTACTGGCCGTTGTTCGGTATGCTGCCGAGCGCCACCTCGAAATGCGTGATCGCTTCGACGGCGCGGCTGTTCTGAACCTTGATCACGCCAAGGTTGTAGTTGGCGTCCGGATGGTGCGGCATCGATTCGAGGATGGCCACGAAGAGCGTTTCGGCATCGGCTATTTCGCCAGCATGGTATTGCTCGATCGCCGCCTGCATGACGAGCGAAATATCCTGAGCGAGTTGTTGCTCAGGCGTCTGAGGCTCGGGAGCCCGGAATTCGAATTGGATGGACATGATGCTCGCACGTAGAAGCTGTACGTTGGATTATCGAGTCGAAATTCGTCCGGTTAAGGGTAGAAGTGATGGCAAAACGGCGGTCAATTCGCCTGATAGCGCAGGTGTCGGCCGACGGCATGCCTAGTCCAAACCAGCGCAGGAATTCAGGCAAAAAATCCGCGCAAAAAAGAGCCCGCGCGAGGCGGGCACCAGTGAAACGGCGCACCCGACTGCGGCGCGCTTGTTGTTGTTCGTTCGTGTGGGCGAAACCGTAGCGCCCGTGGCGCTTACAGCAACGCCGTCTTGTGATACAGGCCGACGGAACTCTTACGCTTCATGACCGCGTTGTATTTTCGGCTTCCAGTTCCGTCTGGCTGACCTGCGAGTTGGCGCGCAGCGCCGCGTCGCTTGACGCATGAACCTGCTCCGCATTGAGCGACATGATGAGCGGCGAGCGGATCTCGGCAAGGCGCGCAGCCTCCGGCCAGTCCGCAAGCGACACCGCGTGTTCCATCTCGCGCGTGAGCGCCAGTACCTGTTCGACGACTGCGTTCTGTTGCACGTGCATTCTCCCACGTTACTTGTTCGTTGCCAGCGCACCGGCGCTGTTCGTGCCGCCGAAGAGCTGCATCAGGTAAGCCGAATTGTTCGTCGTCGCCATCAGCGTGTTGAGCGCGGTAAACTGCGCGGCATATTGGCTCGTCAACTGGCTGATGTAATCGTTTAGATTTGTCTGCTGCGTCGAGATACCTGTCAGATCGCTGTTCAGCGCGGTGGTCCGCACGTCGATCATGCCACCCGTCTGCGTGAAATTCGTGATGCTGGCGTTGAGCTGCTCGCCGATGCCGTTCGTCGCATTGAAGATGCGACGCGACCGTGGTCGAGTGTTCTGCAGCGCGTTCGTGAGCGCCGTGCTGTCGACCGACATCATCGTGCCGTCGGCTTGCAGCGAAATGCCGATCGAACCGAGGTTGAGCGACGAGCTGCCGTTCTTCACGCCGCCGGCGACGATCGAGGCCAGCGTGTTCTTGATTGTGTTCAGCGTCGAATTGCCGAGCAGCGGACCTTGCGTCGTGGAGCTCGCGTTGAACTGCGTGAGCGCGTGCTCATTGTGCTCACGAGCGTATTGTACAGCGAGACGAAGTTCGTGATCGTGGCGGCCTGCGTGGTCGTGTCCGGCGCGATCGTCAGTGACTGGAGGCGAGCACGAGGTGGGCGCCATCCGAACCGTTCACGACGGTGGCCGTTACGCCCGGGTTGCCGGTCGCGTTATTGATGGCTGCAGCGATGCCCGACAACGTATTGTTGCTGTCGCCGATCGTGAGTTGCTGTCGCCGATCGTGACGTTGAACGCCTGTTGGTGCCAAAAGTAATGGACAGCGAGCGTGCCGCTGCCGAGGTTCTGATTCGCGTCGAACTTGGAGGACGAAATCGCCTGCGATTGCGCGATCTGCGAAACCGTCACGCCATAGCTGCCTGCCACAGCGCCAGTGGTGGCCTTGGCCGTGATGTCCGTGCCGCCCGTCATCGTGGCGGTGAAAGTGGACTTGAGGGTGCCGTTCGACAGTGTGCCGAATGCGGCCTGCAATCTGCTCAATGCAGCGGACAGCGCGCCGTAAGCTGAAATCTGGGTGGTGTCCAAGCTTTGCTGGTTGGCGAGCGTCGCAACCTGACCAGCGGTTTTTGTATTCACCAGCACCAGCGCAGTCACGAGCGAATTGACATCCATCGACGAGCTTGTCGCGCCGCTGATAACCGACTGCATTGCTTGCTGCAGGGCTGTCTTGTCGGCAGTGACTGAGGCCGTTGCTGCGCTCGATGCGGAAGAAGACGTAACCGTTGACATCGCATTGCTCCGTGCGTCTGTGAAATTCGGAAGAGCGTAATAAACGTGCTGAATGAAAAGCGAACCTTCCAGACCTTCCATCCAGCACGATAGGTGCTACTACAACGCGAACACCGCGCAACGGGGTGCGGTGTTCGTTCAAACAGCTTCAGCTATGCTGGAGAAGCTTCAGAACTTGCTGCGGCTGCGAGTTTGCCTGAGCCAGCACCGAGATACCAGCTTGTTGCAGAACTTGCGCCTTGCTCAGGTTTGCAGTTTCCTGTGCGAAGTTCGCGTCGGTGATCTGCGACTGTGCCGAAGCCAGGTCGGTCGATTCAGCTTGCTGCGACGTAGCGATTGCCGTGAAACGGTTTTGCGCTGCGCCGAGGCTTGCCTGCAGGTTGCTGACGGCGGGTCAGTGCGTTGTCGATCGAAACCATCGCGACGTTTGCACCGCTGACCGTGCTGATGTCGAGGGACGAAACGGTCGTGTTCGATGCGTTGACCGCGCCGATCTGAGTCGTTGCCGCCTTGACAGCGTTGACGAGAGCCGTGTTGGTCTGATCGTATGCTGCGGTCTTCATTGTCAGCGTGGTGATCGGGGACGACGTCGTTGCTGCTGCGCCCGCAGCCTAGTCGATGTTCAGACCCGTGATCGTGCCAGTCAACTGGCCGGTCGACAGCGAGCCGCTGCCGAGGTTAGCTGCCGACATGCTCTTGCTCAGGTCGAGGTTGATCGTCTGACCGACGTTCGCGCCAACTTGGAAGCCGACGATACCTGCCGAGCCGTCCAGAATGTTCGTGCTGTTGTACGTCGTTTGCGACGCGATACGGTTCACTTCCTGAATCTGCTGCGCAACTTCCTTCTGCAGTGCTGCCTGGTCCGACGACGACATCGTGCCGGTCGAAGCTTGCACAGCCAACTGGCGGATACGTTGCAGGCTGGAAGTCAGCGAAGACAATGCGCTCGATGCGGTTTGGATCAGCGAGACGCCGTCGTTTGCATTCGACACGCCTTGCGACAGACCGTTGATCTGCGTTTGCATACGCGTCGAGATTGCCAGACCTGCTGCATCGTCAACTGCGCTGTTGATGCGCTTCCCGATGACAGGCGGGTGATGGCTTGCGAAAGGGCGCTTTGCGAGTCATTGAGGTTTTGCTGTGCAACCAGTGAGTTGATGTTGATATTGATTCCGAGCATGGAAAATCTCCTAAATAAGCCTTGAGCCCGTTACGCCACGTTGGCATCGGCGGAAGCACTCGTTCATTGCTGGCCGCCTCAGTAAAGGTTGACGGCCCGGTCAAAAAAACTTGAGGAACTTTATTCAGACGTGAGCAAACGTTTTTCTCGCGTAATTGCACGTCTATCTCGGTGAAAGCCGCTTGCAGCGGGGCGCGGCGGGGCGCTGCAGCTAACGGGAAGACGGCGTATTCTGTTTTTCTATCGTGACAAACCTTGGAGAAATCATGCAGAAACGCCGCATTGGACGTTCGGAATTACAGGTAGCGCCGCTTATGTTCGGCGGTAATGTATTTGGCTGGACGGTAGATGAGGCCACTTCGTTTTCGATTCCCGACGCGTCTGTCGACGTCGGCTTCGACTTTATCGATACCGCCGATGTTTATTCAGCGTGGGTACCGGGTAATCAGGGTGGTGAATCGGACACGATTATCGGTTAAGGAAAAGTGGTAAGCGCGACAAGATCGTGCTCGCGACCAAGGTTTCGAAGCTGCCGCAGGCGGCAAATATTCAGGCAGCGGTGGAAGATTCGCTGCGTCGCCTGCAAACGGATTACATAGACGTCTATTTTTCACACGACGACGACACCGACACGCCGCTCACCAAAACGCTCGGTGCCATCAGAAGCTGATCGAGGCGGGCAAGGTGCGGGTGATCGGCGCGTCTAACAACTATTATAAGTGGCGCGCGCGTGTAAGAGGCGCTCGCGGTGTCGCGCAAGCATGGTCAGCCGGAATATCAGCTGTTGCAGCCCGAGCACAACCTGTACGACCGCGCTCAATATGAAACGGATATCGAACCAGTGGCGGTGGCGAATCAGTTGGGCGTCGTTGTGTACACTACAGCCTCGCGAGCGGGTTCCTGTCCGACAAATACCATTCTCGCGCGGATCTGGCAAACAAGGCGCGGGGAACCCGGGTCGAAAAGTATTTCGACGATCACGGTTTGCGAATTCTCGGCGCGCTCGACCGCGTCGCCGAGCGGCACGGCAGCACGGCGACGACGGTGGCGCTCGCGTGGCTGATCGCTCGTCCGATTGTTACAGCCCCGATTGCCAGCGCGACGTCGGTGGATCAGTTGAAAAGCCTAGCGGCCTCCGTCCATCTGATGCTGACGGGCGCGGATATCCGCGAACTCGACGACGCCAGCGCGTGATCGATCAGACCTGATGCAAACGCTAAGTCCTTGGTAGAATGGAAAGTTTCCTGATATGATCGGAGGTGAATTGAGATCTTTGCCTGTTTTGTCAGCATTTTTCCATTGATGAAAGGTTGGCGAAACGGCAGCAGACGCGGTTTTACAGTACGTCTGTCCGCATTGCGCGGTGAACTCCTCACCTCTCCTTTCCGGCCTCCGTGGCCGATTGCTTCTCGTTTCATTCGTGGTTTGGCCGGGTTTATCCCGCGTTTGCCTGTTATGATTTGAAACGACCGGAGGGCCGGCGCGTGAACGTTTACAAAAGCGGAAACCGCACGCAATTTACCCCCTATCAAGTAATTGAGTTAGGAATTACATGACGACGATTCTTCTGAAAGAAAACGAGCCGTTCGAAGTGGCGATTCGCCGCTTTTGTCGCGCTATTGAAAAGAACGGCCTGATCGCTGAACTGCGTGAGCGCCAATCGTACGAAAAGCCGACCACGGCTCGTAAGCGTAAGAAGGCTGCTGCTGTGAAGCGTCTGCACAAGCGCCTGTGCAGCCAGATGCTGCCGAAGAAACTGCACTAAGCACGTTTTTTCCGCACGGCGGCCGAAACGGCGGTGTGAGCTTCGAAAGAAGCCACATCGCCGTTTTGTTTTTGTGGGCCGGATTGACGTAGTAGTGCGGAAGTCGGCGCAGCGACCGTGACGGAATTCGCGTTTCGCGAATATTGAGTGAGGTAGTGTGATTGATGGCGGCTGCCTTGCCGCGTGAAATAGCGGCGAAAGCGCGCAGCGCTGGAAGCCGTCCGCGCGCTGGAGCCCACTCAGCCTTATTTAAGCCGCAGTCTTCTTGAGCCGCTCGGTGGACAAGCCGAATTGATGGGCAATCGAGCTCAAGCGCTCGTGCCATTCCCACGTACCGAACACGTCGTGTACATTCTGCAGGCAACTCAGCAGATTGACGGTCGTCGCGTCATACACGTTGATGCGTGCACGCAAAAGCGCTTTCTTCAAAGCCGCCACACCCACATCCATATAAGCCGGCACTTCGGTCGAGCTCTTGCCGATGTAGCGCACCGGCCCGCCTTCCATCGCCGTCATGTAGTCGGCGCGGTTTGATGAAGTTTCCGATCGGGCAGCCGCCACAATAACTGCGGTACGCTCCGCCGCCACGCGGCAGAAGCGCCGCGCGTTGCTGATCGAGCAGATGGCCGACAGCTTGGTCGAAAATGTTCTGATGCGTCAGAAAGCTCGTTGTTTTCATGGTTGGTCTCCTACGTATTCCGCAGCGGCTATTCGTTGTTAGCGTGACTGGACTGCATGACTGAAGTATCCGCCGCGCGCTGGATAACGAATCTCCGACTAGCGCGCTGTATTGGCTTCAATTCCCGCCATTGGCACCGTTGCCGCTCCACTGCTGCGGCGACGAGACTGCAGCGCACCTATAACGGCCGAACCATCCGAAAACTCAGCAGGGCTTTACCTGATGAACCTAGGCATTTCCATCTAACCTTCCTGACGACGCGCGTTACCCGACGTTGCGCTTCTTTCCCTTCTTGCCGAGCGCCGCGCAACGCGCGCGGCACATGCAACTCGCTTCGTGGTCATTCACCATGCCGACGGCCTGCATGAACGCATAGCAGATCGTTGTGCCGACGAATTTGCAGCCGTAGCGCTTCAATTCTTTACTGAGCGCGTCGGAAATTTCGGTAGACGCGGGCGCCTGCGTGTACGATTCCCAGTCATTCTGAATGGGTGTCTGGTCGACGAAAGACCACACGAAGTTGGCAAGCGATCCATGCTCCGCCTGAATCTGCTGCACGGCGCGCGCGTTTGTGATAACGGATTCGATTTTGCCGCGATGGCGCACGATGCTTTCGTCCGTCACGAGCGTGTAGACGTGCTTCGGAGTGGAGCGCGCCACCTTGTCGAAGTCGAAGTCGGCAAAGGCTCGGCGGTAACCGGTCCGCTTGTTGAGAAGCGTCGACCACGACAATCCCGCCTGCGCACCCTCGAGGACGAGCATTTCGAAAAGGTGACGATCGTCGCGCGAAGGCACGTCCCATTCGTCGTCGTGATACTGTGCGAGCGCTTCGCTCGAAGCCCAGTTGCATCGCTGTATCACTGTCGCGCTCCTGTGTTGTCATGTCGCTCGCCAGCATAGCGGAACGCATGTACGCCGCAAGCTAGCCGTTCGGCCAATTGCCGGATTGAAACGGACCTGCCACGCTATGCGTATTCACCACCTGAATTTGTTCGCTCAACGACTACTGATCTCTTTCTAATTGGCGTCGACGGCGACGGCACGCGCGTCGTGCTCGGCGATGCTCAAGGTTGTGAAATCGCGCAGGCGTCGAGCGTGCGTGGGCAATCCATCGAGGCTGGTTGCCGTTCCGTCTTCGAACGCGCCGGCATGACGCTCGACTGGTCGCGCTGCGTGCTCGGCTGTGGTCTCGCTGGCGTGAACAATCGCCACTAGCTGAGCGCATTTTAGGCGAAAGCGCCGGCGGTCGCGGGCCTTGCCATCGAAAGCGACGCTTATACGACTTTGCTCGGCGCGCATGGTGGGAAGCCCGGCGTGATCGTCGCGCTCGGCACCGGCAGCGTGGCCGCGGTGCTGGACAACGCCGGCGAGTCGCGAGCGGTTAGCGGCTACGGTTTCCCGTCGGGCGATGAAGCGAGCGGCGCCTGGCTCGGATTGCGCATCATCGTTCACGCGCAGCAGCGCTCGACGGTCACCGCCCCATCGACGATCTCGTGCAGGCGCTGCTCGCCCACACCGGCGCGCACGATCGCGACAGTCTCGTTGTCTGGCTGTGCGAAGCGAACCAGACCACCTACGCGAAGCTCGCGCCGATTGCAGTCGCGCATCGAACGCATCCGTTTGCCGCGCAATTGCTGCACGACGCGGGCGCTGAAGTCGGCAAGATGATCGACGCGCTCGATCCGTCGCTCACGCTGCCGGTTGCCATGTGCGGCTGGCTCGGCGCGCCGTTGAGGGAGTTCGTGCCGGCCGCCCATCAACCGCGTTTGTGCGAGCCGCTCGCCGATTCGGCGCACGGCGGCCTGCAACTCGCGCAACGCGAAGCGGCAAAGCTGTCGGGCTAGAACACTTGGGGCGGACGCCTGAATGCGCCTGCTTTCACATAGGAATAAGGCGGTGGACGGTAATGTTACTTTTGTCGCTCTCCCGCCGCTTACACCATGTACAAAGTCATCGCCACGGATCTCGACGGCATGCTGCTCAACGCCGATCATCAGGTCGACCCGTTCACGGTCGCCACCGTGCGCAAACTTGAAAGCGATGGTCTGCGTTTCGTCATTGCCACCGGGTGCCATTACTGCGACGTCGCGGGCATTCGCAAATTGCTCGGTATCGATCCGTATCTGATCACGTCGAACGGCGCGCGCATTCACGCACCCGATCACACGGTGACTCATGCCGACGACCTGCCGCCCGCCATCGTGAAGCGGCTCGTGCAACCGGAAATCGTCGGTACGCATGGCCGCGTGATCGTGAACCTGTTCGCCGACCAGACTTGATTGATCGATCGCGATGCGCCGGAACTGCTGGAAATGCATCGCGATTCCGGCTTCACGTACGAAATTACGGACCTGCCCGCGCACGACGGCGTGGACATCGCCAAGGCGCTCCATATCGGCAATCCTGCGGACCTCGCGGAAGTCTCGATCAATCTGGAGCGCGAGTTTGGCGATCAGCTTTATGTGACGTACTCGCTGCCGAACTGCCTCGAAGTGATGACGGCGAACGTCTCGAAAGGGCGCGTGCTGAAGATCGTGCTCGACCAGCTCGGTGTGGACGCCTCGCAATGCGTCGCTTTCGGCGACAACATGAACGACATCGATCTGCTGGAAACGGCCGGATACCCGTCATGATGAACAAGGCAAATCCCGATCTGATCACGCGCCTGCCAAACGTGCCGCGCATCGGCAATAACTTCGAGGCCGGCGTCGCGCGCATCATCTGCGCAAGCTTTTTTCGCTCGACGACGAACTGGCGTCCTGAAGCTTTCCGACGATATCGGGCATTCCGGTCATTTCATGGAAACGGCTCGCATTGACTGGAGTAAATGCGAGCCGTTTTTACGTGCCGTTAATTAGCCGTGCCCTCCGCCACGGCGATCGCCGTGGTCGTCATGGCCCCAACGGCGGTCGTTGTGATCGTTGCGATACCAGCCGCGATGCTCGCCACGATCGTAGTCGCGATGGTAATAACGGTGATCCCAACCGCCGCCGTAGTAGACCGGCGCCGGATGGCTGTACACCGGCGCGCCGAGCGACAGGCCGCTAGATCCGTATGCGCCTGCGCAACGCCGCACAAGCCCGCGGCGAGTCCAGCAGCAACCAGCAAGTGAGTGACGATGCGTTTCATGGTGTTCTCCTGATCTCATTCAGTTTCGTGAGGCGACGCGTTTGTCGCACAGGACCAATGTATGCACTCGTGCAGGTGGCGACTGTGACGAGATGTTACGGACTGCAAGCATCGTCGCAGGCGTTGAAAGCAAATAGAGAGATTATTCGAAGCCGACGCGGCTGCCGGCCAATTGCCGCCGTAAAGCCTTGCCGAATAAGGCTTTGCGCCTATTCGCCTGAGGCGACTACGGGCGGCTTTCCGATTTTCTGCAAATCCGTTTAATGGCCGCCGTAATTGCGCCTTACATCTGTATGACTCGTTTAATCAGCTGCGCTGGCAGATTTTGGCGCCGAAGCCGCCGAAGCCGACGGTGAATGGGGCAGCGCCGCGCATGGACAATCGGCAGCGCGCCCATTCAAACCCTGGTTATCGTGTTTGAAGCTAGCTTTGGCGATGCCGTTTTGCCAATCGAGTCGCACGATATAGATACTGTCGAAATCGCCGCTTTGCCATTTCGGCACGTCGGCGGCATTTCCGCCATGCGCGCTCATGATTTGCCGCAGCAGTTTGACGATCAGTTTGTGTTCCCATGCCACCACAATCAGCTTGCCGCGATTTGCCGGATCGACTAGCGCGCTGCAGAGCTGATCGATCTGCGCGAAACCATAGGGGTCTAGACCGGCATCTGGAACTGGATGGCTGTCGGCTCGATCGTGGCGAGCGGCCGGATGTAGAGTAGTATGGCTTACTGCTGTCGTCTTTCCGTTGAACCGGATCAGGCGCATAGGTCGCGTCGGGCTTGCCGAACTTGGCCGCAATGACGGCCGGCAAAGCGAGCGCCCGATTCAGCTCCTAGCAATTGAGCTGGCCGTAACCCTGCGCGGGCTTTTCGCCGTGCCGCACGAATACCAGCGTTTCTGTGTGTGAATCCGCTGCATACGCGGAAGATGACATGGCCGCGCCAGCGCACAGGCCGCTAAATGCGAATGCGACGGTAGGCAGGAATCCGCGGAGACGGTTCATCGGTAGCACCTGCGCGAGCTTGGAAGGTCGCACGATTCTAGCAGCGGGTCGCGAAGGCGCGAGGCGCCGCCCCCACCGACCCGGTCTTTGCATGGCTCCTTGGCATAAAAAACGGGTGCCTGGGTGCCCGTTATGTTCGTTGGTTCCAACCACGCGCGATCGTTTAATCGAGCGCGAGTGCCTGCTCCGCGGAAGTCCGGCCACCGCACGCCAGCAACGGATACAGTGCGCCCGCGATCACCGCGCCGATGATGGGAGCGACCCAGAACAGCCACAACTGGTCGACAGCCGCACCGCCCGCGAAGAGCGCCGGTCCGGTTGAGCGCGCCGGATTGACGGACGTGTTCGTCACCGGAATCGAAATGAGGTGAATCAGCGTGAGACACAAACCGATCGCAATCGGCGCGAAGCCGGCGGGCGCGCTTGTCCGTTGCGCCAAGGATGACGAATAGGAAAAAGCCGGTCATCACGACTTCGCAAATAAATGCGGCCGCAAGCGAATAATGACCCGGTGAGCGCTTGCCATAACCATTGCTCGCGAACCCGCTTGCGACGAGATCGAACTCCGGCTTGCCCGAGGCGATCAGCGAAAGGACGAACGCGCCCAGCAATGCGCCGGCAAGTTGTGCGGCGATATACGGAACGAGATCGCGCAACGGAAAACGGCCGGCGACGCGGTCAGGCCGACGCTTACCGCCGGATTCAGATGGCAGCCGGAAATATGGCCGATGGCGTACGCCATTGTCAGCATGGTCAGCCCGAACGCGAGCGAAACGCCGACGAAGCCGATGCTGAGGCCATGAACCGGACCGGCGAAATTCGCGGCGAGCACTGTGCTGCCACAGCCTCCCAGCACGAGCCAGAATGTGCCAAAGAGTTCGGCAGCAAGGCGTTTTGACAACTGCATGGTTGGTAATCCTAAAAATGGTAATGCGTTTCGCATACCCGTTATCCGCCCAACGCATGTCGTGAGCGGCCAATTCTAGAGAAAGACAGCCCAATCGGGTGCCCACAGGACATTTTTTCGATTAATAGCGATAAAGCGTTGGCTTTACATTTCATCTACGTTTAATAATTACCATAGGATATTTTCCTAAATCGGTATTGTTAGCTATTGCGAATTTTTATAATTGCAGTTAGTCTGCCTGCCAATGAGTTCTAGAAAAAGGGAGAACCGGAATGTCTCATATATGCAGACCTCAAGGCGCAGATCGCGAGATTGCAGGCTCAAGCAGAAGAAGCGCGGCGTACTGAGATTGATAACGTAGTCGCCGACATCCACCAAAAGATCGCTGAATACGGTCTAGGTGCACAAGACCTCGGTTTTGCGGTTGCCGCCAAGCGCGGATGCCCGCCCAAGAAGGCTCCGCTGCCTGCGAAGTATCAGGATCCGAAGTCGGGAAATACATGGAGTGGACGCGGCAAGCCACCCAAGTGGATTGTCGGTAAGAACCGCGAGCGATTTTTGATTGGCGCGGTTTAAGCCAATTTCGCCGTTGCACGCGAAAGCGAACTGAAGGTGTCGAGATAGCCCGGCTTTAATGACGCTTCGCTAATCCGTCATGGAAGCGCATCCACATGCATATTAAAAAGCCGCCCCTCGGGCGACTTTTTTCTGTACGTCGACGTGGATAACTTACGGCTGCTATCTCGCAAACGATTCACGTGAAAAAATTACGCGTTATTACGCGTATTTCATAACCTTGGTCGGAAAAGCACGTCGACGTTGGCTGAAGTGAACAGGCGTTTCGGCGTGAAAGCGCTTTAAACGCCTGATTCTCTTTCTTTAGCCCACTGCAACCTGACGCAGTACCGGGCGGCGCGTTACTTCAATCAGCGTCGAATAACCGTCGACGTAGTTCTGCGCCATCGTTTTCGAACTGAAGCGGCGTTCGAACTGCGCGCGGATCTCAGTGCGCGACAGATCGTCGAGGTGCTGCAACGCGGCCACCGCACCTTGCACATCTTCCACGATGTAACCCGTCACGCCGTGGTCGATCACTTCCGGCACCGAACCGCGGTTGAATGCGATGACCGGTGTGCCGCACGCCATCGACTCGATCATCACGAGGCCGAACGGCTCCGACCAGTAGATCGGGAAGAGCAGGGCCTTCGCGCCCGAAAGAAACTCCGGCTTCTGCGCTTCATTGATCTCGCCGACGAACTCCACGTGCGCCATCGACAGCAGCGGCTCGATTTCGCGCTTGAAGTATTCTTGGTCGACCTTGTCCACCTTGGCGGCGATCTTCAGCGGTAGACCGCTTTGCACGGCGATCTTGATAGCTGTGTCGACGCGCTTTTCCGGGCAGATGCGGCCGAGGAACGCGAGGTATTCCGGCTTCTTGTGCGCCTGCGGCGTGAGAAGCTGATCCGGCAAACCGTGGTAAATCGTATTGAGCCAGTTCGCCTGTGGCAGCGGCAGGCGCTGCGAATCGGAAATCGACACCACCGGCACGTTCGAGAACGCGTCGAACACGGGTTGCAGTTCCGGCAGATCCAGACGGCCATGCAGCGTCGTTACGAACGGCGTGTCCATCGTCGTGAAGAGCGGGAACGGCATGTAGTCGAGATGGAAGTGCAGCACGTCGAACTCATGCGCGACCTTGCGCACCTTTTCCATCATTAGGACGTGCGGCGCCAACGCGTCGCGGATCGTCGGATCAAGACGCAACGCGCGCGGCCAGTAAGCCTCGAGATTGGCGGACTTGACCGAATCGCCACTGGCGAACAGCGTGACGTCGTGGCCAAGATCGACCAGTGCCTCGGTCAGATACGACACGACGCGTTCGGTGCCGCCATAGACATAGAATTTCGGCGGGACTGCTTCATACAATGGCGCAATTTGTGCGATACGCATGCGTTTTCTCCTGTTCAGTACGGCTTCGCACAGCGGCGCTCGAATAGAGCGAAGAGCGAATGCCTGACGGACGGTTGGGCGCGGTATGCCCCCGCCCGGGGTGCTCCGAACCTGCATCGGGTAATCCCTTAGCGTTCGTTATCGGGATCGGCCGAGCTAATTCGAGTTATTTTTCAAACGCTTAATGTTGTTACAGCGAGAAACACGGCGCGTTACAGGTGTTCTGGAGGCCCATTCTCATTCTTCCAGTCTGGATGGGATTTTCGCAGTCGTAAGCAAACGCTGCGCTGTGCTTTAGCAAGCGGCGGGCCTAGCCAAATGAATATGGAGAATAAGCCCTACACGGGCTTCATGGCAGCTAAGTGAAAACGTCTTATAATTCGTGGTCACCGCACTAAAGGTGCGGCCGGTAAATGCCGTAATACTCACCGTACAGCTCAAAATCACCGTCTATATGTAACGCGGTCAGGCTTTCCGTTACATGCGTTCGAGGCGGCCCGATTTACTCCCAATTCCCTTTTTGCGTCACTTTGTAGGAAAAATTCCTACACGAATGACGGATTATTCCGGCACTACGCCGGGGTGTCTGTCCGATTCTCGTCGGCTCCCACTTTAGCCACAATGCTCGCAACACCAGAAACGAGCCGAATCGTGCGGTTGAAGTGCGTGCGTTCGAGCAAACGTTTCGCAAACGGCCTGACCAGCCAGACATACCCTAGGGAAATCATGAGCTCCACAAGTGATGCTCACTGAGATCAAAGAAGTCAACCTGTCTTATCTCCTGCTCGCCCAGCTGCTGCGCGAAGACAAGCCAATGGGCATGTTTCGCATGGGGATTTCGGACCAGCTAGCCGACGTTCGCCAACCTTTCGCTGGCGCAGACCGTGAAGCTCGCGGCGTCCAATCAGGTGCTGTGCCGTTTCCGTTTCGACGACCACGCCGTGCTGTCCGCGCTCGCGGACAAAGGCAAGTCGAGCGCCGTCGCCCAAGCGCATCCCGCGATCTCCTTATGGACGAACCAGTTTCTGGTTTATACCATTGCCCGAGCAAGCGTTTGCGTCAAAGTTTTCCGAGTCACTACCGTAAACCAGTTTAACAACGGTCACCGTCGCTTCTTTCTTTGTGAGGGCTCGGCAGTGCTGATTTTCGTGGGAACACTCGTGACGCTTTTGTCCGTTTTCGGCGGTTACACGCTGGCAGGCGGCCATCTCGGCGCGCTGTGCAGCCCGTTGAAGTGCTGATGATCGTCGGCGCCGGAGTCGGCGCATTCATTCTGGGTAACGGAATGAAGACCATCAAGGCGACGCTGCGCGTCACCCGGCCCTGTTCAAGGGCGCGAAGTACAACAAGGACTTTTATATGGAGCTGATGGAGCTCCTCTACGTCCTGCTCGCCAAGGCGCACAAGGAAGGCACGCTGACGCTCGAGGCCGACATCGACGATCCGTCGAAGAGCCCGATTTTCACGCAATACCCGAAGATTCTCCCCGACCATCACATCGTCGAATTCCTGACCGACTACCTGCGTCTCATGTTGGGTTGGGCGGCAACATGAATGCGTTCGAGATCGAAAGTCTGATGGACGAAGAAATCGAAACGCATCATCACGAAGGCGAGGCGCCCGCGCACGCGCTGAAAAAGGTCGGCGACGCGATGCCGGCGTTCGGTATCGTGGCCGCGGTGATGGGCGTGGTGCACACCATGGCCTCCGCCGACAAGCCGCCCGCCGTGCTCGGCGAAATGATCGCCTAGGCGCTGGTCGGCACCTTCCTCGGCATTCTGCTTTCCCTACGGGCTGATCGGGCCGCTCGCGAGCGTCGCCGAACAGCGCGTGACCGAGTCCACCAAGATGTTCCAGTGCATCAAGGTGACGATTCTCGCCAGCCTGAACGGCTACGCGCCGGCCATCGCGGTCGAGTTTGGCCGCAAGGTGCTCTTCTTGACCGAACGCCCGTCGTTCGCCGAGCTGGAAGAGCACGTGCGCCGCGTCAAGGCCAAATAAGCGCCGTCCGGGAACGAAGGCCATGAGCAAGGATAAAGACCGCGCCATCGTCGTCAAGCGCTCCGCGCCGAAGAAAGCCGGCCACCACGGCGGCGCGTGGAAGCTCGCTTATGCGGACTTCATGACCGCGATGATGGCCTTCTTCCTGCTGATGTGGCTGCTGAGTTCGGCATCCACGGTGCAGCTGAGAGGCATCGCCGACTACTTCAACCAGCCGCTGAAGATCACGCTGTGGGGCGGCGATCGCAGCGCTGAAGATTCGAGCATCCTGAAAGGTAGCGGCCGCGATATTTCGACCGATGCGCAAGGCGTGACGCGCGCCACCGACGGTTCGAACAACCGCTCGGGCCGCAGCGCCTCGCACAACGACGACCAGGCGGTGAAAGAGTTGCAGGGCGAACTCGAGCGCCGCGAGCAGGCCCGCTTGCACGATCTGCAGGTAAAGCTGATGGCCGCGATCGAAGCGAACCCGGTGTTGCGCCAGTTCAAACAGCAGATCCACATCGACTCGACGCTGACCGGCCTGCGCATCGAGATCGAGATCGTCGATTCGCAGAAGCGGCCGATGTTCGCCACCGCGAAAGACGACGTCGAGCCGTATATGCGCGACATCCTGCGCGAAATCGGCCACACGCTGAACGACGTGCCGAACCGCATCATCGTGCAGGGCCACACCGACGCCGTGCAGTACGCGGGCGGCGGCAAGGGTTACTACAGCAACTGGGAACTGTCGGTGGATCGCGCCAATGCATCGCGCCGCGAGCTGATCGCGTGCGGCATGGACGAAGCGAAAGTGATGCGCGTGCTCGGCCTCGCGTCCACGTAGAACCTGAACAAGGCGGACCCAATGGATCCAGAAAACCGCCGCATCAGTATCATCGTGTTGAACAGAAAGTCCGAGGAGGCGCTTAACCATGTCGACTCCACAACGACGACCCTGTCCGACGACGCAGCGGGCTCCAAGCCGCTGTTCCAGAAACTTGCGCCGCCGGTGACGGTGGTGCCGAAGGTGCCGGCGATTGCGCCGGCGGCCCAGTAACAGACAGCGACAGCCTGGACGTGAGACGCGCTTCGTCGGCGCGCACGGCCAGCCGGTCCATAGCGTAAGTACAGTGAGGTTTTTATGATCAGGCATATTCTGGCAATCGACGATTCGGCTTCGATGTGGCAGATTCTCGCCGCCACGCTGACGACGGCAGGCTATGAAGTGACGCTCGCGGCAGACGGCAACGAAGGGCTCGAAAACGCGCTCGCCATGTCGTTCGACCTCGTGTTGACGGACCAGCATATGCCGGGCAAAACCGGCCTCGATCTGATCACCGCGCTGCGCGGCAATCCGGCCCCTCGTCCTCACGACGGAATCGGGCGAGCCTTTCAAGGCCGCGGTGCGCGCAGCGGGAGCGACCGGCTGGATCGAAAAGCCGCTCGACCCCGACATGCTGACCGAACTGGCGGCGGCGTTAGCCCAACCGGATCACGCATGAGCGCTGCACCACACGCTACTTTTTAGACACGTTTCAGAAGCTTTCGACGCGGCGGCACGGCAGCCCAAGCCTAGACAGGAACTCTCGCGGTGACCCAAGCATGACACTCGACATCACTCAGTTCTATCGAAACGTTTTTCGACGAAGCGGATGAACTGCTCGCGCAGATGGAGCAGTTGCTGCTCGATCTGAATATCGCCAATCCGGATCCGGAGGACCTCGCGGCCATTTTCCGCGCGGCACATTCGATCAAGGGCGGCGCGGCGACGTTCGGCTTCATCGCACTGACGGAGAAACGACCCACATTCTCGAATCGCTGCTCGACCGCGCACGCAACAACGAACTCATGCTGCGCAAGGACATGATCGACACGTTCCTCGAAACCAAGGACGTATTGTCGGGCCAGCTCGCCGATTATAGCGCGAGCGCCGAGCCGGACGCCGCGGTCGCGAAAGCGATCTGCGCGAAGCTCGAACAGTTGCATGCGGAAAGCCGCATGGGCGCAACGGCGGCGGCACAGGCAGTAGCAGAAGCAGTAGCAAGCGGCAGCGCACCTGAGCACGTCGTCGAACAGGCGGTGCAGGCGAAAATTACGCTACGGGGCGTTGGTGAGAAGGACCAGGAACTGCTGGCCGAAGAGCTCGGCAACCTAGGGAACATCGTTGGGCAGGTCAAGAGCGGCGGCGATCTGACGCTGTGGCTCCAGACCGATGTGACCTCCGACGACATCATCGCCGTGTGCTGTTTCGTGATCGACGAAAGTCAGATCTCGATCGGCTGCGGCACCGCACCGGCAGACGATGCGCAGCAAGGCGAACCTGGAACGCCCGACGCTGCGCTCTCGACTCCGGCGCAAGCAGTACAGGCAGCACAACCGGTTCAGGCGGCACCGACAGCATCTCCGGCTCAGACGGCCGGCACCGCTGCATCCGCCAAACCCACTCATGGTTTGCTCGACGCACCGGCCGCGCCGGCTGCCGCCGCGCCTCAAGCGGCAGCGGTCAGCGCGCCCGCGGCGAGCTCCGCGCCTGCCGCAAACGCGGCAAGTGCACCGGCAGCCGCACCCGCCGAAACGGATCGCAAGGCAGCGGCGCGGCCGGTGGCGGCCGCGGGTGGCGCGGAAGGCAGCTCGATTCGCGTTGGCGTCGAAAAGGTCGATCAGCTGATCAACCTAGTTGGCGAACTGGTGATCACGCAAGCCATGCTTGCCGAAACCACCAGCACGTTCGACCCGGCGCTGCACGATCGCCTATTCAGCGGCATGGCGCAGCTCGAGCGTAACGCGCGCGATTTGCAGGAAGCCGTAATGTCGATCCGCATGATGCCGATGGATTACGTGTTCAGCTGCTTCCCGCGTCTAGTGCGCGATCTGGCGGCGAAACTCGGCAAGGAAGTGGAACTCGTCACCTTCGGTCAGGCGACCGAACTCGACAAGAGCCTCATCGAAAGGATCATCGGTCCGCTGACTCACCTCGTGCGCAACAGTCTCGACCACGGCATCGAAACCGTGGAAGCGCGGCGGGCAAGGATTCGACCGACCAGTTGGCTCTGTCGGCGGCATATCATGGCGACAACATCGTCATCGAGGTGAGCGACGACGGCGCGGGCCTGCGCCGCGACAAGATTCTCGCGAAGGCTGCGAAGCAGGACATGCAGGTCAGCGAGACGATGTCCGACGAAGAAGTGTGGAACCTGATTTTCCTGCCGGGCTTCTCGACGGCGGAGCAGGTGACGGACGTCTCTGGCCGCGGTATCGGCATGGACGTGGTGAAGCGGAACATCCAGTCGATGGGTGGTCACGTGGAAATCACGTCGCACGCCGGCAAGGGCAGCACCACGCGCATAGTGTTGCCGCTCACGCTCGCGATTCTCGACGGCATGTCGGTGAAGGTCGGCAACGAAATCTTCATTCTGCCGCTGAACTTCGTGATGGAGTCGCTGCAGCCGCTAGCCGAAGACATCACACGGTGGCCAACGGCGAACGCGTGGTGCGCGTGCGCGGCGAATATCTGCCGCTCGTCGCGCTGCACGAAGTGTTCAATGTCGAAGACGCGAAGCAGGAACCGACGCAAGGCATCGTCACCATCATGCAGACCGGAGGGCACCGCTTTGCGATGCTGATCGACGAGCTGGTGGGGCATCAGCAGGTGGTCGTGAAGAACCTCGAAACGAACTACCGCAAGGTGCACGGCATTTCCGCCGCAACCATTCTCGGTGACGGCAGTGTCGCGCTGATCGTGGACGTGGCGGCGCTGAACCACGAGACGCGCAACGCGCACGGTACGATGAGCCTCGCATGACACTCAATTAATTCATTTTCATCCCAACCGCTTAAGGCCTAACGTGGCAGAAGTTCAATCCATCAATTCGAACGTCGCGAACGCGAACGGTGCGACGGGCCGCCGCGATACGCAGGCTGACGCCGGCGGTCAGGAGTTCCTGGTCTTCACGCTCGGTGCCGAAGAGTACGGCATCGACATTCTCAAGGTGCAGGAAATCCGCGGCTACGACAACGTCACGCGAATCGCCAATGCGCCGGATTTCATCAAGGGCGGGATCAATCTGCACGGCATCATCGTGCCGATCGTAGACATGCGCATCAAGTTCCATCTGGACCGCGTCGAGTACGACCTCAGACGGTGGTGATCATCCTGAACGTCCCACATCGCTGACGCTGGAGGGGATCATTCTGGTGGCGCTCACCGTCGTGGTGGACGCGTTGGGTCTAACCGCGCTGAGCGGCGCGAGCAGCTCGCTCGACCGCATTTCGCGCGGCGATCTGGCCGCCCATTCACGCACTCGATGATGCCTCGTCGTTTTCGCTGCGCGCGCGTCTCGCTCGACCGCTTCAATGCGTTGAGCGCGGCGGGCGACGCGGAGCAGGCGAAGAAGGTGCTCGACCGTGCGCAGGAGTTGTACGGCAAGAGCACGCAAAGCTGGCAGGCGTATCTCGACGCGCCGAAGAACGGCGTCGAACAAGCGCAGTTGGATGAACTGCTTGCGCGCCACACGGCGCTGATTCGCGACGCTATGGAAGTGGAATTCGCCGCGCTGCGCGCGAACGATCTGGCCGCTTATCACGCAATCGCCGACACGAAGATCAGCCCGATATTCGTCGCTTACGACAATGCGGCCACGGTCGTCGTCAAGGCGCTGCAGCAGCACGCAGTCGACCAGCAGGCGAGCGCGCAGTCGAATATCTCGCGGATGACCATGCTCATCATCGCGGTGACCGTGCTGGCATTGCTGCTCGTGGTGGGCATCCGCTTCGCGCTGCGCGGCCTGATCGTGCAGCCGCTCGCCGACGCCGCGCAATGCTTCGAACGGATGGCGGCAGGCGATCTGTCCGAACCGATCGAAATGTTCAGCCGCAACGAAATCGGCCGCCTCTTCACGGCGATCAAACGCATGCAGGACAGCATGTCGGCGATGGTGAAGGCTGTTCACGGCAGCGCCGAATCGATTGACACCGGCGCGCGTGAAATCGCGATGGGCAACACCGACCTGTCGCAACGCATGGAGCAGCAGGCCGCTTCGCTGCAGGAAACCGCGTCGAGCATGGAACAGCTCACCGGCACGGTGCGTCAGAACGCGGAAAACGCGTGTCAGGCGAGCCAGTTGGCTGTCAACGCGTCGGATATCGTGACGCGCGGCGGCGACGTGGTGAGCTAGGTCGTCACGACGATGCAGGACATCGCAACCAGTTCGAACAAGGTTGTCGACATTATCGGCGTGATCGAAGGCATTGCGTTCCAGACGAATATTCTCGCGCTGAACGCGGCGGTGGAAGCCGCGTGGGCAGGCGAGCAGGGCCGCGGCTTCGCAGTTGTGGCCGGCGAAGTGCGCAGCCTCGCGCAACGCAGCGCGAGCGCGGCGAAGGAAATCAAGGAACTAATCGGCGATTCCGTCGACAAGGTGCAAAGCGGTTCGGCGCTGGTGGGCCGTGCCGGCACGACGATGGACGAGATCGTGCAGGCCGTGCGCCGCGTTCGAAGAACAGTCGGGCGGCATCGAGCAGGTGAATCGCGCGGTCGTGCAGATGGACGAAGTCACGCAGCAGAACGCTGCGCTCGTCGAAGAAGCGGCGCCGCCGCGGCATCGCTCGAAGACCAGACGCGCCAGTTGCAGGCCGTGGTGAACGGCTGGAAAGTGGCCGGCAACTCGCGCGTCGGCGGCGAAGAGCGCCGCTCAATCCGCGATGGCCAACCCCGCTGTGACGCCCGCACCCGTTACAGCCGCTCCCGCGACGCACGCGGCCGCATCGGCTTGCTTCGAACGCTTCGGCCACGGCTCATGCACGCGTCGAACCCGCGCTAAAACGAAGAGCGCGCGGGCGCCCCGCGGAAGTCGCAGCGCGTCCGGCCGCGACGAGCACTGCTTCGGCAGGCTCGGACGCGGACTGGGAAACTTTCTAGAAAGTAGCAGACATGCGGTCATTCGACATCTCGCTCCGTGACGAGCGAATCATCGAAGTACGCTCGAAAGGCGTGTCGCGGGCCGACTGCGTGTTGATAGAACTCGCGGGCGGGCGCGACCTCGCGAATCCAGTCCTAGGCGTGTGTGCCAGCAGGTCCGGCAACGCGCGGGATGGCTCGTATTGCAGGCAGGAACACTCATGATGTCAACGCACGCACAGCAACGACCGGCTCGGGCGATTCCCGAGCAGGCCGACAAGGCGGATACGGGCAGAGCCGGCGATCTGGGACGCGACTTCGAATTTACGTCGGCGGATTTCGCCCGCATTCGCGAACTGATTCACCGTAGCGCAGGCATTTCGCTGTCGGATCACAAGCGCGACATGGCGTACAGCCGCCTCGCGCGCCGCTTGCGCGCACGCGGCCTCTACACGTTCAAGCATTATCTCGATCTGCTCGAAGCAGAAAACGATCCGGCCGAGTGAAGCCTTTACGAATGTGCTGACCACTAACCTGACCGCGTTTTTCCGCGAGGCACATCACTTTCCGATCCTCGCCGATTTCGTGCGTGGCGGCATGCATTCAGGACCGCACGGCGGGCATCGGCAGCATGAATCATCATGCTGCCCGACGACGGTGCCGATATCGGCCAGGCCGCGTCGGACTCGATGCGCTACGGCACGTACGCAATGGAAGTACTGGTCAACGAGCTGATCAAGGCCGGCGGCCGCCGCGAGCGTTTCGAAGCCAAGGTATTCAGCGGCGGCGCGGTGCTCGCGGGCATGACGACGATGAACATCGGTGACCGCAATTCGGAATTCGTGCGCCGCTATCTGGCGCTCGAAAAAATCCGCATCGTCGCCGAAGACCTGCAAGGCTCGCATTCGCGCAAAGTGGCTTTCATGCCGCGCACGGGGCAAGTGATGGTGAAGAAGCTGCGCCTTCAGCAAGAAAGCAGGCGTGGCCGAACGCGAACAGGCGCTCGTGCGCCAGAGCGCCGCAGCGCGCAAACGGGTCGAGCTGTTTTCGGCGCCGAGCGCCGCCGCCCGTCCGAAAGTCGAACTATTTTCTTCTCCCGCCGCCGCGCGCCCGAAGGTGGAGCTGTTCGGCTCCGCGCCCTAGTAATTCAAACAACGCCAGAACTATAGGGGAGGCGTGAGCGCTGTGCAAAAGATCAAGGTACTGTGCGTCGACGATTCGGCGCTGATCTGCAGCCTGATGACCGAGATCATCAACGGCCAGCCGGATATGACGGTCGTGGCGACCGCGCCTGACCCGCTCGTGGCGCGCGAGCTCATCAAGGTAGCATAACCCCGACGTGCTCACGCTCGACGTGGAAATGCCGCGCATGGACGGCCTCGATTTCCTCGAAAAGCTGATGCGTCTGCGGCCGATGCCGGTCGTGATAGTGTCGTCGCTGACGGAACGCGGTAATGAAATCACACTGCGCGCGCTTGAACTCGGCGCGGTGGACTTCGTGACGAAGCCGAAAGTCGGCATTCGCGACGGCATGCTCGATTACTCGGAAAAGCTCGCCGACAAGATCCGCGCGGCAGCGCGCCGATGTTCAACAATCCGCTGCTGAGTACGGAGAAGCTGATCATCGTCAGTGCCTCGACGGGCGGCACCGAAGCGATCCGCGAAGTGCTCGTGCCGCTGCCGCCAGATGCACCCGCCGTACTGATCGCGCAACATATGCCGCCTGGATTTACAAAATATTTTGCGCAACGCCTCAATGGCTTGTGCCGGATTACCGTTAAAGAGGCTGAGCACGGTGAACGCGTGCTGCCGGGACACGCGTATATCCGCCGGGGTCATGCACACTTCTTGCTAGCTCGCAGTGGCGCGAACTAAAAAAAACTATATTGCGCATCTTTCGGACGACCCGCCGGTCAACCGGCATCGTCCTTCGGTGGATGTGCTGTTCCGTTCCACCGCCCAGCACGCAGGCAAGAACGCGGTGGGCGTGATTCTGACCGGAATGGGACGTGACGGCGCGGCCGGGCTGCTGTTGTAGATGAAAAAGGCGGGGGCGTACACCCTCGCGCAGGACGAAGCGAGCTGTATCGTGTTCGGCATGCCGCGCGAAGCGATTGCGCTCGGCGCGGCGGACGGGATCGCGTCGTTGCCGGAAATGAGCCGGCGCGTCATGGCGCGACTGTCGTCGATGGGCGATCGCGTTCAGCGGGTATGATGCGGCCCGGTAGGATTTGAGGCGCTAGTTTCAGGCGCGAATTTGGGGCGATTTAGCGCCGCACGATGGATCAAGCAAAGGGAAAGAAATGGATAAGGGAATGAAGATTCTGGTTGTTGACGATTTTCCGACGATGCGCCGGATCGTCTGCAACCTGCTCAAGGAACTCGGCTACTCGAACGTCGATGAAGCGGAAGACGGCCAGGCCGGTCTCGCGCGTCTGCGCGGCGGCAGCTACGAATTCGTGATCTCCGACTTGGAACATGCCGAACCTCGACGATCCCGCCATGCTCAAGGAAATCCACGCCGACGCTAACCTGTCGCACCTGCCGGTGATGATGGTGACGGCCGAGTCGAAGAAGGAAAACATCATCGCGGTGGCGCAGGCCGGCGCGAATGGTTATGTCGTCAAGCCGTTCACGGCCGCGACGCTCGGCGAGAAGCTCAACAAGATTCTCGAGAAGATGGCGAAAGCCGGGAGCTGATGTGAATCTGCCGACCCAAGCGCCTGGCGCCGAGGCGGTCAACGAGAGCGGCGACCTCGCGTCCGACCGCATTGGCCAACTCACGCGCACGCTGCGAACAGTTCGCTGCCAACTCGGCGGCGCTCGCAGCCGAGCCTTCTTCGACGGGCAGCCCGGAGCATCTGCTGAACGGTCCAGATCAATCCGGAAGGCAAGGCGGACGTGATGCAGGACCAGTCGCAGGTCGACGATCTGCTCGCCAGCCTCGGTTTCTGAGCGCACGCGACAGGCGAAGCAGAAGTAAAAACCGGCAAAGCCGCCGGATCGAAGGTTCGAGTCCGTAAGCAAACGCAAGCCGCGCGAGTGCGCGCGCTTGCTGCCCATCGACACAAACCACAGGCATACTACGGGATCGAGCAACGGCACGGCTTTCCGGCAGCGACACGAGCCGGCAGGTTGCACGGCGAAGAGCCCCTTCCAGTGCGGCCTCGGCCGTGCGTATGATCTGCATACATGCAGCCGCGTTCGCGATATGCGAAGTGAGCCACAGCCTGGGAGGAGCTTCGATATGTGGAGTTGTGTACGCCGCGCCGGTATTCTTACGGCGCTTGCCTTGCCCTGTTCGATGTCCGCCGTACAGTCCGCGCATGCGGCATTAGGCGGAACACCCATGACGCCGCCGGCGAATGCATCCGTTTCCATCCGCACGGTCGCACCTTCGAGCGCAAGCCAGAGCGTGATGCGCTCGGCCGCCAGTTCGGTTTCATCCGCTTCCAGCACGTCCACTTCCGCGTCATACACCGTGCGTGAAACCACGTTCGGCAACGGCACGATCGTGCGCGAATATCTCGCCACCGACGGCTCCGTATTCGGCATCGCGTGGCGCGGTCCGCAAATGCCTGATCTGAATACGTTGCTCGGTACCTATTTTTCGCAGTATGTGGCCGGTGTGAAGGCCGCACGCGAGGCGCGCGGCGGCGCACGCGGTCCCGTCACGGTCGCGCAGAGCGACCTCGTGGTGCATTCCGGCGGCCATATGGGCGCATTCAGCGGTCAGGCGTATCTGCCTTCCGCGTTGCCCGCTAGCGTCAGCGGTTCCGACATCCAGTAATGGCGAGGACGAACGATGCGAACCACCTATAGCACTGTCAAACTCAAGAACTGGATGCAGGCCCTCGGGGCCGTGATGCTCGTTTCCGTACTCGCCGCGTGCGGCGGCGGTGATAGCGGCTCCAATTCCGGCTCTACTTCGCCGCTGAACGGCAGCTCGCTCCCGCCGAGCCCGACGCAGCAACCCATCGCGGCCAATGCGGCCAATACCGTAGCCATTACCGTTGGAGCCGGATCGAGCAGCGTCATCAACATTCCCACGGTGAGCGTGACCATCTGCGCACCCGGCTCGACCACGAACTGCCAGACCATCAACAACATTCAGGTCGATACCGGCTCGTTCGGCCTGCGCGTGGTCAACTCGGTGCTGAACGCGTCGCTGCTGGGCGCGCTGCCCCTCACGACCGGCACGAGCGGCTCGCAGATCGCCGAATGCGCGACCTTCGCGGACGGCTACACGTGGGGCACGGTGCGCTCAGCAACAGTCAAGACCGGCGGAGAAACCACGTCCACGGCGCTTCCGCTGCAGATCATCGGCGACAAGGACTCGAGCACGGTACCCACGTCCGGTTGCGGCAACGGTCAGCCGGAGAACACGGTGAAGGATCTCGGCGCGAATGGCATTCTGGGCATCGGCACGTCGCCTACCGATTGCGGCGCAACCTGCGCCGATCCGACCACGGCGGCGACTTACAGTAACTACTTCACCTGTCCGAACGGCGTGTCGTGCAAGCGTACCTCGGTGCCGATCGCGCAGCAGGTCGCCAATCCGGTCTCGCGCTTTCCGGTCGACAACAACGGCGTGATCGTTCAGATGCCGCCCATTGGAGACACCGGCGCGGCTTCCGTCAACGGCACGCTGGTGTTCGGCGTAGGGACACAGTCGAACAACGCGCTCTCGGTGACGCAGAAGTTCACGACCGACACCTTCGGCGACATGAACAACAGCGTGTTCAACGGCAACACCGTGCAGGCGTTCCTCGATTCGGGCTCGAACGGCTACTTCTTTGCGGATAGCTCGATGGCGTTGTGCGGCAGCAATTACTCGGGCTTTTATTGCCCGACTTCTGCGCAAACCCGCACCTTCACGCTGTCCGGCGTCGACACGAACAAGGCGGCCGTGAGCATCGGCATTCTGAGCGCGTTCACACTGTTCAGTAACGGCAACAACTACGCGTTCAACGACCTCGCCGGCCAGCTGAGCGGCAGCAGCAGCTTCGACCTCGGGCTGCCGTTCTTCTACGGTCGCCACGTGTATTACGGCATCGACCAGACGAGCATCGGCGGCACACAGACGCCTTTCGTCGGCTTCTAGACGCCCGTTCGCGGCGTTCTGACCCGGCCGGCGCCCACGCCAGAACGCGTGGGCGCCCGGTCCGGTGGCCGCTCCCATTTCCCCCGAAATACCGCCGTTTCCCCGCCCTTATCCGCCGATCGTCGCTTGCGTCGAGCGTGAATAATCGCTCTCACTGGAAAGAGGCGTCGTGCCTCGGCCGAATGGAGAGCTTGAGTGGCAGAGGATAGCGACCTTGAAAAAACCGAATCAGCCACCCCTCGGCGCCTGCAGAAGGCGCGGGAGGAGGGGCAGATTGTGCGTTCGCGAGAGTTGTCGACATTTGCGCTGCTCTCGGCGGGTTTCTTCGGCGTGTGGGGCATGTCGGGCAGCATCAGCGAACATTTGCAGGGCATGCTGCGCTCGGCGCTCACGTTCGACCACGGCGCGGTGTTCGAAATGCTCCGCATGATGATCGGTGCGGGCGCGGCGAGCCGTGAAAGCTTCCTCATACTGCTGCCGATTCTCGGCGTCACCGGCCTCGCCGCCTTGCTCGCGCCGATGGCGCTCGACGGCTGGCAACTGTCCGCGAGAGGTCTCGAGCCGAAGTTCGACCAGCTGAACCCGATCGCCGGTCTCGGCAAGATTTTCTCGATCAACGGACCGATCCAGCTCGGCATGTCGATCGTCAAGACGATCTGGAATCGCCGCGAAGAAATTCTCGCGCTCGCGACGCAGCCGCTGCAGATCGCGCTCGCCAACACGATGCATCTGATCGCCGTGTGCTGCGGCATGACGGTCGCGGACATGTTCGTCGTGGCGGCAATGGACGTGCCATACGAACTCTGGCAGTTCCACAGAAGCTGCGGATGACGAAGGAAGAAGTGAAGTGCGAACACCGCGAAAGCGAAGGTGATCCGCATGTGAAAGGCCGCATTCGCCAGCAGCAGCGCGCGATTGCCCGTCGCCGGATGATGACCAACGTGCCGAAGGCGGACGTAGTGGTCACCAACCCGACTCACTTCGCCGTGGCGCTGCAATACACGGACGGCGAAATGCGCGCGCCGAAGGTCGTGGCCAAGGGCGTGAACCTCGTGGCTGCGCGCATTCGCGAAATCGCGAAGGAAAACAACGTGCCGTTGCTGGAAGCGCCGCCGCTTGCGCGCGCTCTATCACAACGTCGAGCTGAATCGCGAGATTCCGGGCCAGTTGTACGGCACGGTCGCGGAAGTGCTCGCGTGGGTGTACCAGCTGCGGCACTTCAAAACCGAAGGTGGCACTGTGCCGGTCGTGCCGACCGAACTCGACGTGCCGCCGGAACTCGACAAGGGCGGCGTATCGGATCAGGAAGCCGATGAAGAAGCCGCCGACACGCTCAACCCAGTCAACCCTAACGACGACGCTTCTGGAGTCTCCGCATGAACGCTCGCGCCGGTTTCCTCGCTCGACGGCCCGATGCCTTGAGCAGTACCAATTTGCGCGCCCTCGCCGGGCCGGTGCTGATCTGCATGATCCTCGGCATCATAATTCTGCCGTTGCCGCCGTTCCTGCTGGATCTGCTGTTCACCTTCAACATCGCGCTTTCCGTGATGGTGCTGCTCGTCAGCATGTACACGATGAAGCCGCTCGACTTCGCGGCCTTCCCGAGCGTGTTGCTGTTCTCGACACTGCTGCGCCTGTCGCTGAACGTGGCGTCCACGTGGATCGTGCTGCTCGAAGGCCACACCGGGCCCGACGCCGCCGGTCAGGTGATCGAATCGTTCGGCCACTTCCTCGTGGGCGGCAACTTCGCGGTCGGTATCGTCGTCTTCGTGATCCTGATGGTGATCAAATTCATGGTGATCACGAAGGGCACGGGGCGTATCGCGGAAGTGTCCGCGCGCTTCACACTCGACGCGATGCCCGGCAAGCAGATGGCGATCGACACCGACCTGAAGGCCGGCCTCATCAACGAAGAGCAGGCGCGCAAGCGCCGTGCTGAAGTCTCGCAGGAAGCCGAGTTCTACGGTTCGATGGACGGTGCGAGCAATTTCGTGCATGGCGACCAACGAAGACATCGGCACGCAGCTCACCGGCCAGCTCTTCACGAATCCGCGCGTGCTGATGATCACGGGCTGCATTCTCGTGCTGATGGGCATGGTCCCGGGCATGCCGCACTTCGCGTTTCTGGTTCTCGGCGGCGGTCTGATCCAGCTCGGCCACACGATGAAAAAGCGCGCAGAAGAAAGCAGGGACACGACGGCGCTCGTCGACGTCGCGCCGGCCGCGATGGCGCCGGTCGAGAACACCGAAGCCAGCTGGGACAACGTGACGATGATCGACACGCTCGGCCTCGAAGTTGGTTATCGCCTGATTCCGCTCGTCGACAAGAATTCCGACGGCGAACTGCTCAAGCGGATCAAGAGCATCCGCAAGAAGTTCGCGCAGGAAATCGGCTTCCTGCCGCCGGTCATTCATCATTCATATTCGCGACAACCTGGAGTTACGTCCGAACGGCTATCGCATCGCGCTGAAGGGCGTCGAAGAGGAGAGGTGGTCGCGGGAATTTGGACAGCCGGATCAGTGGAGCGGCCGGGGCCTGAGCCAGCGGATAATGCGGGCAGAGGAACCGGGGAATGACAAAGGGAACCAGACGCACGCACTCAGCGGGGTTC
>CALNWS010000007.1 GCA_940747215.1 uncultured Paraburkholderia sp. | reverse complement strand
TCGAGAGCATCGATGCATTGAAGACCGGCATCAAACAGTACATTCACTACTACAACCACTACAACCACAAACGCATCAAGCTGAAACTGAAAAGGCTGAGTCCAGTGATGTACAGGACCCAGCCCTTAAAGGCCTAGCCGAACAACTGTCCAACTTTGAGGAGTCAGTTCATCGAAGGCGCCATTTTCACATAACCTCCATGAGCGGATTTCACCCCGCCCGTACGCAACGTTGCTTACTTCGCCGCGACAATCGCCGCCACCCAGCGCGGCTCGGGCGTTTTGTCCGAGCGCTTCGCGAGCAGGCAGACAACCGCAGCGGCGATGATGTCGAACACCGCGAGCACGACGAAGAACGGGCTATAGCCGATTCGGGTGACCAGCATGCCGGAGAGAGCCGTGAACGCCGCCGCGCCGAGATAGCCGGCCATGCCGCCCATGCCCGTGGTGACTTCGTTCTTGCCGAACATGTCGGACGTGATCTCATGCAACGCGCCGGACAGTGTCTGGTGCGCGAAGCCGCCCACGCACAGCAGCGCCACCGCGACGTACGGGCTCGCGACGAGACCGACGCACGCCGGTCCGATCATGCACAACGCGCCGACCACGAACACTATCTTGCGCGACGTGAAAAGCGACACCTTCGCGTATTTGTGAAAGAGCGGGCTCAGATAACCGCCGAGCACGCAACCGATGTCGGCCGCGAGGAACGGCATCCACGCGTACAGCGCGACTTCCTTCAGGTTCATGTGACGCTCGGTCATCATGTAAAGCGGAATCCACGCATTGAACGTCTGCCACGCGGGCTCGGACAGAATGCGCGGAATGCCGATCGCCTAGAAGTCGCGGCTGCCGAGCATTGCGAAGCGGCTGCGCTTCGGCGCGCCGGCGTTGGTGTGCATCGCTTCCTGGCCGCTCAGAATGTTCGCGTTCGGCGTCGCCGAGCAGACGCTGTTTACGCGGATGCTTGTAGAGAGCACCATCCACAGCAGACTCCACACCACGCCCGCCACGCCGACGATCACGAACGCCAGTTCCCACTGGCCGTGCAGCAGCGCCCACACGACGAGCGGCGGCGCGAGCAGCGCGCCGATCGACGAACCGATGTTGAACCAGCCGATCGCAACCGAGCGCTCCTTCGCGGGAAACCATGCGCTCGTCGCTTTCACGCCGGCCGGAATGCCGGCCGCTTCGGCAATGCCGAGCAGTCCGCGGAAAAACGCAAGGCTGCGCCAGCCGGTTGCCCATGCGGCTGCCGCACAGGCAAGCGATCACGCGAGCGCGAACGCCGCGAAGCCGAGCTTGGTGCCGACGGTGTCGAGCAGGAAGCTCGCAGCCGGCTGCATGAATGCGTAGCAAAGCTGCTATGCGACGACCACGTGTGCGTATTGCTCGTTGGTGATGTTCAGGTCTTTCATCAACGTCGGCGCGGCGACCGACAACGTATTGCGCGCCAGATAATTGATGATGAACCTGACGGCTACCAGACTCACCATCCACCAGCGGATGCCCTTGATCTTCACGACTGCGTCTCCTCTTAACCCTTCCTGCACATGACCTCACGCGATCTCACGTCGCGCGTGGCCGTGCCGTATCGCTCGGGCGTGCGGTTACGCCGCGTCGGCGTTGCGCGAATAATCGATGCCGACGAAGCTGCCGCCTTGGAAGCGCTGGCCCAGCGCGTCGAGCGGATCGGGCCGCGCGAGAATCTCGTCGGCGAAATCTTCGGCGTTCTGCGTCGGCTGATAGCCGAGCCGCGCGGCGCCACTGTTGTCCCACCAGCTACGCGTGTTGGCCGACACGCCCCACACGGTGATGAAACCGATCTTGATCTGCACCGGCTGCGGCACGGCGGTGAGGTCGCCGATCAGATCCTCCATCAATTATTGCGCGAGTTCGATACTCACGCCCGGCACCTGGGTTTCGACCTTCGAGCGGACTTCTTCCATGACGGTATCGATCGCTGCACGTCCGGATAATTCGGATTGCCGATCTGACCGTGCGCGGCCGCCAGATCGGACGGGCCGACGAAGACCGCGTCGATGCCGTCGACGGCCAGAATCTCGTCGATCGCGTCGACCGCCTTCAGGCTCTCAATTTGCACGATCACGCAGATGTTGTCGTTGGCGACGCCGAGGTAGTCGGGAACCGTCGCGTAGCGGTTGCCGCGATGGCTCACCGAGACGCCGCGAATGCCTTGCGACGGATAACGGGATAAGGGGTCGCGGCGACGGCGCGTGCGGCGTCGGCGGCGTTGTCGACGAAAGGCACGAGGAAGTTCGAGAAGCCGCTGTCGAGCAGCCGCTTGAGACGACCACGCTGTCGTTCGCGGGAGGCCGCACCACGGGCGCGCTGCGACTGTCCTTGAGCGCCATCAGTTGCGGGATCAGCGTGAGCACGTCGTTCGGCGCGTGCTCGGCGTCGAACAGCATCCAGTCAAAGCCGACGATGCCGAGCAATTCGGTCGCGCTCGGACTCGCGAGCGACATCCAGCAGCCAATCAGAGTGTCGCCGTTGCGCACAGCGTGGCGGAAGCCATTGGGAAGAGGCTGGTAGGGTGTTGCGGCTGACATGGATGTGTTTTCTCGAACGGCGATTGATTGGGTAACAAGGACGTGCAGCGAGCGGTAGAGTGGGGCGTGGAACGACAGCTATTTCACGCGATAAAAACGCGCTTGGAGTTATCATAAGTCGTCGTATGTCTACGGCAAATTTATCACTAAGCGTGCCGCCTGTAACGGCCACGTAAAAACGCATCCCGCCGTGGACAAGCTATTCGGGTTGCAATGGCGTGGCGCTATGTTGTGGGATGACGTATATTTCCGAGTTTCAGTGCATTGTTCTTTCAAGGAAAGCCAAATGTCTATTACAGGCGAAATGCTGATCGGTCGCGAGGCCGTGCGCGGCGAGGAAACATCTTTGCACGCGTTCAATCCCGTCACGGGTGCCGACATCGCCGAGCCGGTGTTCGGCGCGGGCTCGGTTGAACTGGTCGCGCGTGCGTGCGAACTGGCGCAACAGGTATTCGATCCGTACCGCCATCTGCCGCTTGGCGTGCGCGCCGAATTTCTCGAGCGTATCGCCGACGGTATCACGGCGCTCGGCGATACGCTCGTCGAGCGCGCGCATCAGGAGTCGGGCTTGCCGAAGGCGCGTCTCGAAGGCGAGCGCGGCCGCACGACGGGTCAGTTTAAGCTGTTCGCGCAGGTGGTGCGCGCCGGTCAATGGCTCGACGCCACGCTGGATTCGGCGCTGCCCGAACGCAAGCCGCTGCCGCCGTTCGGACCTGCGTATGCAGAAGATTCCGCTCGGCCCGGTCGCCGTGTTCGGCGCCAGCAATTTCCCGCTCGCGTTTTCGGTGGCGGGTGGCAACACGGCGGCGGCGCTTGCCGCCGGCTGCCCGGTGGTCGTGAAGGCGCACCCGACGCACCTCGGCACGTCGGAACTCGTCGGCCGCGTGATTCAGCAGGTCGCCAAAGAAATGGATTTGCCGGAAGGCGTGTTCTCGATGGTGGTCGGCGCGGGCAACGCGGTTGGCAAGGCGCTGGTCGTGCATCCGGCGATCAAGGCGGTCGGCTTCACGGGCTCGCGCGGCGGCGGTCTTGCGCTGATGCGCATCGCGGGCCAGTTCTGTACGAATCCGGGCCTCGCGATCGCCGTGGAAGGCGAAGCGCTGAAGCAGTTCGTCGTCACGGCTTCGGACGCGCTGAGCGGCAAGCCGGCGCAAACCATGCTGACCTCGGGCATCCATGCCGCGTACGAAGCGGGCGAGGGCAAGCGGGCCGCGATCAAGGGCGTGGAAGAAGTGGCGCGCGGCGTCGAGGCGAACGGCCCGCGCCGCGCTTTTCGTCACTGACGCGCAGACGTTCCTCGCGACGCCCGCACTCTAAGACGAAGTGTTCGGCCCGACGTCGACCGTCGTGCGTTGCAAGGACGAGCAGGAAATGCTGGTGGTAGCGGAGCACGTCGAAGGTCAACTCACGGACACGTTGCAGATGGACGCCGCCGACCTGCAATTCGCGCAGAAACTGCTGCCGGTGCTGGAGCGCAAGGCCGGTCGCATTCTTGTGAACGGTTTCCCGACGGGCGTCGAGGTGTCGCACGCGATGGTGTACGGTGGCCCGTTCCCAGCCACGTCGGACAGCCGTGCAACGTCTCGGTTGGCACGACGTCGATCGAACGCTTCCTGCGTCCCGTCTGCTACCAAGATTTCCCGACGGATCTGTTGCCGCAGGCGCTCACCGACAGCAATCCGCTCGACCTGTGGCGCCGTCGCGATGGCGAGATCACGCGTAGCTGATCGGCTAGCGCTCGATCATTCCAAATGAGAAAGGCCGGGATCGATTGGATCCCGGCCTTTTTTCGTGCAACCTGAAAAGCTTGAAGCGCAAACAACTTAGTGATTCGCATCGCTCGCTTCGTTCGCGCGGCGCAGACGCTCGCGGCTATTCGACAGGTGCATGCGCATGGCCGCGCGCGCCTTCGGCGTCGTGGCGCGAGATTGCTTCCAGAATGCTCTCCTGTTCGAGATTGACGAGCGACAGATACGCGTCCGGTTCCGCGCGCGCAATGCCAGCGGAGTCAAGCCGGTTGCTCGGAATCAGCGCGCTGCTCATTTGCGTGAGGATGTCAACGAAATAGCGGTTGCCCGTGGCGCGCGCGACCGAGATATGAAACTGCAGGTCGGCGTCGACGCTATCGAGACCGTTGTGACGCGTGGCTTCGATCGCGTCGAGCGCGGTGCGCATGCGCGCGAGATCTTCCGGCTTGGCGCGTTGCGCGGCGAGCCCGGCGCATTCCGTTTCTAGGCTGATACGCAATTCGAGAATGGAGAACACGTCGCGCAGCGTGGTGGCAGGCACCATGTCGATGCCGAGTTTTTCGCGTTGCGGTTCCAGCACGAAACTGCCGATGCCGTGACGCGTCTCGATGATCTTGCCCGCCTGCAGACGCGAAATGGCTTCGCGAATCACCGTACGGCTCACGCTCAGCGTGACCATGAGTTGCGACTCGGTTGGCAGTTTATCGCCGGGTTTGAGCGCGTTGGTCGCGATCTGCTCGGTGAGGTAGCTGACGACGAACTCGGCCAGATTGCGAGCGCGTCGCGGCGGTACCGCGGATGTCAGTGGAGTACCCATCGAAAACGCCCCTTATCAGATAGTTGCAGATATTTTCTGCGAACCATCATACCGTCGTCTGACGACCGATTATAAACGCCGGATCATTTTCAGCGGCGGTGCCAGACGTGGCCCGCATGCGCACACAGCGCTGGAACCGAAGCCTAGCGGGCTGCTGGCGCGAGGGGCGCGACGAAACCATTGCCGGGCGGAAGTACGATAACCGCCGCGCCCCGCGTCGTAACGATCAGCCGTGCCGCAACTCCACGCGCTTGATGTCCTTCACGATCACCAGATAGCTGAACACGGTGAGCAGGGCGTTCAGGCCGACGAAGAACACGAGCGCGCCGTTGAACGAACCGCTCTTCGCGACGAGATAGCCGATCACGATCGGCGTGACGATGCTCGCGACGTTGCCGAACATGTTGAAAATCGCGCCCCGACAGACCCAGCGCTTCTTTCGGCGACGTATCGGCGACCGCGGCCCAGCCGAGCGCGCCGATGCCTTTGCCGAAGAACGCGAGCGACACCAGCGCGACGACGATCCAGTCGGTCGACACATAGTTGCAGCCGATGACGCACACCGACAGCAGCGTGCTGCCCACGATCGGCACCTTGCGCGCGATGGTCAGTGAATGGCCGCGGCGGATCAGTCCGTCGGACAGGATGCCGCCGAGCACCCCCGCCCGAGAATCCGCAGATGGCGGGCAGCGACGCCACCAGACCAGCCTGTAGGATCGTCGCGCCTGCACTAGGTAGATCGGAAACCACGTCAGGAAGAATTATGTTATCACGTTGATGCAGTACTGCGCGAGATACACGCCGAGCAGCATCCGGTTCGTGAGCAACTGGCGCACGAGCGACCAGCCGCCAGCCTTGGCGATGTCGACCGGACGATCCGCCTTTTTCTGGCCCGCGTGGCCGTTCACCACGCCGCCGCCCTGCTCGATGTATTCGAGTTTGGCGCGCGACAAGCGCGGATGGTCGGCGGGATTCTTCATCACCTTGAGCCACGTAAGGGTGAGCATCAGACCGAGCGCGCCCATCACGAGATACACCGCATGCCAGCCGAAGGCGTGCGTGAGCCACGCCATCAATGGCGTAAAGACGACGACGGCCGCGAAGTACTGCGCCGAATTGAAGATGGCGGAGGCCGTGCCGCGCTCGTTGGTCGGAAACCAGCTCGCGACCACTTTGGCGTTCGCCGGAAATGCCGGCGACTCGGCCGCGCCCATCGCGAAGCGCAGCACGAAGAGCGCCGTGACAGTCGCCGCTGCGCTGCCGAGCAAGCCGATCGAGCCTTGCAGCAGCGTGAAGAGCGACCAGAAGAAGATGCTCGCCGCGTACACGCGCCGCGCGCCGAAGCGGTCGAGCAGCCAGCCCGCCGGCAACTGCGACAACACGTATGCCCAGCTGAACGCGGAGAAGATGTAGCCCATGCGAATCGCGTCGAAGCTGAATTCGGTGCGCATGGCCGAACCGGTGACGGAAAGCGTCGCGCGGTCCGCGTAATTGAAGGTGGTGATCAGAGATATCAGCAGCAGGATCGCGTAGCGGACTTTGGTGCGCTTCGCAACGTGGACGGAACTCGCCGGGCGCTTATATCCATGGTCATCTCCGGATTTTATGCAGGGAAGCGGGCTCCCCGTTTTCGTCGCGCATGCCGCGTTTGCGCACGAGCGGCCAAGTGCAAAAACGCCCGGTGACGTTGCCGTCCTGGGCGTTCCTGACGGAGCCGTCTACGCGGCTCTCGTTCGCACGGCCTCGGACGCTCTGATGCATGACTGCTTGTACGCGCTCTCGTGAAGCGGACGCGCCGGCTTGCCGCCTTATTGCGGACCGAGCGTTTTGATGAGCGCGTCGAGCTGCGCCATTTCTTCGTCGGTCAGATCGGTGAGCGGCGCGTGCACAGGACCGGCGTCGTGGCCGACGAGCTTCGCGCCCGCCTTCACGATGCTGACCGCATAGCCTGCGCGGCGCTTGCGGATCTTCAGGTACGGCAGGAAGAATTCGTCGATCAGCTTGCCGACGGTTGCATGGTCGTCCGCGGCCATCGCGCGGTAGAAATCCATCTCGGTCTTCGGAATGAAGTTGAACACCGCCGACGAATACACCGGAACGCCCAGCGCCTTGTAGGCCGCGGCGTAGACTTCAGCCGTCGGCAGGCCGCCCAGATACGAGAAGCGGTCGCCCATGCGGCGGCGGATCGTCACCATGTTCTCGATTTCACCCACACCGTCCTTAAAGCCGATCAGGTTCGGGCAGCGTTCGGCGAGGCCTTCCAGCGCATGTCGGCGTTCAGCTTCGAATTCTCGCGGTTGTAGATGATCACGCCCATGTTCGGCACGGCCTTGCAGACCTCTTCGGCGTGCGCGGCGATACCTTCCTGGCAGGCTTCGGTCAGGTAGTGCGGCATCAGTAAGGATGCCGTTCGCGCCGTGACGTTCGGCTTCTTTCGCGTACTGGATCGCGACGCGCGTCGGGCCGCCCGCGCCGGCGAGAATCGGCACCTTGCCCTTGCAGACTTCCGCCGCCGTCTTCACTACGTTCGAATAGTCGTCATGCGTGAGCGAGAAGAATTCGCCCGTGTCGCCCGCCACGAAGGGCGGTGCGACGATCGTCGCGGCTTCGCAGATCGATCGCGTGGCGTTCGTGAAGTCGATGCAACCGGTGTGGACAAAATACGAAAAGACGCCACAAATGAAGCAGCTCGTCGACGAGATCTAGGCAATCAAATAAGTTCGCGGCACGACTCTGCTACCGCGGTCAATGCAACGACGTTTTCATTGACCGCACGCATTGGCTGCACATTTACCGGCAGTGCACAACCTCGCAGACAACGCTGCGAGGTTTGACGCTGCGCGCTGCTCTGCTTCGCAGTGTGCAAGGATGGGTCCAATGAAATTCATAACATACCCAAGTTATTTTCTCGCTCGCGTGCTGGGGATCGTGGCCTTCGTGAGCCTCGCCGCGTTGCCCGGTTTGATGGTGATAGCCATCATTCTGGTGTGCGTGGCCAAAGGCATCGCCACGGCAACGGAAGCCGCAGCGATTGCGGTGGCGTACGCTGATCCTGACCATCGTCGTGTATCGCACGATGACGCTGAAGAAGCTCTTTTTCGCGCTTTCCAAGGCGGCGAAAACCACGGGCGTGGTGCTGCTGCTGATCGGCGTGTCGAACATGCTGCGCTACCCCTAGATATAGCGTACCTCGAAATTCCGGATGCGATCGAGCATCTGCTCGACGGCGCAACGACGATTCCGTGGCTGATGCTGCTGTACATCAACATCATCCAGATCTTCCTCGGGCACGTTCTTCGACATGGCCGCGCACATCCTGATCACCACGCCGCTCTTTCTGCCGATGGCCATGCATAGCGGTGTGGGCCCCGTGCAGTTCGGCATCGTGATTCTGTTGAACTGCGCGCTCGGTCTCGTGCATCCGCCCATCGGCTCCGTGCAGTTCATCGGCTGCGCGATCGGCAACATGTCGATCGGCGAAACGACGAAAGTGGCGTGGCCGTATTACCTCGCGATTTTCAACGCCATCAATATCGTGACCTACGTACCCATGTTTTCGACGTGGCTGCCGAGTCTCATCAACGGCCATCCGGTGTATTGATTCGGATTGCCGACAAGAAGAATTCACACTCAGCGGCGCACATGAAAAGCGCCGCGCACACAGAAAAGTCTTTTACAGAGTACTATAAATGAAAAAGGCACTAGCAACCTCGGCCCTTGGGTTGGTCACCTTCGGCGCGCACGCGCAAAGCAGCGTGACGCTGTACGGGATCGTCGATACGGGATCGGCTATCAGAGCAGCCAGACGTCGTTCGGTTCGACGACGGGCAGCCGTTTCGGCCTGAAGGGCGCGGAAGATCTGGGCGGCGGCACCAAGGCAATCTTCCAGCTGGAAGAAGGCTTTAACAGCGCGACCGGTGCGCAGGACGTCTCGGGTCTCGCATTCAACCGTCAGGCTTACGTAGGCGTAGGTATGGCGAACGCGAAATACGGTACGTTGACGGCCGGCCGTTAGTACACGTCATATTACACGCTGCTCTCGCCGTATAGCCCGACCACCTGGCTCACGGGTGCCTACGGCGCGCATCCGGGCGATCTGGATTCGCTCGACACGTTGTACCGCGCGAACAACTCGCTCGTGTACACGTCGCCGAACCTGTACGGTCTGACGGCGAGTGCTTCGTATTCGCTCGGTGGCGTGGCAGGCAGCTTCAACGCCGGTTCGACGTGGAGCGCGGCATTGCAATACCTGAACGGTCCGTTCGTCATCGCAGCGGGCTTCCAGCGCATCAACAATTCGACCTCGGGCGGCGGCGCGTGGGGTACGGATTCGACGACGTCGAACGCGGGCGCACAGGCGGGCGTATCGGGCATCAACAACGGCTACCAGACGGCGCAGGCGCAGCAGCGTTTCGCGGTGGCGGGCGGCTACACGTTCAGCCCGCAGTGGGACGTATCGTTCTCGTACTCGAACGTGCAATACATTCCTGGCGTGAATTCGAAGTTCCATAGCCAGGCAACGTTCAACCCGGCAGGCGCCGTGCTGCACTTCAAGCCGTTGACGGCGCTCGATCTGGCCGCGGGCTACAGCTACACGCGTGCAACGGAATCGAACGGCATTTCGAGTTCGGCGCGTTACCAGCAGTTCAACCTGTCGCAGTACTACAGCCTGTCGAAGCGCACGGGTCTGTATGCGCTCGAAGCGTATCAGCGCGCGGGCGGCCAGACAATCGGCACGAACGGTGTGAGCATCATCAATGCAACAGCCGATATCGGCGACGGCCAGAACAGCGCGCCTTCGTCGTCACGCAGCCAGTTTGCGGCAGGCGTGGGCATCATCCATTGCTTCTAACTGCAACGGCAACGCGTGTCAGATACGCGTTGCTGAGCAGGATTAGCAGGATTAGCAGGATTAGCAGGATTAGCAGGATGAGCAGGATGAGCAGGATGAGCAGGATGAGCAGGATGAGCAGGATGAGCAGGATGAGCAGGATGAGCTGCGCGCGTCGGCCTGACCAGTGCGTTTAGCCACATGAACGTGACTGTCGGCAGGTCGGTGAAGCTTGCGTCGGTAGCCGTTTCGAGCATCTCGCCCGTCGCGGCGCGCATGCGTTTCGACGCGTGGCGAGCCAACTCCGTGGTATTCAGCTCGGCGGCAATCGCGTACAGCGCGCGGGACGCTTCCATCTGCGCCGTTTTCGCATTCACGAAGGCTGTGACCAGCGCCTCGACCATCGTAGCGAGCGGCTGCGCGCGGTTCTGCCTGCATGCCGATCGACGGCGTGCAACAGCGATTCCTTGTTCGGATATTACTGATAGATCGTGCCCACCGACACGCCCGCGCGTTCGGCCACGCGCGTCGTGGTGACGCGGCGCGTGCCTTCGCTCAACAAAACAAAACCTGAAGGGTTGCCTCGGTTGCCTCGAAAACCGCGTCGACCGTGACGATCGAACGGGCCTGACGCAGCGTCTTTCTTGGCTCGCGGCCCGTTGTGCTATCGAGATCCCTATGCGAATTCCAAAACTGAAGGATTGTCCATAAACTGAATGCTAACCCAGTACTTCAGGAGCGACATTCTCATGGCAGTGGACACGACAGCGGATTCGAAACGCACGGCGCTCATCAGCAGCGCAAACAAGGGGATTAGACTGGAGATTGCTGGCTCGCTCGCGCGAGCGGGTCTGCGCGTGCTGCTCGGCGCACGCAATGCAGAGCTGCGAAGCCGCGGCGGCAAAGCTGAGCAATGACGGACTCGACGTCACGTTCATCGAACTCGATCTGACGAAACTGGCCACCGCGCAGGCCGCGGCGAATCACATCGAAAAGACGTATGGCCGGCTCGACGTGCTCGTGAATAACGCGGGCATTACCGACGCCGCGGACGGTCCGCCGGAAACCGCGAGCATCGACGCCGTGCACCGCGTGATGGAAACGAACTTCGTCGGCACGCTCGCCGTCACGCAGGCCATGCTGTCGCTGCTGAAACGCGCGGACAATGCGCGCATCGTGAACGTGTCGAGCGGATTGGGATCGATCGAAAAGAACGGCGACCCGCAATGGGAATTCGCGAGCGTGAAACTGATTGGCTACACAAGGTGAACTCCGCCAACGACCCCGGCTTTACCGCGACGGATCTGAACGGCCATCGTGGCTATCAGACGATCGAACAGGGTGCGGCCGAAGCGATCCGCCTCGCGTTACTGCCGGCGGACGGTCCGAGCGGCAGCTTCTCGAATACGCAGGGCGCGTACCCGTGGTAAGTCCAAGGTGAATCGCAGGCGAATCGCGGTTGAACGTCAGGCGTCGGACCACAAACGGCCACCCGTGGCCCAATTTTCGCGTTTCACGTCGGTCAGAATGATGTCGACGGTATTCGGTTCGACGCCAAGCGTGTCGCAAGTGGCTTTAGTGATCGCTTCGACGAACTCGCGCTTCTGCTCGAGTGTGCGGCCTTCGAAGAGTTCGATATGAAATGTGGGCATGGCATGTCTCCGTTAAAGAAATGAGTGTTGAACGCTTGTTCGAATGATTCCATTCCGCAGATTCAGTTGCGATACGAACGGTCGAGCCGGTCGAGTTTGCGCAGCAGTGCGGGCCATTCGAGCACGCCTTCAATGGCGCCGCCATAGTACAGTTGTTCCGCCGTGCGTGCAGCCACCGCTTTATCCGGCACCATGAGCTGCTCGCCGCAGGTCTGCGCCTGCAACTGGATTTCGCAGGCTTTGATGAGCGTGGCCATAAGCACGTAAGCTTCGGCGACTGTGCGGCCTGCCGTGAGCGTGCCGTGATTGCGCAGCAGCATGGCCGGTTTGTCGGCGAGATTGGCGACCAGGCGTTCGCCTTTGGCGGGCGAGAAAGCGAGACCTTCATAGTCGTGATAGGCGAGATGCCCGTAAAAACGCAACGCATGTTGCGAAACGGGCAACAGGCCGGCCGGTTGCGCAGAAACGGCGATGCCCGCCGCCGTATTGTGCAAATGCATCACGCAGAAGGCGTCGTTACGCGCGGCGTGCAAGGCCGCATGCAATGCGAAACCCGTTGCGTTCACAGCATGTTCGCTTTCGTCGACGATGTTACCTTCAATGTCGATCTTCACGAGATTCGAAGCCGAGACTTCGTCGAATGCGAGGCCGAACGGGTTGATCAGAAAGTGGCCCGGTTCATCGGGCACGCTCGCAGAGATGTGCGTGTAGATCAGATCGTCCCAACCGTTGAGCGCCGCGAGCCGGTAAGCAGCGGCGAGATCCACGCGCGTGCGCCTTTCTGCTTCGGAAAGCGGTCCGGTTTCGGCGATACGGCCGACGGGTGAGTGGGTGAACGACATGTCTGTTTCCTGATGACGGTGGTGCAGAGTGCCCGGCGTTCAGGCTTAACGCTTTAACGCGCAGGCGCTTGGGTATCTGCCGGTCTGACGCTTCGCGCGGATTCGTCGAGCGTGAGCGGCGCGGCCATCGCACTTTTCGCAAAACGCCGCTTGCACCATTGCATGCTTCACGTCGCGAGCACGAAAGGCGCGGTCATGGCGGGCAGGCCGAGATGCATCGCGGCAGCGTGCAAAACGATCGAAACGACCACGCCGCCGAGCGCGATCACAGCGCCGCTGTCGGCGAGCACAATGGCTGTGAGCGCGCCGTTGAATCCTAACAGGCCCGCGTCGAACGAGCCTGCCGGTGTGCTTCGTAATGCGAGTGCCGCGCTTGCGAGGGCGGTGCCGATGAGCGCCCACAAGGCATGTCGGCGCGAACTCGCGGCAATGCCGAGCAGGACGAGCAGGCCGGGCAATGCGCCCGTACCGAAGCCGGCTTGCGCGAGTCCCGCGAGCACGCCGCGGCCTGCCTGCGTGAAGCCGAAGTGCGGGGCAGCAGCCAGTTCGGGCGCGTGAGCGCCGCTTTTTACGAGCGCCATCCAGAGCCACGTCACGATCAGACACGGGCTCGAGAAATAGCCGAGGCCGCGAGTCCTGCGAGGGCGCCGTTGAAGCCGTGCAGCCCAGCACGCGTCTCGTCCTCACGATAACACGCCAGCACGGCGCTCACGTTCGCGGCAACCGCGCCCATCAATGCGGCGCTCGCGAGACGCAGATCGCTGACGAGCCACGCGGCAAGCAGACAGGTGCCCGTGAAGGCATTGGGTTGCAGCACGATCTGGCCGACACTGCGCAGCAGCGTGCGTAAGGCGGCGGATCGTGCTTCGGTCGTGGCGACGTGCATGAAGAATGAGAAAGAGGTCGGCGTCGGATTCGGCAACGCACGAGCCTTCAATGGGAGCGCAACATGCGCGCGCAAGCGGCCGGCTAGTGCGAACCGCGAGCATAGGCGAGCCGCGCGGCGATGGCTATTCGCGCGCGTTGATAGTGGCTATTTGCGACAGGTTACAATTTAGATCATAGGCCGCTTGCACGTGGCTTGCACGTGCATCGGCTTTTGCGTTGCGCATTGTGCCGCTTTCACCCGTTCCATCCAGACGCAGATGACGGTTCACGAAGTCTTCTATGCCCTGTGCGATGCGCTCTGGTTCGCGCAATACGACCCAGTGTCCGGCATCGATTTCAACGCGCTCATAAGGACCGAGCCAGCCTTCCAGGCCGAGCGAGAGTGCAGGGCCGACATGGCGGTCACGCAGCGGCACGATGAACTGCACCGGCGCATGCGCGTGACGCGCACGCGGATGCAGCAGTTTGTCGATGAAATTGGCGCGGTAAGGATTCAAGCCATTGATCGCGTTGCGCTTTTGCGCGGGATCGCGATCCACTTTCACGCGTTCTGTCCGGCGCAGTCACAGCGGCCACATGCGCGCGCCGCCGGTGTGCCATACCAGCTCCGGCAGCCACGGCAGATGGAAGAAAAAGATGTACTAGGATTTGAGCGTTTGACGTACGCCGCTACCGAACGGACGTTTGCCATGGGAACCCGTCTGCGATTTTGCCGCCGCAGAATTGCCTCGCATGCCCAGCGACGCATGATCGAGACAGGGTCCCGAGATCGACGTGTACGACGCGATACGTCCTTTGAATGCGGGGTCCGTGACCGCTTCCCAGCATTGAATCGAGCCACAGTAGTGCCCCCGACGATATGAAACGCACGCGATCTGCACGTCGCGTTTACCACCGCCGCGAGATCGGCGGCGAGGCGTTCCATGCGATACGCGCGGCGCATGTCGGGCGCTTCCGATGCGCCGGTGCCCCGCACGTCGTAGGTAATCACGCGGAAATGTTTGTCCAGTTGCGCGCGTACCGGCTCCCACACCGAAGCCGAGTCCGGATAGCCGTGCACGAATACGATGGAAGGCGCGTCGCGCGGTCCGCTCACGTACACGGCGAGCCGGACATCGTCGGCATCGACCGAAAGCGTGTCGCGTATCACGCGGCCGCTTGCACGCCTCGGCGCGTGGCCTTGCGTGCGCTCGGCGTGGCTGCATTGGTGGCGTCGACAGCGGCCACGAGGCCATCGATGCGGGCGAGTTGCGCGAGATTGTCGTGATCCCACGGATGGAAGCCCGGGCGGAAGAAGCTCAGCCATTCGCCGGCAATCCGCGGAAACACGCCATGACGCGGACCGTACAGATACTTCACGACGCGCCACATGCCGCGGATATGGCCGCCGCGTTTGCGGTCCGCGATCATGAGACGCACGTGGTAATCGAATACAATCACAATCAGCCAGAACGTGAGCGTCGTTGCGAGCATCGTGCCGGTGCGCAGCAGGTAGCAGCCGAGGCCGGGCTTGAGCACCGTGTTCCACATGTCGTACGAAACCGACTTGTGTCGGGTTTCCTCCAGCGCGTGCCACGTCCACATCTGCGTGTAGCCTTCCACCGATCCGCTGATGCGCGTCGCGTCTTCCAGCAGCAAGCTCGCCAGCATCGCCGTGTAGTGTTCGAGGCAGACAGTTACCGCAAGTTTATACGAATGCGGGAGTATCTTGCGGCCAAAATTGAGGAGCGCCCACAGACGCTTGTCGAGCTTATGCGCGGGCAAGCCGGCTTCCTGCAGCAGATCGTTGTATTCGACGTGCTCGCGCGTATGCATGGCTTCCTGGCCGATAAAGCCGAGCACCTGTTTCTTCAGCACGGGGTCGTCGATCTGATCGCGGTAATTGCGCACGCTGTCCATGAAAAAGCGCTCGCCTGCCGGGAATAGCAGCGACAGCGCATTGAAGAAGTGTGTCGCATGCGGGCCTTGCACGTGCCAGTCGCAGGCGCGTTCCTGCGGCAGATTGAAACGAAGGTCGCGGCGAACGGGCATCATGGCCTTTCTCCCTGTGATTCCTGAGTTACTGCTGAATATGTGGCGCGCGTAATGCGTGCGGATTTCGCGTACGTGTGCTGCATCACGCGCGCTTGCCGTCGACTTGTGCCGCGCGTCGCGACCGATCAGCACGCGGCGTTTGTTCTTGCGCACACCGTCGAGGATCACGCGCGCCGCATCGTCGGCGGTCGTGATGAAAAACTTCTCGAAGTCGTCCTTGCCTTGTTGCTCGTTTTCCAGCATGAAGCCGACCATGTTCGGCGCGATGCGGCTCGATTGCGCGATGCTCGGCGGCCGTTTCGGCGGCCCACTCGAACATGGCGGCGCGATCCGCGACGTCGAGTGTGCGCGTGGTGATGCGCAGCGGCGCGCCGATCATTTTCGGCGCGGCGGCCTGCGCGAGTTGTGCCGTCTCCGCGAGACTCGCGGCGTTGCGATCCGAGCATGCAGTACAGCGCCGAACGCATGATCTTCTGCGTGAACGGCACATGTTTAAAAAGCCATTGTTCGATGGGTTTCACGGGGCGGTCGGCCTTCGGCATGATCCACGGCGGCGTGCGCTGGAACAGGTCCTGCGTGACGCGCGGCACGAACTGGATCGCGCTCGCTCCGGTGCCAATCACGGCGACACGCTTGCCGTCGAGCGGATAGCCGTGCTCCCAGTTCCGCGAGTGAAATGTCCTGCCGCGGAATTTTTCGAGGCTGGCGATTTCGGGAATGGCTGCGCGAGAGGCCGCCCATCGCCGAAATGAAAATGCGCGCGGACCCATTGCTGGCCGTTTGCAAATGTCAGATGCCAGCGGTGCAGCGTCTCGTCGTAGACGGCGGAGGCGAGTTCATGACCGAAGTGCAGATGACGCTGCACGCCGAAACGCCGCGTGCAATCTTCCAGATAGGCGCGGATTTCCGGCTGACGCGCGAACATAAGCGTCCAGCGCGGGTTTGGCGCGAACGAGAACGAGAGTAGACGTGGGATTGAACGTCGCAGGCGCAACCGGGGTAATGGCTGTCGCGCCACGCGCCGCCGACGGAATCGGCCTTCTCGGCGACGATAAAGTCGATATCCGTGTGGACGGGCGCGGGCGCGTCGGGCACCGCGGCCTCATGGGACATCATCGTGCGTTCATCCGATCTGTCTCCTTATTGACCCTTAACTATTACATTGGTTGATGTAACAATAGAAAGAAACTAGCAACGGATGACGCAAGAAGGCGGTTAGACGCCCGACTCTAAGTGTCGGGGTAAGATGCTTGCCGGGCGCTACTTCGCGGCAAGCGCCGCGGCGACCTCGCGGTTCTGCCACACGTTGTCTTTCACCGTGATCTTCTGCGGGATCAGGTATGCACCGTAGAACGCGTTGCTGATGCCGCGCGTGGATTGAGTGCCGAGAATGTACACACGGCGTCGGCATTCGAAATGCGCTCGGCCACGCGCGTGAATACCGGCGACTGCGCGAGCTGATACACGTGCTGGATCGCGCCGAGTTCGAGTTCGAGCGAATGCGTGAGCGCGGGGTTCGACGCGTTCTCGTCGCCCGCAGGCTGCGCGCTGTCCGCGAGTTGACCGGAGGCGCGGCGGAACGCGTCGAGGCGATCGGTGATCATCCACGGGCGTTCCTGCGTGCCGCGCAATTCGCGCTTCAGATTGTCGAGATTCTGATAGCCGATGCTGCGTAGAAACCGGCCCACCGAGATGCCGCTCGTGCCGGCCTGCTGCGCGATCTGGTCGGCGGTTTCGAGACCGAGTCGGTCGAGGTTCGCCAGCATGTAGCTGGCGACGCGTTTGGAGGTGGGCGTGAGTTCGGCAAAGCGGGCTTCGACGGTTTGAGCAAAGGCAGTCGGCATCGTGTCGCGGCGCTGGGCAGTGGTTGTCGATCTGCCGAATGATGACATACTCGAACGTCAGTTCGTCACGCGCGCGACGTAGCGATCACGTCAGATTGCAGGCCGCGCCGGTGCTGCGTGCGAAAAGCGCCGCGCGCCGGCCACGCAGGCCACCACAATCACCGTCACGACGATCATCGCGGCGGGCACCTGTTCATGCAGCAGCAAGCCTGCGAGCAGCAGGCCGAAGAACGGCTGCAGCAATTGTAACTGACCGACGCCTGCAATGCCGCCCAACGCGAGCCCGCGATACCAGAACACGAAGCCGATCAGCATGCTGGAGAGCGACACGTACGCGAGACCCCAAAGCGCCGCATGGCTCACGCTGGCGAACGAAGCGGGCCATGCCCACCACGTGAGCGGCAGCATGAACGGCAGCGACAGCACGAGCGCCCACGAAATCACCTGCCAGCCGCCGAGATGCCGCGATAGCCGCGCGCTTTCCGCATAACCGAGACCGCACGCGACGATGGCGGCGAGCATCAGCGCGTCGCCGATGGGCGATGCGTCGATGCCGTGACGCAGCGCGAACGCCACCACCGCGCCACTGCCGAGTGCCGAGAAGAACCAGAACGCCCGCTGTGGACGCTCGCCCACGCGCAACACACCGAAGATCGCCGTGGAGAGCGGCAGCAATTCGACAAACACGATGACATGCGCAGAGCTGACGTGGCGCAGCGCGAGTGCCGTGAGAAGCGGAAAAACCACCACTACGCCGAGCGCGACGATCACGAGCGGCGCGCCGGACGCGCCTAGCGGAACACGAGCAGTAGCAGCAGCCCGAGAATGCCGGCGATGCTCGCGCGGGCCACCGTCAGAACACCGGGTCCAGACCTTGTACCGCGAGGCGCGTGGCCGGCCACGCGCCGCTGAAAATCAGTACGCCGATCATGCCGCTCATCCAGCCATTCGTTGTTTTGTCCATCGCCTGCGAGAAACGCGGTGCCCATGTAGTCGATCGTGTGCTTGACCTAGCGCACGTGCGGTTTGAACACCGCGCCGATCACGGCGAGCGACACGATGCCGAGCGGCAGGTTGATGTAAAAAATCCAACGCCACGTAAGATGTTCGACGAGAATGTTCGACGAGAAAGCCGCCGAGCAACGGACCGACCACGGTCGCGAGTCCGAAGACGCCGCCGAACACGCCCTGATAGCGGCCACGTTCCGCGAGCGGAATGACGTCGGCGATCGTGGCCATCGTGACGCGACGAGCAGACCGCCGCCGAGCCCTTGCAACGCGCGCAGCACGATCAGTTGCGTCATGTTCTGCGCGATGCTGCAAAGCGCGGAGCCGACGAGAAACACGACGATCGTCTGATCGAGCGCGGCGAGCAGCAGCGCCGGAAACAGCAGCCGGACCGGCGGATGGTTTGCAGCTTGCGCGCCGGCATGTGCCGCGATGTGCGCGGGCGGCTGAAGGAGTCGTCGTATGTTCCATGAGTTTGTAACCGGCTTGCGCCGTCCCGGGCGCCCGAGCGGCGCGGCGCGCGGTCCTGAACAGCGCACGCGGCTGCTCAATGTGGCGCTGGTGCTGTTCGCGCGTCACGGTATCGTCGATACGACTTTGGGCGAGATCGCGCGCGAAGCCGGTTTTACGCCGGCGATGATGCATTACGTCTTCAAGATGCGCGACCAGTTGCTCGACGTGCTGATCGACGAGCGCTTCGCGCCGTTGCGCGCGTCGCTCGGCACGCCGCTCCTCGGCAATCCCGACGATCCGATCGCCACGATCACGCAACTCACGCAGCGTCTCGTCGACGTGGCGGGCGAATATCCATGGTTCCCGGCCTTGTGGGTGCGCGAAATGATCAGCGACAGCGGCCTGCTGCGCCAGCCCATGCACGAACGTTTCGCGAACGCGTCGCAAAAGGCGTCGCTCGCGGCCATCTCGCGCTGGCAACGCGAAGGCCAGATGAATGCGTCGCTCGTCTTTATTACGCTGCTCGGGATCACGCTGCTGCCGCTTGCGAGTTCGCGGCTCTGGCGCGACGAGCCCGCGCGCTGCAACGTCGGCAGCGAAGAGATTGCGCGGCACGCGATAGCCTTGCTCGTGCACGGAATAGGTCCGAAGCAACCCGCCTGACGCTGCGTTCCGTCCACCACCTTTCACGGCTATGTTCGCTATGCCTCATCGTCGCGCAAAAACGCGCAGCCGCGCGGCACGCTACGTGCTGCTTATGCGGTGAACATCAATGCCGCCCGCCAGATCAGATCCCGGCCGCGGCGCTGCAAAAAGATCTGAGTGCGAAGAAAGACGCTAAGCGGTCACGACGGGGCAAACGGGGTTTGCGCGCGCGGTCGCCTGGCGGATCGGGCGTCGGCATCGGTCACCAGTGAATCGGCGCCGGAGCCGGTTTTTCCGCGGCGTGCAATTTTGGCGCGCTACTGTACTGTCTACCGTGTGCACGCACTGCCTCCTGTGCCATGTTTTACAATCTTGGCTCTGGCTGCAAGTCGGTGCATGAATTCGAGTCGGAATCGTGAATAGCGATACCGCGGCCGCGCAAGTGAGCGGCAAGCATCAAAGCGACACGTTGGCCACGTCGGACGGCCTAACCGGTTTTATAGAGCAACAACAGAACATGAACGGAGCATTGAGACTTGATCAGGCCACGATCGTGCTCGTCGAAGACGACCCGGATAGCCGGGAATCGTTGACCTTATTACTCGAAGCAGAAGGCGCGAATGTCGTCGCCGTGGCGGATGCCGAAGAGGGTGTCGAAGCCGCGCTCCGATTACTACCCGACGCGGTGGTGTGTGACCTCGAGTTGCCGGCCATGGACGGCTTCTACCTGATCCAGCGTCTGCGCGATCACGAGATTCGCGGCGATCACGCGCCATCGGTGGCGGTGGCGCTCACCGGCCATACCGACGACGCGTATCGCCTGCGCAGCATCGGCGAAGGTTTTCAGCACTTCATGACGAAGCCTGCATCGCCGGAAGACTTGGTGACATTGCTGCACGACGCGATTCACGATCGCGCGGCGGGTTGAAGTTTCGTTGCCGGGTGTTGAATGGTCTGTCGAAGGACGGGTGAAAGGCGTGGCCGCCTTTCACTTCCATGCTCGTAACTCCAGGTGCCGCAATTACTTCGCGGCAACCGCTCACGCGGTGGATGCAGCACCGGCCGCAGCACTCTGCGCAACCTCGGCCGCCTGATAGGCGGCACACACCACCCTTTAATTCGATTTCGTCGCTGGCGACGCGATAGCCCGCGTCTTCGATCTGTGCGATCAGCGCCTGGCGCAATTTCGGCTGATGCAATTAGGTGACGTTGCCGCACTGCTGGCAGACCACCAGAATGCCGTGCTGGCATTGCGTCAGATCGTGACAAACGGTGAATGCGTTGATCGATTCGATCCGGTGCACGAGCCCAGCCGACAATAGAAAATCCAGCGCGCGATACACCGTGGGCGGCGCGGAGCCGGGATGGATCTGGCGCATGTCGTCAAGTAGCGAATACGCTTTCGTGGCGCGTCCGGAATTCAACAGCAATTCGAGAACTTTGCGGCGGATTGGCGTGAGTTTTTCACCACGTTTGCGGCAGAGCAGTCTTCCGCGAGCGCCAGCGCGGCTGCCTGCGAACCCGAGTGCGCGTGCCCCGGCTTCGAGCCATGAGCGTGCTCATGATCGTGAGGATGAGCATGCGTGGCCGGGGTGGCCGCGTGGCGCTAGTGGCGGGAGCGGCGGCTTTCGCAGCCGTCGCGGAGGGCTTGGCGGTCTTCATATGTCTGATTACGGGCCATCGCGCGTTGCCGTGACGGCCTGCCTTCCGGCGCCGTTCAAGTTCATGCAAACCCACGCGGACCGGCGTGAACCGACTCGACTCGAGCCGCAAGCAGCCGCCGTGGCTACGTTGGTGCGGAATCAGGTCAGCGGAAAATCGACGTATTTCTTGAAGCCCGAACGCGTGGCGAGGCGCGAATACCAGCGCTCCAATTCGGCAGCGGCGGACGCTCCACGCCGTCGACCCCGAACCAGCGCTTCGCGTACGCACCGATCACGATGTCGGTGAGCGTGAAGTTTTCGCCTTCGAGGAAGAAACGGGCGGTGAGATGCGCGTCCACCATGCGCCAGAGTCGCGTGACATTCTCGATGTCGGTGGCGATTTTCGTGATGTCGCGCTCGGCGGCCGGCGTGCGCACCAGCGTCCAGAACACCGGACGCTCGGCGGGTTGCAGCGTGGAGAGTGCCCAGTCGAGCCAGCGGTCGATACTCGAGCACAGCTTCGGTTCGGCCGGATACAGCAGGCTCGACTCGCCGTACTGCAGCACCAGATAACGCAGGATCGAATTCGATTCCCACAAAACGAAGTCGTCGTCGACGAGCGTGGGAATCTTGCCCGTCGGATTCATGGCCAGATAGTCTGGATTCGTTGCGTTGTTGTGGCCAAAGTGCATACCCGCGTCGATGCGGTCGTACGGCAGCACCAGTTCGTCGCAGCACCACAAAACTTTCTGAACGTTGACCGAATTGGTGCGTCCCCAAATCGTAATCATCCGGTAAATCCTTGTCTTGCGTCCCGCGAAAAAACGCGCGCGGGACAGTTTGATTTGGCAAACCGCGCCCTGCGCGCGGCGTTCAGCCAGTAACGGATACACGAAGCGCGTGTATTTGCGCGGCACGGGCCGCAAAGCGGGCGCCACAGCCGAATCTGGGCGGGCGTTGCGTACAATGAGTGCACCCGAATCCGAAGAGGCAACGCATGGCCCGCATTGTTCCCTACGACTGGAAAAGTCTCGCCGCCACCGGGGCGGCGGCACGCGAGCGCGAAACGCTCGCTCTGCTGGAAAAAAAGAAAGCGCCTTGCCGGACGGATACACCGTCTATCACGGCGTTTTCACTGGACGCGGTTGAACCAGAACTTCTCGGTATTCGGTGAAGCGGATTTCGTGATCGTCAGCCCGGCGGGGCGCGTGATGATTGTCGAGCAGAAAACGGGTTTCCTGCGCGAGACGCCCAAAGGGCTCGTGAAGGCCTATCTGCAGACCGAGCGCAATGTGGCGATCGTGCTAGCGCACACGATCGAAAGTCTGCACCGGCGTTTTACCGCCGCGTTCGGCGCAGGCACCTACCTATTTCATCGAAGAGCTGCTGTATTGCCCGGACCATATCGTGAAGGACGCCGCGATCGCGGGCGTGAATCCGGCACGGATCGCCACGCCGCCCGGCGGTAAGGTTCGCGGCGATCATTCGCGAAGCGCTGCCGGTCGACGAACCGCGTCTTGCCTGCACGCCGAAAATCCACCATTTTTCGCTGACGAACTCTCGCTCACACCGGACGCGAGTGCGCTGGTCGGTCAGGCGGGCACGCTCGTCACGCGTCTCGCGGGCGGCATCGCCACGTGGGCGCGGCCGGCTCGATTTCACGCCGTTCCGGCTGCGCGTGATCGGCACGACCGGTTCCGGCAAGACGCAACTTGCCGGTGATGAAAGACGCGGTGGCGCGCGGTCTGCGTTCGCTGTACTGTACGTGTGTTTCAATCGGCCGCTCGCGGACCATATTTCGCACGTTGCGCCGCCCGAGGCAAAGGTGGCGAATTATCACCAACTGTGCGACTGGATCGCGCGCGATGCGGGCCGCGAATCGGACTTCGAATCCGGCGACGTGTTCGCGCAACTGGAAACGACTTTCGCGGAGACGCCGATCGATACACGCTGGCAATTCGACGTGCTGATCGTGGACGAAGGCCAAGATTTTCAGGAGCCGTGGGTCGCCGCGCTCGAGCGTCTGCTGCGTCCGGGCGCCGCGTGGTGGTGGCTCGAAGATCCGCTGCAGAACCTCTACATGCGTGAGCCGATTGCGCTCGACGGCTGGACCACGCTCACCGAAACCACCAACTACCGTAGTCCACGCGACATTCTCGATTTCGTGCGTGACGTGGTGGGCAGCTCATTGCCGGTGGCGTCGGCGCTCGCGGCGGGCAGTCCGTTCGACGGCTCCGATATTTCGCTGTCCGTCTACGACGAGGCGAACGCCGCCGAGAGCTGCATCGACGCCACCAAGCGCACGATCACCTGGGTGCTCTCGCTCGGCTTTCGCAAGCAGGACATCGCGGTGCTGTCGTTTCGCGGCCGCGAAGATTCGGCGATCACCTCGGCCCGCACCAGCTGCGCAGTTTCACCGGCAAGTACGACCTGTTCGGCAACCCGGAGTATCGCGAGGGCGACGTGCTGTTCGAATCGATCTATCGCTTCAAGGGACAGGCCGCGCCATGCGTGATTTTCACGGAAATCGATTTCGATGCACTCGGCGAGCGCATCGCGCGCAAGCTGTTCGTCGGCGCCACGCGGGCCACGATGAAGCTGATCGTGGCCCGCGTGGCAGCGCGCGGCGCGTCAATTGCATCTGGGCGATGGCCGCGAGCCGCGCGAAGCGGCGAGAGCGCATTGACGGCTGACCGGGTGGCTGGTTCGGCACCCGGATAAACGGTTCAGCGAATCAGCGCGCCGACGAAGCAACGCGCCGGAGCAGGAACGCCCCGCGCATCGACGCATCAGTCAATCAGAGCGCCAGCAGGCATCACCGCTCGCCCGTCCACGCGCGCGCACCTACCAGCGTGCCGGTTTGCGTGTGCGCGTCCCACCAGATCACGCGTAACAGCGGTGCCTGCTGCGCGATCAGCAGCGCCTGCACCGGATCGCTCTCGACGAAGTGCGTGACGCCGCCGCGCAGTGCGGCGCTCGCCTTGTGGGCGGCTGCGCCTACCGGACTTTCGTCGTGCGTGCCGGGCGTGCGCATCACCAGTTGCATGTGACCGAAGCCGTGCCGTTCGAGCCACGCGAGCGTGCGTGCGCGGTCCGCTTCCGGGCGCCCGGTGATGATCATGCGAACGCGTTGCAGATCGATGCCCGGCAGCGCGTCGAACGGCAGCAGCGCATCGCGCTCGGCGAGCGCGGCGGCGAGGTCTTCGTCGTAGCGGGCGAGTGGCACGTCGGGCAGCAGGATGCCGTCCAGATCGATCGCATAGGTGAAGTACTCGTGATCCTCAGCCATCGCCGGCGCATCGCCTGCTTCGACGCGCAGCCAGTCGTCGCGATAACGCTCGGTGTAGGCTTGGCGCTCCCACGGAAAGAGCGCGAAGTAGCCGCGCGCGTCGATTGCATAATCGGGCTGCAGACGGCTCAGATCGTCGACGGCACCGGTCAGCGTCTTCACCTCGAGCCCGTGATTGCGCAGAAAGTCGACGCAATCGCTCAGCGTGAAACCGCGTCCGGCGATGTCCTCGCAGATCAGCACTTTCGCGCCCGCGGGCGGCATCGGCAGCGTCGAGTCCCACGCGACGCTGCGCGTCTGGCGATCGTAGCGCAGGAACGCGACGGGCGTGCCGACCGCATGCGAAACCATTAGCGCGAGCGGTGCGCCGCCTCGCAGAATGCCGATCGACATCGTGAACTGTTCGGCGAGCAACGCGGGCTGGAGCGACTCGATCCAGTGGTCGAGCTGTTCGTACGTGAGGGGCAATACCGGCTTGTTCATGACTCTGTGAAGGTCGCATCGGGCGGACTGCGCGTGATCCGAAGGTGGATTCCATGACGAGGAGCGGCGTATCATAGCGCTAGGCGGCCATCCCGTTTTTGAGACAAGGAATTTCGACAATTTATGTTATATATGCGGTTCAAAGATCGCGCGTCGGGGTGACGCATTATCGCCGGCAGGGCGTGTATCGCGCATCACAGCAAAGAACAGCGCGTGCGTGGTATGGCCGCCGTGAACCGGATATCACGAGAACACAACGGAATAAGAAATTCAGATGACTAGGGCGACCGAACAGGTGCCTGACGATGCACAGCGCGGTGGCACGAAGGTCGCATGCACATATGAATGCATCCCGGACGTGCACTCGGCCGCGTGCGCTGGGCCAGCGCGACGGTAAGGAAAGCGGCGGGTATGGTGGCGAAGCGCGAAGCAGATCGCATGGCAGATCCGGCAGCAACTCTGGAGGCAACGAAACCCGCGAGCGGATCGCCACGCCGCCCGGCGGTAAGGTTCGCGGCCGCCTTTTTCATGGCGCTTGCCGCTTCACAGCATTCGCCGCGCCCGCCGCTTACGCGCAATCGAAAGCCCAAGGCGCGCCGTCATCCGACGTGCCGCATCTGTCGATGCGACGTTTCGGGCAAGATCAGCAAGCCGTCCAACGTCGCGCACCAGTCGTATCACTTCAGCGAAGCGCAACTGCTCGCGCGGCCTGTCCATTCGATCACCACCGCAACCACGTGGACGCCGCGTTCCACCTTCACAGGACCGTTGCTGGCGGATATTCTGAAGACAGTCGGCGCGTATGGTACGTATGGTACCGAGGTCGAATTCCAGACCGCTCGACGACTACACCTACACCGTGCCGGTTTCGCTGCGACCGCTACGGCGTGGTCGTCGCGTACAGCATGAACGGCCGGTGCCTGAAGATCAACGACTTCGGGCCGCTGTTTCTCATTTACCCGCGCGACGCATTCCCCGATGAACTGACGGGTGCCAACGGCGATTCGAAATTTGTATGGCAGATCAAGGCGCTCATCGTCAAATAGCGCGCCGGCCGTGGCGCCGGTTCGTCAACGTGCTGATCTGGCTGACGGCGCTCGCCCTGCCGGCGGGCGCGATCGGCTATCTGCTCGCCAATCTGCTGAATCCGCGCGCGACCGAGCAGCTCACCGGCCCGTACGACGGCTTCTACTGGGACGCCGCGCAATTGCAGATTGTGTACGCGCGCTTCGAAAACCAGTTGCTGCTCTATCAATCGGGTGCCGACGACGACTTCCAGCGCCTCATGCTGCGCTATCAGCTGCTGCAATCGAAGCTGCACGTGATGGCGGGTTCCACGCGCCGTCTGACCACGCAGCTTTCGCTGCTGCAGCGGCAAATGGACGAAATCCAGTCGCTCGATCATCTGCTCGACGGCATCCGGCACGAAGTGGGTGCGCTGCCGAAGGACCGCAACGGCGTGAAGCACATCGTCGGAGAGTTACGTCAGCGCTGGAACGAAGTGAGCGATCTCGCGCTCAGCCGGCGTTTCGCCAACGTCGCCGACCGCGAGGCCATGAACCGCGACTTCATCGACAAACGCCGCATGCTGTTCGCGGGCGGTCTGCTGCTGTTGCTGTCGGCGGCGGCCACGATGCTGCTCGTGCTGAACGGTCGCCGCCGCACGCGCCTCATGCATCAGCAGCACGCGGCGCTCGAAGCCGAGCACCAGGCGAGCCGGGCGGCGCGCGAGGCGAGTCTCGCGAAAGACGCGTTTCTCGGCATGATCAGCCACGAGTTGCGCACGCCGCTGCATGCGATCGTGTCGTCGATCGAACTGCTCGGCTTCAACTATCACTCCGAGGCCGACCGCAAGATGATCCAGCGGCTCGAGTCGGCGGCGCGGTATCTCGAAGCGCAGATGAAGGACCTCACGGATTACGCGCGTCTCGGCGCCGGCAAACTCGAATTGCGCCATGAGCATTTCGAGCCACGCGAACTGCTCGCGTCGATCGTCGACGAACACGCGATGGCCGCGCTCGCTCGCAGTCTGCAACTCGAAAGCGAGGTGGCGGGCACGGTCGGCCTCGTGGAATCCGATCCGCATCGCATCCATCAGATCGTCAACAACCTTGTCACAAATGCGATTCGCTACACGGAATCGGGCACGGTGCGCGTGCAGTTGCAGCAGAAGCCGTCGGTGCTGGTGTTCGTCGTGAGCGACACGGGGCCGGGCGTGCCGCATGCGCAGATTCCGCTGATTTTCCAGGAGTTTACGCAGCTCGACGGCTCGCGCCCGCGCCACTTCGAAGGCGCGGGCATGGGCCTCACGATCGTGCAGGGACTCGTCAGGCTGTTCCACGGCACGGTGGATGTCGCGAGCACGGTGGGCGAGGGTACCACCTTCACCGTGACGATTCCGGTCACGCCGGTGGCGACCGCAGTGCCGGCGGGTCTTTACGAGCGACGAACCCGTCGGTGCGCGGCCGTGCGTGTTGATCGTCGACGACAACCGCCTGATTCGCGAGTCGCTCAATGAAATGATCGCGCATATGGATTACGACGCGCACGCGGTCGGCAATGCGGATGACGCGCTCGGCTGGCTCGACGCGCGGCGCTGCGACGTGGTGCTGCTCGATCTGCACATGCCGGATCGCGACGGTTATACGTTTCTGGAAGAGTTTGCCGGACGCGGTGGACCGTCGGCGGGCGTGCCAGTGATCGTGGTGAGTGCTTATTCGCCGGAAGTGCGGGCGGGCGGCGAGGACGAAGCAGGGAAGCCGAAGCCGTTTTTTGAAACGTTATTAAAGCCAGTACATTACGAGGATCTGCGCAACGCCTTGCAGCGTTCTCTGGCTTCGCGGCATACCGCGTGATGCGCGCGGTGATGCGGGTTTCGAACCGGAAGCTCGAAGACTGTGAGACTCGAAGTTCGAGACTGTTGAAGCGGACACGCCGGTGGGCATCAACCTGAGCACGCACCTTCGTGTGGTTCGTCTATATCGCTGCGTTCAGCAATGTTTTTTCGCGCCACGTGACTTCGAACGTCTGCGGGTTGTAGCGTGTGCCGTGACACGTCGAGCAGGGCGCATAGACGCTCGGCAGTAACAGCAGCTCCACGTTGACGAAGCCTTCGCCTTCGCACGTCGGGCAGCGCCCCTGTGAGACGTTGAACGAGAAGCGTCCGGCTCTGTAGCGGCGTTTGCGGGCAAGTGGCATTTCGGCGAGGAGCTTGCGCACGTGGTCGAAGAGACCGGTATAAGTGGCGAGATTCGAGCGCGGCGTGCGCCCGATTGGCTTCTGGTCAACACGCACGAGCCGGCGCAGTGCCTCCATACCTTCGGTGATGTGGCCGCCGGTCGGCGCGCAGTGTCGGGCGCGAGCAGCGGGTCCTGTTCGTCGTCGGGATTGTCGAGGGCCTTGCCGAGCCGGCTCGCGACCAGTTCCGGCAGCGCCTAGCTCACGAGGCTCGACTTGCCCGAACCCGATACGCCCGTGACGGTGGTCAGGCAACCCAGCGGAAACGTCACGTCCAGCTCGCGCAGGTTGTTTCGCGTGATGCCCGCAAGCCGCAGCCAGCCCGCTGCTTCGCGCGGCGTGCGTGTGAGTGGTGCGGGCGGCGCGAACAGATGCTTGCGCGTGCTCGATGCCTCGACCTCGGCAAGTCCCGCCGGCGGTCCGCTATAAACGATGTGGCCACCGACCTCGCCGGCCGCGGGACCGACGTCGACGAGCCAGTCAGCGCGCTTCATCATCTGCAGATCGTGTTCGACGATGAAGAGAGAGTTGCCCGCCGCCTTCAATCCTTGCAAGGCCGTGAAGAGCGCTTCGCCGTCGGCGGGATGCAGGCCGGCCGAGGGCTCGTCCAGCACATACACCACGCCGAACAGCTGCGAGGACAACTGCGTGGCGAGCCGCAAGCGCTGCAATTCACCGGACGACAACGTCGGCGTACTGCGCTCGAGCGCCAGATAGCCAAGCCCAAGACCGAGATCGACGAGCGTGACGAGTCGCTCCAGCAACTCGGCCGCAATGCGCTGTGCGGCCATGCGCTTTTCCTCGGAGAGGTTCGGCGTGCACTGCACATCCTGTGATGCCTTATGCGCCGAGCCGCCGGCCGCGACGCGCCTGTCGACGGCATCCTGCATCGCTCGCCGGCTGAGCACGCTGCCGCTTGCCTTGGTTGCTTTGCCCGAAGCACCCCGGTTGTCCGGCCACTTGCCGCGCGTGATCGGCACCAGAAGTTCGGCGAGCCTTGCGAGCGGCAATTGAGAAAATTCGCCGATTTCGAGCCCGGCGAACGTTACCGACAACGCTTCCTTCTTCAGCCGCTTGCCGTGACAGGTCGGACACACAGGTTGCCGACCATGAACTGCAAGACGCGTTTTTCATCAGCGCGCTCTGCGTGTTCGCGAACGTGTGCAGTACGTAGGGTCGCGCGCCGGTGAACGTCCCTTGGTAACTCGGCTCGTCCTTGCGTTTGAGTGTGGCGCGCGTCTCCTTCGGCGTGAGACCGGCGTAGACGGGGACCGTCGGTTGCTCGTCGGTGAACAGAATCCAGTCACGATCTTTCTTCGGCAAGTCGTGCCACGGCTTGTCGACGTCGTAGCTGAGCGTCACGGGATGTCGCGCAGATTCTGGCCGTGCCACGCGGGTGGCCACGCGGCGACGGCGTGCTCGCGGATCGTGAGCGAGTCGTCGGGCACCATCGACTGCTCCGTCACCTCGTACACGCGGCCGAGCCCGTGACATGTCGGGTAGGCGCCTTGTACCGTATTCGGCGAAAAGTCCTCGGCGAAGAGCATAGGCTGCTTCGCCGGATAGTCGCCGGTGCGCGAATAGAGCATGCGCACGAGACTCGACAGCGTGGTGATGCTGCCGACCGACGAGCGCGCGCTCGGCGTGCTGCGTTGCTGTTGCAAGGCGACGGCGGGCGGCAAGCCTTCGATGGCGTCCACTTCCGGCACGCCGACCTGGTCGATCAGACGCCGCGCATACGGCGCGACCGATTCGAAATAGCGGCGCTGCGCCTCGGCGTACAGCGTGCCGAATGCAAGCGATGATTTGCCTGAGCCGGACACGCCTGCGAACACCACGAGCGAATCGCGCGGGATGTCGACGTCAATATTTTTCAGGTTGTGCGCGGACATCGCGCACGCGGACGAAGCCGGTGGGTGCGGGCGTGTCGGAGGCAGTTGCGACAGTCGGGGCGGTTTGCCGATTGGCGTCCAAATTGGGGTCCACCCAGATCGAAGAGAGCGGTGCGGCGCAAAGAGAGCTTGAGCAGGCGCAGATGAAGTTGCACGGAGCATGCCCGAGCGCCTTCATGGTTTCGCGCAATCTTTCTGTGAGCGGGCAGTATGAGCCGCTGCGGTTTCGTGACTGAATGAAGCGCACGCGGGGCAAGCGGAAGCAGAAAAAAAGAAGCGCAAAACAAAAAGCCCAGTTCTCACGACTGGGCTTTTTGTTTGAAACTTGATGGTGCCGGAAAGAGGAATCGAACCCCCGACCTTCGCATTACGAATGCGCTGCTCTACCGTCTGAGCTATTCCGGCATCGGGATAAGCGAAATTGTAGGGACCTCTTTATGAGCTTGGCAAGCCTCTAAATCAATTTTTTGTTTCGAGATGGTAGCGGGTCACGCGATCGACCTCGTTCTTCGAACCGAGGAACACCGCCACGCACTCGTGCAGGCTCTTCGGCTGGATGTCTAGAATGCGCTTCGCCGTTGGTAGCCGCGCCGCCCGCCTGCTCGACGATGAACGCCATCGGGTTCGCTTCGTACATGAGACGCAGCTTGCCCGGCTTGTCCGGCGTGCGTTTGTCGGCCGGATACATGAAGATGCCGCCGCGGTTCAGGATACGGTGCACGTCCGCCACCATCGACGCGATCCAGCGCATGTTGAAGTTGCTCTGGCGCGCGCCGTCCTTGCCTGCTTTCAATTCTCCGATGTACTGCTCGACCGGCGGATACCAGTGACGTTCGTTCGAAGCGTTGATCGCGTACTCGCGCGTTTCGACCGGAATGCGCATGTCGCTTTGCGTGAGCACCCACGAGCCAAGTTCGCGGTCGAGTGTGAAGCAGTTCACGCCGTTGCCCGTGGTGAGCACGAGCACGGTTTGCGGGCCATACACCGCGTAACCCGCCGCGACCTACTGCGTGCCGGGTTGCAGGAACGACTGTTCGGTGGGCTGCTGGCCGTCCGGGTAGCGCAGCACCGAGAAGATCGTGCCGATCGACACGTTCACGTCGATGTTCGACGAACCGTCGAGCGGATCGAATACCAGCAGGTATTCGCCCTTCGGATAGTTGGCCGGAATCGGGAAGAACTGTTCCATCTCCTCCGAAGCCATGCCGGCCAGGTTGCCGCCCCATTCGTTCGCTTCGAGCAGGATTTCGTTCGACAGGATGTCGAGCTTCTTCTGTACTTCGCCCTGAACGTTCTCACTGCCCGCCGTGCCGAGCGCGTCACCGAGCGCGCCTTTGCTGACGTGGTAGCTGATCGCCTTGCACGCACGCGCGACGACTTCGATCAAAAGGCGTAGGTCGGCCGGCAGATTGTTGGTCTCGCGCTGCTGCTCGATCAGGTACTTCGTGAGAGTGTTACGACGTTGCAAAGTTATTGCTATACTCCGGGAAGGCTTGAGGAATATTCCGATTTTAACCGTTGCCGAAGTGCTCGATCTGACCGTGGACACCGCATGCGAATTCTTCGCCGACGAACCTACGGTGATGCGCGCGCTGAAGGTGCTGCGCGACATCGGCCTCGGCTATCTCCGGCTCGGACAGCCGGCGACCGAGTTGTCGGGCGGCGAGGCGCAGCGCATCAAGCTGGCAACCGAACTGCAGCGCGCAACGCGGCGACACGCTGTACATCCTCGACGAGCCGACCACCGGCCTGCATCCCGCCGACGTCGACTGCCTGCTCGTGCAGCTGCAGGGTCTCGTCGATGCGGGCAGGGCATACGGTAGTCGTTCTCGAACACGACATGCGAGTGGCCGCGCAGAGCGACTGGGTGATCAACGTCGGTCCCGGCGCAGGCGACGCGGGCGGCACGATCGTGGCAAGCGGGACGCCGGCACAGGTGATCAACGTGGAAGCGAGTCGCACGGCGCGCTATCTACGGGAAAAAGTAGCGCCCGTGACGCACTAGGCGACGGCATAAATCGGAGCACGTTTGCGTCATGCACCGTGTAGAAACGCAGGCATGAATTCCGGCGCGATAAAAATCTGGAAATGTGCGTTGACCCGTCAACGAATCGCGCGAATCGTTCGTTTACGTTCGTTTACAAAAGATTAGGGGTTATACCGATGCGTTAAATCGACCGGTAATAAACGAACGTTCGCATGGTTGGCAGAAAATCATGCCGATTCTGCAGCGCACAAAATGCTTCGTTATATGTTCAGACCAACAGATAAACGCAAATAATCTGCGCTACTGTGTGGTGAACGGGCTCGAAGTGGCCAAGAGCCAAGGCGGAAGGGAGAATGGCGGGCGTTCTGCACGGTTTTCGCAGGCAGGAGAAAATGACGCCGGCCGCAACGAATCAATAAATTCTATTCAAAGTATCTATTTAAATGTTGCGATGTGCCGTTAAAGCAACAGAGAAGAAGCGATGCACACCGGGTGCTGGTGCAACACAGCAGCGGCGGCAGATAATTGGTTTATAAAGGAGAATGATCATGGATGCCAAACCAACGAAAATTCCGACCCCGGATAAAGTCTTTTGCCTGGATCCGGAACCCGCTGGCGTCGAATTCCTGGGTGCAGAACTGCCTGAGCATGTTCGCGCCTTTTTCGACGAACAACGCAAGTCGTGCGACTCGAAGTAATTTATCAGCGGCGCAATGCAGTGTCGACGTCAGGCGCGCAACGCGCTCGGCGCCGGTAAGCGCTTGCCTCTACCACTTCGATTCGCCCGGAACGTGAAGCAGATTATCACCGCCTGAAGCGACTCTCTGGCACGGCGCCTTGTGCTCGTTTGTGCTCGCCTGTGTAGCATTCAGCTTCTCCCTCATCTCATCTCCCCTCACCTTCTGTGCGTTTGCAGTCTCCTGCAAAGCCGCTTCGTTTATTCTTCTGGTTTTGCTCCGGCCGTTCGGCTAACTGCTATGAATCGACTGCATCGCATCGCCTTGTCATGCTCGCTTGCCTCGCTGATTTCATGCGCCACGCTTGCCATTGCGCCTTCGCCGGCTTTCGCGAACGGTGACGACACGGCGCTCACGAATCTGATCGCGCTCGCATCGCAACGGCTCGCGCTTGCCGAACCCGTAGCGCGCTGGAAATGGGCCAACCATCAGGCGATCACCGACATGCCGCGCGAAAACGCCCTTCTCGCCAATGTCACTCAACGCGCGGCGGCGGCAAATGTGGACCCGGATTTCGCACGCGCTTTCTTCCAAGATCAGATCGACGCCAGCAAGGAAGTACAGAGCGCACTCTTTGCGAGTTGGCGCAATTCGCAACCGCCGTCCGGTCCCGCGCCCGACCTCGCCAGCAGCACGCGTCCGCAACTCGACAAGCTCACGCAATTGATGGTGGCCGGCCTCACGCGCGTACAACCTTTGCGCGAGGCGGCGGATTGTCCGTCGCGCGTTGCGCAGGCACTGGCTAACTGGGAATCGTTGACGCGCTATGACTCAGCACGCTCGAGCGCGTTGACGCATGCGTTGGGACACGTGTGCGCGACGGGCAGCGTCGGCGCACCGGCTGATTCGCCGAGGGATGCGAATGAAGAGCCATGCGTTGAATTGCTATGCGGTTCTTCCATGCTTACGCGAGCGAGGGCGTGGGCGTATCGGTTGAAGTATTGACGGGCACGCTCAGCGGCATCACGCGCAATTCACGCGCCAGATGACTCTGCAGGATGCGATACGTCGACAGCTCGAACGACGTATCGCCTGCACTGTGTATAGCTCGGCGGCTTCCGCAAGCGATGGCGCGTGGCCCAGATAGCGTCGGCGAGCGCGCGGTGACGGTCGGACGGCACGAGCGCATGACGCTTCTCTGCAGGAAACAGCGCGCGCGACAAACGCACTGTGCAAAGCACATCAGGATCGAACGCAAGACCGACGCGGCGAAACTCGCCGCGCAGAAACCCTCGGTCGAAACTCGCGTTGTGCGCGACGAACAGTTTGCCCTTCAGACGCTCGAAAAATGCCGGTCCGATTTCGTCGAATGTGGGCGCGCCGCGCACCGTCGCGTTCGTGATGTCGATGAGTTGCTGAATTAACGACGGAATCGGCTGTTGCGAATCGACGAGACTGCTCCAGCGCGTGACGCCGCCTAGGCCGACTTCGACGACACCGACTTCGGTTTCGTCGTGAAAAGCGGTTCGAAGGCGCGCGCGAGTACGTCGGGCGCCATGCCCACGCCGGTATCTTCGAGCGAGAGTTGCACGAACTCGCCCGTGAGCGGAAAGCCATCTTCATGACGGAAAACGATATTGCTCGCGCGCACCGTGAAGCGGCCGCCTTTCGGCATCGCATCGCGCGCGTTGATGGCGAGGGACACTTTCGCGCTCAGCGACGCACGCAACAACTCGCGGCACGCCGTCCTTCGCCGAGCGCTTCGGCCACCGCCGAGTGCGGCGAGATCGCGGCCGGCTCGTGCGGGCTGCGCGGGAAATGCGCGAGTATCGGACCGTTGGTACGCACGATGTTCATGCGCATCGGCGTGAGATCGTTTCCGCCGAGTAACTCGCGATAGAACGCTTCGAAATAGCTCGGCCTCAGCGCGACCGACACCATGCCGCCGAACGACCCGTCCGGCGCGGGACGCCTGAGTCCCATGTTGAATAACTGTTCGCCGGCCACGTGCCCGGTCATCACTTTCGAAACGTTCTCGAGGCTCTGTCCGCTGCGAATGCCGGTGAAGTCGTCGCGCGTCGCGATCGAAACGGCAGGCACCGGATAGAAACAGCTGCTCGCGAACAGCGACCCGTCGTGACCGAAGATCGACACCGCCGCGACCTGCGGATAACCGCCGCCAATGCTGCGCAGCTTCTCGTGAATCTCGGCCTCGTGCGCGCGGATGTCGTTGTCGTCCAGATCGTCGGTGAGTTCGACGACGCGCGCGTCGAGCGTTTCGTTCATGTCGAACACTTTCAGAGCGTGTTCCTCGGTGACGCGCACTGTGCGCAACGTGACGTCAGTGGCGTCGGCGATGCATGCGCGCAGATCGCTGTACGCCATGATCCCGACATACAGGAACGGCAGCACGAGCGCGGCGACGAGCAGCGCGATCAGTGTCATGCGCCGGACGTGGAAGTTGTGCTCAGGTAAGGCGGGAAACGGCGTGCCGTCCTGTGGATCGACGGCGAGGCACCCGGCGTCGTATGGCTCAGGGCTTTCTAATGGGTCGAACCGGTCGGGTGTCATGGCTTGCTGTACGTGTGGCGTCGGAACGGTTCGGGAGAGGAGCTTTTACATGAATCATACGAGATGGATTCGCACGCAGTGAGGTAGAAACTACTGCCGCTGCGGGAAAACCATTGAGTCGCGTTCTATTCATCTGTTCTTTAAACAGCGACGAATTGCGAAGCGCAAACGTACACAAAGGCATGATTTGAAGCTAAGGATTTTTTGTTGAGTTAATTCTGTTCATGAAATCGACTCCAGAAAGAAAATCTCTTTAATGATGACGATTTTGGCGTATTGCCTTTCCGCGGATTTGCTTTGAGAATTCACTCCATCACAAAAATGCTTCCGCCACGTTCGGAGGGATCTGCCGCGAGGGAGCCACGACATGCGTACCACGCATGCGCAGGCGCTTGCGGAATCGCGCGCGGCGAGAGAGGCCAGTCCGACTCATCTGCGGGGTAGGCATTCGAACATGCCGGTCATCGTCGTCGTCCAATACGCGCAGCTCTGCGCATCCACGGGTTCAGCCCGGCGCGCTTCATCGCGCCTCCTCTCCACCCGCCCGCACCTTGCCGCTTCGAATTCAGCACACGTTTTCGCTGATCGACAGACTCCGCGCTAAAGAAATCGTCTCGATTCGCCGTAAACGCGTTTGAGCCCATTCCGCTTTCCGACCCGCCCATGTCTTTGCCTATTGTGGTGATCGCTGACGATTCGCTGCTAGCCCGCAAGGTGTTCACGAAGGCACTGCCGCTGGACTGGCAAGTCGACGCCTCCTATGCCGCCAACGGACGCAAAGCACTCGCGCTTTACCGCGAAGGTAAGGCGTCGGTCATGTTCCTCGACCTGACCATGCCGGACATGACCGGCTATCAGGTGCTGGAAGCGCTACAGCACGAGGATCTGAACACCTTTGTGATCGTCGTTTCTGCTGACATCCGGCCGGTCGCCCAGGAGCGTGTGCGCGCGCTCCTGGGCGATGGCGTTCGTCGCGAAACCGGTCACGCCCGAGGCGCTACTACCCATCCTCAAGGATTACGGGTTGTATGTCTGAGCAGTCCTCAACGAAGATCAGCGCGACGCGCTGCAAGAGGTCGCCAATCTGGCGATGGGCCAGGCCGCCACGCGTCTCGCGCGGCTGCTCGATGCGTTCATCGAGTTGTCGGTGCCGCGCGTGCGCGTGGTGGCGGTTAGCGAAGCGGCGCAGGCGCTGCGTGACATGACCGGCATCGAAGACGCGGTGAGCGCCGTGCGCCAAGGCTTCCGCTCCGACATCAAGGGCGAGGCGCTCGTGATCTGCCGCAGCGACAGCATCGAGCAACTGTGCGCGCTGGTGAGCGATCCGTACTCGCGCTCTGCCTACGAAGCGGTGAGCCAGCAGGAACTCGTGTTCGACGTGGCCAACGTGCTGACGGGCGCATGCGTGTCGTGCATTCTCGACCAGCTCGGCCGCACGCCGATCTTCTCCGCGCCCGGCATGATCGGCGCGGCCATGACGCTCGACGAAGTGTTCGAGCCCAGCATGTTGCAATGGGAAGTGGCGCTCCTCGTCGAAGTTAATTTCGCGCTCGAGGACCAGAGCTTCCGCGCACATCTCGTCATGCTGATGGCCGAGGATTCGATCCGGCACATGAGCGGAGCGCTCGACGCGTTGTTATCGAGCCTATGAACATGTCCACCGAGTCGTTGAGCGATCTGGTCGTCGAACGTGTCGGTTTCGGCATCTTCGTGCTCGATCGCGATATGAACGTGCTCATGTGGAATCGCTTCATGCAGGATCACAGCGGCTTGCCGGCGGAACAGGTAGTCGGCAAATCGCTCTTCACCCATTTCCCCGAACTGCCTCGCGTGTGGCTCTCGCGCAAGATCGAGAGCGTGTTCCAGCTCGTCAGCTTCGCATTCAGCTCGTGGGAGCAGCGCCCGTATCTGTTTCGCTTCGACCATGATCGGCCGATCACCGGCGGCGTGGATTTCATGCAGCAGGACTGCACGTTCATGCCGCTCACGCGCAACCGCGAAGTGGTGGCCGTGTGCGTGACGATTTCCGACGTCACGCACGTGAGCATCGTGCAGCGCGAGCGTGAAGAAGCCGTTGCCAAGCTGCAGGAATACGCCGACCGCGACGGTCTGACCGGCATCGCGAACCGGCGCTACTTCGAGTCGCGTCTGCGTGACGAATACACGCGCTGGACTCGCTACGGTGGCGACCTCTCGGTGCTGCTGTTCGACCTCGATCACTTCAAGAAAATCAACGACTAGTTCGGCCACGGCGTCGGCGATACGGTGCTGCGCGTCGTCGAGAAAATCCGCTGCGCGATCGCCGACACACTGATCGAAGTGCAGGGCACGGCCGTTCCAGTGACGGCGAGCGTCGGCGGCGCGCACGGGCGTGCCGTCTTACGACGTGCTCATCAACGAAGCCGACGCCGCGCTTTACAGCGCCAAACGGCAAGGCCGCAACCACTCGATCGCGTTCGCGTAAGCACGCCACAAGGCCCGCGGCACGGCCTGCGGGTGCGCCAACGCACCGCTTTCCACTGACGATTTCCTCTATCTTCCGTCCCCTTTTGACCCGCGAAACTGCGGGGTCTTACAAAGGTTGATATACTTTTCGCTGTTTCCGGCTTGCCTACCGGATGTTTCGCGCGAGTCCCCCGCGCGCCTGCCGCCAGATTTTTCGTGGCCGGCATAAAAATTCCTGAACGCCTTTCAGCGGGTGCCTCCTGCGGAGATCGTCTTGGCTGTTTTCAATCTCGTCGTGAACGATACTGAAATCGACGCTGCTGCTGCTACGTCCGGCAGCTCGTTCTATCTTGCAATGCGCATCCTGCCGGCTGCGCAGCGCGATGCCATGTATCAGGTCTACGCTTTCTGCCACGCCGTCGACGACATCGCAGACAGCGACATGCCGCGCGCCGACCGCGCCGCCGCGCTTGAGCGCTGGCGCGACGACATCGACGCGTGCTATGCCGGTGCGCCGCGCGCCTCGCTGCGCGCGCTCACGCGGCACATCCATACGTTTCACCTGCAACGCGAAGACTTCCACGCAATGATCGACGGCATGGCGATGGACGCCGCCGAAGACATCTGCGCGCCGGACGAAGATACGCTCGACCTGTACTGCGACCGCGTCGCGAGCGCGGCGGGCCGTCTATCGGTGAGGATATTCGGGATGCAGGAAGAGCCCGGCCGGCTGCTCGCGCACCATCTGGGCCGCGCGCTGCAGCTCACCAACATTCTGCGCGACATCGACGAAGATGCCGGCATCAACCGCTGCTATCTGCCGCGCGAGCTGCTCGCGCGCGAGGGCATCGCGGCGGACAGCCCCGAACAGATCGCCGACGACCCGTCGCTGTCGCGCGTCTGCGCCACGCTCGCTGAGCGCGCGAAGCAGCACTTCGCCAAGTCGGACGCGATCATGGACCGCGAACCGCGCAGCCACGTGAAGGCGCCGCGCATTATGTCGGGCGTCTATCGCGTGCTGCTCGAGCGCACGCTGGAACGCGGCTTCGACATTCCGCGCACGAAGGTCAGCAAGCCGCGTCTGCGATTACTGTGGATCGTCGCGCGCTACGCGCTCTTCTGAGCTGATGCAAAAGCTCGTACATGTGGTCGGCCTAGCCGCCGCGGTGCAGCTGCAACGGCGCGGCCGGTCATGCGGGCGGCCGCTGCCGCTCGTATTACGACGACAAGCTCGGCATGACGATCGACAGCGGCAATCACATTGTGCTGTCGGGCAATGCGGCCACGCTGAACTACGCGCGCGCGATCGTGCGGCCGACGAGCTGGTCGGGCCGCCGCAGCCGGAATATCCGTTCGTGGATCTGGCCACGCGTGCACGCTGGACCGTGCGCATGTCACCCGGAATACTGCCGTGGTGGACTTCGGTACGAATGCGCGCGTGCCGAACACCAGTCCGCTGGACTATCTGGCGCTCATGCCTTTGCTGCTCGCGTGACCCGGTCGCAGCGTCGCGCAGACCGTGCGTTGCGACGGGCTGTTGTGGGATCGCCTGCTGCGCCCGCTGTTTCATGCGCTGCTCAATATCGAGCCGCGTGAGGCGTCGGCGGAACTCACCGGTGCAATGGTGCGCGAGACCTTGCTGGCGGGCGGCCTCGCATGCCGGCCACTGGTGGCGTGCAACGGACTCGGCAGCGCGTTCGTCGAACCGGCGCTGCGTCTGCTGCAACATGGCGGCGCGGTGATCCGGCTGGGCATGCGGCTTAACGAGGCGGTCTTCGCGCCCGGATCCACGCGTGTGCAGGCACTGCAATTCGCCGACGAGCGCGTGGAGCTCGAAGCGAATCACGCAGTGATCCTCGCCGTGCCGCCGGAAACCGCGCAAACGCTCGTGCCCGGACTGCGCGCGCCGAACCACCTTGCGTCGACGGCCAACGTCCACTTCCACTTCGCGATCGAGCCGCCGTTTGGCTTGTCCGCGTTGACGGGCCTCGTCAACGGCACGGCGGAGTGGCTCTTCGCGTTCGACGGCTGGCTGTCGGTCGCGGTCAGTGCGGCGGAGCGTCTGCTCGACATGCCGCACGAAGCGATCGCCACGACGGTCTGGACGGAGATTGCGCAGGCCGTGAACCTGCCGCTTCTGCCGGTACCGACCTGGCAGGTCGTGATGGAAAAACGCGCGACGTTCGCCGCGTTGCCGGATCAGGAAACACTGCGACCCGGCACGCGCACTCGCTGGAAAAATCTGATGCTCGCGGGAGACTGGACGGCCACCGGCCTGCCCGCAACCATAGAAGGTGCGATCCGTGCTGACCAGAAGGCCACGGATACGATGCTGAATGAACCGATGGAACGCCGATGAACGATTTATCTCAAGCCCAACGGCTGAACGCCGTCCTGCCCGAATTCGCCGACACCGACGTCGAAGCCGCGACGCTGGACGCGTCGGACGTCTCGAATGTGCCGAGCGCATCGAATGAAACGCCGCGCAATGCGCCGCTCGACGCCGCCATCACACGTGCGACCGACGCGATTCTCGCCGCGCAGAACGTGGATGGCCATTGGGTCTACGAACTCGAAGCCGACGCCACCATTCCCGCCGAGTATGTGCTGCTCGTCCACTATCTCTGTGAAACGCCGAACGTGGAGCTCGAACAGAAAATCGCGCGCTACCTGCGCCGCATCCAGCTGCCCAACGGCGGCTGGCCGCTTTTCACCGACGGCGCGCTCGACATCAGCGCAAGTGTGAAGGCGTATTTTGCGCTGAAGATGATCGGCGATTCGCCCGACGCCGAGCACATGGTCCGCGCGCGCGAGGCGATCCTCGGGCACGGCGGCGTGGAACAGGTGAACGTGTTCACGCGCATTCTGCTCGCGCTGTTCGGCGTGGTGTCGTGGCGCGCGGTGCCGATGATGCCGGTCGGAATCATGCTGTTGCCCGAGTGGTTCCCGTTCCACCTGTCGAAGGTGTCGTACTGGGCGCGTACCGTGATCGTGCCGCTGCTCGTCCTGAATGCGAAGCAGCCGCTCGCGCGCAATTCGCGCAAGGTGTGCATCGACGAAATCTTCCACGGCGCAACGGTGAACGTCGGTGCGCGCGACCGGGCGCCGCATCAGCACGAGGGCTGGTTCCGCTTCTTCAGCGGCGTCGACGTGTTCCTGCGCACAGTGGATGGCCTGTTCCCGAAAGCGACGCGCGAGCGTGCGGTGCGCGCGGCGGTCTCTTTCGTCGACGAACGCCTGAACGGCGAAGACGGCCTCGGCGCGATTTTCCCGGCGATGGCCAACTCGGTGATGATGTACGACGTGCTCGGCTATCCGGCCGATCATCCGAATCGTGCGATCGCGCGTCAATCGATCGAGAAGCTGCTTGTCATCAAGGACGACGAAGCGTATTGCCAGCCGTGTCTGTCGCCCGTGTGGGACACGTCGCTCGCCACGCATGCGCTGCTGGAAACGCGCGAGCCGCGCGCCGAAGAGGCCGCCGAGCGCGGCATCGCGTGGCTGCGTCCGCTGCAGATTCTCGACGTGCGCGGCGACTGGATTTCGCGCCGTCCGAACGTGCGGCCGGGCGGCTGGGCGTTCCAGTACAACAACGCGCATTATCCCGACGTCGACGATACGGCTGTGGTCGTGATGGCGATGCAGCGTTCGGCGGAGATCACGAAGTCGGACGTGGACCGCGAAGCCATTTCGCGCGCTCGCGAGTGGGTGGTCGGCATGCAAAGCAGCGATGGCGGCTGGGGCGCGTTCGAACCGGAAAACACGCAGTACTACCTGAACAACATTCCGTTCTCCGATCACGGCGCGCTGCTCGATCCGCCCACGGCGGACGTGTCGGGCCGTTGTCTTTCGATGCTCGCGCAACTCGGCGAACTGCCGCATGGCAGCAAGCCGTCGCGCCGCGCGTTCGACTACATGCTGAAGGAACAGGAATCGGACGGCAGCTGGTACGGTCGCTGGGGCCTGAACTATATCTACGGCACGTGGACGGCGCTTTGTTCGCTGAACGCCGCGGGCATGCCGCACGACGACCCGCGCATGAAGCGCGCGGCGCAATGGCTGCTGTCGATCCAGAATGACAACGGCGGCTGGGGCGAGGGCGGCGAGAGCTACAAGCTCGACTATCACGGCTACGAACGCGCGCCGAGCACGGCGTCGCAAACCGCATGGGCGCTGATGGGCCTGATGGCGGCGGGCGAGGTCAATCACGAGGCGGTGGCGCGCGGTGTCGATTATCTGCAGCGCGAGCAGCGCAAACATGGCTTGTGGGACGAAACGCGCTTCACGGCAATCGGCTTTCCGCGCGTGTTCTATCTGCGCTACCACGGCTATCGCAAGTTTTTCCCGCTGTGGGCGCTGGCGCGCTTCCGTCATCTGAAGAGCAATGGGCTGACGCGCGTGCCCGTCGGGATGTAACGGGATGTCGCTCGCCATTCCGCCGTCGCCCGCAATTGGCCGCAGCGCGCCGCCCGTCATCGTGGTGACGGGCATGGCGTTCGAGGCGCGCATCGCGCGCGGTGAGGGCGTGGAGGTGATCTATGCGGCGCGCGCCGATCTTTTGCAACGTGCGCTGAGCGCGGTGCTCGTGCGCGGCTGTTCGGGCATCGTCAGCTTTGGGAAGGCGGGCGGTCTTTCGCCGGACCTGGAGCCAGGCTCGCTGATCGTCGCGGATGCCATCGAGGGACCGTTCGGCCGCCTCGAGACCGATCGCGAATGGACGAGCCGGCTCGCGGTTGCATTCTCTGCCGAACCGTTCCAAGCGCGTTTGCGGCGCGGCCTAATGGCGGCGGTGGCGGCGCCGCTCGTCAGCGCCAAAGACAAACAGCTTCTGCATCGCTCCACGGGTGCGCTGGCCGTGGACATGGAATCGCACATCGCTGGTGCCGCCGCCGAAGCGCACGGCGTGCCGTTCGCCGTGTGCCGCACGATCGTTGACCCGGCTTGGCGCACGTTGCCCTCGGCTGCAACCGCTGGTTTGCGCGACGACGGCAGCACGGCCATCGTGCCGATTCTGCGCGAACTGCTGCGGCAGCCGTCGCAGATCGGCGCGCTTCTGCAGGTTGCCGCCGACGCCCACGCGGCCAAAACGTCGCTCGTTCAGGCGCGACATCTGATGCGCACGGCCGGCGCACTGGATATGGCGGCCTGACAGATACGCCTTTCCGACACGCCGAGATTTATGAAACGCCCGCCAGCTCGATGCTGGCGGGCTTTTTTCATTCAATTCATCGACTATTGAAAAATCAGGGAAAACCCTTATCTTTGGTGCAATTCTAGGTGTTAACCCTAGGTTGGGTCGCCACGGCCTCGCCGGCGCGTTCAGACACGGAGTACCAGATGAATTTTCATACGAGAAAGTGGGTCAAACCCGAAGACCTCAACCCGAATAACACGCTGTTCGGCGGCAGCCTGCTGCGCTGGATCGACGAGGAAGCGGCCATTTACGCGATCTGTCAGTTGGACAATCAGCGTGTGGTGACCAAGTTCATGTCGGAGATCAACTTTGTCAGTTCGGCGCGGCAGGGCGACATTATCGAACTCGGTATGACCGCTACGCATTTCGGCCGCACGTCGATCACGCTGCGCTGCGAAGTGCGCAACAAGATCACGTGCAAAAGCATTCTGACGGTCGACAAGATGGTATTCGTCAATCTGGACGAGAAGGGCGAGCCGGTGCCGCACGGCCGCACGCGCCTCCGTTACGCAGACGAAGCGTTCGCACGGTATCGCGAGAATTCACGGCCGGTGCCGCAGGTTCCGGCAACGGTTGCCCCGGTTGCGGATGAAGAGCGAGGCGCGGCGCGCGTGGAAGCGGATAGCCTGCATTGAGGAGAGGCTTCGGCGCTGTGCGCGTCGAAGCCTTATGGCACGCTTAATTCGCGGCAGCCACGGCCGGCGCGCCGGTGTAGTGCAGATCTTCGAGGCTTTTCGCTGCCTCATCCGGCGATTCCAGCGTCGGAATCACGCGGTCGACCAGCAGCCCAAAACCCACGCTGGTTATCATGTATTTGGTCTCGCCAGCATCCAGCTTGAACGACACCGTTTTCTCGGTCTCGGTCGCGGTGGACACGACGTACTGGCCTGCGGGTTCGTCAACATAGAAAAAGCCGCCCGGCTGCGATTTCCCGACCGCCGTCCCGTTCAGATTCACGCAGGGTTGAAGCGCTGCGCCGAACATCGATTTAGAACGGTAGAAATAGATTCGGCCTTGCGCTTCTTTCAGCGTCGAAATGGACGAAGCAACTTCCTTAGCTTGCGCAACCGGATGCAACCAGCGCGACGAACTCGCCCACAAGCAAAGCCTTGAATGGATTAGCCATTTATTTTCTCGATTGTTATAGATTGAGCGGGGTCTAAAGGGGAGAAATTGGACTCGCCGGGCAGGAAGAATCCGACCAATGTGCTTTCTTTAACAACGAGATAGGCCTCGTGTACTTGACAACAGCGCGCCAGACCGAGCCGTCCTTGATTTCACGGGAGTAATCCATCGAAAGCCGCACGGACAAGGCTTTGACGACGCGAGCGCGTTGCTGCGTCGCGTTGATCGGCGACAGTTGTGCACTTTGAACTTTAATTGCTGGCGCACAGGCGGATAACATCAACGCAATAAGTGTCGATGCCAGAACGATTTTATTTTTGATCAAGACGAACCCCGCGTCGTTTTCTCGCTTGTTATCGGCACGCCTCATTGAAAACTTGAGGCGGTGCGCATTTTTTTTAATGCGCAAGCATTATGAGCTGTGTCGCGTAATCGATTAATGTGAGAAATCAGAAAGCGGATTGCTCTTTGTTGATATCGGACAAGGAAACTTCGCACAGGTAGTAAAAAGGCTGGGCGCATTATGCGTCCGGCCTTTTTTGTGACTGCTACTGTTACTGTCTGACGGGCGCAGTTCCCGTCGCCCCACTCGCCGGCGCATCTCCCGGATCCGAATAATTCGACAACGCCCTAGGCGCACCGGCCGGCGCTCCCGCCGGAGCGGCATTTCCGCCGGCAGGCACCGCACTGCCGCTTCCCGAAGCCGTGTTCGGCGCTTCCGCCGCGTCGTCCGCAGCAGGCGCGCTCGTCGCCGGGACGTCGCAACGCAATCCACAGCAGAATCGCGATCGACACCAGCGCGTAGACGGCGGCTTGCAGGAACGCAATCTCGGTTATTGGATCTCCCCTGTTCCCGCCGCGCTCTTGCACATCCGCTGGCGCTTACTTTTTTAGGTTCTGGGCAAGTAGTTATCTGTCGGCTTTTCTGGCTGCGGCCGTGGTGTCCACGGCGGCTTATGCGCAAACCGCGCCCGACGCTGTCGTCAAAAGTGCCGTGGAAGGCACTGTGTCCGCAATGAAGGCCGACCCGCAGGCGCGCGGCGGCGACATGGCGAAGATCACGCAACTGGTGGAAACGCGTTTCCTGCCGGCCAAGGATTTCCAGCGCACCACGCGCATTGCCGTCGTGGGTAAAGCGTGGAGCACCGCAACCCCCGAGCAGCAGAAACAACTCTACGAGCAGTTCACGCTGCTGCTCGCGCGTACCTACGCTGCGTCGCTCTCGCAGTTGCGCGATCAGGACGTCAACTTCAAGTTCGCACCGGTCAGCGTGCCGGCGGACGCGAAAAACATTGTCATGCAGTCGCATGTGCTCAGCAAGGGCGGCGACAACGCGATCGACTACCGTCTCACGAAAGGTCCGTCGGGCTGGAAGGTGTACGACATCCACATGATGGGCGCGTGGCTGATTCAGGTGTATCAGACGCAGTTCGCCGACCAGCTTTCGAAGGGCGGCGTGGATGGACTCATCAAGTTCCTGACGGCGTACAACGCGCGCAGCGCGGGCTGATGACGGCGTAGCGTTTCACGAAACGAGCCTGCACATTCATTCCGTGCAGGCGAAAAAAAGCGCGGCTCTGACGGGCCGCGCTTTTTTATTGCCGCTTTTCCTATCGCCGATGAATCAGCGATAAGTCGGCGATCGAGCTCAAGCCGAAGCGGTTTGCACCTTCTTGCCCTTGCCGCTCACCTTGATCTCTTCGAGCTTGATCTCGACGTGACGCGAGAACACGTATTCGGCCGGACGCTGCTTGTCCAAAGGAATGTCCTTCGTGAACGCGCCTTCCGTTTTCGGGCCACGCAGGCTGACCTTCAGCGCCTTCAGCGGATGCGAAACCGTGTCCATCACAGCCGTGGCTTCGAAGCCGCAATGGACCATGCAGTCCGCACACTTCTCGTAGTTGCCGGTGCCGTACTTGTCCCAGTCGGTGGTTTCCATCAGTTCCTTGAAGGTCTTCACATAACCTTCGCCGACCAGATAGCACGGCTTCTGCCAGCCGAACACCGTGCGCGCCGGATTGCCCCACGGCGTGCATTCGTACGTCTGATTGCCGGCCAGGAAGTCGAGGAACATCGCCGACTGGCTGAACGACCAATTCTTGCCGCCGTTGCCGCGCTTGAAGATTTCGCGGAACAGATGCCTGGTCTTGTCGCGGTTCAGGAAGTGCTGCTGATCCGGCGCGCGCTCGTAAGCGTAGCCCGGCGAAACGGTGATGCCGCCCACGCCCATTTCGCGAACTGAGTCGAAGAACTTCGCGACGCGTTCCGGCACGGCGTCGTTGAACAGCGTGCAGTTGATGTTCACGTGGAAACCTCGGCACTTCGCTTCCTTGATCGCGGCGATGGCCTTCACGTACACGCCTTCCTGTGAGACCGAGTGATCGTGCGCTTCCTGATCGCCGTCGAGGTGAACCGACCAGACGAAGTACGGATTCGGCTCGTAATCGTCCATCTTCTTTTCCATCAGCAGCGCGTTCGTGCACAGGTACACGAACTTCTTGCGCGTGATGATGCCCTTCACGATCTGCGGCATTTCCTTGTGCAGCAGCGGCTCGCCGCCTGCAATCGACACCACCGGTGCGTTGCATTCGTCGACGGCGCCGAGACATTCTTCCAGCGACAGACGCTGATTCAGGATAGGGCCCGGATAGTCGATCTTGCCACAGCCATTGCATGCGAGATTGCAGCGGAACAGCGGCTCCAGCATCAGTGCGAGCGGGTAGCGTTTGTTACCGGAGAGGTGCTGACGCATGATGTATGCGCCGACCCGGACTTTCTGTAGCAGCGGAATAGACAAGACGTCCTCCTTAAACTTCGCGTGCAGCAAGTGGTTGCATCAGTTTCGACGGCAACTTGAATTCGACCTTTTCTTCACGGCCCGCCATCGTCGTGACCTCGACAGGCCCCAATGCGCTCAGCGCGTCGATTACGTTCTTCACCATTTCTTCCAGCGCGGATGCACTGGCCGTGATGCCGACGGTTTGCACATTCGCAAACCACTCCGGTTTCACTTACGAACCGTCGGCGACGAGATAGCTCGCCACGCCGCTCTCGCTGCCGATCTCGCGCAGCCGGTTCGAGTTCGAGCTGTTGGTTGCGCCCACCACCAGCAGCACGTCGACGTCCCTGCTCAATTCGCGCACGGTGGCCTAGCGGTTATGCGTGGCATAACAGATGTTGCGCGTATCCGGACCGACGATGTCGGTGGAGCGGCGCAGCAGCGCGTCGATAATGCCGTGCGTGTCATCTACCGACAACGTGGTTTGCGTAACATACGCGAGCGGCGTGTCGACCGGCAGATCGAGATGCGCAACTTCGGCTTCGCTTTGCACGAGCAAAACCTTGCCCGGGATCTGCCCGATCGTGCCTTCCACTTCCGGGTGGCCGACGTGGCCGATCAGGATCAGCGTGCGGCCCGCGCCAACATATTGACGCCCTTGCACATGCGCTTTCGTGACGAGCGGGCAGGTTGCATCGAGTACGTCGAGACCGCGCGCTTCAGCGTCGCGCTCGACGGTTTGAGCGAAGTCATGCGCGCTGAAAATCGCCACGGCGCCTTGCGGCACTTCGTCGAGCTCTTCGACGAAACGCGTGCCTTTCTGGCGCAGGTTGTCGACCACATGACGATTGTGAACGATCTCATGGCGTACATACACGGACGGGCACCCCGTGTTGCTGTAACGCGCGATCGACAATCTCGATTGCACGAACAACACCCGCACAAAGGCCGCGGGATTGAGCAAGGATGACTCGCATAAGTTGGCGAACTCCGACTGACGCGGGCTTCGAAGAAGATCAGTAAATCAGTAAATATGACCTTATCGCCGCGACCATCTAATTATTAGCTGACGTCTTGAGCCCGGCAATTCGCCGGTACAGCAAAACCAAACGCGCATTCTAACGCTATCAGCCCGGCTTTGTTTTGGGCGCGCCCGCCGGGGCTGGATGGACGGCGCGGCGGTGGTAATTCTGCCCGTACCGTGCAGATGGCGCATGCGGCAATGATTACAGGCTGCAGCGCTTTAACGGAACCCTTAAACTACGTGGTCCTGCGGCACGGGGCGCCGCATTACAGACTGGTTTCGAGGCTCGCTGGATGGACGTCGATCAACACGAAAATTTTCCGGTCGCGAGCGTGTTGCTGCCAAAGGCGCTGCGCGCGCCTATCGGCATTATCTATCAGGTTGTCCGCACTGCTGGAGACATTGCTGACGAAGGCGACTGGAGCGCGGCCGAACGGCACGCGCGTTCCGCCGATTTTCGCGCGGGGCTCGACGCCGTGGCCGCGCGCCGCGCCCGTGCATCCGCGCTGCTGTTCGGCAAGCTGGCCGGCGTGGTGGCGCAATACCGGCTGCCGCTCGCGCCGCGTGGCGCATGGCCTGCGGTGGCGGCTGTCGTGCCGGCCCGCAACGAGGTCGACGTGATCGCGCAGGCGGTCACTACGCTGCTTCAGCAGGACTATCCGGGCGAGTTTCACGTGATCGTCGTGGACGACCACAGCACCGACGGTACGGCCGACGCCGCCCGCGCCGCTGCGCTACAACTCCAGTGTCCCGACGACCGTCTCACCGTGTTGAGCGCGAAGCCGCTGCCGCCCGGCTGGTTGGGCAAGGTGTGGGCACAGTCGCAAGGTATCGAGGCGGTTCACACGCTCGGCTTGCCCGCGGACTTTCTTCTGTTCACCGACGCCGACATCGGCCATCCCGCCGACGCCGTCGCGCAACTCGTCGCGCGTGCCGAAGCGGAAAAGCGCGATCTCGTCTCGCTGATGGTGCGGCTGCGCTGCGATTCTTTCTGGGAGAAGGCGCTGATCCCGGCGTTCGTGTTCTTCTTCGCGAAGCTGTATCCGTTCTCGTGGGTCAACAATCCGCGTAATCGCACGGCGGCGGTGGGCAGCTGCATGCTCGTGCGGCGCAGCGCGCTGGAAGAGGCGGGCGGTATCGAATCGATTCGCGCCGAATTGATCGACGATTGCAGTCTCGCCGCGCGCATCAAGCATCGCGGCACGGGGCGTCCCGATCCGGCTCGACGTGGCGGCGCGCAGCGTCTCGCTGCGTCCGTACGATAGCTGGCGCGAGATTTGGAACATGATTGCGCGCACGGCGTTCACGCAGTTGCATTACTCGCCGCTGCTGCTCGCGGGCACGCTGGCCGGCATGACGATCATCTATCTGATGCCGCCGGTGGCTGCGCTCGTGCTCGGTCCGCAAGGCTGGCCCGCATGGCTCGCGTATGCGCCAATGCTGAGCTACTACCGTCGCTCGCCGTTGTGGGTGCCGTTCCTGCCGCTCGTGGCGCTGTTCTATGTGGGCGCGACGTTCGCGTCGGCGGTGCGTTACTGGCGCGGCAAGGGCGGCCAGTGGAAGTCACGCGTGCAGGCGCCGGTGCAGGAGCGTTGAAGCTCCGGTTCCTGATGTGGTAAAGAGAAACGGCGCCCGCGGGCGCCGTTTTTTCATGCATTACTTGGTGAGCATCATGTAGAGCTGGATTACCATGTCGGGCGATAACGAGAACGGCACCCAGCCGTGACCCGTGTGCCGCATGACCAGCAGATGGTCGCCGTTCGACTGCTTCTGCACGGCCATGACGGGATTTTTCGTCGACACGAAACGCCAGCCCGGCGGAATGCCCGGTGGCGGTTCCGGCGTCATAGACGCGCGCGCGTTCGACAGTTCCTCGATCAGCTTGCCGATCTGTTCGGGGCGCAGCGCAACGGTCTGCCCACCGATCGTCATCGTGATCTCGTTCTGCACGGGACGGTTGATTTCGAGCGTGGGCTGAAGCTTCGGCGCGGCTGCGGTTCTTCAGGCCTGCTTCGGGTCTTCTTCAAGCCTTCAGATAGCCCGCCTGAAGGAACCAGTCGAGCGCATCGCTCAGGCCTTCGCGATACGGCCGCGCGCGATAACCGAGTTCGCGTTTCGCCTTCGCCGACGTGAAGTACATCTTGTTCTTCGACATCTTCAAACCGTCGATGGTCACGAACGGTTCGCGTTTCGTGATTCTCGCGACGGCCTCTGCGCCCATCGCAAGCGGATAGAGCGGCCAGCGCGGCAGGCTCAACGTGGGCGCTTTGCGGCCCGTGAGTGCCGCGATGTCGGCGAGCATCTGCTGAAGCGGCAGATTTTCGCCGCCGAGAATATAGCGCTCGCCGATCTTGCCGCGCTCGAGCGCGAGGAAGTGACCGGCCGCGACGTCGTCGACGTGGACGAGATTCAGGCCCGTGTCGACGAACGCCGGAATCTTGCTGAGCGCCGCCTCGACGATGATGCGCCCGGTCGGTGTCGGCTTGACGTCGCGCGGACCGATCGGCGTGGACGGATTCACGATCACCGCGGGCAAACCGTCCGCGGCGATCATGCGCTCGACGGCGCGCTCGGCCAGCACCTTGCTGCGCTTGTACACGCCGATAGCCTGCTCCGCCTTCAGCGACGACGTTTCGTCGGCGGACTGGCCGGTGTGCGTGACCTTCAGCGTTGCCGCGCTGCTCGTGTAGACGATGCGTTCCACGCCTTCCTTGAGCGCCGCGCGCATGGTGGCCTCGGTGCCTTCCAGATTCGAGCGCTCGATTTCGCCCGGATCGGGCGCCCACAGGCGATAGTCGGCGGCGACGTGGAACAGATAGCGCACGCCGCGCAGCGCGTTGCGCATCGACGTTTCGTCGCGCATGTCGCCCACGACGATCTCCGCATCGAGCGCCTCGACGTTCTTGCGCGGACTGGTGGCGCGCACCAGCACACGCACCTTGAAGCTCTTCTGCTGCGCGATGCGCGCGACAGACGAGCCCACGAAACCGGAGGCGCCGGTGACGAGCACGAGATCGCGATTCTGTTTGGTCATTCTGTTTCCAATTCCTGCGTGACAGTCGACGGATTGTACGTGGCACGTGCACGAACTCAAGCGCGAGCCAGCAGGCTCGGCGCGAGGCGTCTAGAATGCCCCCTTTGAAGGCATTGATTTGACGATGTAGGAGGCAAGAGCATGTCCCCGGATCTGGATGAGCGGATCGAAACGTATTACGTGCGTGTGCGCGGTACCGTGCAAGGTGTCGGCTTCCGGCACGCCACTGTGCGGCAGGCGCATGCGCTCGGTATCAGAGGTTGGGTGGCGAATCTCGACGACGGTTCCGTCGAAGCCGTGCTGCAAGGCGCGGCCAATCAGGTCGACCGGATGCTGTCGTGGCTGCGTCACGGGCCGCCCGCCGCGCGCGTAACCGATGTGACCGGCGAAGAGCGTGCCACCGAAAAGCGTTATGAACGTTTCGAGCAGCATTGAGCGGCACGGGTTAGCACTGAGTGGCTCAGCGGGCGAACACTACGCGTGCCCGATGCGGCGCGTGTGTTTGCCTTGCGGCTAGCGCGCGACCAACAGGCTTTCGGCAAAGCCCCACTTGTCCTCGATCCATTGATGACTGCATTCGAAGCTGGCATCGTGCGCGATCGCGGCCATTTCCTCGGCGCGATATTTGTGGCTGCTCTCGGTCCAGATCGTTTCGCCCGCCTTCATCATGACCGTGAGTTTCGCCGCACCGACGTGCGCCATGACGTCACGCTTCGCACGCAGATGCATCTCCACGCTGTGCGCGTCCGGATTGAAGCGCGCCACGTGTTCGAATGCATCGAGCGGAAAATCGCCGTCCAGCTCGCGATTGATGCGTGCCAGCAGATTCAGGTTGAACGACGCGGTCACGCCGACCGAATCGTCGTACGCAGCGATCAGCGTCGGCGTGGGCTTGATGAGGTCCGTGCCGAGCAACAACGCATCGCCGGGTTTGAGCATGTTGCGGATGTCGCGCAGAAAACGCGTGGCCGCGAGTCTGCAGAAATTACCGATCGTGCTGCCGAGAAAGAGCACGAGTAAGCGGTCGTTCGCCTCGCGTTTCTTGCTGACTTCGGCGAGGCCCGCGAGATAGTCGCGTCCATAACCGACAATCGAAATGCGTTCGATGTCGCCGAGTTCGCGGCGGCACAACTGCAATGCGCTGCGCGAAATTTCAATCGGGCAGTAAGAAGTGGGGCGCTTTTTACAAAGCGCCTCGAGAATGCGCCGCGTCTTGCGGCCGCTGCCACTACCGAGCTCGGCAACGGTCAAGTCGTGCGGAAAATGTTCGACGATATCCGTGGCGTGCTTCGCGAGCAGATGTTCTTCGGCACGCGTCACGCCGTATTCGGGCAGAACGGTGATCACCTCGAAGAGCGCGGAGCCGACTTCGTCATACAGATACTTCGACGGCAGTTCCTTTTGCGGCGTGTGCGTCAGGCCGGCGCGGACGTCGGCGGCGAAGGCGGAGTGAAAGTTGGGAGCGGCGTCATGCGAAAGGGCTGGCTGGGTCATGCTGTCTCCAGTAGTCACATTGGATGAGCGGGATTGCTGGCCGGGCGGCATGCGTGATGACGCATGTTGATGCATGCCGTGAGAGGAAAGACGGGCCCGGTTCGCGCCGATGGCCTAAAGGCCGTGCACAAACGGGAATTGCTGGCCCGGCTCATGAGTGCTGCATTGACGTTGCGGATGCCGCTCGCGAATCAATGGTTGCTAGCGCAAGTGCACACGGGGTCGCCTTCAGTTGCCCATGGTTCGTAGCAAGATTCGCGCTTGGGCTTGGGCGCGCTTGTTGGTATCGCGTTGCTTTCGATCGGAACGCCGTGGCTATGCCGGACGTGTGAGGTTAGTTCTAGTGCATGCATGCAAAATGCGCACGGAAAAATTTGCACCTTGCGGGTCTCCTGCAAGGACACGAGGAAACACGCAAGGGAAGACGGGAACAATACGCGCTGAAGCCGTGCATCGCGAGCGTCACGCAACCCGTCTAGAATGCTGTTTGCAGCGCCGGTTGCTCATTTTTGCAAGGCATTCTGGCGACCACACATAAAACGGGCGGACAACGCACCGCCCGACCAAGACTCTAATCAGATAACACCCGCAACACCATGCAGTTCAATTTCACGCCAATATTTCCTGCTTCAGCTTATGGAGCGCTTACCTATAACGACGTCGGCAACCTGATGGCCAGACTCACGTGGACGCGCACGCCGTGATGCACTATGACCCCAAGCGTGGTATCGCGCTCTCGGTATGCGCTTGCACGTTGTTCGCGTTTGTTCGCTTACGCCACCTTGCTCAAACCGCTCAGTGGTCTCGACATCTTCGCGTGGCGTGTCATTTCTACAGTGCCGTGCGCATTCGTGCTCGTCCTCATGCGTCGGCGTCTGCCTATTCTCCGGCAGCTTCTTTACCGGATGGTGACCGAGCCGAAGCTTGGCCTTGCGATGCTCGCGAGCGCCGCGTTGCTCGGCATCCAGTTGTGGGTGTTTCTGTGGGTGCTGCTTCATGGACGCATGCTCGAAGTATAGCTCGGCTATTTTCTGCTGCCGCTTTCGATGGTGCTGGTGGGGCACTTGTACTAACACGAGCGTCTGGACAATTTGCAGTGGCTCGCCGTCGCATGCGCAGCCGTGGGTGTCGGCCACGAATTGTGGGTGACGGGCGCGTTCTCATGGCCAACGTTGCTGGTGTCACTCGGCTATCCGCCGTATTTCTCGTGCTGCGTCGCAAAATCAATCAGGATTCGCTCGCGATGTTCACGCTCGAAATGGCATTGCTCGTGCCGGCGGCTTTCTTCTTCCTGTTCGAAGGCGATTCGCTGACGTTGATTCGCCACAGCCTTGATATGTGGTGCATTCTGCTGCCGGGTCTCGGTGCGCTCAGCACGCCCGCGCTTGCTTCGTATTTGAAGGCGAGCCGCCTGCTGCCGGTCGCGTTGTTCGGAATTCTTGGCTATGTCGAGCCCGTGTTGCTCGTGCTCGTGTCGGTCACGTTGCTCGGCGAAACGTTTCACCGGTGCAACTGGGCGCCTATGTGCCGATCTGGATCGCGGTGGCGCTCACCGCGTTGCACGGTGTGCGCCTCGTACGGTTCGCGCTTGGCCGTGGCGTTTGATGTTCGGCGTGCGGCGATCGGATGATCAGTGATGGGTCGCCGCACGATCCGCATTGATGCGCGTCGGACCGACCCGCGCTTCGATCGCCTCGCGTAACGCGGGGCGCCAGCCGAGACCGAACAGCATCTCGGCGGATACGGATAGCGGGCCGATCAGCAGGCCGATCACGTCATCGACGAAAGTAGGCTTGCGATGTTCGTACGCCACGTGTCCCACGAACTGGAACGCCCAACCCACGACGAACAGACCGATGCCGCTGACGAGCCACGTCAGCATGGATTGCGCCGCGAGCCACTGGCCGCACGCAACGCAGAGCACCGAGACGACGACCATCATCAGGCCGAGCGACACGTCGGGCACGAGGTAATAAAGCGTCGACGCAGCGAATAAAGCCCACGCGGGCGAGATCGCAATGGGCACGCGATGAGCGTGAATGCAGGGCGGCTCAACAGCACGGCAAACGCGAGCATGATCATTGGAATGCCGACGAAGTGCGTCGCGATGGTAAGCCACGTATTGTGCGAGTTGTTCCGTCAGCGTTCTCATGGATGCCGTTCCTCCGCTGAAGTCCGCATAATCGCGGGCATCGGGATTTGAAACCATCGGGTAGCCGACAATCGGCGCAAAAGCCATTCTATGACTGCGAGTTTTCGTCGAACGAACTGGCCGCGGTGCTCGCGCGTAGCGCGTGGTTTCGCCTTGCGCCCGCGGCTATGCAGATCGAATTGATCGACGCGGGACGCATCGAACGCCTCGCGGCTGGCCAACGGCTCTTCTCGCGCGGCGATTCCGACGATGGCCTCTACTGCTTACTCGACGGTCTCGTGCGAATCGGCGCGGCGAGTTCGGCGGGGAAAGAGACGCTGCTTGTGGTGATCGAGCCGGTCAACTGGTTCGGCGAGATCGCGCTGTTCGACAACCGGCCGCGAACCCACGACGCGTATGCCGAACGCGATTCTGATCTGTTTCATATTCCGAGCGCGGCGCTTGCGGCGATGCTCGAACGCATGCCTGCATACTGGCGCGTGTTCGGTTTGCTGTTGTCGCAGAAGCTGCGTCTTGCTTTCGACGCGATCGAGGAAGCCGCGCCTTTTGCTCAAACAGACAGGAACCCGAATCGTTTACTGGAACGGATTCTTCACCACACCCGGCTTCTCATCCGGCTCCTCTTTAACCTTAGCGACCAGTGCATTCCCCTCGCTCTGCAACGCAGCCACCACCGCATCCACCGCTTCTTTCAACGCAAGCGCCGCCTTCAACCCGCGCTGATCTTTCGTCAACTCGAGCGTGCCGTTCAGCACGACACGCGTCGTACCGTTGCTGACGGTGAGTGCGTCGCCCTGAATGTTGAGTACGTCATCGTCGTTCGAATAGGGTTTAAACACCTTTCAGTCCTCCCGGTCGCTGATCTTTGAGTTTCTCCGGAATGCCCGGAAAGCGGATACCCGATGCTGTCTCGAGTTCGTGAATCGTGCGGATGTCGTAGCGATTCGTGGACACGTTATCCACGACGACTGCAAACGCCAGCTTGCGCGACGGCACGTACACCACACCTTGAACAACTGCGTCGGCCCGATCGTTTGCAACTGCGGCCCGTTGAAGATCGGACCGGTGACCACAAACGTATCGTCGTACGACACCGCGATCTTGCGCACCGACGTTTCGATCCGTGCCCACAGGCACTGATTGTTCTGCCGGTTCTGCGGCACGGTATTGGCCAGCGAAAACGATTGTGTCATCCCTTCCTGATTCCAGCGATTGCCGGCAGGACTCATATGTCCACGATCGAAGCCGCTGCGCTTGTAGTCGGCGAGCGTTGCGCCTTCGCCATCGGACAGACGCGCGTCTTTGAAAAACTTTTTGGTACGCACCATGTCTTTCGCTGCTTCGATGTGATCGCGTGTGAGATGTTCCGCGGACCACAGCGGACCATGCGTGATACCGTAATGCAGCACGGCGAAATCGCTATAGCAGAGCAGGCGCGTTTTCGGCGCCCGACGGCGAACAGCAGACAGGCTAACCACTTCTTTATGGGTCGATCGGTCGATGAATTGGGCGCAAGAGTATAGCCTTGCGCGACGCGATCGAAGGACGCAAATAGTGCGCGCCCAAAAAACGGGCCGCCTTGCAGCGACCCTAATGCGTGGATTTCCAAGACTACGCACGCAAACTTAAGAACGACTTAAATGCGTGGCGACTCGGAAAAAAGATTTGCGCGACCGGCGCGGTGCGTTGTTAACGGTCGTGCGAATACGCGCGCACTGCGGATTTAAAAAAGGCCGGCGTCGACGCGCATCGCCTCGTAGCCGGCACGCCGTTGCCTCCAACGGGATGGCGGTTCGCGGCGTGTTCCTGAATGTCGACGAAGGCAACCGTATGCGTCGTGCCATTGTCGGCTTCGGTGCAGGCGAGGATTCGGTTCAGGTTGCCGTGTCGTGCAACAGCCTCGCGCAAGCGAACGTGCAGCCGCTTTATCAGTCCGTCGAAAATGAAAGCGGCAGTGCCGGCAAACCCGGTGCCGTCATTCACCTCAATCCCTATGTGATCGCGGTGAAGTTCGTGATGGCTCGCGGCGACGAAAAGAAAACCATCGAAAAGACTGCACAGGACATTGCCGACGCCGTTATCGCAAAGCTGCGCGGCGCTACGCAATGACGTGCGCAGCGCCGCAGCCAGGAAGCGGTGTTACGCCAGATCCAATGTGTTATGCCGACGAGCGGCGGGCAGTCCGTTGCTCGCAAACGCGCGATCGCGTGCCACGACGCCGTCGAGCGGTGCCAGTCCATGCACGCGGCTGATGAATAGCAGAATCGAGTTGGTGTCGTACACGGTGTGGTCCACGTAGCCCTTTTTCGCAAGCAGCGACACCACCAGCGCCGGAATGCGTGAGCTCGGACCCCAACGGTCGCCCTTCGGCGGCGAGACCGGATCCCACCAGCCGCCGTTTTCGTCGACGGTAACGATCACCACCGTATTCGCCCATTGCGGTCCGCGCTGGATGTGGTCGATCACGGCGGCGATGTGGCGGTCGCCCGATTCCACGTCCGCGTAACCGGCGTGCATGTTCAGATCGCCTTGCGGCTTGTAGAACGTGACGGCGGGCAGACGCCCCGCGTCGATGTCCGCGAGCAGACGGTTCGAGGACGGATCGTTGCCCAGCCCGGCATCACGCAGATGCCTGCGTCGTGCCGCAGTGCCCGGCGCGTAGTTCGCGAAGTAATTGAACGGCTGATGGTGATACTGGAAAGTCGGGCACCGCGCCCGTGTCCTGATGCTCTAGCGCGTATTGCCACGCGCTGCTGTACCACGCCCTTTTCCGTCAGGCGGTCGCCGATCGTCGCGTAGTTCTGCGGCGGCAACACGCGCGGATTCGAGAGATCCGCAAACGCCGGATTGCCGCCCTCGGCCAGACGCACGTTGCCCGGGCTGATAGGGCGGCGCCATCGTATTGACGGCGTAGCCATCCGCTGTGAACGTGCCGTCGTTGACGAATTTCGGCGGACCGTCGAGTGCGGAGGCCGGCGAATCGGCGGCGACTTTCAGACGCGCGCCGGTGGGATCGTCGCCTTCCACGACCGACACTATCTTCTTCGCCGGACTGTTCTGAATGTCCGGATAGAAGGGCGCTTGCGCGGAGATCAGGAAGATGTGGTTCAGCCATGAACCGCCGAAGGCCGACATGAAGAAGTTGTCGCACAGCGTGTATTGCAGCGCCATGCCCCAAAGGCGAAGCGTTTCGGCGGAGTTGCGGTAGTGACCCATCACGAGGCCGCCGGAATCGCCCCACGCCGCGAACTGGTTGTTGCGCCTGGCGTTGATCTGCATCTGGTTCTGATAGAAGCGATGCACGAGATCGCGCGTAATCACGCCGGTGGGCAGCGGCGCGCCTTGCGCGTCGGTGATGTGGAACGGGCGGGCCGTTGGGCAATGGCGCGATGTCCTTCTGCCCGATCATGTAGCGCTTGCCGTCCACTTCCTGTGCCTGTGCGGCACGAGCCCGCCCCAAATCGTGGGTAAACGCGGCATCGGTGTCTTGCCGTCGCGATCGAGTTGCATGTAGCGCTCGGCGGTGACGGTCTCGAGTGGATATTGCACGCCGGGGGGGGAATTGCCGTACAGGTTCGCGAAGCTGCGGTTCTCGGCGTAGATCACGACGATATTTTTCACCTGATCGTGCAGTGCGGCGTCGAGCCGCAAGTCCGCTGCACTGCGCGGCGTGCCGCTCGCGAGCGGGTCGGTCTTGCAGCCGGTCAGCGCAAGTCCGAAGCCGACAGCGGCGATTCCGCTCAGGACACGGCGGCGCTCGGGATCTTCCGGGACGTTGTTGTCGGAATTCGGCGGCAGGGTGGAGTCGTTGTCGGTCATCGATCAGGCTCGCGAAGAGTTATCGGAATGCGCGCGACGCGCGGTTCACACGCGCCATGATGTGCGCTTGCATCATGGCAGGTTGATGACGCCAAAAAACGCTGCCTACGGCAAGCGGCGTTTCACCCGCCAGTTATTGTGGTGCATTGCATCGACCGCGAACAGCAGCCAATGTTTCGCATCCACCGGGTGACGCTTCTGCGTCGCATAGCCGTCGACGGTCAGTTCCATCTAGTCGTGCGCACGCCAATGGCAGGTGGCGTGCGCGCCGGAACCGTCGGCGAATTCGACGATGGCGGTGGCGGCGCGCGCCGGCTCGGGAAGATGCGTGATGCTTACCGCGCAGCCCGGATAAAGGTGCGAATCGGCGACCTGAATCTGAATGGAATCGGACATGCGCATGGCCTCCAGACATCGGGCGCGGGTGAAAGCGCGGCAACGCGGTCTCGCCCAGCGAACCACAAGAAATAATAGCACCGCGCGTATCGAAGAGAGATGTCGCGGCAGGCATGGTTAACCACGCCTATTGACGCGATCGCCGATAAATGGCGGCACCAAGCTTCGCGCTATGATGCTAGTATGAACACGATAAAGACGCAGGGCAGCGAGGATGGCAAAAGAAGAGCAGAAGAGCACACAGGAGCGGGACGCAAGCACGCGAAGTCACGCGTGGAAGCAGTCGAGGCTGACGCCATGGAATCCGGCGAATCGACCGCCAATGCCGACGAAGAGAACTCTGGCGGATCGACGTATCTCTTACCCAGCCTCGAACGCGGTCTGCGCATTCTCGCGGAGTTTAGCGGGCGCGAGCCGGTGCTCGGCGCTGTCGCCGATTTCAAATTGCGTCCAGCGATGACCCGCCATCGTCGTGGTCGCCGGCCACCTGCAATGCTGTTGAACGGTGTGAACTGGTAGTTAGCGCCCACGTCGTAGCTCTGATACGTGTCGGAGTGACCCGCCGATTCCAGTTTCACGCGCGTATACAAACCATGCACGAGCAACTTGCCGAACTGATACGACGCGCCCGCGCCCATGTTCTGCACTTTGTCCGCGGTGTAATTCGCCGCGGCCACGCCTTGGAAGTTCGCGATACCCGTCGTCACGATCGACGGTGTGTGGTTGTATTCGTTCGCGTAGGTTGCGCCCGCCTTGAACGGACCGTTCGCGTACGTCAACGCAAAGCTCAAGGTCTTGGCGGTCGAAAAGTTGGTCGTGTTGCCGAGGCCCATCATCGCGCCTGCGGTGAAACCGTAGAAACTCGCCAAGCGGAATTTCACCGATTTGTTGAACGGTACGACGCCGGTGTCGGCGAGTTCGTCGATATTGCTTGGATGGAACGCGTACCAGCTTGCAGCGAGATAGGCCGTGCTCAGCGGCCCCCAGCACGTCGAAGCTGAACGGCGTCTGATGACCGAGCGTCAGCGTGCCGATCTTGTCCGAACTCAATCCGACGAACGCCTGCAGGTTAAAGAGCGTGCCGGACTTCGCAAAGCTTCCCGTGTTCGTATAGAAGCCGTTTTCCAGCTGGAACACCGTCTTCAGCCCACCGCCCAGATCTTCCACGCCTTTCAGACCCCAACGGTCCGGCTGCATGTTGCCTTGCTCTTCGATCCACTTCGAATGACCACCCTTGCATTGCTGATATACGCGATACCGGCGTCCAGACTGCCTTATAGCGTCACACTGCCCTGCGCCCAAGCACCTGTCGTCGCGCAAATTGCCGTCACGCCGGCCGCAATGATGTGCTTCACCGTTGGTTCTCCTGATCACGCGACGGATGGCATAGCCGAGTCGTCGTTTTGATCCTTGCTGTGGGTTGAATATAGCTTTGAGTTTATGCGCCAAAACTACTGCGCTTTATGTTCCGCCTATGGGCATGTGTATTGCTTATGGAAAAATATAGTGAGTTCGAAAGTGGTCAAAATAAATTTTCGGACCCCGTACAAACCCGCATGCGTCGCGCATTCCGCGGCTGCGAGAGCAGCGCAAAGCCACACGCCACAAGGCTTTCCGACGAGTCGTCCATGCCATGCGCACGGCATCGGCGACGTCTCTCCAGCACCACACTCGGTATTTTCCCCTAGTGGCGACGATTTTTATTTTTTCTCGCCGAAGCCAATCCTATAGTTATTTATAAAAGAACTGATGTTCCTTAGGTGGAACACTGAGCTTCAGGAGAAGGTGAGAAATGATTGAACAATGATGGCGCTGCGCCGGCTATGCCGGCGATCTATCCGAAGACGGTCCGATCGGGTTCAAGCTCGACGGCACCGAGATCGGCATCTACAAGGTGGGCGACGAGCTGTATGCGCTCGAAAACGTCTGCCCCCACGCATACGCATTGCTGACGCAGGGCCTCATCGACGGCGACACCGTAGAATGCCCGCTGCACGAAGCCGTATTTCACATCCCGACGGGCAAATGCCTGAAAGAGCCCGGTGGCCGCGACCTGAAGATGTACTCGGTGCATCTCGCAGGTGAAGAAATCCAGATCAAGGTGGAATGACATGCGAGAGCAGACCGTGAACTTCAATCCATTCCTGAAGCCGTGGCTCGCGCCGCAGCCGAACAACGGGCCGGCAAGGGTGTGATCGAAAAGCCGGGTGAGACCGAAAACTTCATCTGGCAAACGCGCAAGGCCGAGCCGACGCAATACGAAAACGACTTCGGCGATGCGCTCGAAAGTGTTCGAAGCCGGCACCGTGGAATTGCAGGAAGTCGTGGACGGCCTGACCCGCATCGGCTTCCGTACGCCGGAAGGCCACGCGTGGGACGCAGAGCGCCTCGCCACCGAATTCCGTCTGCTCGCCGAATAAGCGCACTTTCCAGAACACGTCTCAGCGTATTCGTCACCGGAGTTTTTTCATGACGTCTCCCCTAATACAACGACTCAAGCCGCGGCCGATCCGATCCAGTACTATCTGGACAACGGTCTGCGCAACTACTGGTATCCCCTCGCGCCGAGCTGGAAAGTGGGCGACGCGCCCGTCGGCATTACACGCCTCGGCGATCAGATCGTGCTGTGGCGTGACCGAGAAGGCAAAGTCCGCGCGCTCGAAGACCGCTGCCCGCACCGCGGCGCGCGTCTGTCGTTCAGCTGGAACCTGGGCGGCAGCGTCGCGTGCTGGTATCACGGTATCGAAATGGACGGCAGCGGCACGGTGCAGAAAGTGCCGGCGGTGTCGGCGTGTCCGCTGGAAGGCCAGAAATGCGTGAAGTCTTATCCCGTCGAAGAACACGCGGGCGCGATCTTCCTGTGGTTCGGCGACGAAGCGCACAAGGAACCCGCGCCGCTCAAGTTGCCGGAAGAGCTGGTTGGCGAGGAATACGCAAACTTCCTATGCATGTCGCACTGGAAGTGCAATTACCAGTACGCGATCGACAACGTGATGGACCCGATGCACGGCGCGTATCTGCACGCGACGTCGCACTCGATGGCCGAAGGCAACAAGCAGGCCGACATGCGCGTGTGCAAGACCGAAAGCGGTCTGATGTTCGAAAAGGTCGGCCAGCGCGACGTGAACTTCGACTGGGTGAAACTCGGCGAAACGGGCACACTGTGGATGCGCCTCGCGATTCCGTACAAGAAGAAGTTCGGCCCGGGCGGCAGCTTCGGCATCATCGGCTTCGCGATTCCCCTCGACGAGAACAACTGCCAAGTGTACTTCTGGCGCACGCGCAAGATGCAGGGCTGGCAGCGCGATGCGTGGCGCTTCCTGTATCGCAACCGTCTCGAAGGTTTGCATTGGGCCGTGCTCGAGCAAGACCGCTACGTGCTCGAAAGCATGGCGCCGAACGCTCGCGAACACGAATTCCTCTATCAGCACGACGTCGGCATGACGCGCGTGCGCCGCACGTTATGCCAACGCGCGCAGCAGCATTTTGCCGACCTCGACGCGCATTGTGCGCAGGCCGCCGAAGCCGCGCAGGTCGGTCAGAAAGACGAAGCGAGCCACAGCCATGCATAACGAAGCGTCCGTCGCTCTCTCTGGCCGGCGCGTCCTCGTGACGGGCGGCGTGCGCGGTCTCGGTGCGGCCGCGCGCTGGTGCAAGCCGGTGCGCGCGTCGTGTTCGGCGATGTGCTGCACGAAGAAGGCAAGGCACTCGCCGCGTCGCTCGCTAAAGAAGGATTTGCCGCGACGTATCTGCCGCTCGATCTCGCCGATCCCGCGAGCATCACTCAATTCGCGCAACAGGGCGCGGCCGAACTCGGCGGCCTCGACGCACTGATCAACAACGCGACCATCACCAACTCGGGCGGCAAGTTCGCCGACGAGTTGTCGGTAGAGACGTGGGACGCCGTGATGAACGTCAACGTGCGCGGCACCTGGCTTATGAGTGCCGCCGGGCTGCCGTATCTGCGCGAAGCGGGGCGCGGCAGCATCGTCAACATCGCGTCGGACATGGCGGTGTGGGGCGCGCCGAAACTGCTCGCCTACGTCGCGAGCAAGGGCGCCGTGATTTTGATGACACGTTCGCTCGCGCGCGAATTCGGCGCGCACAACGTGACGGTCAACGCGATCGCGCCGGGCCTCACCGAAGTCGAAGCGACGGCGTATGTGCCCGCCGAGCGTCATCAGTATTACCTGCAAGGCCGCGCGTTCCCACGCGCTCAGGTGCCCGACGACGTGACGGGTCTCGTGCTGTTCCTGCTGTCCGATGCCGCGCGTTTCGTGACGGGCCAGTTGCTGCCTTTGAACGGCGGCTTCGTGATGAATTGATCTTGTCGAATCGAAAGGAGAAAGAGATGGCGGACGCCGATATCGAACGCAAATCGTGGGACCAACCCGCGGATGCAAGCTTTGCACAATGGCTTGACGGCTGCGTGGCGCGCCTCGAAACGCGCCGCTACGACTGGGACGCGCTGAAGTTCCAAGCTGACTACGATCCAAAGTACCGCCGCGCGCAGATGCGCTACGTCGGCGCGACGGACAACGGAGCCAACGAATGACGCCCGACACGATCAACGCCGAGCGCGACGCGGACGAAGAGCGCAACGACACGAGCGGCGAATCAGGTTATCGCGTGCCCGGTCTGGAACGCGGTTTGAAGATTCTCACCGAGTTCTCACCGCGCGAACCGGCGCTCGGCGCGCCGGAACTGTCGCGTCGTCTGAAGATTCCGCGCACCACCGTCTTCCGTCTGCTGCAAACGCTCGAATCGCTCGGCTTTCTCGAGCGCGCGGATAAGGATCGCAACTATCGCTTGGGCGTCGCCGTGCTGCGCCTTGGCTTCGAATATCTGAGCTCGCTCGAACTGACCGACCTCGGTTTGCCGATCATCGAGGCATTGCGCGACGACACCGGTCTTACGAGTCATATCGTGATTCGCGACGGACGTGATGTTGTTTTCGTCGCAAAGGCACAAAGCCATGCGCCGATTTTCAGTTCGGTGAAAGTGAACGTCGGCACGCGTCTGCCCGCGCATGCAACCACGCACGGCCAGGTGCTGATGGGCGACCTCACACTCGACGACCTGAAGAAGCTCTATCCCGAGCCCGAACTCGAACGCTTCACGAAACAGACGCCGGCTTCGCTCGACGCTCTGTACGAGCGGATTCGCGACGACGCGCAACGCGGTTTTGCGATCAGCGAGTCGTCGTTCGAACGCGGCATTTCGGTGGTGAGCGCGCCGGTTCGCAACGACACGGGCGGCATCGTCGCCGTCATCACGACGACGATTCCGCGCCACGAGATCGAGGCGTCGCTGCTCGACAGCGGCCTGATCGACAAGGTGCGCCGCGCGGCCGACGAACTCTCGCAGCGGCTCAACTATCGGCCGAAAAGTGGCCCAAACGCGGGCAGCAATTACATTAAGGCATTGGGGCTCTGATGATTCAAATCGATTTGACCGGACAGGTAGCGGTTGTGACGGGCGGCTCGTCCGGCATTGGCCTCGCCACTGCCGAACTGTTTCTCCGCGCAGGCGCATCGGTCGCGATCTGCGGCCGCGACGACAGCGAACGTCTCGCGAAAGCGGAGGCGTCGCTGAAAGACAAGGTGCCGCAGGCGCAGCTGCTCGCGCGCACCTGCAACGTGCTCGACGCCGACGGAAGTGAGCGCATTCGCGCAGGCCGTGCAGGCGCGTTTCGGACGCACCGACATGCTCGTGAACAACACAGGCCAGGGCCGCGTCTCCACGTTCGCCGATACGACCGACGACGCTTGGCGCGAAGAACTCGATATGAATTACTTCAGCGTGCTGAGCCCCACGCGCGCCTTCCTGCCGATGCTGCGCGACGCCGCCGTGGATAAAACCGCGTCGATCGTCTGCGTGAATTCGCTGCTTGCGCTGCAGCCGGAGCCGCACATGGTGGCGACTTCGTCGGCGCGCGCGGGCGTGCAGAACCTCATCAAGTCGCTCGCGGTGGAACTCGCGCCGCAGCGTGTTCGCGTGAATTCGATTCTGATCGGCATCGTCTAATCGGGTCAATGGCGCTGCCGCTTCGCGAAAAAAGCGCAGCCGGGCCAGAGCTGGGAAGACTGGACCGCCGAGCTGGCGCGCAAGAAAAACATTCCGCTAGGCCGCTTCGGCAAACCCGAAGAAGCCGCTCAAGCGCTCTTTTATCTGGCTACGACGCTGTCGTCCTACACGACAGGCGCTCACATCGATGTTTCTGGAAGCGTTGCACGACATGTCTAATAAAACCACCGTTGGCGAGCTGATCGCCGCTTTTCTCGAGCAATGCGGCGTTCAAACCGCATTCGGCGTGATCTCGATCCACAACATGCCGATCCTCGACGCGATCCACAATCGCGGCAGGATCTGCTACGTCGGCGCACGCGGCGAAGCGGGTGCAGTGAACATGGCCCGGCCTCGCGCGCGTGTCGGGCGGCCTTGACGTCGCGTTCACGAGCACGGGCACGGCGGTGGGCAATGCGGCGGGCGCGATGGTCGGGGCGTTGACGGCCGGCACGGCACTGTTGCACGTCACGGGCCAGATCGAAACCGAATATCTCGATCAGGACCTCGCGTATATCCACGAAGCGCCGGATCAGTTGTCGATGCTCTCGTCGATCTCGAAGGCCGCGTATCGCGTGCGTTCGGTCGAGACCGCGCTGCCGACCATCCGCGAAGCCGTGCGCATGGCGCAAACGGCGCCGAGCGGTCCGGTCAGCGTCGAAATTCCGATCGACATTCAGGCCGCGGAAGTGGAATGGCCGGCCGATCTCGCCGCGCCGCACATCACCACGCTCACGCATTGCAGCCAGCGCGTCGCGCAACTGGCGGACCAACTCGCGACGGCCAGTGGCCGCTGCTGTGGCTTGGCGGCGGCACATGTCACGCGACGAAGGCCGTGGAGCGTCTGGTCGCGCTGGGCTTCGGCGTGGTGACGAGCGTGCAGGGCCGTGGCGTACTGCCGGAAGATCATCCGGCCACGCTCGGCGCGTTCAACGTGCACGCGGCGGTGGAAAGCTTCTACAAAACGTGCGATGCGCTCGTCGTGTTGGGTTCGCGTCTGCGCGGCAACGAAACGCTGAAGTACAAGCTCGCGTTGCCGCAACCGCTGTATCGCATCGACGCCGACGCGCTCGCCGACAACCGCGGCTATCGCAACAAGATGTTCATTCATGGCGATGCGTCGTCGGTGCTCGACAAACTCGCGACGCTGCTCGAAGGCCGCATGAAGATCGACCCGGCGTTCGCGCAGGATCTGGCCGCCGTCCGCGAAGCGCGGTGGCCGGCGTGGGTAAGGACCTCGGCCCGTACAAGCAGCTCGTCGACGCGCTGCAACGCGCGGTGGTTCGCAACTATAACTGGGTGCGCGACGTCACGATCTCGAACAGCACGTGGGGCAACCGCATGCTGAAGATTTTCTCGCCGCGCGCGGGCGTGCATACGCTCGGCGGCGGCATCGGCCAAGGTGCAGATGGGCATCGGCGCGGCGTTCGCGGGTAGCGCGGCCAAACCGTGTGCCTCGTCGACGACGGCGGCCTGATGGTGAACGTCGGCGAACTCGCGACCGCCGTGCAGGAAAACGCCAACGTGATGATCGTGTTGATAAACGACCAGTGCTACGGCGTGATCCGCAACATTCAGGACGCGCAATACGGCGGCCGCCGTTGCTACGTCGACCTGCACCAGCCGGATTTCGCGCAGTTCTGCGAGAGCCTGAAGCTCACGCATTACCGCATCAAGTCGCTCGATCAGGCCGATTCGATCATCCGTGAAGGCATGGCGAAAACTGGCCCGGTGCTGGTGGAAGTGGACATGCTGTCGGTCGGCTCGTTCGCTACGGCGTTCGCAGGCCCGCCCGTCAAAGAAAAGGAGCCCGAACATGCGTGACGCAGGCTACGCGGGGCACCACGCACCCGTCGACGTCGCGATGATCGGCTTCGGCGCGATCGGCCCAGGCGGTGTATCGCTCGGTCGCCGCCGATCCGACGGTGCGCGTGTCGCACGTCATCGTGCCGGAGCACCACATGGCTTCGGTGCGCGATGTGGTGGGCTCGCAGGTGGACGTCGTGACCTCGGTCGACGCGCTCAGCAGCCAGCCGCATTTCGCGCTCGAATGCGCAGGTCATAGTGCATTGGTGAATCACGTCGTGCCGCTGCTGAAGGCCGGCACCGACTGCGCGGTAGCGTCGATCGGCGCGCTCTTCGACGTGATGCTGCTCGACGCGCTTTCGGCTGCAGCCGACGAAGGCGATGCAACGCTCACGCTGCTTTCCGGCGCGATCGGCGGTGTGGACGCGCTCGCCGACGAGCAGGTGATTTTCGAAGGCAGCGCGCGTGAAGCGGCGCGCCTGTATCCGAAGAACGCGAATGTGGCCGCGACCATCGCGCTTGCCGGACTCGGACTCGGACTCGACCAGACCACGGTTCGCCTGATCGCCGATCCGACAGTGACGCGCAACGTGCATCGCATCGTGGCGCGCGGCGCGTTCGGCGAGATGTCGCTGGAAATGTGCGGCAAGCCGTTGTCCGACAACCCCAAGAAGTCCGCGTTGACGGCTTATAGCGCGATCCGCGCGCTGCGCAATCGCGCGGCCCGCTGAGTGATCTGACACACCGTTGAACAGCTGAAGCAAACTGGAATGACAGACATGACTCACTTTGATACCAGCCTCGTGCCGAACGGCGATATTTTCATCGGCGGCGAATGGCGGCAAGGACGTGGCAACCCGTACAAAAGCCTGTATCCGGCGGATCAGTCGGTCAACATGGAAATCTCCACTGCGAACGCCGACGACGCGCGCGAAGCCGTTGAAGCTGCGGACGGTCGCGTGGCGCAAGGCTAACTGGTCCGGTTTGAAGCCGCACCAGCGCGCGCTGATCCTGTATCGCATCGCAAATCTCATCATGGCGCGCCACGAGTCGCTCGCGCAATTGCAGCGTCGCGACAACGGCAAGCCGATCGGCGAAACGCGCGTACTGGTGGCGAGCGCGGCGAACACGTTTCGCTATTTCGCCGCGTGCCTCGAAACGCTCGACGAAGAAGTGACACCCTCGCGCGGCGACTATCTGACGATGAGCGTGTACAAACCGACCGGCGTGATCGCGGCAATCACGCCGTGGAATTCGCCGATTGCTTCCGACGCGCAAAAGCTCGCGCCCGCGCTCGCAGGCGGCAATGCCGTCGTGCTGAAGCCCGCCGAAGTGACACCGCTCGTATCGCTCGCGTTGGCGCGCATCCGCGAGAAAGCGGGCGTGCCGAAAGGCGTAATTCGTGTTCGACGACGCCGATCTCGATCACGCCGTGAATGGCGTGCTGTACAGCATTTTCAGTTCGTCGGGCGAAGCATGTATCGCGGGCTCGCGTCTGTTCGTGCAGCGCTCCATCTACGACACGTTCATGAAGCGTCTCGCCGAAGGCGCGCGCAAGTTGCGCGTGGGCGATCCGTCGCACGTGGAAACGCAGATGGGTCCGCTGATTACGGCAGCGCATCGCGAAACGGTGGAGCGCTATGTTGCGCTGGGTCTCGAAGAAGGCGGCCGGCTCGTGTGCGGCGGCGAGCGTCCGGTGGGCGATGGCCGCGAGGAAGGCACCTACTATCAGCCGACCATTCTCGAAGGCCTCACGAACGATGTACGCATCTGCCAGTAAAAATCTTCGGGCTAGTGCTGGTCGCGATGCCGTTTGACGACGAAGCCTTGCTGCTGAAAGACACGAACAACAGCGTATTCGGCCTTGCCGCCGGAATCTGGACGCGCGAACACAAGCGCGCGTACCGTACCGCCCCGCGCGCTGGAAGCGGGCACCATCTGGATCAACACATACAAACTGTTTTCCATCTCGACGCCGTTCAGCGGCTGGAAGGAGAGCGGCATGGGACAAGAGAAAGGCCGACTCGGCATCCGCGAATAAAAACGGTTCCACGTGATGTGCATGATTTCGCGCGGCAACGCCGTTTCGCCGGCGCGGCCGTAGAACGCGTTGTAGGCGTCCCAGAGCGGGAGCCACGCATCGAAATCGCCGGGCGTAACGGGACGAACCTGGATCGGGTCTGACATGGGCTTACCTGATGAATGGTTGATTGGGCAGGCAGGTGCACGCAGGGTCGTGCCCGCCGCTACCAGACATCAGCATAAGAAATTTGCGCGTCGATTGTTAGCTCTACTCTATTAGCGCAATTTTGGGAGCCACCGCGGTGAAACCACCGCGACCGCACGGTCTCGCGGCCGATGTGACGGCGGCGATTCAGCAGGTTTCCGCGTGGAGCCAGCGCGCGAGCATGGCGTCGTCGCCCGAACCGACGGCTTCGGCAATACGCATGCCGGTGGCCGCGCCGAACTTGTAGCCGTGCCCCGAGCGTGCCGAAATCACGAATGTGTTGCCGAAGCGCTTCGAAAAGAAAACGCCGGTCGGACGTGAAAGTGTACGCGCAGGTCTTTACTTCGGATACGTATATTTCGTATATTTGCCGATGCGTTTGAACGGCAGCGAAAAGAGCTTGCGCAGCGTGTCGCCTTCGTCGGGCGATGCGATTCGCGTCGGGATCGGGCGCGCGCGTTTTGTGCACACCTGCGCCGAACTTCAGGCCGATGCCGTCGAGCGGTGGCAGCACGTAGCCGTCGTTATCGCCGCCAATGTCGACGATGGCCGGCGCATTCGACCACGCTTCCTCGAGATCGGCGGGCGGCTCCATGTAAGCGACGGCGTTGCGATAGGTGGTGAGGTTGTCGGCGAGCGAGGGGAAGAGTTGCAGCGTCCACGCACCCGCAGTCACGACGAGGCGATCGGCGCGCACGATGGTGTTGTCTTCTATCTTCTATTCACACGGTTCTATTCACACGGCTGCGGTGTGCGAATCGACAGCGAGCACTTTGGCATGCATGCGCACATCGGCGCCGCGCATCTTGAGCCACGCTTTCATGTCGTGCGCAATGCGTTCGCTGAAGAGAGTGCGCCGCCGTCGTGGTCGAGGTACGCGTAACGGAACGTCTCGGGGTCCAGAAAGGGATAACGTTGCGCGGCTTCGCCTGCGTCGAGTCGTTCGTACTCGAATCCCATGCGATCGAGCCATTCACGAAACTGTTCAGCACCGTCGCCTGCACGTTGTGAAATACCGAGCACGCCGCAATTCGCGTAATGCGATATGCCGAGGTCATTCCATAGCAGATCCCAACTATCGAACGCTTCAGCAATGGTGCGCGCGTAGCTGTCGGCTTCGCCATAGGCCCGGCGGATCATGCGGTGACGATCGCCGGAAGCCGCCAGTGGATTGGGAATCGAGCCCTGCTCGATCAATGTAATGTCGTGTCCCTATTTTGTAAGCGACCACGCCGCGCACAAGCTGGCGATACCGGCACCCACGATTGTTATCCGCATGCCAACTCCCCGAGTTGATAATTCTCGGTAAGAGTCTAGCAGCGGGAAAAATAACTGGCGCATTTCGCCTAAAACGAGTGCGAAAAATGCGGGATGCTTATTTGGGCAGGTAGTAGTCTCCGCGCGCTGCCGTGTAGAGGCTGTTCGCTTCCTGAGCGCGAACAGTGAGTGCTATTGAGGTTCTAATGCCCGATGCCGTGACGAAGCCTGTCGCGCGTACTTTCTTCGCCGCGAAGAGCGGCACGTAGTCGAACACGCGCGCGTCGTGCCGATAATCGGCGAGCGTATCCGCGTATAGCTTCGAGACCATTTCCGTGGACATATCGGTTTTCTCGGCGATATTTCTCACGATTTCATCAACATTGGGCGCAGGCTGCGACATGGGGCTTTCCGGTTTGGCAGCGGTAGCGGTTGGACTGAAGTGTCGACAAGTGTTCATATTACTTGATGCGATCCGCGAGCATGCCAATTGAATAATTCTATCACAGCAACTATTCCACAGGGATTTTTTTCTTGCAGTGTAGCGAATTCTCAACTGTGGGGGTCGTCGCGCTGCGAATCGCGAAACGAGTGGCAATGCCGGTGATGAATGTCCGGAAATCGTGCATGCGTGTGCGTGATTGCTGCACGGCAGTGTTCGTGCGGGCAATGCACATTCTGCGCACGGCAAGCGCATCCATCCGGCACCGTCGAACGTAATACGTTTATAACCACCACGTTCCGGGACGTTCGTCATGCGCCGTTTTGCACGTACTGCCTTTACCGTCGCTGTTTCCGCCTGCGCCGCCGTCGTGCTGTTGTCGCTCGCGGGATGTTTCAACGACCCGCCGAATCCGAACCCGCGCGCAAGTCAGCCGCTCAAGACCGTGCCCGTGGATCTGCCGCGCTATATGGGCCGCTAGTACATCATCGCGAACATTCCGTATTTTGCGGAGCGCGACATGCTGGGTAGCCGCGCGGAATGGAAATTGCGGCCGGACGGCAAGATGGACGACTCGTACTACGCGCACAAGAAAATATTCGATTCGCCGGAAAAGCACTACCAGTTCCTCGATACGCCCGTGCCCGGCAAGGAGGGCGGCGAGTGGAGCGTGCAACTGTTCTGGCCGGTTCGCGTGATGCAACTCACGCTGTACGTCGATCCCGATTACCGCTACACGATCCTAGGTTATCCCGGCAAGAACCTCGGCTGGATCTTCGCGCGTGAGCCCGACATGAGCGACGACGTGTCCCGCTCGCTTCTCGCGCGGCTCGTGGCGCTCTTGAACTCGCAGGGTCAACGCTCGTTCATCGAGGCGCTCGCGGCGGAAAGAGGTTTGCACAATCTGACGATCGCGACAGGCAATATCGTCGACTTCGAATTCGATCACGTGCAACTCGGTGACGGCTTCGATCGTGTGCTGTCGATCGAAATGTTCGAGCACGTGAAAAACTACGGGCTGCTGCTCGCCAAGATCGCGCACCGCACGCTCGCGTATCACTTCGAAGTGAAAGACGGCCGCGACTGGATGTCGAAGTACTTTTTTACGGGCGGCACGATGCCATCGGAGGCGCTGCTGCTCAATTTTCAGGACGATCTGAAGATGGAGGCCAGTGGTGGGTGAGCGGCACGCATTACGAACGCACGGCGAATCACTGGCTGGCTGCGCTCGACGCGGCGCGCGAACGCGTCATGCCGATATTGACCGACACTTATGGCGCGCTTGCGCTGTTCTCGACTTCGGCCGTGACCGATGCGCCGATTGCGTGGCTCGCGCCCTATCGCGCGTTGCTGGAGGAGTACTCGCAGAGCGACCCGGCGCGCCTGCAACGCAAGGCCGACGATTGGGAAAGTCACGACATCGTGCTTGACAGGTCGCCGTTCTGCGTGCTGGAGAGCGTGTCGATCGTGGAGACGCAGCGTGTTTCGGCACAGTCGCTGATCGAGCGGCCGCAGTCGATGTCGAGTCTGTCGCGCAATTGTCTGGGCGATCGGCTCGACGAACTGCTCGCACGCGTGCAAGCACTCGTCGATACGCATGCAACCAACGGCTGGCTCGAAGATCGGGTCGAATCCACGGCGCTGATCGCGCGGCGTCCGGTTGCCAATCCTTGCGCCGGCGAAATATTCTGAAACACAGTATTAAGCGCGTGGTGGAATAAACCGGCAAACTAGGGCGTTTGACAGATGCGGCCGCGTGATTTCGACTGGCTCGCGGCGTCGCCGAAATTTTCAAACAGCTTTCGCAGCAACGCATTTGCGGACGGAACCCACATGAACACCCACGCCGATTCTCTTAGCGCGCTGGAGCCTTCGCGCTACACCCGAGCGGCCATCGTGCTGCACTGGCTGATCACGCTGCTGATTATCGTCAACGTCGTGCTCGGCCTGAGCGCCGAGTCGTGGCCCGACGACTGGATTCGCCCAGTGGTCGACACGCACAAGTCGATCGGCATCATGGTGCTCGGTCTCGCGCTTCTGCGCATCTTGTGGCGCGTCTCGCACAAGCCGCCGCCTTTGCCACGCGAGTTTCCGTCGTGGGAAAAAGTCGCGGCGCACGTCGCGCATTTTCTGCTGTATCTGCTGATGATCGCGCTGCCGCTGTCCGGCTGGATGCACGACTCGGCATGGAAAGACGCGGCCACGCATCCGATGCGTCTGTTCGATCTGTTCACGTGGCCGCGTATCGGCTTCATCATGCATCTCGATCCCGCGCTGAAGGAAACCCTGCATGACCGTTTCGGCGCGTTGCACACGTGGTTCGGCTATGCGCTCTACGCGCTGCTTGCCATGCATATCGGCGGTGCGCTGAAGCATCAATGGATCGATCGCAAATCGGTTCTCAAGCGCATGATGCCATAAGCGCCTTCGCAGCGAAGCCGAACGCCCGCGCGCGATGTGCGCGGGTACGTCCCATCACTTTCGCAGTTTCGACGCACTGGCAGTCATTTTGAAGAACACTCTCGAACAGGCGCTTGCCCTCGCTTCTCCGCGCATCGTGCCACGTCCATCTACTCCGCTGGGTGCGCTGATTCACTTCAGTGTCGTCGTGTTGTGGCTGCTGCTGTTTGCGCGCGCATTCTTTCTGAAGGGCGCGCTCGCGTGGTCGACGGGTATTGCGTACGTGCTATACGACACGTTGCTGCTCGCGTTCGTCACGTGGAAGACGCTGCCCTTGACGCGGCGCGAACCGCCGCTCGAAGCGGACTACGATCAGCGCGTTCTGCCCACGATGGGTGTGATCGTCGCGTCGCATAATGAGGCGGCGGTGTTGCCGGTCATGCTCGCCGCGCTGCTGCGTCAAACGCATGGACCCGCGCAAATCGTGATCGCCGACGACGGCTCCACCGACGGCACGCACACGTTGCTCACCGAGCGTTTTGGTCTGACGGCCGCCGCCGAAGGCGTGCTGAGCGCGCCGAGCACGCTCTATCCGAACCTCTTCTGGTTGCGTGTGCCGCACGGCGGCAAGGCGCGCGCGCTGAATGCCGCGATCACGGTGATGACCACGGAAACGGTGATGACCGTCGACGCCGACACGCTGCTCGACGACGACGCCACGTACGCGATGCGCGCCGCGTTCGCGAGCGAGCCGAAGCTCGTGGCCGCAGCCGGCATTCTGGTGCCGGTGTGCGGCAAGTCGGTATCCGGCCGCGTGTTCCAGTGGTTCCAGACGTACGAGTACATGCGTAACTTCATCGCCCGTTTCGCATGGATGCGTGCGGACAGCCTGCTGCTCATTTCCGGTGCGTTCGCTTCGTTCCAGCGCGACGCGCTGGTGGACGTGGGCGGCTTCGATCCGCAATGTCTCGTCGAAGACTACGAGCTGATTCACCGGCTGCGCCGCTATTCGGTCGACCACAATCTCGGCTGGGAGGTGCGCGTAGTGGGCGGCGCGCATGCTCACACGGACGCGCCGGACAACCTCGGCAGTTTCCTGCGCCAACGTCGCCGCTGGTTCGCGGGCTTCCTGCAAACGCAGTACTGGAATCGCGACATGACCGGCAATTCACGCTTCGGTACCCTCGGCATGCTGATGCTGCCGGTCAAGGCGATCGACACCATGCAGCCCATTTATGGCCTGACCGCCTTTGCGCTGCTGCTCGGCTTCGTGTTCGGTGGGCACGGCACGATCGTCATTTCGATCTTCAGCGTGATCGGACTGAAAACGGCCATCGACCTCGCGTTCTATCTATGGAGCATTCATCTGTACCGCCGCTGGACGGGCGAGCGCACCGGCTCCAGTCTGTGGATGGCCATGCTCGCGGCCGTCGCCGAGCCTTTCACGTTTCAACTCGTGCGGCATACGGGCGCGGCGCTCGGCTGGCTGCATTTCCTGCGCGGCGGCATGGCATGGGGCGTGCAGCGCCGCTCGGGTCTCGTCTCACGCGACGAACGCTGACCTCGGGTTAATCCGGTATTTACGCGCGTACCCGCCGCAACCCGCATCAATTCTCGCGCAACGGTGAATTGCGGCGCCGCGCAGGCGCCCCGCGCACCGGGAAGCGGCCTAGGTGCCTCCCTCTTTCGAGTAGACTGTGCGACGCCGCCTGCAACAGGCAAGCCCGACATAAAGACGCAGTGTCTTGCCGCAAAAAGCAGTAGAACGCAGCGCAACGTGGCGACATGCAGCGCGGCAATTTACTTTCGCTCGTGCACGGAGGCTCGACGTATGCACGCAGTTCCCCCGTTCGAACAAGACCTTGTCGACACCACCGCCGACGCAGCAGCCGAATCCGGCGTTGCGGCGAGAACATTCCAGACGAGCGCCAGCGCGCATGCTCCGGCTCAGGCCGCCATCGACGCGCCGGTGCGTGGTCGGTACTCATCCTGACTACTGGTATCCGCTCGCGCGGTCGCATGAGGTGAAGCGTGGCAAGACGCACGGGGTGACGTTCGCGGGCGAGCCGATCGTGCTGGCGCGCAGCGAGGCGGGCAAGGTGTTCGCGCTGGAAGACCGTTGCGCGCATCGTCAGGTGCCGTTGCATCAGGGCGTGGTGGACGGCGAGTCGATCTGCTGCGGCTATCACGGCTGGACCTACGACTGCTCGGGCAAATGCATCGACGTCCCGTACCTCGGCCGCGACCGCTTGCCCAACGGGGTGCGCGCGTATCCGTGCCGCGAAGTGGAAGGCATCATTTTCGTGTTCCCCGGCGACCCCGCGCTTGCCGACTTGCGTCCGGTGCCGGCGCTTGGCTCGGTTTCGGACAGGAAGTACAAGACGCGGCGTTTCGGCCGTCCGGTCAATTGCCATTACTCGTTCATGCACGAGAACCTGATGGACATGAACCATCCACAGGTCCATCACCAACGTCTGTTCCGACGTGCGGATCTGCAGCGTCTGGTACGGATACTCGGTGCGGATCGTCATCACGTCCTTGTCATTATCGCCGCCTGTTTTGCGGCTTTGACCGAACACGATGGCCTCGCCGATCGGCTGCTGGCCCGCCATGCGCGCAAAAGTATAATCGACTTCGACCCAGCCCTCGCCACGCTGGCGGCCGAGCGAACGCGCGCACATCTGTCCCATCTGCCTGCGATGCAGGAACTGGTCGCTTATGTGCCGCTCGATCGCGAACAGCGCACCAATCGCACCTTCGGGCTATTGTCTATCCGCAAGCCGGGTATTCCGGGCGTGCTGAATCTGGCGTGGCCGCTGCTCGTGTGGTTCACCGAGCGCATTTTCAAGGAAGACCGCGAGATCGTCGAAGCGGAACAGCGCGCGCACGATTCGCAGGGCGCGGACTGGAATCACGAAATGTTTCCCGTCATCAACGAATTGCGTGCGCTGCTGCGCGAGTCCGGCACGCCGGATCAGGTGGTGGGCGCGGGCACCGGCGACACGGCGGTGATCCGCTTCTGGGATAAGCGCAACGGCGGTCCCATCGCGAAGACCTGAGGTGCCCGGAACCGGCCATCGCGTCTTCGTGCATCTTTCCACGCCTTTCCACGCCGCGAGGAATGAGTCCATCTCCTCACGGTGCGGAATGCGGCGTCACTGAGCGGCGATAATAGCGAAGCCACGTGCCGAAGCGCAGAAGGTTTGCGCCAATCGGGGTGCGCGGCGACGTCATACGTGTACCATTTCGCTTTTTCCGACTTTCAAGACTATTCCGTGAGCACGCAACAAGTTTCTTCCGCACCCCGCAAATCCCTCACTCTGCTGCAAATGCTCGGTTTCATCGGCGGTCTCGCGCTGATCGCGGCCGTCGTGCTGAACCAGTTCTTCTGATCGCGTGCGAAGCGTCGGCTTCGCGCGTTCGTCCCGCTTTTGCCTTCATGCCGGCTGATTTATCGGGCCGGCTGCGGATTTTGGCGAACGTGATCAGCGATTCCGGTTGAACGTGATCGGTCGATTGCGTCGTTTTCAGCGGTTGCCATGCGTGATTACCCGGTGAACATAACTGATTGGTAATGACCCGCGCCAAAACAGTGATTTGCGGTGCGTGGCCCGACGCGGCTAATTTTCATTATCGGCCGGGCGATGGAGCGTCGAACGCGTGGATCGAGCATAGCAGTGACGGCTCGCTCGCATGACTCAGGGTATAACCGGATGCGCTCCCTGCGCCGCACGCCGCGACCACAGCGCGCAGATAAGCGCGCGGAGAAGGAGACAAGCATGAGTCCCCCACTTTACGGCGGTGCCGACAGAACCCGCCGAGCGCGTCGCGCTCTATCGCAAGCTCGCGTGGCGCATCGTGCCGTTCCTGTTTCTCGCATTCATCGTCGCGCATATCGACCGCATGAACGTGAGCTTCGCCAAGCTGCAGATGCTTACCGATCTCACGCTGAGCGAAACCGTCTACGGCACAGGCGCGGGCATCTTCTTTCTCGGCTAATTCATCTTCGAAGTGCCGAGCAATCTGATCCTGCATCGCGTCGGCGCACGCATGTGGATCGCGCGGATTATGGTGACGTGGTCGATCGTGTCGTGCCTCACCATGTTCGCGAGCGGCGCGACGTCGTTCTATGTGCTGCGCTTCCTGCTCGGTGTCGCCGAAGCGGGTTTCTTTCCGGGCATCGTGCTGTATCTGTTCACGTGGTTTTCGTCGAACCGGCGCTCGCAGATCATCGCGCTCTTCATGGCGGCGATTCCCGTGTCGGGCGCAATCGGCGGACCGGTGTCGGGCTGGATCATGCAGCAGCTTGGCGGCGTGCACGGTCTCGCGGGCTGGAAGTGGCTCTTTCTGATCGAAGTCATCGGCTCGCTCGTGGTCGGCATCGCGGCGTTCTTCATGCTGCACGACAGGATCGAATCGGTGAGCTGGCTGTCGAGTGACGAAAAGGCGCTGCTCGCACGCGACCTCGAAGCGGACGCGCAGACGCGCACGCATCAAACGGTAGGCGGCGCATTCGCGAACCCGAAAGTGTGGCTGCTCGGCCAGCATGTCTGGCTCTCGATGGCCGCGCTGGTGGTCGCCGCCATCGGCATCAATTCGATCGCGCCCGTGTTCTAGGGCATTCCGACCGCGCTGATGGGCGGCGTGGGCGCGGCGGCCGCGATCGCGGTGATCAATTGCACCGGCAATCTCGCGGGCTTCATGAGCCCGTATGTGATCGGTTTCCTGAAAGACGCGACGGGCCAGTTGCTGCCCGGCATGATCATGCTCGCCTGCGCTCTGGTGTTGGCCGCGGTGATCGTGCTGGCCATGCTGGCTGCGCGCAAAACAGCATGAGTAGGACAGCATGACGCAGCAGGTTTGTATGGTCACCGGCGCGGCAACCGGCATCGGCGCGGCGACCACGCTGCGCTTCGCGAGCACGGGTTGGGCGGTGGCGATCGGCAACTTCGACGACAGCACGCGCGAGTCGGCGCTCGCCGTCGAAGCGCAATGCCGGCAGCTCGGCGCCGAAACGCTGATCTTCGACGCTGACGTGGGCTCGGACGCAGACTGCGTGGCGGCGGTGAAGGCCGTGGCGTCGAAATGGCAGTGCATCGACGCGCTCGTCAATTGCGCGGGCACGACTCGCTTCATTCCGCACGGCGATCTCGCCGCCGTCGACGACACCGAATTCGAGCGCGTCTACCGCGTCAATCTGATCGGCATGTTCCAGATGACGCGCGCGGCGGTACGCGTGTTGCGCGATTCGGCTTCGGCCTCGCGTAGCGCATCGGTGATCAATATTTCTTCGCTGGCCTCACTGAACGGCACGGGTTCGTCGATTGCCTACGCGGCGTCGAAGGGCGCGGTGAATGCACTCACGCTCTCGCTCGCGCGCAACCTCGCGCCGCATATCCGCGTGAACGCGCTCGCGCCAAGCATGGTGGACGACGGCCTGCCGCGCCGCGTGCTCGGCGAGGCGGCGTACGGCAAAGATTCATCGACAGCATGACGCAGACCGTGCCGCTCAAGCGCGTCTCGCAACCCGGCGAATTCGTCGACCTCGCATGGTTCATCGTCGCGCACGCGCCGTCCATGACGGGCCAGGTGATCGCCGCCGAGAACGGCTTGATGCTGAACGCGTGAGGCGTAACGCGACAGCGCCATACATTTAAAAAGCCACGAAACACATCATGAGTAATCTCCACAAACATCGTTCGCGTACCGTGACCGAAAGCATTACGCGTACGCCGCATCGCGCGTTTCTGCGTGCAACCGGCATGGACGATGCCGCGATCGACAAACCCTTCGTCACGATCGTCGATACGTTCGGCGAAAACACGCCCTGTTCGATGTCTCTCGCATCCGTGTCGGACAACGCGCGACTCGGTGTCGCTGCGGGTGGCGGCGTGCCGATTCGTGGCTCGGCGATTTCCGTTTCCGACGGCACCTCGATGAATCACTCGGGCATGCGCTTCAGCCTCGTCTCGCGCGAAGTGATCGCGGACAGCGTCGAGTTGTTCGTGCGCGCGCACTGCTATGACGCGTTCGTCGGCGTGACCGGTTGCGACAAGACGCTGCCCGGTATTCTGATGGGCATGGTGCGCGTGAACGTGCCGAGTGTGTTCCTGTTCGGCGGCGCGATGTTGCCGGGCATCGCGCCGGACGGCACTCAGGCCACCATTCTCACGGCGATCGAAGCGGTCGGCGCCACGCAGCGCGGCGACATGTCGCTCGACACGTTGCGCAGCATCGAAAAGCGTTGCACGCCGGGCGCGGGTTCGTGTCCTAGACAATTCACCACGAACACCATGGCGATAGTCGCCAAAACGCTCGGCCTCGCGCCGTTCGGTTCGGCGATGGTGCCCGCCGTCTATAGCTAACGGATCGCGATTGCGCGCCGCGCAGGCGAAACGGTGATGAACACGCTGAAGAATGGCGGGCCGCTGCCGCGCGATCTCGTCACACGCAAGAGTCTGGAAAACGCGTGTGCGGCGGTAGCCGCGACCGGCGGATCGACGAACGCCGCGTTGCACATTCCCGCCATCGAGCACGAAGCGGATGCCCGCTTCGTGCTCGACGACGTGTCCGAAGTGCTGGCGCGTACGCCGCTGATCGGCGATCTGCAGCCGGGCGGCAAGTATCTCGTGCTGGGATCTGTATCACGTCGGTGGCGTGCCTGTGGTGTTGAACGCGCTGTTCGCAGGCGGCTACCTGCATGGTGACACGCTCACGCAAAGCGGCGAAACACTCGAAACCGCGTTGAAGGCCTTTCGGGTCCGGACGGCCGCGTCGTGCGCCCACATAACGAACCGTTGAGCGAGAACGCGGGCCTCGTCGTGTTGCGCGGCAATCTCGCGCCGGATGGTGCGTGTCTGAAGACGGCGGGTTTGAAGTCGCTCGTGTTCAGCGGCACGGCGCACGTGTTCGAGACGGAAGAGGCGTGCATGTCGATCGTATCGAAACGCACGTACAATGAAGGCGACGTGCTCGTGATTCGCAACGAAGGACCGAAGGGCGGTCCCGGCATGCGCGAAATGCTCAGTGTGACGGCGGCGATCTACCGCAGGGCATGGGCGAGAAAGTGGCGCTGCTGACCGACGGCCGCTTCTCCGGCGCGACGCGCGGCATGTGCATCGGTTACGTTGGTCCTGAAGCGGCGGCGGACACGCTCGCCATCATGTGCGGCGGCGATGCAAAAGCGGTTGCCGATACCGAACCCGTGTTGCGCGCGTACGTGGCACGCGTGACGCGCATGGGCGCATGCGGCGCAGGGCAGGCCACCAAGCTCGCGAATCAGGCAATCGTAGTGACGACGATCGCGGGCATCGCCGAAGCATGCGTGCTCGCGCAACGCGTCGGCATCGACGCCGCCGCGATACCGGCAGCGTTGCAAGGCGGCTGGGCGGACTCCGTGTTGCTGCAAACGCTGCTGCCTCGTATGTTGACGCCGCCATCCACGCCGTCCGGCACGATCACGACGATGCTGAATGAAGATCTCGACGTTGTCGCCGAACTCGCGCGCGATGCAGGCTCGCCGCGGCGCGCGGTCGGCGAAGTAAGCAGGCTGTTGCAGGAAGCCGTTGCGCAAGGTCGCGGGGACGACGACATCTCGCAAATCGTTCAGGTGCTCATCGAACAGATGGCCGAGCGGGCGCAGTGAGCGCGTCTTCTTACCTAGGTATGCCAATGACTTGCGCTGAACTCGCGCTGGACTCGCGTGAGCGCATAACAGCGCGAAAGGTGAGAGTTTGCGGGAGCTGCCTTATTCGCACTTCGAGTGCGAGCCTGACGGCATCGCACGAAAGGTGAGGTTTTTCGGGAGCGATGTGAATTGCATGTGGCCTTGCTTTCCCGCTCAGATCCGAAGTACATCGCAGTAAAAACCCATATCACGTTCCGCGTTGAAAGAGTTGGGAAGAAATTGGCAACCTAGGGGGTTGTTCCGCGCTTTGAGAAGTGCCGCATGAAGAGAAGATGACAACGCGGACGATAACGTCGGCGGCTTCGCGCTACCTGCAAGCCCGACCGTGTCTCCGATAACAACGATCGTCTCCCGGAATCAGTTGGATGAGCCAGCATATTCTCTTCATCGGTGCCGACGCGGGCTTGACCGCCATTGTCGGCCAATCATTGTGCAGCTAGGGCTGCAGCGTGTTCGCGCGTCCAAACGCGACGGGACTGAAGCACAGTCTCGACACGGAGCGGCCCGCGCTGCTCGTGCTCGATGCGTATTTCAGCGCTGCATAGCGACGGACTCGCCGTGCTGCGCGACCTGCGTTTGAGCGGCAACGACACGCCTGTCATTCTGCTGTCGGCGAGCAACAACGCGATTGATCGCGTGATCGGTCTCGAACTCGGCACCGACGATTTCATGAGCAAACCGGCCGATTCCGCCGAACTGCTCGCGTGCATCCGCGTGCTGTTGCGACGCCGCAGCGCGCTCGCGCCGGGCGCGCCCGAAACGCGCCCGCCGTATCGCTTCGGCCGCTGCGAACTAAACTTCTCCGCGCGCGAGCTACGGCGCGACAACGAACATTTCACGCTGCGCAGCTCGGAATTCGTGCTGCTGAACTTTTTATCCCACGTTTTCGTGTGCAATTGCGCCGAAAGGTGGGATTTTTCGGGAGCACGCCGCGCGCGCATCGCGCTTATGACGGCCATGGCGCAAATCACTCCGCCTTCGCGATCTCGCCACTCCGCCTTCGCGATCTCGCGAATATCGGCGACAGGCGTTTGACCGAATACGTCGCTCAACGCGTAATCGAGCAGTTGCGTCGCGCATTGCTCGGGCGTGGCGAGCTGGCCGTTACGCTTGAGATCTTCGAAACGTTCGCGCATCGGGAATTGCTCCTTGCCGCTGCCGCGAATTTCCGCCTGCATGTTCGTATCGATCACACCGGGCGCGAGGCTGCAGATGCGCAGCGCGCGATTGGCGTCGAGCGCGACGGCGCGCACGTGATGATCGAGCACGGCCTTCGTCGCGCAATACATGCTCCAGCCGGGATACGCATTGCGCGCCGCGCTGCTCGAAATGTGGACGATGCGTCGGTCGCTCGCATCCGCATTCACAGCGGCAAGTGCGCTCGCGAGCATCAGCGGCGTAGCGACGTTCAGGCTCACGGCGCTTGCGATCGCGGCGGCGTCCTGTCCCTTCGATGGGGCCAATCGGCTGCAGCATGCCCGCATTGTTGATGAGCAGCACGGTTTGCGCGCCGCTCGTGAACGTGCGCAGCGCGTCGGTGCCGATCCACTGCGCGACGCGCGCAGGTTTCGCCAGTTCCGGTTCGATTTCTTCCAGCAGCGCCGGAAAGCGCGTCTTGAGCGTGGCATGACGCGCGCGCGACAAACCCAGCACCGCGATATAGAGGTGGTCGCGGGAATTTGGACAGCCGGATCAGTGGAGCGGCCGGGGCCTGAGCCAGCGGATAATGCGGGCAGAGGAACCGGGGAATGACAAAGGGAACCAGACGCACGCACTCAGCGGGGTTCAAAGCCAAAGT
>CALNWS010000006.1 GCA_940747215.1 uncultured Paraburkholderia sp. | reverse complement strand
AGGCAAATCGATGCGAAAAACCAGCACCAAGCAGTCCTCCGCATCCTGATCATGATCACCTTCACCATATAATCCATTGCCCGCGCAACGCCACCTTCCAAACTGATCACGGTCGCCAAAATACGCAGTCATAGTGAAAATCGTCGACTAATTCCAATTTTAACTGCAATCGCGATGCCTGCGCCGTGACCCCTGCCGTTGCAGGGAAAACGCACTAAGCTGAATAGCCGGAGTGGCACGAGCGTTGCGGTGAGTCGAAACCGGGATCGGCCGTTCGTTTGGCCAACCATGACATGACCCGACAGTGAGTTCTCGAAGCAGTCTCAAAGCAGCAAGTCTCAAGGAGCGAGCAGCATGAGTCAGACAGGCGAGATCGCCACGCTGGGTGGCGGGTGTTTCTGGTGCCTCGAGGCCGTGTTCTTAGCATCGATGGCGTGAACTCCGTGGAATCGGGTTATGCGGGCGGCTAGGTGCTGCATCCCACGTATGAGCAGGTGTGCGACGGCGAGACTGGCCACGCGGAAGTAGTCAAGGTGAATTTCGATCCGGCAAAGATCAGCTACGGCGAGATTCTGGAGATTTTTTTACGATCCACGATCCGACGCAACTGAACCGGCAGGGCAACGACGTGGGCACGCAGTACCGTTCGGTGATCTTCACGCACAGCGCGCAGCGAGAGATCGCTCTTCAGACGATTCGCGAGATTGTCGCGCAGGGCATTTACAGCGACCAGATCGTCACGCAGGTGCTTCCGCTCGACGGCAATTATTGGCCCGCCGAAGCGTATCACCAGAATTACTTCGCGCAGTATCCGAACTAGGGCTATTGCTCGTTCGTGGTGGTGCCGAAGGTTACGAAGTTTCGTCAGAAGTTCGCGCACCGCATCCGGGCGGGTTGAATTCCGGCGCGAGCCATTGCGCTCGATTATTGATTGCCGGGAGAAGGCGGTTCGTCAGACTCGCCGCTTTCTGCCGCTCCCTCACTGGTCTGCTCGTGCTCGTGGGCGATCCGCGTGTACGCTTCGATAATCGCGCGCGCCAGTTCCATGCAACTGAGCGGTGCCGATCCTTCCGCCTTGTTGTTGATCGCGATCACCACCGGCTGACCGGCCAGCGCATAACGCGCGGCGAGTTCGGCGAGCGAGGCGCGCGTTGCCGGATCCTGATCGACGAGCTGATTGAACGGCTCGTACTTCGCCTTCGCCTGTTCGTACTTGAAGCCGCCGTGCAGACTCCAGCGCACGATCAACGGCCCAGCCGGCTCGCCGTTGAGCAGCGCGAGCGCTGCCGCCTGACGCAGCGGACCGGGCATGCGCGCATGAATGCCGACGCAATAGCGCCTGCCCGTCGCCTTCAGCATGCGGATGAAGCGCGGCGTGAGTAGGCTCGCATCGCGGATTTCGACGGCGTAGCAGGTGCCGTCCGGCAACGCGGGCAGCGTGCCCAGGAATTCAGCCAGACGTTCGATGAACACCGCCGGCTGCGCAAGCATCTGATCGGGCAGCGGTGAGAGCTGGAACACTAGTGCGCCGGCCTTCACGCGGAGACCTTCGAGGCAGGGCGTGACGAACTCGTCGATCGCCATCTGCGCGTTCAGAAAGCATGGATTCAGCGACGTCGGTTCGCCGCGCTCGGCGCGCACGGTGGCGTCGGTGATCGTCATCGGCGCCTTGACGATGAAGCGGAAATGCTCGGGCACCTGCTGCGCGTAACGCAGATATTCGGTGACGGTGAGCGCCTGGTAAAACGATCGGTCGATGCTCACCGTTTTCAGCAGCGGATGCGCGCCGTACGCCATGAGTCCTTCGCGTGAGAGTTTGCTGTTACTGTATTCGTCGCCGTAGACGATGCCGTTCCAGCCGGGAAACGACCACGTCGACGTGCCGAGATGAATCTGCGGCGGAAGTTCGGCGGCAAGCGCGAGCAGTTCGGGCGAAGGCGGCGCGGAGAGCACTTCGCGAGCGCGGCGTTTCTTCGGCGTTGCGGGAGGAGAAGGGGAGTCGGCGGCAAGCTCGGGCGCCTCGTCTTCTTGCCAGAGCGAAGCGGCAGCGGTCGTAGCGACGTTATTCGAGTGCGGCTTGCGCGTGCGTTCGGGCGCTGAAGCCTCAGAGGAAGCGGAATGAGTGTCGTCAGCCTGCGCCGGATGCGCGTCCGCTTTCTTGCTGGCCGGCGCTTCGCTCACCGGCATTCCGAACAGATCGAACTGCACGGCTTTGGCCTGTTCGTCGCGGTTGCCGGACAGGTCGGCTGAATTCGTCGCGCCGTCTGGTTGCTGCTCTACTTCGCTCGTCCCGTTCTGGTCCATCGAGATTCGGCCTGCTGTTCAAGGTTGCGCCGCTCCGCTTATGTACGACTGCGGACCGGCGCAAGCGCCACCGTTCACAGCGGCTTTTCGTACATATAGCGGCGCGACCACGGCAAGGTTTTCGCGCTGCGGCCGGCTTTGCGGCACACCACCTGGTAGATCGAGACGTCGTCGGTTTCGAACGCATAAGCGCAACCGGCGAGGTACACGCGCCAGATGCGGAATTTTTCGTCGTCGACGAGCTTGTGGGCTTCGTCCGCGTTCGCCTCGAAGTTTTCCGCCCACATGTCAAGCGTGTGCGCATAGTGACGGCGCAGGCTTTCGACGTCAACCGCTTCGAGCCCGCCGCGCTGCATCGATTCGAGCGCGAGGCTGATGTGCGGCAACTCGCCGTCCGGGAACACGTAGCGGTCGATGAACTCGCCGCCGCCGGGCGACGTTTCGCCGCTGTCGGAATCGCTCGACGTGATGCCGTGGTTCATCGCGATGCCGTCGTCGGTCAGCAGGTCATGCATTTTCTGAAAATAGCCCGGCAGATTCTTGCGACCCACGTGCTCGAACATGCCGACGCCCGTAATGCGATCGAATTGCCCTTCGATGTCGCGATAATCCTGCAGACGAATCTCGATCTTGTCCTCGAGTCCGGTCGCTTTCACGCGCGCGGTAGCGAGGTCGAACTGGTTCTGCGAGAGCGTCATGCCCACACACGTCGCGCCGAATTTCTGCGCTGCGCGCAGCACGAGCGCGCCCCAGCCGCAGCCGATGTCGAGCAGACGCTGCCCCGGTTGCACCCGGATCTTCGTGAGAATGTGGTCGATTTTCTTGAGCTGGGCGGTGGCGAGATCTTCGTCACCGTTTTCGAAGTAGGCGCACGAGTACACCATGTTCTCGTCGAGCCACAGCTTGTAGAACTCGTTCGAGACGTCGTAGTGATACTGGATCGCTTTCTTGTCCGACGACTTCGAGTGGTTGAAGTAACGTCGCACACGCGCCAGCTTGCCCGCGCTCGTCACGGTATTGCGCGCGAGCTGGTAGCCGATATTGATGATGTCCGACAGCTTGCCTTCGATGTCGATCTTGCCCTTCACGTACGCCTCGCCCAGATTGTCGAGACTCGGTTCGAGCAGATAAGGCAGCGCCGTGGCGCTCTTCACGTGCAGCGTGACCTGGGGCGCCGCGAACTGCCCGAAGTCGTGCTGCTGACCGTCCCACAGCACGAGCCGTGCGGGCAGGTTAGCCTTGGTTTTTACATCTTCCACCCACTGCGCCAGCTTCTTCTCCCAGAACATGTGATCTCTCCGTGTCCGTTGAATTAAAGCAAAGCTTGTGTGGATCGCGAACCGCCGCGGCGCTAATGCACACGCTGCGCGCTACGATCCCGCCGGCGTGTGTCGCTGCATTGGCAACGCACGTACGGCTTTCTTATCTGATTCAAGGCGACAGGCGGGAGATTTGCCAGTCGCTGTTTTCACCCGAGCGCGTGAAGAGCAGGCGGTCGTGCAGACGCGACTGACGGCCCTGCCAGAATTCGATTGTTTCGGGTACCAAACGATATCCACCCCAGTGCGGCGGACGCGGCGGATTGTCGCCGTATTGCAAGCTGATTTCGCGTTCGCGTGTTTCGATCTGCGAACGGCTTTCAATTACCTGACTCTGATTCGAAGCCCATGCGCCGATGCGCGAGCCGAGCGGGCGCGACGCAAAGTACTTGTCGCTCTCTTCCGAGCTGGTCTTCACGATGCGGCCTTCCACCCGAACCTGGCGTTCGAGTTCGATCCAGTAGAAGAGCAGGCTGGCAAAGGGGTTGGCGGCCAGTTCGCGGCCTTTGCGGCTTTCGTAGTTGGTGAAGAAAACGAAGCCTCGCTCGTCCAAGCCTTTGATCAGCACGATGCGCGCCGAAGGCCGGCCGCGCGAGTCGACCGTGGCCAGCGTCATCGTATTCGGTTCAGGCAACTGGGCGTCTACCGCTTGCTGAAACCACGTGTCGAATTGACGGAACGGGTCGCGGTCGATGTCGGCAACGTCCAGAGAACCTAGCGAATAATTTTTACGAAGCTCGGCGAGTGAGGTCATGTTGTTATGCAGACGCTACAGTCCAATAAGTATAGCGAAGGAGCGATTTTTTGCCCGCGACCCGGGCAACATGCCACGTTGCTGTTCGTGCAATCAGGCACTCCGTTTGCCATTTCCTGCGGCGATGCGCAAACGCACGTTCAGGCAAAATACGGGGGCGCCGATTCTCGGCGCAACCAACTCTGTCCTTAAATGAGCACTGTCATGTCCAGCACCACCGCGCAATCCGATCTTACTACCAGCCTCGACGGGAGTGAAACCGCCGACCACGCGCAGCGCTTCGGCGGCATTGCCCGCCTGTACGGCGCGCCTGCGCTTGCCGCGTTCGAAGGCGCGCATGTCGCGGTGATCGGCATTGGCGGCGTGGGCTCGTGGGTGGCGGAGGCGCTTGCGCGCAGCGCGGTTGGCACGCTCACGCTGATTGATCTCGACAACGTGGCGGAGAGCAATACGAACCGGCAGATCCACGCGCTCGACGGTAACTACGGAAAACCGAAAGTGGAAGCGATGGCCGAGCGGATCAGAGCCATCAATCCGATCTGCGACGTGCGGCTCGTCGAAGATTTCGTGGAGCCGGACAATTTCGAGGCGACGCTGGGCGGCGGCTTCAATTATGTGATCGACGCGATCGACAGCGTGCGTACCAAGACCGCGCTCATCGCATGGTGCGTGGAGAAGAAGCAGCCGCTCATCACGGTGGGTGGCGCGGGCGGGCAACTGGATCCGACGCGCATCCGCATCGACGATCTCGCGCTGACCATTCAGGACCCGCTGCTCTCCAAGGTACGCGGCCAGTTGCGCAAGCAGCATGGTTTCCCGCGCGGACCGAAAGCCAGATTCAAGGTGTCCGCCGTGTATTCCGACGAACCGCTGATCTATCCGGAAGCCGCCGTCTGCGATATCGACGGAGAAGCGGAGCATGTCACCACGTCGCCGGGACATACCGGGCCGGTGGGTTTGAACTGCGCGGGATTCGGTTCGAGCTTGTGCGTGACGGCGAGCTTCGGTTTCGCTGCCGCCGCGCATGTTTTGCGGGCGCTGGCGAAGCAGGCTGCCGCTTGAGTCTGAAGGCGGAGGATGAGGCGGAAGTGGAGACGGGTTCAACCGCGGCGCGTTCGCCACGGCTGACTGACAAACGTTCGATTTAAAACAGCGAAGCGCTTAGCTTACGGGGCCATTGCGACACGAGCTCCGGCTGATGTACCGCGAGATCGAACACCGAAAGCATGGTTTTGCGGCCGATGTCGTCGCGGAACGTGCGGTCGCGCTGCACGATAGCCAGCAGATTTTCCAGCGCGCCCGCGTACTTGCAGTGCGCAATCAGAGCGAGCGCTTGCGAGGTCGAAGCGGGCCTCGAGGTCGCCCGGATTGGCGGCGATTTTGGCTTCGAGCGCGTCAGTTGGCGGCAGGTCGGCGGCAGCGTCCACTGCGTCGAGTCGTGTTTTGATTGCGTTGAAGCGTGCGTCGATGCCCTGCGTGGTTTTCGGCGACAGCAGATCGACTTCGTTGCGTGCTTCGTCGATACGGTTGTTTTCCAGCAGCATTTCGATGCGGTCCATGCGCGCTTCCGCGCTTCGTCGAAGCCCGGATCGTAGGCGAGCGCGGCCTGCAGCGCATCGTACGCATCGTAGCGACGGCCTTCGGCAAGAGCGGTTTGCGCTTCGAGACGCGAGGCGTCGGCGCCTTGCGGCACGAGCTGGTCGATGAACTCGCGCAGTTGCCCTTCGGGCAGCACGCCGACGAACTGATCGACCGGGCGGCCGTCAGCGAAAGCCATGACGTGCGGAATGCTGCGCACTTGGAAGTGCGCGGCGAGTTCCTGGTTCTCGTCCACGTTCACTTTCACGAGCTTCCATTTGCCCGCGGCTTCGGCTTCGAGCTTTTCCAGCATCGGACCGAGCGACTTGCAGGGGTCGCACCAAGGCACCCAGAAATCGACCAGCACGGGAGCCAGTGTCGACGCCGCGATGACGTCCTGTTCGAAAGTGGCCAGAGTAGTGTCCATTGCATCCTCGTCGATAAAACGGTTTGTTGGTTAAATGGGGACGAACGCGACCGAATCAATGCGGCGCAAGCCCAATCATCGATCCAGCCGCATTTGGTGTGCCGGCAACGCGTTTTTCTACGCGCCAGATGGATTGCCGCCCGTTTATTTGTGCACCGGCAGTGGAATCCATTCGGTTTCGCCAGGCACGTGGCCCATTTCCTGATTCGTCCACGCGAGCTTGGCGGCTTCGATCTTCTCGCGCGAGCTGGCGACAAAATTCCATTTGATGAAGCGCTCGCTGTGCGTGCTGGCGAGTGTCATGGTTTCGTCGAGCGCGAGCACCGCCATCTGGCCGACTTCGAGCGGCGTGCCGTCGATTTCGAGGTCGCCTTCCGCCAGATACACGCCACGTTCCTCGTGCTCCGGTTCGAGCGCGAACGCGCCGCCCGGCGAGAACTGCGCGGCGGCGTACAGCGTGCCGGAGAAGGTGGCGCCGAACGCCGTGCCCACGATCACCCGCAGCGTGACGCCGTTGCGTTCGACCACCGGCAGCGTGATGAGCGAATGACGGTTCGACGTCCTCGTCGGCGAGCGGCAACGCGACCCACGTCTGAATGCCGTGCATGGTCAGGCCGCGCGGACGATCCTCGTCCGGCGTGCGCTCCGAGTGGACGATGCCGCTCCCAGCCGTCAGCTCCCAGCCGTCATCCAGTTGACGTCCCCTGGGGACAATTTTCTGCTCCGAACTGAGGCTGTCGCGATGCATGATCGCGCCTTCGAACAGATCGTGACGGTGGCGAGCCCGATATGCGGATGCGGCCGCACGTCGAGACCGGCACCCGGTTCGAGGCGCGCCGGGCCATGTGGTCGAAAAAGATGAACGGGCCGACGAGACGCGCGGCCATGGCCGGCAGCACGAGCCTCACGGCGAGATTGCCGATGTCGCGCAGATGCGGCTTGAGAACGGCTTTGATCGAGGATGACATGGGCAGGCTCGACTGGGAAGGTGAGTAGGATTCGCTGGGCTTTGGGCTTCTAAGGAGCGCTTGAGCTTCCTAATAGACAATTATACTGCGGCAGCCGGAATACCGACGCCTCGCTGTCCCGCTCGCGCTGCCTCCCTCATTGTCCGCTTACGCGAATCCGGGCCGATTACGAATCGCGCGGCGCGATCGGCTCCGCTAAACTGTCGGATCAACCAATCGAATGGAGACTGGGATGTCGCCCAAGGATCTGCTGCTCGCGCTCGTGGTGGTCGTGGCGTGGGGCGTGAATTTTGTCGTGGTCAAGGTGGTGGGTCTGCATGGCGTGCCGCCGATGCTGCTCGGCGCGCTGCGCTTCACGCTTGCCGCGGTGCCGGCGGTGTTTTTCATCAAGCGTCCGCAACTGCCTTAGCGCTGGCTGCTGGCCTACGGTGCGACGATTTCGTTCGGGCAATTCGCGTTTCTGTTTCGGCCATGTACGTGGGCATGCCGGCCGGTCTCGCGTCGCTCGTGCTGCAGGCGCAGGCTTTCTTCACGCTGATCTTCGCCGCGCTCTTCTTTCATGAGCGCTTCCGTCTGCCGAACGTCATCGGCCTGCAAGGCGGCCACGCGATGACGCTGGCCGGTTTCGTTCTCACGTTGTGCGCCGCGTGCTCGTGGGCGCTCGGCAACATCGTCACGAAGAAGGTCGGCAAGGTCGATCTCGTCGGGCTGGTGGTGTGGGGCAGCCTGATTCCGCCGCTGCCGTTTTTCGCGCTGTCGTATCTGTTCGAGGGACCGCAGCGGATCGTGGCTGCACTCTTGGGCATCAGCACCACGTCGATTTTCGCGATCGTCTATCTGGCGTTTATCGCAACGCTGATCGGCTACGGGCTGTGGAGCCTTTTGCTGTCGCGCTATCCGGCGAGCCAAGTCGCGCCGTTTCGCTGCTTGTGCCGATCGTCGGCCTGGCTTCGGCGTCGTTGTTTCTGGATGAGAGTCTGTCCACCACGCAGATCGCCGGCACCGTACTGGTTGGTGATGGCGGGCCTCGCGGTGAACGTGTTCGGCGGCTGGGTCGTGCAGCGTTTCGTGGCAGTGCGGTGAGCATCGCCGTCGTTTGAACGTGCAATGTAAAACGGCCGCATCAGCGGCCGTTCTTTCGTCCCATCAGGTCATCCGGTTCTTCGCGAGCGGCGGGTTCGCCGCGAAATAATGCTTTATGCCGTTCATGATCGCGTCGGCCATCTTGTCGCGATAGGCATCGTCGTTCAGGCGGCGCTCTTCGTCCGGGTTGCTGATGAAGGCGGTCTCGACGAGGATCGACGGAATGTCCGGCGCCTTCAGCACCGCGAAACCCGCCTGCTCGACCGAGCCCTTGTGCAGCTTGTTGATGCCGCCGATCTCCTTCAGCACGAAATTGCCGTAGCGCATCGAATCGCGAATCTGCGCGGTGGTGGACATATCGAACAGCGCGCGATTCACGGTGGCGTCCGCCGACTTGATGTTGATGCCGCCAATCTGATCCGACGAGTTTTCCTTGTTCGCCATCCAGCGCGCGGCCGCGCTCGACGCGCCGTGCTCCGACAGCGCGAACACCGACGAACCCTTTGCGTCCGGCGTGGTGAACGCGTCTGCGTGGATCGACACGAAAAGGTCCGCGCCCACACGCCGCGCCTTCTGCACGCGCACGTTGAGCGGCACGAAGAAGTCGGCGTCGCGCGTCATCATGGAGCGCATGTTCGGCTGCGCGTCGATCTTCGCGCGCAGCTTCTTCGCGATGTCGAGCGCGACGTGTTTCTCGTACGTGCCTGAGCCGCCGATTGCACCTGGATCTTCGCCGCCGTGGCCGGGGTCGATCGCGACCGTGAGCAGGCGCACCGTGTTGCTCTTGCCGGACTTGGGCGTAGTGAAGGCGTACATGTTGTCGCTGTCACCGCCGCCGCTGCTTTTGCCGGAGCCGGTGCCAGGACTCGTGGTGCTACCTTTGTTGTGCGCCAGCGCGCTCGGCGGCGGCAGTGGCACGCCGGGTAAATTCGGCGCGCCCGGAGTCGGCTTGCCGATAATCGGCGACATTTGCGTGGGCGCGCTGTGCGTGGGCGGATGCGGCACGCCGGACGTGCCCGCGCCGCCGTTCTGCGCATAACGTTCGAAGAAGGCTTCGCTGTTGTCGGCGGTGGGTGGCGTGGTGCCGGGACCGCTCAGCGCGGCGGGCGGCGCAGTATTCTCGTTGAGGTTCTGTTCCTTGCGTTCGGTCTGCACGAGCAAGTCCATCAGCGGATCGGGCGCGACGGCAGGGTACAGGTCGAACACGAGACGATACTTGTATGCGCCGACCGGTGGCAGCGTGAACACCTGCGGCTTCACCGAGCCCTTCAGGTCGAACACCATGCGCACGACGTGCGGCTGATATTGCCCGACACGCACGGATTGAATCTGCGGATCGTTCGGCGTGATCTTCGAGACGAGGTCTTTCAGTTCCTGGTCGAGATCGAGGCCGCTCAGATCCACGACGAGACGGTCCGGGCCTTGCAGCAATTGCTGCGCGTTCTGCAGCGGCTGATCCGATTCGATCGTCACGCGCGTGTAGTCGCGCGCTGGCCAGACGCGCACGCCGAGCACCGAGCTTGCCCATGCGAGCCGCGGAGCGACGAGACCGAGCACGAGCGTAGATGCGCCCACGCGCAGAATCTGTCGACGCCGCCAGTTATGCGTTGCGGTGGCCGCCAATTCGATCGAGCGGAACGGTTTGATCAACATCTTTCGAGAAATGCCTTTCCTGATTCGCTATATGCCCGTGCAACGAGTACGCGGCCGTCGCCCTCGCTGTCGAGGTCGAGCGAGAACACGAGATCCGGCACGCCGAGCAGGCGCCCCGCGCGCTGCGGCCATTCGACGAGGCAGATGGCGCCGCTGTCGAAATACTCGCGAAAGCCCGCGTCGGCCCATTCGGCCAAGTCGGTGAATCTGTACAGATCGAAGTGATAGAGCGCGAGTTTCCCGGCGGGTCGCGCAAGCACGTAAGGTTCGACGAGTGTGTAAGTGGGACTGCGCACGCGGCCGGTGTGACCGAGGCCGCGCAACGTGGCGCGCACGAGTGTGGTTTTGCCGGCGCCGAGATCGCCGACGAGTTGAATCTGAAGTCCGTAGAACGCTTTGTCGCCGTTCGCGTCGCCAGCATCGAGGCGCGCTTCGCATACGCTTTCGATTGCCCCGGCGAGACGCTCGCCGAATGCGAGCGTGGCCGCCTCGTCTGCGAGCGCGAAGGTGCGTTCGAGCAGGACGTTGGCTGGCGGCAAAATCGCGAGATCGGGATTGTCGGGCATTCTCGTAAAATGGCATAATGAACCGAAGTCCGGAGTCCCCTGTTTCCTGCATGCCCGAGTCGATCGACGAGCAGCGTGCCGAGCGTCATTTCGATGAAGCGGCGCTGAACGCGCTCGCGCGCAACATCAAAAGCTGGGGCCGTGAACTGGGTTTCGGGGAGATCGGCATCAGCGACACCGATCTCTCCGCTGCTGAAGCACCGCTTGCAGCATGGCTGGAAGCGGGTTGCCACGGCGAGATGGATTATATGGCGAAACACGGCATGAAACGCGCGCGGCCGGCCGAGCTTGTGGCCGGCACGCGACGTGTGATTACCGCGCGCATTGCCTATTTGCCCGCGCAAACGCTCAATGGAAAGCCCGACGAAAACGCGTTGCACGAAGGCGCATTCGCGCAGGAGTGGCGCGCAGCAGAGCATGCGCGGCTCTCGGACCCGTCGGCGGCGGTGGTCTCGATTTATGCGCGAGGCCGTGATTATCACAAGGTGATGCGTAATCGTTTGCGACAACTTGCCGATAAGATCGAAGCGGAAATCGGCGCATTCGGCTACCGCGTATTTACCGATTCGGCGCCGGTGCTGGAAGTAGAACTTGCTCAGAAAGCCGGCATCGGCTGGCGCGGCAAGCATACGTTGTTGTTGCAACGAGACGCCGGATCGCTCTTCTTTATCGGCGAAATCTACGTCGACATACCATTGCCGACCGATGCCGAGATCGCTCCCGAAGTCGCGCCCGAAAAGCCCGGCTCGCATTGCGGCAGTTGCACGCGCTGCATCGGCGCGTGTCCGACCGGTGCGATCGTCGCGCCTTACAAGGTGGACGCGCGGCTGTGCATCTCGTACCTCACGATCGAACTCAAGGGCAGCATTCCGCTGGAGCTGCGTCCGCTGATCGGCAATCGCGTGTATGGCTGCGACGATTGCCAGCTTGTGTGTCCGTGGAACAAATTCGCGCAGGCTGCGCCGGTCGCCGATTTCGACGTGCGGCACGGGCTCGATCGCGCGTCGCTCGTCGAACTGTTCGCGTGGAGCGCGGACGATTTCGGCACGCGCATGCAAGGCAGTGCGATTCGCCGTATCGGCTACGAAAGCTGGCTGCGCAATCTCGCGGTGGGGATGGGCAATGCGCTGCGCGCGTCGCGAGAGAGTTTGAGCGAGGGCACACGCGAGACCATCGTGGAAGCGCTCAGGTCGCGAGCGGACAATCCGTCGGCCGTCGTCGTGCGCGAGCATGTGGAATGGGCATTGGAAGCGGCGTAAAGTAGGTAGTGGCAATTCGCGTGATGTGCTTCGCGTTGGAGCAAAGCGCAGCGATTCAGGAGCAGGCCATCATGTTCAATGCAGTGATCGATGCGCCGTTCGGCAAGGTCGGCATCCGGCTCGAAGGCGAGGCGGTGCGCGAGATCGTCTATCTTCCACACTCGGTACGCAACATCGTCGGTACGCAACATCGAGCCGGACACGCCGCTCGCGAAGCAAGCCATCGAACAGATCGAGCGCTACTTCGAGCGCGCCAATGCGAAGTTCGAGTTGCCGCTCGCGCCGGTCGGCACTGCATTTCAGAACCGCGTGTGGCAGGCGATCAGCGACATTCCGCCGGGCGTCGTGCTCACGTACGGACAACTCGCGCGTCAACTCGGCAGCGCGCCGCGCGCGATCGATCGGTCAGGCGTGCGGCTCCAACTATTTTCCGATCGTGATTCCCTGTCATCGCGTGGTGAGTTCGAGCGGCCTCGGCGGCTTTGCGCATCACGCCAGCGATGGCTTTTTTCGCAACGTCAAGCGCTGGCTGCTGGCGCACGAAGGCATTCCCTACGCATGAACGACACTCTCGCCGACGACTCGCACGTCGCCTCGCCGCTGTATCAGGCGAGTTCCGCATCGATCGATGCATTCTGCGACGCGCTATGGCTGGAACACGACCTGTCGCGCAACACGCTCGACGCGTATCGCCGCGATCTGCGCCTCTTCTGCGAATGGCTCGCGCGCTCGCGCAACGCTTCTCTCGACACCGCGACCGAGGCCGATCTCACTGCGTACAGCGCGGCGAGATCAGCTGACAAGTCCACGTCGGCGAACCGGCGTCTCTCCGTATTCCGGCGTTATTACGGCTGGGCGGTGCGCGAGCATCGCACGAGCGTCGATCCGACGGTGCGCATCCGTTCAGCGAAACAGCCGCCGCGTTTTCCGTCCACGCTAAGCGAAGCGCAGGTCGAAGCGCTGCTCGGCGCGCTCGACATTGCCACGGCGCTGGGTTTGCGCGATCGCACGATGCTCGAGTTGATGTACGCGAGCGGCTTGCGCGTCACGGAACTCGTCACGCTGAAAACGGTGGAAGTGGGCCTGAACGAAGGCGTGGTGCGCGTGATGGGCAAGGGCTCGAAAGAGCGGCTGATTCCGTTCGGCGAAGAAGCGCACGGCTGGATCGAACGCTATCTGCGCGAGGCGCGGCCGGCGTTGCTCGGCGCGCGTTCGTCGGATGTGCTGTTTGTCACGAACCGCGCGGAAGGCATGACGCGCCAGCAGTTCTGGAATATCATCAAGCGCCATGCGCTGGCGGCCGACGTGCGCGCGCCGCTCTCGCCGCACACGTTGCGGCACGCGTTCGCCACGCACCTGCTGAATCACGGCGCGGATCTACGGGTCGTGCAATTGCTGCTCGGCCACACCGACATTTCGACGACGCAGATCTACACGCACGTGGCGCGCGAGCGTTTGAAGTCGCTGCATGCGCAGCATCATCCGCGCGGCTAGTTTTGCGTGCGACGCGCGCGTGATCTTGCGTTGCTTCAGAGCAGATCGCGCAGCCGGTGCTTGAGAATCTTGCCCGTGGACGCGGCCGGCAGCGCCACTACCACTTTCACCTCGGCGGGACGTTTGTACGTCACCTCGGCGGGACGTTTGTACGGCGCGAGCCGCTCGCCGTACCAGTCGATCAACGCTTCCGGCGTGACCGTTGCGCCTGCAATCCGCTCGACGAACGCAACGACTTCCTCGTTACCTTCCACGGGCCGGCCGATCACCGCTGACTGCACGACCTGCGGATGCGCATTCAGCACATGTTCGACTTCGGCCGGATAAACGTTGAAGCCCGAGCGGATGATCAACTCCTTGCTGCGCCCGACGATATGCAGCGCGCCGTCCGCGTCCTGACGCGCGAGGTCGCCGGTCTTGAGCCAGCCATCGTTGGTGACGGCGCGCGTCTGTTCCGGATTACGGTAATAGCCGAGCATTACGTTGGGACCGCGCACCCATAGTTCCCCGATCTTGCCTTGCGCGACATCTACGCCGTCGTTGCCGACCACGCGTGACCTTGCGTCTGCAGATGTTCAAGCAGCTTGGCGTGCATGGCCGGCACGCCCTGAAAGATCGACACGTGTTCGTCAGCGAGCGCGCGGCGCACGGCTTCGGGCGAAAAGCGCGGCACGAGACGCAGCGTGGCCCCCGCGTGCACACTGCCGAGACACACCGACGCGAAGCCATACACGTGCGAGATAGGGAGCACGGCGTACACGACGTCGTCTGGACCGACGTTGCGCAGACGGCTCGACACCGACGCGATGAAGAGCAGATTGCGGTGCGACAGCATCACGCCTTTGGGCGCGCCCGTGGTGCCGGTGGTGTAAATGAGCGCCGCGCATTGACGATCCGTTTATCCTCGCAGGTATTCGCTTCACACTTAGCGCGTTCCCAGCCGTGCTGCTCATCCGGCGGCCGGTCGTTGGTTTCCGCTATCTGGCTTCGTACGGGTTGCTGTTCGGCGTCGGGTTATGGGGGATCGTCACACTTGGTATCCAGGCGGGTCTCTCGGCCGGCATTGCGTCGCTCGAACTGCAAATGAGCGCGTTCTTCACGATCCTGCTCGGTGCCGCCGTATTCAGAGAGGACGTGTCGCGACCAGCTTGCTGGCATGGTCATCGCGTTGCTGGGGCTTGCGTGCATCATCACGATTACCGACGGCAATGCAACACACGCTGGCCGCGCGCTAGTCCTCGTTGGGGCGATCGCTTGGAGCATTGCGAACATCGTGATGAAGAAGTCCGGTACCAAAGATGTTCTGGCGTTCCTTGTCTGGTCAAGTCTGTTCGCTCCAATTCCGCTGTTCCTGATTGCCTGACTGCAGCACGGTGCCGCAGGCTATGCGGCCACCTTCTCGCATTTCGACGGCAAAGCGATTTTTTCAATCCTGTTTCAGGCGTATCCGACCACGCTGTTCGGATACTGGATCTGGAATGTCCTTTGAAGAAGTACCCGGTTTCCACAGTTGCACCGTTGTCCCTGCTCGTCCCCATCTTTGGCATGCTCGGGTCTACCGCAATCTTCGGTGAGCACGTCGGCCTGACGAAAATTCTCGCGACGCTGTTTATTGTCTTGGGACTCGCCATCGGTATGTATGGCAAAGCTGTGAGCAATCTGTTAGCGCATCGGGCCCGCGCCTGACGATGGAATCATCTCAGAGCCCGATTCTCTGGAGGTCAATTGAATCTATTCCTGGTTGCTACGTATTTTTATCGCTTCGCCAATGGTTTGTTGTTCCTAGCTGTGGCCTGGAATCTGGTTCGATCCTCCAATGAAGGCGCATTCGCACTGGCCTTGTCTGCGATCATTGGATTTTTTCCAGCGGTGGCTGTCGCGCCGTTCGCGCGTCGATTGTTGGAGCGTGCCGAGCCGAGAACAATGGTTTCGCTTGGCATTGCCGCGCTGTCCGTCTGCGCACTGGCTTTTATTCCGTTTCTTTACGCGCCCAAAGCGGTGCTCGCAATCAATTTTTTCGTACTGACAGTATTTTTCCTGCTTGAAGGCGCTTAGGATGCGCTACTGGCAGTTGCCGCGAAACAGCTTCCACATCCGCTGGGCGAACGGCTCAATTCTCGCCAAAGCGCTGCGACGCAGGCAGGCCTGATGCTCGGCGGCCTCCCGCTCGGACTGATAATCCGGCACTGCGGAAGCGATGCGCCATTTGTCGTCTCGGCCGTGCTTTACGCGACTTTCCTTTTAATCTTTACCTTCCCGATTTTTCATGATAGCATAAACGGCGTGGGGGCGCGACCATTCCGGTGGCATCAATAGAGCGCTCGGATATATCCGAAAGCCAAACAATTCCTCCGTCATGGTGGATCCTCGCCACGCTCGGACTAGTATGGCCGTCACTCGCTCTTGTGAACATGGTTGTTCCTTTGGTGGCAAATGCACATGGTGGCGGTTCGGTCGAGGAGACTACCTTGATGGACACGTGCATCGGTCTAGGAATGGCATTTGTTGGGGTGGCCTACGAAAAGCTGTCGAACCTGTCCGCACGAAGTCAAAAAGGTGCAGTCAGGTGCAGTCGCGACAACGACGGTTTTTATTCCGTTGCCATTCATCGTCCTGCTCGTGCTTCCGTATCAGCCGCTTGCGCTATGTGCAGTATTTTTTCTTTGTGGGATTGGATTCAGTGCGCTTCGTGTAAGCATTCGCAAGCAGCTCATGGAGACGCAGCCCGCCCACCGCGTTGGTCAGATCGGCGTGTCATGCAATGCATACGGCTTACCGGTTCTGGCGATCGCCGTGTTTGCTTATGCGCGAAGTTGGGAACTCGGCCCTTATGTACCGATGTTAGTGTTTGGCGCAATAGCTGTTACCGGCGTAGTGGCACTGTTCGATCTCGACCGGTAAAAGGTTTAACGCGACCGTTGCTGGTGGAGTCGTGCCATGAAACTGTGGATCCTTGCTTAAGTAATCCTTTTCCGCGTGCTCCGCGATCGTTACCACGGCATACTACCCTTGGATCTTGCACTGTCCAGTGGAAAACGATGTAAACAACACCACGCCGAGTTCCCGCATTGCCCAGACTCACCTCGACCCGGCACACCCGTTGCTGCATAACGAAGGCTCATAGCCAAAATGGAGAACTGTCATGCCCGAACAGAAAACCGTTAAGCGTGCCCAGGCCGACAAGCGTGCCGGCAAGCATGGCATGCGCTCGGCGAAGCAAGCGATTGCGATTGGACTGTCGGAAGCGCGTCGTGCAGGCGTTGCATTAAAGGTGCCGAAGAAGAGCACCGAGTCGACGTCGAAGCGCGCACGCGCATCGGAAAATGCGTTGAAGCGTGAGAGCACGGCCGGTGCATCGCGCACGGCCATGTCGAAGCAGACCAAGACAGAGGCGGCCAAGCGCCCCGCGGCGAGCCGCTCGGCGGCGGCTAAAAAGCTGTGGCGACCAAGGGTGCCGCCGGCAAGGTCCGCTGCCGCAAAGAAGGCTGCCCAGACGCGTGCCGCTCGCGCGCCTTGAGTGGGATCACTGAGCGGCATCGTGCCGTAACGGTGGCGACGCGCGAGCGCGCCACCGTTACGGCCGGCTTTACTGCATGGTTGCCAGCACGTCGCCCACGGTCTTGAAGATGTGCGCGATCTGCTCTTCGTTGATGATGAGCGGCGGTGAGAACGCGAGGATGTCGCTGGTAAAGCGCACCAGTACGCCCGCCTCGAAGCACTTCACTAACGCCTCGTAGGCACGCGCGCCCGGCGCGCCTTCGCGCGGTTCGAGTTCGATGCCGGCTCGATGCCGGCGATCATGCCGAGGTTGCGAATGTCCTTCACGTGCTTCGCGTCGCGCTCGGCTCGAAGAGGCCTTCGCGGCGATACAGGTCGAGCGTTGCGATTGCCGCGGCCGTTGCGGCCGGGTGGGCCGAATACGTGTAGCCGTGGAACAGCTCGATGGTGCTTTGCGCACCGACGTTCACGATCGTGTCGTGAATCGTGCGGCTTGTAGTGACCGCGCCCATCGGGATCGACGCGTTGTTGATTGCTTTCGCCATCGTGATGATGTCGGGCGTCACGCCGAAGTATTCGCTCGCCGTCGCTTTGCCGACGCGGCCGAATGCCGTAAATCACTTCGTCGAAAATCAGCAGGATGCCGTGCTTCGTGCAGATTTCTCGCAGTTTCTGCAGGTAGCCTGCGGCGGAATCAGCACGCCCGTTGAACCGGCCACCGGTTCAACGATCACGGCTGCCAATCGTCGAGGCGTCGTGCAGCGTGACGATGCGCTCCAGTTCCTCGGCGAGATGCGCACCCCACGCAGGCTGACCCTTCGAAAATGCGTTGTGTTCCAGATTGTGCGTATGCGGCATGTGGTCGACGGACGGTAGCAGCGCGCCCGAGAACGTCTTGCGGTTCGGCGCGATGCCGCCCACCGAAATGCCGCCGAAACCCACGCCGTGATAGCCGCCGCTCGCAGCCGATCAGGCGCGTGCGCTGCCCTTCGCCGCGCGAAGGTGATAGGCGGGCGCGATTTTCAGGGCGGTGTCGACCGATTCGGAACCCGAGTTCGTGAAGAAGATCCGATCGAGGCCGTTCGGCATCAGTTCGGCGACTTTCGTGGCGACTTCGAAAGCGAGCGGGTGGCCCATCTGGAAAGTCGGCGCGAAATCAAGCGTGGACAGTTGTTGCGTGATGGCCGCGACGATCTCATCGCGGCCGTGGCCCGCGTTCACGCACCAGAGACCTGCGCAGCCGTCGAGCACTTCGCGGCCGTCCGTGCTGCGGTAGTAACACATGGCCCTTGGCCGATTCCAGCAGGCGCGTTGCGGCCTTGAACTGGCGATTGGCCGTGAAAGGCATCCAGAAAGACGACAGATCGTCGATGACGGGGCGCGAAGTCATGTGTTCTCCTAGAAGTGGATTCCCCGGGACGACGTCGCGCGGGGCATGGTCAAACTGTAGCGTCCGCGGTTTAATGGCGGCATAAACAGTTGACGTAGTGTGGCGCTAACTGTATTGGTCGAATGGTCGCAACTGTGTCGATATCCGATGATGCTGCCCGTGTCATCCGCGCGGTGCAGATTCCTAACTTTACCATGATCGAACTACACTCGAACGCGACCGCCGCGCCGCGCTCACGCTGCTGCCCCTTCGGTGTGGCAACTGGCGCAAAGCCACGACTGAGCACGTTCACCGTGACGGAAGCGTATAATCGGCTCGTTTCGATGGGGCTCGTGGTCGCGCGGCGCGGTTCCGGCTACCGCGTGGCGGCGCGCACGCAGGCCGCGCGCGCCGCCGCGACCGACTGGCAGCCGTCGAGTCTCACGGCGACCTGGCTTCTGTCCGACGTGTTCGCCGGTCATTCGGTGCCGATCAAGGCGGGCGGCGGCTGGCTGCCGAACGAGTGGATCAACGAAAGCGGTTTGCAGCACTCGCTGCGGGCGATGAGCCGGGTGCCGGCCGCGCGCCTCGGCGACTACGGACATCCGTACGGTTTCGCGCCGCTGCGCGAGCGGATTGCCGAGCAACTGGACCGGTGCGGATTGCCCGTCGACGTGGACAACATGCTGCTCACACAGGGCGCAACACAAGGTCTTAACCTGATGATTATACGCACGTTGCTGCGAGCGGGCGACGCGGTGATCGTCGAAGATCCCGGCTATTGCAATCTGCTGCAGATCCTGAAGCTCGCCGGGCCGGTGGTGCACGGCGTGCCGCGCTCGACCGCGGGCGTCGATATGGACGTGCTCGAGGCGTTCGTTGCCGAACACAAGCCCAAGGCGATTTTCGTCAACACCACGCTGCAGAATCCGACCGGCGCGACCTTCGGCATGTCGGCGGCGTTCCGTCTTTTGCAGATCGCCGAGCGGCAACGCATGTGGGTGATCGAGGACGACGTGAGCCGCGAACTGGTGCCGTCGGGCGCGCCTTTGTTCGCGGCGATGGAAGACTTGCAGCGCGTGCTGTACGTGAGCGGGTTTTCGAAGACTGTGACGCCGGGGCTGCGCTGCGGCTACGTGGTCGCCGAGCGCACCGTGCTGCGCGAACTGGTGCGCACGAAGATGGCGGTGGGATTGACGTCGTCGGAGGCGATCGAGCGGATCGTGGACAAGGTGTTGCTGGAAGGGCGCTACGCGCGTCACGTGGATGCGGTGAACGAGTGCCTCAAACTCGCGCATGCCACCGTCGAAGAGCGGCTCGACTCGCTCGGGCTCGAACTCAGCTCGCGTGGCCGAGCAGTTTCAGCGCGATTGGGTAGAGCGACAGGACGAGCATGACCACCATCGCCACGTTGAAGATACGCAGACGCCTCGGATCGGACAGCACGTGGCGCATCGCGGTGCCGAAGCCGGCCCACAGGCAGATGCACGGGAAACCGATCACGTAGAACACCACCGCCATCGACACCGCGTTCAGGCTGTAGCTCTCGCTTAAGTGAATCGTGGCGGCGGTCAGTACCATCATCCACGCTTTCGGGTTCACCCACTGGAAAGCGATGGCTTCGTAAAATTTCATCGGACGGCGATCGCCGCTCTTTACTTTCAGTTCGCCAGACGTGCCGATTTTCCACGCGAGATACAGCAGATACGCGACGCTCGCGACTTCGAGCGCCGTGTACAGCACGGGGAAATGCACTAACGCCTCGCCGAGACCAATTTCCACCGACAGCATCAACAGGACGACGCCCGCGCTGATGCCGGACAGATGCGGCAGCGTGCGGCGAAAGCCGAAGTTCACGCCCGAGGAGAGCAACATCATGTTGTTCGGACCGGGCGTGATCGACGTGACGAGCGCGAACAGAATGCCGGCGGGCAGCGCGCTGAGAGTAAGGAAGGACATGATGGCTCCGGTGTCTGCGAGATGACGTCCGAACCATCATTCTAGCCACCAAGCCATATACAGTACCGGTCAGTACCGGTACGGTTAGCGAGATGCCATCCGTTACGGATGCAGACTATGCCGGTGCGGCTAGTTCGGGATGTCGGGCTCGGCGAGCACCGTCAACTGGGCGAGCGATTCCTGCCAGCCGGGGTAGCACATCTCGGTGGGAATCATGGCGGGAATGCCTTGCTGCACGATCGACACTTCCGTGCCGCATGCAACCGGACGCAACGAAATGGTGGTTGTCATCTGGCCGGGCAGGTTCGGGTCGTCGAAACACGGTCGGTGTAGACAATTTTCTCGAAGGGCACGAGTTCGAGATACTCGCCGCCGAACGAATGGCTATTGCCGGTGCCGAAGTTGCGAAACGACATCTTGAACGTACTGCCCACGCGCGCTTCCATGTGATGCACCTGACGGTGAAGCCATACGGCGGCAGCCACTTCGCGATGGCGTCCGGTTCGAGGAACGCGCGATAGATGCGCTCGGGAGTTGCACGCAGAACACGGTGAAGTTTGACGGTGCCGGTAGTCATGATGTGATCGCCCTTTTTATCGAGAGGCGGTGGAGAGGTTGAACATACTCTTACGACGTCCCGTCAGCAACGCAATCGACTTCATGCGGATCAGGTTAAACCCGCAGTAGGCTGGCCGAAGTGGTGACGCCATTTCACGCGAATGCGTAACGGCGAACGGCAAGGGCACGGCGCATGCTCGTTTCCGTCTGTACGCGCGAGGCGTGCGTGGACTCTTTCGAAACGAGGACATCATGGGACAGACCAGCGATCACGCAGAAGAGCGTGACATGAAGGACAAGGCAGCGAGTGAAGCAAACACCGGCGCCCCATCCGACACCACGCAAGGCGCGCGCGACGCCGAGGAAAAGCGCAAGCACAGCGGTTCGGAAAAGATCTCGAATCGGCGCATGACAAGAATCCGGTTCCGCCTGACGCCACGCGCCGCGGTTGAGGCATCTGAAGCAGCTTGCGAACGGCACAACGGCACCCTCGCGGACGCGCTTCGCGAAATGTGATAACTAAGAAACTTGACGCAACTGATGGAGATGAATCACATGACGACGCAAACCGAAACCGTCCTTCTCGCCGGCGGCTGCTTCTGGGGCATGCAGGATTTGCTGCGCCGTTATCCTGGCGTGCTGTCCACGCGCGTGGGCTATACGGGCGGCGACGTACCGAACGCCACCTATCGCAACCACGGTACGCACGCGGAAGCGATCGAGATCGTATTTGATCCGAACAAGATCAGCTATCGCCGGATCCTCGAGTTCTTCTTTCAGATTCACGATCCGAGCACGGAGAACCGCCAGGGCAACGACGTCGGAACGAGCTATCGCTCGGCCATTTTCTATCTGAACGACGAACAGAAGCGCGTGGCCGAAGAGACCATTGCCGACGTCGATGTATCCGACCTCTGGCCCGGCAAGGTCGTGACCGAAGTGGCCGCGGCCGGTCCGTTCTGGGAAGCCGAGCCGGAGCACCAGGATTATCTCGAGCGCATTCCGAACGGCTACACGTGCCACTTTGTGCGACCCGACTGGAAGCTGCCGGTGCGCACCGCCTGACGCGCCGGGCGCGGACAGAATCACATTCATAACGCAGCCGAACCGGGGCGACAGGTCACCGACCGTCGCCCCGGTTTTTTGCGGCAAAAGCACGTTGAGATTGCACCTGCATGCGCCCGGAGCCTCACGGGTGCAATGTTTTGTGTAGAACCCGCAGCCAGATACATTGCGATACAAAGGCTCGCGCGTAGTCGGCTATAAAGCAGCCATTGCTATCGCGGAGAGTCACATGAGTACCGAACTGCTGAAGGGATCGTGCCATTGTGGGGCCGTCAATTTGAAGTGCGCACCGCCATGCTGCCGGCATCGCGCTGCAATTGCAGCCTGTGCCGCCGCAAGGGCGCGCTGATGAGTCCCACGTTCGCCGCGTCCGACCTGAAAATCGTGAGCGGCGAAGATGCGCTCACGCTCTATCAGTTCAACACGCGCACCGCGAAACATTTCTTCTGCAAACACTGCGGCATCTATCCGTTTCATCAGACGCGCAAAGACCCGCTGCTCTGGCGCGCCAACATCGGTTGCCTCGAAGGCGTCGATCCGTATACGCTTGAGGCCAGCGTGGCCGATGGTGCCAGTCTGTCCGTGGTGGAGGACGCATGAGACGGCTCATGGCGATCCTCGCCTTTCTGGCGGGCGGACTTGCAGCGGAGTTGGCGCACCCCGTGCAGTGTTCGATGGTCAACGCGAGCCGCGTGCGCGTCAAAAAGGACTAGTCCCGGATGGAAATCACCGACCACGTGCTGATCGTCGACGACGATCGCGGCATTCGTGAGCTGCTTGCCACATACCTCGAAAAGAACGGCATGGGGGTTTCGCTCGCCGCCAACGGGCGGCAGATGCGTACTGTGCTCGAACAGGGCGCGCCGGATCTGATCGTGCTCGATCTGATGATGCCTGGTGAAGACGGCCTTGTGCTGTGCCGCGAATTGCGCGCGGGCAAATTCCACACGGTGCCGGTGTCGTCATGCTGACCGCGCGCAATGAGGAAGCGGATCGTATCGTCGGCCTCGAAATGGGCGCGGACGGATACGCTCGGCCCCGACCTGAAGGCCGAACGCCTCGCCGAAAATGGTCCCGACGAAGTGGCGCGCGCCTTCAACGCGATTGCAGGACCGTATCCGTTTGTACATGACCGAGCGTCTGCAGATTCTCGCGGCTATTTCGCACGACCTGCAAACGCCGATTACGCGCATGCGTCTGCGCGTCGACGTGATGGACGACAGCGAACAGGGTGCGCGTCTGCAACAGGATCTGCGGGAAATGGAATCGATGGTGAAAGAAGGCGTGACGTACGCGCGCACGATGCACTGCGCGAGCGAAGCGCCGTTGCGCGTCGATCCCGATGCGCTGCTCGAAAGCCTCGTGTTCTATTATGTCGACGCGGGCAAGGACGTCTCGCTGCAAGGATGCGTCGATGCCGCACTGGTGACGCGGCCTCAGGCGTTGCGCCGCATCGTCGGCAATCTCGTCGACAACGCGTTGAAGTTCGGCAGATCGACGTGAGCCGTGCGCCGCATGGCCACGTCACGATTTCGATACTCGACAACGGTCCGGGCATTCCCGATGAATCGCTCGAAGCGGTGTTCACCGTTCTACCGGCTCGAAGGCTCGCGTAATCGCGGCACGGGCGGCACGGGCCTCGGCCTCGCGATCGCACGTCAACTCGCGCTCGCGATGGACGCCACGCTCACGCTGCGCAACCGTGCCGAAGGCGGCCTCGAAGCGCGCCTCGTCCTCAAGACCGCCGGCTGAGCCTTGCCGCGCCGGCGGCGTTTATTCCAGCGCTTTGTATCTCAATGTATCTACGGTGCGATACATACAAAACATTGCATGCGCGGCGTTTGCCGACACAAGCCAGATACACCCGAAGGTTCTAATACTTCCATGCCGGAACGACGCACCACAACGTGCCGAAGCAGCCGGCGATGCAACGAGCCGAACAGTGCATTCGTAGCCGCCGCCATGCGGCTGTCTGGATAAACCTTGAGGAGAATCAGTGATGTCGGAACAGATCAACACGCGCCGCCGCCGTTTGCCTGGAACCACAGTTGCCGGTCTCAGTCTGCTGGAACTCGGCCTGAGCGGTCTCGCGAACGCGCAGACCGGCACTTCGGGCGCCGCCGCGAACGCAGCGCCGCGCGTCGTTTCGTTCGACAACATTCGCCAGATCAACGCGGGCGATCTGAACATCGGCTATGCGGAAGCGGGTCCGGCGAACGGTCCGGTAGTGATCCTGCTGCACGGCTGGCCGTACGATATCCATTCGTTTGTCGAAGTGATGCCGCGCTGAAGATCGATTCGGCGATTCTCGGCGGCTTCGACTGGGGTACGCGCACGGTCAACATCATCGCCGCGCTGTGGCTGCAACGCGTGAAGGCTATGGTGTCCGTGAGCGGCTTCTGATCGGCAGCCAAGAAGCCAACAAGAAGCCGTTGCCGCCGAAAGCGGAGCTTACCTGGTGTATCAGTTTTACTTCGCGACCGAGCGCGGCTATGCAAGCTACGAAGTGAACCGCCACGACTTCAACAAGCTGATCTGGCATGCGGCATCGCCCAAATGGAATTTCGACGACGTCACGTACGAACGCTCGGCCGCGTCTTTCAATAACCCCGATACACGTGGCCGTGGTGATTAACAACTATCGCTGGCGTCTCAGCCTCGTGAACGGCGAAGCGCAATACGACGAACTCGAAAAACGCCTCGCTACGGCGCCCACGATCTCGGTACCCACCATCACGATGGAAGGCGATGCGAACGGCGCGCCGCATCCCGATGCCGTCCGCATATGCGAAGAAGTTCACGGGCAAGTATCAGCATCGCAACATCGACGGCGGCATTGGACACAACCTGCCGCAGGAAGCGCCGAAAGCGTTTGCCCAGGCGATCATCGACGTCACGCGTCTTTGATCCCGCCTGAAGGTGGGGCGCACAACGCCTCGCTCTCTTTTCAGACTCGTCGTTCGGGTACTAGCATGTGAGCTTCGAACATGCAAAACATGGAGAAAGGAGAGCAGGCGATGAACGACAAGCCCGAGGCCGCGCCGGACAGCACGGCCGCACGGACCGCATTGCGACGCGCGTTGCACGTTCAGATCGACGCGCCGCCTCATACGCTCGAAGACAAAGTCGGCCTGAAGCTGCTTGCTCCTGCCGGAGACTGGCACGCACGCGGCGACATGGACCCGCAGTTCACGCGGCCGTTTCGTGCGTCGATAGTGGCGCGCGCACGATTTATCGAAGACTTCGTGATGGAGCAGGCCGCGCAGGGTTTCACGCAATACGTGACGTGATTCTCGGCGCGGGGCTCGACAGTTTTGCGCAGCGCAGGCCGGAGCTTGCTTCGCGTCTCACCGCATTCGAAGTCTATCCGCCCGGCCCGCAGGAATGGAAGCGCAAGCGGCTCGTGGAAACCAGCTTCAGTGTACCCGACTGGCTGCGCTTCGTGCCGGTCGATTTCGAAGCGGGCGAAACATGACGGCACGGGCTTGCGCAAGCGGACTTCGACGCGAGCAAGCCGGCCGTCGTGGTGTCGACTGGCGTCAGCATGTATCTCACGAAGGAAGCCAACGCAGCGACGATGCGCGAGGTCGCTAGCCTCGCGCCCGGATCGACGTTCGCGATGACCTTCCTGTTGCCGCTGGAAATGGCAGACTCGGAAGTACGTCCGGGTCTCGAGATGGCGGAGAAGGGCGCGCGTGCAAGCGGAACGCCTTTCATCAGTTTCTTCACGCCCGAACAGATTCAGGCGTTCGCGCTCGACGCGGGCTTTGCGAAGGCGCGCCATGTGTCGACGAGCGATCTTGCTGCGCGTTACTTCGCAAGTCGGACGGATGGTTTGCGCCCGCTCGGCAACGCCGAGGAACTGTTGGTTGCGGGGACGTGATCAGCTTGCCGGGCATGCCTCGAATCTCGGCTGGCCCGGCAACGACGATTTCGCTGCCGCATTGCCTCGGCGCGCTCACTGCCTAACTGGCCGAAACAACACTGCCGTTGAGTTTGCGCGGCCGGGCGGCCGCGCAAACATCCCGGTTGATGAAAAGAATAAGTACGCTGTGAGTCGACATGAGTTTCTCGCCGGCCGTCCGCGCGTCCGCCCGCGCTGCTCGGGGCGCATTCGGTCAGACGGACGGAGCACGGACGCTTACTGCGTGTTGATCGTCTCGGACAGGGTGTCGGGTGCCCCGGATTCTTTGCTCAGCTCATCGAAAACGCGCGCGAGGATGCCGCTGCGTTTCCATTCGAGCCACTTTAGGTAACAGGTTTGGGCCGGCGGGAAAGTGGCCAGGAGACGATGCCATTTTTCGTCATTCAGAGGGATCCACAAAATTGCGTCGAGCACTGCGCGTGGATGCCGCCGAGGCCTACTAGGCTTGTTGCTAACGGTGTAATCAAACAGATGGCAGACCTTCTGCCAAGCTTCATCGCTCAGCGGGATTTGCAGCATCAGATTTATTAACTCTTCTAGAGCTTTTACTCTAATTATCCTAACCCAAGATATGCTAGCCTGAGGCACCCGATCGAAAAATCACTTTATCCGGTACAAAATAGCCTGTCCCTATTTATTTGTCGTTGATTTGCGACAAACGATTTCGGGGTGGGATCTGAGGCGTGCGATGCGGTGTAGGGCGAGTCGAATCATCCGAATGATTCGCGTGTGAATTGCTATGAAGAATTTCGTTGTGGGCGCTTTTCCCGCGAACGTTATGCCGACCTTGCGTCGGTGGATTCTTCATACCGTCACTGGCGAAACAGAGTGACAGGTCTCGCGCCAGACCCGCAATATTAGTAAGGCATACGTATCATGCTGCGTGTCCGCCTGCGCGGGATTCAATCGAACAGACCCGTCAAGTATCATTGCCCGGCAGCCTCCGGCGCGACGGTATTTCATCGCGGCACGAACCTTATGCCGCAACGGTTTGCCGCTGCGCATTGTGTCGAAAAGACATTCGAAGGCATTTCGCATTGTATAGCTTATTATATAGCTTGTTTCCCAGCAACGTTACTCAAAGCGCTCACGAGATGTCCGCCACTCCCGTTCCCGCCGCAGTCACCGCGAACCGCAAGCCGTCCCCATTCAGGCCAAACGCAGCGCGATTTTTATCGTCGCCACGACGCGTAGCCGGTGAGCGCAACGAGCACGACACCGTCGAGCGCGCGATTCAGGCGCACCGTTCGCGTCACCTCGAAGCCATCCATGTCTGGCTACCTACGTTGATCAGCACGACTTCGGGCGGGTGCTGCGTCATCAGCGCGATGGCGTCGCGCCCGTTGTCCGACGTGATGACGTGATGTCCTTCGAGTTCCAGCAGCAGGCTGAGCGCCTGCAGCGCGTCGCGGTTGTCGTTGACGAGCAGCAGTCGCGCGGGCGCCGGCGTACCCGAGCTGGCGTGAGACGCCGCGTTCTCGGACGCATTGGCCTCGCGCAGAATCGGCAGACGCAGCGTTACCGTCGTGCCGCGGCCCGCGCCTTCGCTTTCGATGGCGATTTCCATCGTGCAATTCCACCATGTGTTTCGCGACGGCGAGACCTATGCCGAGGCCGCCTTCCGAGCGCGTATGGCCGCGTGTCGATTGCGCGAACAGATCGAACACGTGCGGTTGTATCGATGTGTCGATGCCCATGCCATTGTCCGCGACCGAAATCACCACGAGCCCCGGCACGACTTCCTTCGATTCGTCGTTTTCGTCGACCGCTTCGACATGCACGTCGAGACTGATCGTGCCGCCCGCCGGCGTGCATTTCGCGGAGTTCGACAGCAGATTGCCGAGCACCTGGCTTAAGCGCACATGATCGGCGCGCACTGGCACGTTGTGCTCAAGGCCACTGATGGTCAGCGTATGGCGACGCGATTCGATGTGGTGACGGATGGCCGTGACTGCGTCGAACGCAGCGACGTGTCGCTATGGCGGATCGCGAGCTTGCCTGCTTGAGGCGCGCCGCGTCGAGCAGATCGTCGACGAGCGTGCGCAGATGACGGATCTGGCATTACGGCGATGGGGAGCACGTCGGCGGCGTGTTCGTTGTCTGCGCACAGACGTTTTGCAGCGGTGATGGCACCGTCAATCGGCGCCATCGGGTTGCGCAATTCGTGGCTCAGCATCGCGATGAATTCGTTGTGCCGCCGGTCGTTTTCCTCGCCGCTGTCGCGTGCATTGACGACCGTTAGCGCGGAGCCCACGAAGCCCGCGAGATTCGACAGCAGCCGCACGTCTTCCTGATCGAAACGATGCGCGCGGTCGTGCGACATCACCCAGATCGCGCCGAGCGACGCCTGCGCGGCCGGAATGGGCACCACGATGCCTTCCGGCACGTCAATTTCGACGCCCAGAAACACGAGGCAAGGGAACTGCGTCTGCGGCTCGATGAAGAGCTGCGGCGCGCCAAGCTCGAGCGTCCTTCCGCACGGACATTTGTGCCACCACGCGGTCGTCTTGCCCGTGAGCGCCGAACAACTGACCCGCTACGGCGTACTAGCGGAACACCCGGTTCGACCCTTCGCCTTCGACGAGGCTGATGCCCGCGCTGCCCGCGTTGCATAGCGCCAATGCCGTGTCGGCGATCGCCTGCAGGAACTCGGGACGCGGACGGCTCTGCGCACGCGCGAGTTCCACCAGCGCGCGGTTTTCCGCTGCGTAGTCGGCGGCGCGGGGCGGCCGGTGGGCAAGCTCGTCAGTCTGAGTGAGCGGGCGCGTGGGAGCGTTCCATGAGATACGAAGCGGTAGGAATGAGCAACTGGTCTCGGTTGAATTAAAATCGTGGCTCCGCCGGCATCGTTCGAGAGGCGCCGAGCACGTTTCACATTATGGATGAAGTAAGCTCCGCTAGGCGCGTGACTGTGCAATGACGCGCGACTGTTTTCATGGTTTTCTTTCGCGCTCTTACGGGCAGCTTTCGTTCTGCTTCTTTCCGGTTACCTTCGCGTTGCGATCAACGGCGGCACGCACATGAACCGCCGTGCCGCATGCCGTACGAACCGGCGTCGTCCGCGCCTGTGTCGCACTGCGGACACGACGCGTTTTCATTGCGTTCGGAGATGCGTCGCACCAGTTCAAAAGCGCCGCATTCGGCGCACGTGTAGTCGTAGACCGGCATGACGTTTCAATCGGGAGTGTTAGTAGACCAGAGCGCGAGCCCACGCGCCGAATACGGTCCGGCGAAAACAGTATGCCTGTTTTCGGAGGCGAGTTGTTTAGCGTCGCGCTTCGCGTTATCCTCAAATAATTTGGGCTTCAAAGCGCGAAAACGCAGATTAGGTGAAAAAATGCCCTCTTTTCGTGCGATTGATTAACCGCTGGGGCGCACACACTGGTATTGTGCCAATCGCGCAAAGGGAGCCTGAAAACATGTCATACCGTCAACATGTCATACCGTCAAAACAAGAATTGTCCGTTCGATCCGGTTGAAGCTGGTGTACCCGAAGTGTCGACACCGGACTGGACCAATCCGGCACCCGCTTCAGAAGCCGCGATGATGCGCGAGCTTCACCTCGCCTCGGTATCGGTGCTGAGTCTTGCTACGCGTGCACACGACGGGGTGGCACGCGGCGATTCGGCAAACGCAGAAGTCGTGCACGCGTCGCTCGAACCTCAACTGGCGCTGACCACGCGGTTGATCGACGACATGCTGCTTCAGGAATCCAACTCCCACACCACGCACGCATTGACCGGCCACGTCGTAGCCAAGCTTGTAAGGCAGATTCAATCGCAGTTTTGAACTGAAGAAGAAACTGAAATGAACGCTTTGACCGTAATCCTCAGCTCTGGGCCGTGGTCGCAATCTGCCGCGATCCAGTTCATTCGTGGCACTACTCCGCGCGTGGAGCATCCGGTCGAGGCGCGAAAGGCGCGGAGTAGCGCTTTTCGGTGGCTGAATAAGGCTCACTGAACAACACCCGCTAAAAAAGCGGGCTGAAACTGGCCAATCGATCAGGCAGTTTCTACGGTTTTTACCGGAACCCGGCGGGCCAGCGCGCACATCAGCTCATAGCCGATCGTGCCCGACGCTGCCGCCACATCGTCGATTTTCACCTGATCTCCCCATAGCCCGACGCGCGAACCGATTCGCGCGGCCGGGCAGGGCGTCAGATCGACCGTCAGCATATCCATCGAAACGCGTCCCACCACGCGCGTGAGCACGCCGTCTACCGCGATAGGCGTTCCGCTCGCAGCGTGGCGCGGATAGCCGTCTGCATACCCGCACGCGACGACACCGATACGTATCGGCTGGCCCGGCGTGAACGTGCGGCCATAACCGATCGTGTCTTCCGCGCCGACATTCTGAATGCCAATGATCTCGCTTTCCAGCCGCATCGAAGCGCGCAGCCCGAAGTCCGCCATGTGATGCGCGAGGCCGGAAGGCGACGCGCCATACAGAATGATGCCGGGCCGCACCGAATCGCGATGGGCGTCCTTGTGCCAAAGCACGCCCGCCGAATTGGCCACGCTGCGCTGACCGGGGATGCCATGCGTGGCCGCGTCGAAACAGTCGAGTTGCCAGCTCACGTCGCCTTCGTCGGCATTGGCGAAGTGCGTCATCAGCGTGATGTCGCCGATCGATGCAACCGCTCGCGCCGATTCCCACGCCGAGCGAAACGCATCGGGCGTGAAGCCGAGCCGGTTCATGCCCGAGTTCATCTTCAGATGCACGTCGATGCGAGAGTCGAGCTTCGCCTCACGCACGAGCGCGAGTTGCTCTTCGCAATGAATCGTCACGTTGAGACCGAGCCGGCCGGCGAGCTCGACGTCTTCCGCCTTGAACACGCCTTCCAGCAGCAGAATTGGTTTCTTCCATCCGAGTTCGCGGATGCGAACCGCTTCGTCCATATCGAGCAATGCGATGCCGTCCGCGCCCGCTAGCGCCGGATAAATGCGTTCGATGCCATGCCCATATGCGTTGGTTTTGACCACAGACCACACGTGCGAGCGCGGTGCGAGCTTACGCACGATGTCGATATTGTGACTGACTGCTGCGGGAATAATCGAGGCTGAAATTGGACGCGGCATACGATTTTGACGAGGCAGGATCTGTTTTGGCCATGACTTGCGGGTGCTCGAACGAGCGTGCACAATGGTCTGGGATATTGATAAGGTATCCGGATAGATGAGTTTCGTCATATCGATCGCGTGGCTTTACAACTCCACACAAGCGCTACTGGCCAGAAGCTACCCAGCGACGTCTATGCTATCCGGCAGCCTGTAGTTTTTGTTATCGTATTTTCGGCTTTTTCAGTACTTTTCTGGTGCACGCCGATTTGCCGGTTAGCGCCTTGCGTTCAAAGATCGAGCGTGATTCCTTGCTGTGATTCCGCCATCTGATCCGCGGTTTGGTTCACTGCCGGACGGCCCACGCAGATAAGCGCGTGACCCGGGTTCGATCTCCGCATCATCCATGGCGTCCTGATAGCTCACGTTGCCGTTCAGCACGCGCGTCGAACACGTTCCGCACATGCCCGAGCGACAACTCGACGGTGCATCGATGCCGCACGCTTCGGCGAATTCGAGCAGCGAGCCGTCCTTCGGCAACCACCGCACCGTGCGTTGCGAGCGCGCGAACGTCACGGGTACGCTGCCGGGCGTCGGCTCGGTTGCAACTGGGGAATCATTGCGCACCGCGTTGGAAGTGCGTTTCACGCTCGCGGGTCCGAACGCTTTGAAGCGAATGCGTTCATCGGCCACGTTCAGTGTGCGCAAGCCTTCGTACAGATCGCGCATGAACACTTCCGGACCGCAGAGATAAAAGTGTCGTAGTAGTCGAATGGAAGCAGCCGTTTGAGCGCTGCAATGTCCACCCGACCTGACGGATTGTTCGACCCGCCAGCATCGGGTTGATTATCGAACAGATGAATCGACACGCCTTCATGGCATGAAGCGAGTTCCTTCAGATGCGCATTGAAAGGCCGTTCGCTTTCATTGCGTGCGCCATGGAAAAATGCAGCGCTTTAGGCAGCCGTGACGAGTGATCCAATGTACGCGCGGCGATGGCGTGATGCAGCATCGTCAGCATCGGCGTGATGCCGATACCTGCCGAGATGAACACAGCAGGGCGCGGGCTTGCAGCGTCGAAAGTGAATGCGCCGCGCGGCGTCATCGTTTCGATCGTCGCGCCCGCAGCGAGATGCGTGTACATCCAGTTCGACGCCACGCCTTCGCGCTTTACGCTAATCCAGTATTGACGCGTGTCGCTCTTATCGGAAAGCGTATAGGTGCGCACGAGCGGCGCGCTGCCTTCTTCGATCGGCACACGTATCGGCAGAAACTGACCCGGCTCGAAAGGCGGAAGAGGCGCGTTATCGGGCTATAGAATATGGAATGGGTGAATGGACGGCGTTCGTTTCATCGCGCACGGCGGCCACGCGCAGCTTTTTCCACGGCGACGCGACCTCTTTTTCCTGTTCCTGCGTATCCTTCAGCGCCGCAAATTGCGGCGCGTATTCGACAGCCGACCAGCGAAACGGCAAGCTCGCGCGAGCGCGGCGAACTTCGGTGATGCGAAAGTGCACGAGCTACTCGGCGAGCGGGAATGCGGCGAGTTCCGGGCCGTCCCAGATGATCTCCGCGAGCGCGGCAACGTAAAGCAAGCAGATCGCCGCGCTCGAAATCGACGAACAGCAGGCCCGCGCGCGGATCGTGCACGAGATTGCCGAGTGTGTTGAAGAAACAGTTGCCGGTGAAATCGGGCGTGGTCAGCGTGTTGGCATCGTCCACGCACACTAAGCCCGGCATGCCGCCGCTATGCGACACATCCGCGCCGCGCGCGAGCATTGCGTCGCTCGGAAGATTCGCGCTTGCAATGAAAAACGTGTCCGCACGCGAGAGCAATGCGCGGTCGGCGGCGTCGAGTTGCGTGGCGTGTTCGACTTCGCGCGATACGTCCACCGGATCGCGTGTGATGAATTTGGGCGTGTGGCCCTGAATGTACTTCGCGCAATTGCCGAAGCTTTGCAACACGTCGAGCGTCACGGTGCCTCCATTTACGGACGACACCACGCCATTAATCCGGTTACGCCTGCGTGTATGTGCTTGCAGACCTAGGCCGCCGATCATCGAACCTTCGCGCCAGCTTCCTTCGAGCGGAACCATGAACGGCTGCTCTAAGAAAAACTGCCGATGCTGCTCCGGCATATACCGCCGGATACCGCGCCGTCCCGAGCGATCCGCTTCTTCGGCAACGCCCGCGCGTTGCTGAACCGCGAGTTCCGCGTCGTGAAAGGGCGGGACGCTTGTGCCCCAACCGGTCGGCTTGATAGCGAGTGCTTCAGTCATGGCAGCCTCGAATCGTCACGCGTTACGCGCCTACTCAAATGGATGGCGCAGGCGCGTGCCGCGACGTTATTCGGCGAGTAGGCCCGCTTTCGTCGACGGCATTGCGATGAAGCGCGGCAATGCTTTGACGCGGCGCAACCACGCACGAGTTGGGTACGGGTCGAGCGACACACCGCCTTCCGGCGCGTGCGCGATATACGTGTGCGCCGCGATGTTGGCGATCGTCACCTGATTGCCCGCCGCGAACACCTTGTCCGCGAGTTCGCGGTCCAACACGTCGAACAGATTCACCGCGATTTTCTGTGCCGTCTCGTGATGCAGCGGCACGTTGAATACCGTGACGAGCACGCCGCGCACGGGCCGTATGCAATCTGTCCGGCGGCAAGAGAAGCCAGCACTGCACGGTGGCCGCGCCCAGTTTGTCTTGCGGTAGCCACGATGCATCGCCGTAACGCTTCGCGAGGTACACGAGGATCGCGTTCGAATCGAACAGCACGGTGTCGCCGTCTTCGATGGTCGGCACCTGTCCGAACGGATTCAGCTGCAGATATTTCGGACGACGGTTGTCGCGCGCCACCATGTTCAGCTCGATCACTTCGAACGGAAGATCGAGCAGCGTGAGAAACAGCTTCACGCGATGGCCGTGACCAGACAGCAGCGTGGTGTGAAGGCGGATCGGTTGCGCAGGTTTGGCAGCAGACATTGCGAAGGTCCTTGAAAGAAGGGCAATTCCGTGAAAAGTGATGACAGGTTAACGGTCACTCAGGCGCGCGAGAAGCCTGCTAAGCTTCGAAACATAGTCAATTAAAATGGACAATCAAAATGGCGAACGTGCGCGACGTCAATCTGAACCGGCTGGCGATTTTCGTGGCTGTCGTGGATGCGGGCTCACTGACAGCAGCGGCGCGGCTCGGACTCGCGAAGGCGATGGTCAGCATGCACATCCAGCGGCTGGAGCGCGAGGTCGGCGCGAGTCTGCTCGTGCGAACCACGCGTCAACTCAAGGTGACCGAAAGTGGCCGCGCGTTTTGCGACGCGAGTTGCAAGATCATTCAGGCGGCGGAGGAAGCGCTTTCGGCGGCGTCGGGCGAAAGTGTACCGGTGCGCGGCACGTTGCGTGTGAGCGCGCCGAACGACTACGGCTCGCTCGTGGTTACACCTGCGCTGGTGAAATTGCACCACGCATATCCGGACCTCGACGTCGAACTAATCTGCAACGAGAGCTATGTGGATCTGATCGCGGAGGGCATGGACGTCGCGATCCGGCTCGGGCGTCTGGCCGATTCGAATTACTGCGCGGTGAAAATCGGCGGCTTCGTCAAATGGATAGTGGTGAGTCCGGCTTTCGTCGAGCAATGGGACAAGCCGCGCTCGCCGGCGGCACTGGCAAAGTGGCCGTTCATTTGCATGTCGGTGCTGCCGTATCCGTTGACGATCGAATTGCAGCGCGCCAACGGCACGCGCAAAAGCGTGCGCTGCGCGAGCGCTCTCGCCGTGAATTCAGCCGACGCCGCACGCGCCGCGACGCTTGCCGGTGGCGGCTTCGGCCTGCTGACGGATTTTTCGATCGCCGCAGATGTCGAGGCCGGCCGTCTCGTGCGCCTTCTGCCGGATTGGACGACTGTGCCCGTCGGCATTCACGCAGTATTCCCCGCCCACCAGTTTTCCACCGCCGAAGGTGCGGGCGCTGATTGACATTTGCGCACCCTGTCTTCTTCCGCCTGAAAGGCTGCGTTGCCGGCGCATTCGGCATGCTCATTTTTAGCTAATTCTCGAACCGTACGATGCGAGGCAAACAGACACGATACGGCGCGGCGAATAAAGCGACTTTCCCGGAATCCCCGCACGCCGACTGACAGAGGATGCTCATCATGATCGGCCTGCTCGAATTGCTCATAGATATTTCGCTCACCGTAGCGAGCGCAGCGGTAATCGGTTCGGTGTTTCTGCTGCTGGCGGGCATAGTTGGCGTGACGCGCCGTCATCTGATCCGTCATCGTGTCGCGATCCGGCTGGTCAAGCTGGTGCGCAATGCGAAGCACGTCTATCGTCCGTTGCATTCCAGCTAGGACGTGGCGCTTCATTTCGATCCGTTCAATGCAGATGCAATGTGTTGAGCAGGTCTGAGAGACTGAGCCACAGAATCTGCACGCCGATACAGAAGATCGCGAACACAAAGAGCCGCATGGCGACCTGCGTGCCGGACGGCCCTAGCAGTTTGCCGATATGGCCTGCGAAGCGCACGCACAGATAGATGCTGATGTACAGCAACGCCAGCGCGACGCCCACGCCGATGAAATGCACTGGTTGCAAGCCTTCGCGAGGCGAACCCGTACCGAGCGCAATCGCCACAGAGATCGCGCCGGGTCCGACCGTGATCGGCATGGTGAGCGGATAGAACAGTTTGTTTTGCAGCGACGCGTGCTGGCTTGCCAGCGAGGCGGCGCTTTCGGACACGCTGTCGTCGGTATCGGCGGAATAGCTGTCCGATGCCTGCAGCAGATTCCGCCCGCCATCGCGATGATGATGCCGCCCGCCACGCGCAGCACCGGAATCGAGATGCCGAGAAAGGACAGCAGATAAGCGCCGATCGAGAGCGACGCGAGCAGGATCACGAAACTGTTCAACACGATCCGCCGCGCCATATACGCGCGTTCTCCGTCCGACGCGCGCGGCACGAGGCTCAGAATGATGAAGGCGGTGGCCGGCGGATTGATGATGGGGAACAGCGCAGCGACGATGAGCAGGACCGTTTTGGTGAACTCATGCAGCACATGGTGGGCATCCCGTTGGCCAGCCTGTGTGTGAGCGAGTATCGCCGAAAACGGCCACCGTTCAGTCACTTTTTCATGCCGACGTGAAAAGAATCGACCTGTATGGCGGATTTGCACGACAGGCGCGCTGTTGGCGGTCATGAATTGGCGATAAGCCGTCGACGCCTCATAAGGTCCGCTTGAACGCAGCAGTCCGTATGAATATGCTTGGTTTTGAATCTTCAGGCAATGTGAAGCGTATGGATGACGAACCGTTCTTCCGGACGCTGTGGCAGCGTTACATGGAACGCCTCGGCGCACCAGGCCGTGTCATGCGTCGACCGTTCGATGCGGCTGCTGCGTGGCTCGATGAGCTGGACCTGGGCACGCATCGGCGCATCAAAGGCTTGCGGCCTGTCACTGCCTACGGGCTTGCCGCCGCGCTCGGCACGCTTCAGGACATCGCGCACGACGTGCCGGGCAACGTCTCGCTGGGCACACTCGCGGGCAGCTTCGCGCTGTGGGCGAGCGTTTCCGAGGCAAGGACCACGCGCGCTGAATCCAGCCGCGACCTCGTTCTGCTCTGTCTCGCGGCTGCGTTCGGCGCGGCGGCGCTCATCGCGCTTTCGGTGCCGCTCGAGTCGCTCGGACGCGCGGGGCCGGAGTTGACGCTCGTCAGCGGTGCGTTTCTGGTGGGCTATCTGAAGCGCTTCGGCGTGCTCGGCGCGGGCATCGGATCGCAGATTTTCATCGGACAACTGGTCGCATACAGCGCTCATCTCGGGTCGCCGGATGCATGGGCGATTGCGATGCGTCGCTGATCGGCATGGTGTCGTCGGTCGTGCCGCGCGTGTCGAGCGGACCAGCCGAGCGGCCAGCAGTCGTTGCCGCGCTCGCCGCCGGTCCGGTGCCGGGACACGCGGCGTGGTCGCCGGAATTCTGCATGGGACTGTAATCCGCGGTGGGCGCGCTCATCATCGTCGCGCTGAATGGCTGGATCGGGCTCGATGAATCGGCGTGGGCGATCACGGCGTGTATGTGGCCGGGTCGGCGGCGGGCACGGTTTAGCGCGTGCGGCGGCGCATCTTCGGGACGCTGGCCGGCGTGCCGCTCGGGCTCGTCTGTCTGCCGCTCGGAGAACACGCACCGTTGCTGATCTGGGCCGCGACGGCTCTTGCCATGGTGATGGCGCTGCCCGAACGCTACGACGTAGCTTGCGGCGCCTTCGCCTTCACGCTGATCGTGACGCTTGCGGTGGGCGGCGTGCACTCCATCGCGCTGCTCACCGCGCGCGTGGGAAACGCTGCTTGGCGGCGCGCTCGGCCTAGCCGCCGCAATGCTCGTGTTTCCGCTGCGGACGGCGGCGAAGCACGAGTCGTCCCTGACGCAGCAACGCGCAAAGGCGCGAAAATCCGATCGAATGTGCTGCACCGCCGCACGAGGAACGGAGTTTGCTTAGCGCTATCATTTTTTGCCGATGCGGTCATCCATGATCCCAACACCGTCTACCTGTCAGAGATGGAGCGCGTGCGAAGTGCGGGTGCTGCACGAAATGCCGCGTGTGCTCGTCGTCGACGACAACGTGGGCGCCGCCGAAGCGCTCGTCACCTATCTCTCCTACGAAGGCGTGGAGGCCCGTGCTGCGGGCGGCTGCACGGACGCGCTGCGCTGCGTGCGGGACTGGGTGCCGAACGTCGTGGTGCTCGACATCATGATGCCGGAGCGCGACAGCTATGACACGGCCAATGCACTGCTCGACTACCTGCTGCCGACGCACAGTCTCGGCATCGTCGCTTTCACTTCACTGAATGAAGACCACATGCGGGAGACCGGTAAGGAACGCCACAATTCCAACGCTCGATGTCTTCGAGCGTCTTCTTTCCGAAGGTTATCTGAACGCCCGCGCCGGTTCGGGCACATTCGTCGCCGATGGTCTCGAACGTCTGCCCGCCGATCGTTCGTCGCATGCCAAGGCGGCGGACCTGTCGCGCGAACGCGTGCCGACGCGGCATCTGAAACGGATTGTTCAGGTCAGGATCAAATTACGCTTCGGCCACGGCGTAGCGCTCGAGCCAGTGCGCGTACGGCGCGAGCAAAGTCTACGACGGGCGCTCGACGCCGAGCTTTTTCGCTGCATGGAACGGCCAGTGCGGATCGGCCAGAGGCGCGCGGCCTACCATCAGCAGATCCAGTTGCCCATTCTTCACCGAGTGGTCGGCCAGCTCAGGCGAGGCGAGTCAATGCCCCATGCCGACGAGACCGGCAAGCCCGCCTCGCCGCGCACACGCTCGGCGATCGGCGCGAGGAAGGCCGGCCGGTACCCAGAGAATCTCGGCCGTCGGCGTGGAAAATCCTACGCTGACGCTTAGCATGTCCAGAACTTCGCGCTTGAAGTTCTTCGCTAGTTCGATCGATTCCGCGAGCGTTTCCTCGTCGCGGCCGTCGTATTCGATCACGCCAAAACGCGCCGTGAGCGGCAGATGTTCCGGCCAGACCTTGCAGACCGCGGCGAGCGTTTCCAGCAGGAAACGGCTGCGGTTTTCCAAGCTGCCGCCGTAGGCGTCGTCGCGCTGATTCGAGTGCACCGAGAAAAAGCTCTGGCCGAGATAGCCGTGCGCAAAGTGCAGTTCGAGCCACTCGAAGCCGGCGTCGCGTGCACGTTTTGCCGCAGCGACGAAATCTTCGCGGACGCGTGCGATGTCGTCGAACGTCATCGCCTTCGGGACCTTCGGCAAGCCGCCGCCGAACGCGACCGCGGACGACGCGATGGTTTGCCAGCCGCGGCTATCGTTCTCGGCGATGCGGTTGTCGCTTTCCCACGGACGGTTCGCGCTCGCTTTGCGGCCCGCGTGGGCGATCTGGATGCCGGGCACCGCGCCCGCCGCCTTGATCGCCACCACGACCGGCGCGAAAGCCTGCGCCTGTTTGTCGGTCCAGATGCCGGTGCAGCCCGGCGTGATGCGGCCTTCCGGCGACACAGCCGTCGCCTCGACGATCACGAGCCCCGCGCCGCCGCGCGCGACCGGCAAGGTGCCAGCTGTGCAGTCGTTGATCAGACGGATATTGTCAAAAGGGCACAGCGCCGACGGCGCTGCTCGCGCTGATGCGCAACTTGTGACGAGGCTAGGCGCAGCGTTTCGTCAAACGTCACGTGCCCGATGCGCGGCATGGCGTAGCATTTGCGAATTTTCGAGGCCGGCGAATCACGCCGCCTGACTGAACCCGGGATCTTCGACGATCTGCCGGAGGATGGCTTTCATCAAGCCGGGAAACCGGCTGTCCAGCTCCGCGCGCGCCGCAACGAACTCTGATGCACCGTGCCCGCTACGCGCGTGCGCACGAGTCCGGTCTCGCGCAGGATCTGGAAATGGTGTGACACGCTCGATTTGGGCCGGCCGCCGTCCAGATCGCCGCAAGTGGCTTCGTCCACCGTGGACAGGCGCCGCACGATTTCGAGCCGGACCGGGGTCGCTTAGGGCATGAAAGAGCCGCCCGAGTGTGAAGTCCTCGGCGGCAGGATGATTATAGGTGCGCATTCTGCAAATGATAAAGGTTTCTGCGATACTTGATACTTCGATGTTTATCGAACTACCTTACAAGCAAGCATTCACAGGAGTTAGCCCGATGTCCGCACTGTTTCAGTCCTACAAGTTCAAGGACGTTTCCTTGCGCAACCGGATCGCCATTCCGCCGATGTGCCAGTACACGGCCGAAGACGGTGGTGATTGTCGCGCTGGTCGTCAGCATGGCGCGCACAGTATCTGCTCGCAACGGTCGTCCTGAGCGGCATCCTGATGGTGCTGTTCGGCGTGCTGCGGCTCGGCAAACTGATTCGCATGGTCCCGCATCCGGTGATGCTCGGCTTTGTGAACGGTCTCGCGATCGTCATTGCGACGGCGCAACTCGCGCACTTCCGCGAAGCCACGTCGAACGGCACCGAATGGCTGCACGGCAGCGCGCTCGCGATGATGTGCGGTCTCGTCGTGCCGACCATGGTGATCGTCTACGTGCTGCCGCGCCTCACGCGTGCCGCGCTGCAAGGTCTCGTGGAGTGCTATCGCAAAGCCGTCGTGGCGGACCGCTACGTGAGACGGCATCCGTGGAATTCTGTGCTGGTTGCGGCCACAGCGGGTCTCGCCGCCGCGACTTATGCAAAGCACAACGGTCACGAAGATGCACCGCACAATTCTAACTAGCAGGACCGCGCGAGGCAGGCGGACCGTCTTGCGCGTCGACGAAAACCATATAAATGGTTTCGCCTGCTCATTATTGGTGCATTCCTGTCCAGACGGTGCGTCGGCGAGACCGTCCTCCATTTTTACGTAGACGCTATACATCGACGCAAGAAGAAGCTAGACGACTTGATTACAAAGAACCTTCAAGCCGCGGTTCAAATGCGCGGCATTCCAACTGTCACTGTCAACAAAACAACAATAATGCGCAGTCAACGAATAAATGTTGCCAAATAGAAATAATCTTTAACCGGCTTTAAATCAAGGATTTGCGCGGTTTGTCAGTTTTTGGCGACAGTCTTTTTTTCTTCCTTCGTGTCGGTAGGCCCGTGAGCTATTATCCTTTCCGCAACAACGAAACTGATCATCTGCATGGAGAAATGGATGAAACGAATCGCACTGTCTACCCTCTCGCTGGCGCTTCTGGGCATCACCGGCGTGGCACATGCTCAAAGCAGCGTTACCCTGTACGGTTTGATCGATGAATCGATCCAGTACGCGCACAACACGGTTGATGTGAACAACAAGAATTCGAATCAGATTGGCCTCGTCGGCGGCAACCTGCAAGGCGATCGCTGGGGCTTGAAGGGTACGGAAGACCTAGGCGGCGGCCTGAAGGCGATTTTCCAGTTGGAAAACGGTTTTGACCTGAACAGCGGCAAGCTGGGTCAAGGCGGCAAGATGTTCGGTCTTCAAGCCTACGTCGGCCTGACGGGCGACCAGTGGGGTACGGTCACGCTGGGTCGTCAGTACGATCCGCTGGTCGACTTGGTTCAGCCGCTGACGGCTGACAGCTACTTCGGTTCCACCTTCACCACGCCAGGCGACGTCGACAACAACGACAACTCCTCGCGTACGAACAGCGCCATCAAGTACACCTCGCCGGTGTGGGGCGGTTTCCAGTTCGAAGGCATGTACGCTCTGGGCGGCGTGGCTGGTGCAACGGGTTCGGGTCAATCGTGGGCAGGCGCAGCAACGTACTCGACGGGTCCGTTCAGCGTCGCAGCAGGTTACTTCCGCCTCGACAACGGCAACACGCTGGCTAGCCGCACGACCGGCACGGGTGCAGCAGCAACGCGTGGCTGGAACGGAAGCACGTCGGACGGCACGTTCGACAACCAGGTCAACGGCGCATACCAGGCTGCCAAGTCGATCGGCATCGCTTCGGTGGCAGTGCAATACGTAGCAGGCCCGTTCACGGCTGACCTGCGTTACAGCAACGCACAGTACAAGCCGGACGCATTCTCGGGCTTCGGTTCGACCGAGAAGTACAACGTCGGCGGCGCATACCTAGGTTACCAGGCAACGCCGGCCATGCTGGTTGGCGTGGGCTACATCTACACGAAGGCTAGCGGTGACTCGAGCGCAACGCATCACCAGGTTTCTTTGGGCGGCGACTACAACCTGTCGAAGCGCACGGACATCTACCTAGTTGGCGCATACCAGCACGCAAGCGGCCAGCAACGCGCTTCGAACGGCGCTCTGGTCGGCGCAGGCGCAGCAATCGGTTCGTACGGCTACAACTCGGCTTCCAGCTCGCAAGAACTGGTCAGCTTGGGCATTCGCCACAAGTTCTGATCGAACTTGGCGAACTGCTGAAGCAACACGCAGTTGAAACCAGCCACGGTGCAAACCCGTGGCTGGTTTTTTTCGCCCGGCGGTTCTGTCGCGTTTGACTGGCCGACCGTCTGTCGCAAGATACGCATGAAAAAGGGCCGTCAGCAAATCTCGTAGAGGGATGGTCTTGACGGCCCTTCTCTTGTTCGGCAACAGCGCTCGGCTCAAATCGGCCGCTAGCGCGGCTTGAAATCCATCGCGCCTGTCTCTGCCGCATGCATCGCGAAGAAGCAAGCCCTCAACGGCCGCTCACGCCACGCCTAGCACCGTTATGCTTTCGCCTTCTCCGTCTGCGCTGGGGTCTGTGCGGGCGTTGCGTCGAGTTCATGTTCGACGCCGTCGGCATCCACCGGCCCGCGATGCAGTACCAGCGCACGTTCGCGCGGCAGCACCGGCGCTTCCGGCGATTGTTTCCAGTCAGGATCCGGAATCTCGCCGAACACCTGACGCAACCGCTCGCCCCACGTGCGGTGAATCATCTCGAAGTAGTAGTTGTCGTGGTCGATCGAAACGAAGCGCGTGACGCGCAGCGAATCCTTCTCGTAGACCAGCAGATCGCGCGGCAGCCCGACCGACAGATTCGAGCGCAGCGTGGAATCCATCGATATTAGTGCGCATTTTGCCGCTTCGTCGAGCGGCGTGGCGGGCGTCAGCACGCGATCGATGATCGGCTTGCCGTACTTGGCCTCGCCGATCTGGAAATACGGATTTACCGCGGACGCTTCGATGAAGTTGCCCGCCGCATAAATCATGAAAAGCCGCGGCCGGTTGCCCGCGATCTGGCCGCCCAGGATGAAGCTGCAATTGAAGTCGACGCCGAAATTCCTGCAACGCCTCCGCCTCGCGGCTGATGCACGCTGCGTACGGCGCGACCGATCACGCGCGCGGCGTCCGCCATCGTCGGCGCATTCCACAACGACGGCTGGGTGGCGTCGGCGGGCTCGGTGAGTTCGTGCAGCACGGCCTGCGTGAGCGACAGATTACCCGCGCCCAGCAGCACCAGCATGCGTTCGCCCGGCTGCTCGAACACGGACATCTTGCGCGCCGTGCTGATGTGATCGATGCCCGCGTTGGTGCGCGTGTCCGAGAGGAACACGAGCCCCTCTTCGACGACCATCCCGACACAGTAAGTCATGGTGAAAGTACCCGCAAAAAGCCACTGAACGGCGCTATTGTAATGCGGCGCGCCGGGCGGCCATCCGGCCTCGCCGCGCGCTTCGCGCCGCCATTTCGCGCCTCAATCTTCCGTATTTCTTCCGTATCTCTTCCGTATCTCATATGTCAGCGTTTGCGGCCCCGAACTGAAGAGCGGCGAATCGCAGGCTTTACTGCGACATCTGCGCGCTCACCGTAACCGACACGTCGAGTTGTTCCTCCAGCCCACCGATACGCCGTCCGCGCACTGGCGCCGCCGCTTCGTAGTCGCGCGCCACGGCTAGGCGGCAATAGATCTCGCTCGCGAAGGCCGCATGCGTGACGTCGACGGAAATCCAGCCTCTGCCGTCGAGCCACACGTCCACCCACGCATGGCTCGCGCCCTGCGAATCGGCGGACGGCGAGCCTGCCGCCGCGCCGTCGTGGCCGGGCTCGATCACATAGCGGCCGGAATGTTGCGCGCGCGGCAGCACGCGAGCATCAGGTAGGCATGATCCTGACAGACGTCGTTGCCGAGTTCCAGCGCCTGCGCCGCCGTGCTGGTCACTTCCGTCACGCCGGCGGTATATTTCACGCGCTGCAGGATCTGTTCGGTCAACGCGATGAGACTCGCCGGGCTCGTCAACGACGGCACCGATTCCGCCAGTTCGCGGATCGCCGGATTAGCTTCGGTCAGGCGCGTCGCGCACGTGAAATGCTCGAGCGGAATCGGACCGACGGCGTCGGACAAATAACCATCGACGAGAGGAAGGGTGTCCACCTCGCCCGACACCTGCAGACGGATCTCGCTGTGCGGCTTGTTGATTACGAGCGTGTGCAGCACGTTGCCGTAGGCGTCGAAGGTCACGTCGAGCTTGCCCGGCGCGTCGATGTCCCAGCGCCGCACCACCTGCGAGGCGCCGCTTGCCGGCGTCAGACGAAACTGCTGGGTCGATGGATCGTCGCTTCGTAGCGATAGGACGTGTCGTGGCGGATCGTCAGGTACATAGGAACTCCGTCAGGCAACGGGCAGCATCAGATAGGTACGCGCAACCAGATTGCCGAGCTCGAACACGCGAGCAAGAAACTGCGTCAGATACGCATGCAGGCCGGCCTCGAAAATCTGCCGGATGTCGGAGTACACCAGCTCGGCGCGCAGCTTGCCGGCATATCGTTCGCACTGGTTCGAGCCGGACGCGCAGCATCGCCAGATTCGCGCACGCCTTCGAGCGATGCGAGCAGCGAACGCGGCATCTGCTGATTGAGGATCATCAGCTCGACAACGCGCGCGGGCGTCACCACGTCGCGATACACCTTGCGATAGATTTCGAGCGCCGACACCGAGCTCAGAATCGAAGTCCAGTAGTAAAAATCTTCGAGCTGGCGCGCGGCGTCGCGCGAATTCGGCTCGACGTCGGCGAAACGCACGTCGAGAATCCGCGCGGTGTTGTCGGCGCGCTCCAGATACGTGCCGAGTTGCGTGAAGAAGAACGCGTCGTCCTGCAAGGCCGTGCCGATCGTCACGCCGCGCGAAGGATGCGAGCGGAACTTCACCCATTCGAAGAGCGCACCGGGATTATTGACCGAAGCCTGTCCCGCCGAACTGCGTTCGTTGAATTCGAGCCACGTATCGTTGATGGTCCCCACCATTCCGTCGTCAACGTGCCGCGCACCGCGCACGCATTTTCACGCGCGGCCTGCAGACACGAATGAATGCTCGACGGATTGGTCCCATCCGCCACTATGAAATCGAGCACGTGCTCGCGCGTCGGTTCGTCATAACGTTGCGCGAAGGCGGATTCAGGCTCGGAAATGCACAGCACGGAGCGCTGTGCGCGCGCTTCCTACTCGAGCGTCTGCGGCAACAGCAGCGCCTTGAGGTTGATGTCGAGCATGCGGGCGGTATTCTCCGCGCGCTCCATGTAGCGGGCCATCCAGAAGAGGTGATCGGTGGTGCGGCTTAGCATGACTTCGTTCCGTGTCTGATGACGCGAGACCTGCTTTCTCCTGTCCGGTTCCGGTTAGATAAAGCGGTGCGCGCCAGTTATGTCAGTCGACCATCCAGGTGTCTTTGGTGCCACCACCCTGCGACGAATTGACGACGAGCGAGTCTTCCTGAAGCGCGACCTGCGTCAGACCGCCTGCGCACATCGTCACGGCTTTACCCGACAGCACGAATGGACGCAGATCGATATGACACGGCGCGATGCCCGATTCGACGAACGTCGGACACGCGGAAAGCGCGAGCGTGGGTTGCGCGATATAGCCGGCAGGCCGCGCGATCAGCCGCTCGCGGAACGCTTCGATTTCGGCTTTCGTCGACGCCGGTCCGACCAGCATCCCGTAACCGCCCGCGCCGTGCACCTCCTTCACGACGAGTTCCGGCAGATGCGCGAGCGTGTACGCGAGGTCGTCCGCCTTGCGGCACTGGAACGTGGGCACGTTAACGTTATTGAGGATCGGCTTCTCGCCGAGATAGAATTCGATCATTTTCGGCACGTACGGGTAGATCGATTTGTCGTCGGCGATACCGGTACCCATCGCATTCGCGAGCGCGACGCGTCCTGCGCGATACGCGGTGAGCAGACCCGGCACGCCGAGCGCCGAATCGTTGCGGAATGAGCGGATCGAGGAAGTCGTCGTCCACACGGCCGGTAGATCACGTCCACGCGTTTCGGTCCCTGCGTGGTGCGCATGAAGACGTAGTTGTCGTCGACGAAAAGATCCTTGCCTTCCACGAGCTCCACGCCCATTTGCTGCGCAAGAAACGTGTGCTCGAAATACGCCGAGTTGTACATGCCCGGCGTAAGCACGACGACGACTGGATCGTCGACGCCTTCGGGCGCCACGGAGCGCAGCTTATCGAGCAGCAGATCGGGATAGTGCGCGACGGGCGCAATGCGGTTCTGCACGAAAAGCTCGGGGAAAAGTCGCATTATCATCTTGCGGTTCTCGAGCATGTACGACATGCCGGAGGACACCCGCAGGTTGTCTTCGAGCACGTAGAACTCGCCCTCGTCGCCCGCACGCACCACGTCCACGCCCGCGATCTCCGCGTAAACACCGAGCGGCACATTCACGCCCTGCATCTCTGGACGATACCCACGCGCACGATGTTGCGATCATGATCGACGTCGTGGATAAACAGATTGAGCACCTGCACGCGCTGTCGCAAAACCGGCTTCGAGCGTCTGCCACTCGTTGCGCGGAATGATGCGCGGAATCAGGTCGAAGGGAATCAGTCGCTCGGTGCCGGACAGATCGCCGTTTACCGCGAAGGTGATACCGACCCGGCGAAACAATAGGTCGGCTTCCGCACGTTTGCGTGCGATGGCCTCGTTGCCCTGCTTTACGAGCCAACGTTCGAAGCGCGTGCAGTGTGGCCGCACGTCATCGTCGTGATGACGCATCTCGTCATAGCATCGCATGTCACGCCCCGCTCTTGTTGTCGAATAGAAGGCGAATGCGCTGCGCATTCGGTGTTCGACAATCGTTGTTAAAGCAAGCGTTATGCCATTGTACTTTTCGCGGACGGAACGGAGAGCATGCACGCGAACGGCGCATCCCGACTGGCACGACACCGTGCCATCCTACTGCGGCGGACCATGCGCTAGTAAGGTGCACCCGCAGCACCGCAATGCGTCACAGCACAATCGTCACGCGATTCGCAAGCTGCGACGAACCGGCGAGAAGACGAGCGCAGCGAAGCGTCCATAAAAAATACTCGTGAATTCGTATTCACGAGGATTCAGACAACGAGCACGACAGATCGGCTCATGCATGACCCGGGTGCTGAACCCGGGTCATGCATGAAAAACGATCAGCCTGCAGCAGCGTCTTTCAGCTTCTTCAGCGGACGTGCCTTGATGCGCACGCTAGCCGGCTTGGCCGGGAACCAACGCTCTTCGCCCGAGAACGGGTCTTTGCCGAAGCGCTTCTTCTTCGCCGGCACAGCTTGCACGACGATCTTCAGAAGACCCGACAGCGTGAATTCGCCAGCGCCCTTCTTGTGCACTGCGCCGAGGATCGTGTCTTCGAGCGCGGCCAGAACGGCCTTGGCGGTTTTCGGTTCTACAGCGGCGCGTTCAGCGACGTGTGCAGCCAGCGAGGCCTTCGTGAAGGTGTCCTTGATCGGTGACGGAGCACTGGACGCCTTCACGGCGACCTTCTTAGCTGCGACGGCTTTCTTCGCAGGAGCTTTCTTTGCAGCAACCTTCTTGGCAGATACCGGGGCAGCAGCCTTCTTGGCCACCTTTTTTGCGGAAGTCGGCATGTTTCTCCTACCTGTTGTGGTCAGTGAATTGCACGAGGCGCACACGGTATGTGCACGCTTCAAGGCCGGATTCTACAAGCGCTAATGCGATTTGCGCGACTCTTTTATGTATAAAGAGCGAAGGTTTATTGTGCGGCGCTGACTGCGCAACACATTTTGAGCCTTTTTTAGCGGATAAAACTGCTTTTACAAGTTTGCGCGAGGCGTCGCAACACGAACGCGTAACGCACGTTACAAGTCGTTTCAACGCCTGTATACAGCCACTTTCTACATCAGGCGACGGCGGATCGATAGCGGACAGATAGCTTGCCGATGGCAGAAAGACAGCTAACGTACGCGTTTTCGAGCACGCTTCGGTTGCTGAAGCGGACATGCGCGCGCTGCGTGAATCGTTGCCAACCGCAAAACCGCAGCTTCAGCGCCGAGGAGAATGCGCGGCAACGGAGCGCCTCAACGTGCAAGACGCGGCAGGATGCTGACGAGTTTCGTCAACGCAGCGTCGATATGTTCGGCCGCGATGTTGCCGTAGCCGAACATCAAGCCCGGCTGCGGTTTAGCGCGATCGTAGAAAGGCGCAAACCCGTAGAGCCCGACCGACGCTTCGCGCGCCGAAAAGCGAGGCCGGCGGCATGACGTAACCCACTCGCAGCTCGGGGAAAATCGTCTTCGAAAAGGTGCCGACGTACGCGACGAGTCCCGCGCGATCCAGGCTTTTCAGCGGATCCATCGGCCGGCTTTCGAAGCGATACTCGCAGTCGTAATCGTCTTCGATAATGACAGCGCCGCGCTTTTGCGCCCACTCGAGCAGCTCGACATGCCGCTCCAGACTCATCGGCATGCCGAGCGGAAATTGATGCGAAGGTGTCACATAAACGAGCCGCGCCTTCTCCGGCAGTTTGCTCACGATCAAACCTTCGCTGTCAACCGGCACCGGCACGACGCGTGCGCCGGCCGCCGTGAAGCATGCGCGTGCAGGCGGATAACCGGGATCTTCGCCGCTATCTCGCCGGGACGCAGCACGATGCGCGCCATCAGATCGAGCGCCTGCTGCGCGCCCTGCGTGACGATCAAGTCTTCCCAGTTGCTCGTCACCGCGCGGTTGAACGCCAGGTAGCGCGCCACCGCGAGGCGCAGTTCCTGCTCGCCGGCGGCGTCGCGATAGAGGCCCGGTCCGCGCGACTGGACTGCACCCGCAGCGCGTGATTGATGCAGCGACGCCATACGTTGAACGGAAAAAGGGATTTGTCGGTCGCACCGCCGACGAAGTCCTGCGGCGACGCCACGGACGGCCGCGGCAACGGCATGCTGTCAGGCAGTGTGTCCCACACCGGTTGGGCGCGCGCGGCAGCGGTCTTGATTAGACTGACGCGCACAAAGCCACCTGTCCACGAGACGAATCGTGGTCAGGCGGCTTTTTTATTGCCTCAATGCGGGCGCCGTGTCTCCGAAAACGGCATCAGGAACCGGAAATGCGTTCGATGCGTTTTGCATCCAACCGATTGTTATCGCCGTATATAACGGCTGTTGTCGCGAGAATTGGAGGCGACGCATTCGAAATCGCGATTCAACACAGTTTGGTGAAGCGCATTATGTATCGAAATACCGAAGAATAGGTTATCCTTGAAACGAATATGACCGATAGATGGTTTCATGGTGACTTCGTCTGGCGAAAAAAACTCCTGTAGCACAGGAATATTGAAGCGGTGAAGCTTGAAGCGGTGAAGCGGCGCGTCTGGCCCAGATGCCCGGTTACCACTTTGCGCATCTGGGAGCGCCGTTATGGCGTGGTGAGACCGGCCAAAACGGCATCGGGCCAACGTCTTTACACGGAAGACGACGTGCGGCGGCTCACGCTCATCAAGCTGCTGGTGAGTCGCGGTCACGCGATTGGCGCGATTACCCGTCACGACCGCGAACAGTTGCAATTTCTCGCGTCGAGCAGCGGCCGCGAAACGGCCGGCACTTCGGAATTCGCATTCGGCGGACACGTGTAGATCAGCCTCGCGCTGATCGGCGGCAATCTCGTTCAGCGTCTGAAGGGCTCGGGTGTCGATCTGCGCACGTATGGCGTGACGCAACTGGTGAGTTTCACCGACCTTCCGGAAGCCACCGGCAGTCACGACGGCGCGAGCACGAGCCGTCTTCGCGCGATGCGATCGACGCGCGCCAAGGCGATTGCCGTCATCTACGGTTTCGGTACCGGCTCCGCCGCAGAAATTCTGCGCGCGGCGGGCGTCCGGCTGTATCGCGAGCCGGATAGCCGCACAGAGTTCCGCCAGATGCTCGGCGACCTGTGCGAGCGCGTGCGCATTCAGGAACGCATGGGCGACGACGCCGTATGGGCGCGCGTCACCCGTCGCTACGACGACGACCGCGAACTCGAAGCGATTGCGAACCGTTCGTCGACGATCGCCTGCGAGTGTCCGCGCCATCTCGCCGAGCTGGTCATGCAACTGTCCGCGTTCGAGCTCTAAAACGACGAATGCACGTCGCGCTCCGCGCACGACGCGGCGCTGCATCGCTATCTCGGCGACGTCAGCAACCGTGCCTGCGCGATGGTCGAGGCTGCGCTCGAACGCGTTGCGCGCGAAGAGGGCTGGTTCGCCGGTTCGCAGACCGCGCTCGTCGCGCAGGAATCGTAGGCCGAATCCGCTGAACAGGACTAACGGCGCAGACAGGTTCCGACCGACCCGCCACGAGCGACGATTCGCGCGTCAACGCGGAGGATGTGGAATGGCAGATCAGTCTTCGATGGAGGCAGGCGGAAGTGTGCGCGCCCGCACTCGACGAGAAGGGCGCTTATCTCGCCGCGCTTCTCGCGCGCGTGTCGAAGCATGACGACGCTGCGTTCGAGGCGTTGTATCGAACGTCGGCGCCGTCGCTCTTCGGCTTCGCTCGTGCTCGTCACGCGCACGAGCGAAGCCGCGGAAGAAGTCGTGCAGGACGGCTTCATCAAGATCTGGCGCTTTGCCGGTTTATATGACCCGGACAAGGCGTCGCCATCCACATGGATGTCCACCCATCGTCAGGAACTAGGCGCTCGACTATTTGCGGCGCAATCCGTATGCGGGCGTGTATGTCGAAGAACTGGACGAGCGCGTGGCGGCGAACGATACCGAAGCCGACTCCGCCTATCAGGTTCCACTCGACGCCGAGCGTCTCGCCGGCTATCTGTGCAAGCTCACGCCCGCGCAGAGTCAGGCCATCGCGCTCGCGTATTTTCGTGGACAGTCGCAATCGGAAATCGCGTGCCCGCTGAACGCGCCGATCGGCACCGTCAAGACATGGATCAGCCGCGGGCTGGAGTCGTTGCGCGCAATGGTCGACGGGTGTCATACACCGCGTCATCGCGGTTCGTTCTAGGTTTCGCGAAGGCGCGCTCCGTCAACGCGAGGCCGGTAGCAGAACGGACCTTGCTGCACTGTCGTGTCAACGACCCGACAGGAGCCCGCGCACATGAAACCTTACTGTTGCCCACATGATGTTGTCGCTCGACGGCCACAGCCTCACCGACGGCTGGCATCTCGACTTTGCCTCCGATCTCTACGAAGACACCGCCGCGAAATTCGAAGCGAACGGCTGGGTCTGCGGACGCGTGACGATGCAGGAAATCTCGCACGGCAAGGACTATCCGAGAGGCCTAGGGAAAGGCACGGTGCCACGCAGCGATCACTTCGTCGAACGTCACGCGGACCAGTACGCCATTTCCATCGACCCGCAAGGACGCGTCGCCTAGAAGAGCAACACGGCGCTCAAGTCGCACGTCGTGGAAGTGCTCACCGAAGCCGTCGCCGACGATTACCTCGCGTATCTGCAATCGATCGGTGTGTCGTATGTGTTCGGCGGCAAGACTGAAATCGATCTCGGCAAATTGGTGTAGACGCTTGCGAGCGAACTCGGCGTGAAGAAGCTGATCGTCGAAGGCGGCTCGCATGTGAGCGGCGCGTTCGTCAATGCGGGTCTCGTTGACGAAGTGAGCGTGTTCCGCATATCGCGCCCGAATGACATACCGCCGCAAGCTTCATGCCGCGTTTGCCAGACGTCACCGGTTTAACGAACAGTCCGTGCAAGATCGTGGGCCGCGCTGCGCCGCTTTTGGTGCACGCCCTGGTAAATGGCATGGTACCGGGCCGCTCCTCATGCGCACCTTTCGAAACGCTGTACGCGTAGCCGCTCACGTTCGACCTCGCCGAGACATGGACGGGCCGCTCAATCGGCGGATGCCAGTATCATGTCGCTCATCCGGGCGGGCGCGACTATCGGACGTTTCCAGTGAACGCCTGCGAGGCGAAAAGCCGGCGGCGCGCGCGGATGCTTCGTCTTTGCTGCGGCTCATGCCGCCTGCCGAGGGACATTGGGACGAGTTGCGCGACACCTCCGGCGCGTTGCGCGAGCCGTGGCGGCAATTCTTCGAGCGTCTCGGCGAAGACGGCATTGCGCGGCTGGAAGATCATCGCGCGTCGGTCGCGCAGCAGATCCGCGACAACGACATCAGTTACAACGTCTACGCGGACAACGGCGAGCCGAGGCCTTGGGCGCTCGATCTGCTGCCGTTTCTGATCAGCGAGGACGAGTGGGCGCAGATCAAACGCGGCGTGATGCAGCGCGCGCATCTGCTCAATGCGATCGTCGCCGATATTTACGGCCCGCAAACCCTGCTTCAGCGCGGGCAACTGCCGCCCGCGCTGGTGTTCGGGCATCCCGGTTATCTGCGCTCCGTGAAGGACTACGTGCCGCCGGGCGGCCAGTATCTGCAGGTCGTCGCAGTCGACCTCGCGCGCATGCCGGACGGCGACTGGACCGTGATGGCGCATCACACCGAAGCGCCTTCCGGCCTCGGCTATGCGCTGGAAAACCGGCTGATCGTCTCCACGCTGTTCGCCGATCCGTTCCGCGAAATGCGCGTGAGCCGGCTCGCGCCCACCTACTCACAACTGATCGCCACGCTCATGCAAGCCGCGCAGTCCACGTTGCGACACGATCGCGCGGATACGAAGAGTTTGCCGCACACCGCGCTGCTCACGCCGGGGCCGTTCAGCGAGACCTATTTCGAACACGTGTTTCTCGCGCGCTATCTCGGCGTGACGCTGGTGGAAGGCAAGGACCTCACGGTGCGCGACGACATGCTTTATCTGAAGACGCTTGGTGGACTCGAGCGCGTGCATGTTGTGTTGCGCCGCCTTGACGATGCGTTCTGCGACCCGGTCGAGTTGTGCGCCGATTCGACCATCGGCGTGCCCGGCCTCTTGCAGGTGATGCGCGCGGGGAACGTGATCGTCTCCAATGTGCCGGGCTCGGGCTTCGTCGAATCGCCTGCCTTACATGGCTTCTTGCCCGGCATCGCCGAAGTGCTGCTCGGCGAAGACTTCTTGCTGCCAAGCGTGCCGACTTGGTAGTGCGGCGAAAAGGCGGCGCGTGACCACGCGTTTGCACGGCTTACCGATGCGCTCATCGTGCCGAGCGTCACGCCGATCACGAGTGCGATCGGCACCGAGACGCCGCCTATGCCGAGGCTCACCGGCAGCGCTTTCCACACGAGGTCGTTGACGCTCCAGTCGGTGTAGCGGAACGACGGCCCGAGATCGCCGTGCAGCAGCGAGCCGGGATAGTGGACGTATTTGCAGCCACAACGGTTCGTTGAGGTGATACTTCGCGTTCAGATTCGCCATGACGGCCGCCGACAGATGCTTCTCGCTGTCGAACGGCCGCCCGGCGTGAGGTGAAGCAGCAGATAGCACGCGGTGATCACGGCGAGAATCGTCGGGATCGCCCAGAGCGTGCGGCGCAGCGTATAAGCCAGCATGACGGTGTTCCCGTGCCTAGTGCTTGATCAGATACATGTCCTGCGTCGCGCGCTGGTCGACGTAGTTCGTCGACGTATAGCCGCCCACGTACGGCTTAACTAGGCGGTCGGCCGAATACTGGAAGAGCGGCACGAGCGGGTAGTCGTTCATTGCCAGATCGTGCGCCTGCGTGAACAGCGCGGTGCGTTTGGCGTCGCCCAGTTGCTGGTTGGCTTCGTCCACCAGTTTGTCGACCTGCGGATTGCAGTAGCGTTGGTCGTTCTGCACGCTGTTGCAGCGGATCAGGTCGAAGTACGACATCGCGTCGTTGTAGTCGACGAACCAGCCGTCGCGCGAGGCCTGCACCTTGCCGTCGTGACGCTGCTTGAGCAGCATCTTGTATTCGACGTTTTCGAGCTTGGCGTTCACGCCGAGCTTGGTGCGCCATTCCGATGTCGAGAAGAGCGCGACCTTCTTGTGCAGATCGTTGGTGTTGTACGTGAGCGTGAAAGTGAGCGGCTTAGCATCCGAATAGCCCGCCTGCTTCAGCAGATGGCGCGCGTAGTCCACGCGCTTGGCCATCAGCCACGTCGACCATTCCGGCTTGAAGACGGCCGCGCCCTGCGTGCCCTTCGCGATCAGGCCGTACATGGGCACTTCGCCGTCGGCGGTCAGGCGCTGCGTGAGCAGATCGCGGTCGAGCACCATCGAAAGCGCCTGTCGCACGCGCTTGTCCTTGAAGAGCGGATCGTCGTTGTTCAGGCTGTAGTAGTACGTGGCGATCTGCAGGCCGGTTTTCAGCTCGGAGCCGAACTGCTTGCTGGCCTGCGCGTAGATGCCGGACGGAATCGAATACGTGTAGTCGAACTGGCTGGCCTGATACATGCGCATGGCCGTTTCGTCGTTTTCGATCGGCAGATACGTCACCTTGTTGATGACCACCTTGCTCGCGTTCCAGTACGTCTTGCTCTTCGTGCCGACGAGGGCGGTTGCCCGGCTGCCAGTCGGTGAGCGTATAGGGACCGTTGCCGCGCGTCCAGTCACCGCCGAATTTCGTCACCACTTCGCGATTGACGGGCGCCATGGTCGGCATCGCGGCCAGTTGCGGGAAGAACGCGGCGGGAACCTCGGTCGTGACTTCGAGCGTGTACGGATCGGGCGCGCGCACGCCGAGGCTCGTGAGCGGCGCCTTGCCCGCGAGAATCGCCTTGGCGTTCTTCACGAATTCGACTAGCACCGTGTACTTCGAGCCGGTTTTCGGGTCGAGCACATGCTGCCATGCGTAGATGAAATCCTGCGCCGTGACCGGCTGGCCGTTGCTCCAGCGCGCGTCGTGACGCAGCTTGAAGACCCACGTGTCCGGTCCGCTGCGCGTCCACGATTGCGCGACGCCCGGCACCACGGTACCCGTGGCGTCGATACGCGTCAGGCCTTCGAACAGGTCGAGCGCGATCGTGTTGCCGGTCCACGATTCGATGTGCGCCGGATCGAGCGATTCGGTTTCGGCGGGCACCTGTCGCGTGATTTCCTGGGCCGTGGCGAGCGTGACGCCGGCCGGCACGGTGACGGCGAACGCGGAAGAGGCAAAGCTAAGGACGAGCGCGGCCAGCGCCGTCTTGCGGACGAACGGGGTTTTCATCGGTTGAGATCTCAGGAAAGGTCGAAAGGGAGAACGCGCTGGCGCTAGTGCGCCCGGTTATCTGCCATGCTGGGCCGAGGTGGCCCTTGTTGCCTGTCCGACATGCAGGAATCCTTACATTGCGTAATGCAGGCATTCTTTTGTCGGATCGACCGGATAAGGTGCCTGCCTTTTAGAACAGTCTCGGTGTGCCCACCCAGACGACCACCGACTCGATACGTGCGGTGTTCACCCAGCTGTGCGGCACCGTCGATTCGTAATGCGCGCTGTCTCCCGCGTGCAATACGAACGTCTTGCCTTCCAGTGTCAACGACACTTCGCCGTCGATTACATAAACAAACTCTTCTCCGGCATGCGTGGCGACTTCGGAGCACTTCTGCCCGGGCGGCATCCTGACCAAGGGATCGCTTCGAGCTGACGGCCGCCCGTCAGATTGGTCAACCGTGCAAACAGATTGGCCGAGTCTGCAAAACCGAAAAATCTCAACTGATCGCCGCGGCTCACGCTGCATTCTTCGCTCGGTGTGTCGACGAAATACTGCACCGTCACACCCAGCGCGTGGGCAATACCGGCTAACGACGTGATGGAAGGTGATGCGAGACCGCGTTCCACCTGCGACAGAAATGGCTTGGAAATCCCCGCCGCCGTTGCTGTTTCGTCCAGCGTGCGCTTGGGCCTCTGACGCAGCGCGCGGATCTTACTGCCGAGTTCAAGTGCCAGATTGCTCTTATGAATTGTCGTGACCATAGCAGGAGGAAATTAGCCCGTCAAAATTTGTTTGGTATATGTAAATATGGTTTGCTACCGCTCTATGTTGAGGTGATGGGCCGCTGAGACCTCGACATGACCAGAATTCTAATTCTAGAATCAACATTCTATGTTGCCAGAACCGAAAATCGGTCCTGCCAAAATGACCGCGTTCCGCATAAAACGGATAACGCGGCAGGGAATCCGCGCAGTATGCGGACAGTACCGGACATCGATGCCATTTAAATATCAGGAGGAGTTAAGGCTACGACGGCAAAGGACATTTTTTGTTTAGTGAAATGGCGTGGCAACGCATTTTGCTGAGTAAGCGCTGGTAATCATCACGAAATCAGTGAATTCCTTGGGTCGCTCACCGTATCGCTGGTTTTTCAGTTTTTTCAGTATCGCAGGCGTGATTCAGTCCGTACGCAGACTGGACGCCCGGCCGCTTCGGTCACGAGCCGAAGTACCAGCCGGCCACGCAAGTTCGCCAATCCTTTGCGGACTCCGTATTTCGCGGCGCGCACCGTGCGCATGCGCCGCAGCAACCGTTTGAGAAGTACACGATGAATTCTTCTAACCCGCAAGGCGCTCGCGTCTCGCAGACCCGGTCGTTCTCGACTGTCTTCCTGATCGAGATGTGGGAGCGCTTCGGCTATTACGGCATGGCCGCGCTGCTCGTGCTGTTCATGATCGACAAGCTGCACTTCACCGACAGCCACGCCACGCTCACGTGGGGCGCATTCACGGCGCTTGTCTATGCGTCGCCGTCGATCGGCGGCTGGATCGGCGACAAGATTCTCGGCGCGCGCCGCACGATGATCTTCGGCGCGGCGGTGCTGTCCGCCGGCTATCTGATGCTCGCGCTGCCCAACGAACAACTCGCTTACATGTATGCGTCGCTTGGCGTGATCGTGGTGGGCAACGGTCTATTCAAGGCGAATGCCGCGAACCTCGTGCGCCACATCTATGAGGGCGACGACGCGCGCATCGACAGCGGGTTCACCATCACATGGCGGTCAATATCGGCTCGACGGTGTCGATGCTCGCGACGCCGTGGATTAAGGATCACTGGGGCTGGCACGCGGCGTTCGCGGTCTGTTGCGCGGGCATGCTGCTGTCGGTCGTCAATTATTTCGTGATGTTCCGCACGCTCGCGCATATCGGCTCCGCGCGGCGACCGACCATGTTCGTGCTGCAGCATAAAGCGATTGCCGTGGCCTGCGTCTATACGGCAGGCGCGGCGATTCTCGCGATCTTCGCGTACATGCTCGTGAAATGCGAACGTTCGGAGCGCTCGGGTCTCTTCGCCGCGCTGATTCTCACGGAGCAGGTGATTCTCTTTTTCGTGTTCTACGTGCAGATGTCCACGTCGCTTACGCTCTTCGTGCTGCGCAACGTCGATCCGCACTTCTCGCTGTTCGGCGTCACGCTCTTCACGTGGAGCACCGCGCAGTTCCAAGCGCTCAATCCGATCCGGATCATGGTGATGAGCCCGCTCCTCGCGCTGCTCTATACGAAGCTCGCGAAGAACGGCAAGGACGTGCCGGTCGCCGTGAAATACGCATTCGGCTTCGCAGTGGTCGCGGCCGGCTTCTTCGTCTACGCGGCAAGCGGCAACTACGCCGTGAACGGCCGCGTGTCGTCCTGGTTCATGGTGGGCGGCTATGGTCTCTAATCGCTCGGCGAACTGCTGGTGAGCGGCCTTGGCCTCGCGATGATCGCGCGCTACGTGCCCGCGCGTATAAGCGGCTTCATGATGGGCGCTTACTTCGTCGCAACCGGCGTGTCGCAGTATCTGGGCAGCGCGGTCGCGAATTTTTCGCAGATGCCGTCGGACAATCTGGATCCGCTCGAACCCCTGCCGCTCCATACGAAGCTTTTCACCGGCCTCGGCTGGCTTGTTGCGCTCGGCGCACTGGTCGCGGTGCTGCTGTTGCTGCTGATGCGCAAGCTCTCGCGCGAACATCAGCGCTACAGCGACGAAGCGCGTGACAGTGCGCGTTAGACCGCGGCGCTGAACGGCACGGTCGCGGAGTAAGCGGCAAGGCGCAAAGGCCGCGGCGCGCTTTCCGCGTCCGCGTGTCTGAATGTCGAAGCGGGTTGGCGCGCCTCGCGCCGCCCGCTGCGAAAGCGGTACAGTTGTGGTTTTCGCATGGGCCTTTCCGGAGCGCCGCTTACGCGGCCTTTCGAGGTAACCAGGTAAATGGAAATCCACATCGCGGTCGAAGGTCATCACGATCTGTCCGGACAGATTTATCGCCAGCTACGCGCCGGCATTCTCGAAGGACGACTCGCAAGCGGCACGCGTTTGCCGTCCACACGCAACCTCGCCACACAGCTCGGCGTGTCGCGCAAAACCACGCCTTGCGTCCCCGATGCAACGTACTGCTCGACGCTTTGCGCGCGATAGTCGATCGGCGTGACGCCCAGCGCATGCATCATGCTCGACATCGCGTTCGCTGACGTTTGGCAAACACGTTGGCGCCCAGCGCCTTCGTCAGTTGCGCGGCGACGTAACCCATGCCGCCCGTGCCGCCATGCACGAGCACGGTCTGTCCGGCCTGCACGTGAGCGCGATCGACGATGCCCGAATACGCCGTGATGAACGCGAGCGGCAAGGCGGCCGCTTCACGCATCAACAGATTGGCCGGCTTCAGCGCGAGCAGATCGGCGTCCGCTGAAACATATTGTGCGAGCGAGCCCTGCATGTCGCCCACGCCGCCCATGCCATCATACACCTCGTCGCCCGGCTTGAACGCGCTCACGCCTTCACCGACGGCTTCCACCACGCCCGCCATGTCGATGCCCAGCACAAGCGGCAGCGGATGCCGTGCGTGCGCGGCGGCGCCGGCGCGTATCTTCGCGTCGAGCGGATTCAGCCCCGCTGCGGCGACGCGCACGAGCACTTCGCCCTTGCGCGGTTCCGGACGCGGCATGTCGGTGAGTTTCAGCGGGCCGTTGTACTGGCGAAGAACGAACGCTTGCATGGACATGATGATTTCCTTGAAAAGTATCGTGGTAACAGGTTGATGGATGCATACTGGTCCATGCGAAAAGGCATGTAAATCGACACATTTGCACATCGTCCATACAAAAATGAATGACTCGGCCAATGAATGAAACAGCGCTGGATTGGGGCGACGTGCGGGTCTTCCTTGCCATCGCACGCGCCGGAACGCTCGGCGCGGCCGCGCGGCTGACAGGTCAAACGCAGCCCACCATGGGCCGCCGTCTGCGTGCGCTCGAGGAGGCGGTCGGTCATACGCTTTTCAGCGCACGCGCGACGGCTTCGTGCTGACCGACGAAGGCAGTGCCGTGATGCTTGCACGCCGAACGCATGGAGGAAGAGGTGCTCAGCTTCAGCCGCGCGCTGAGCAGCCACGAGCAGCAACTGGCGGGAACGTTGCGCGTGTCGTCGTCGGACTGGTTCGGCATTCATGTGCTGACGCCCGTGTTCGCGCGCTTTCTGGCGCAGCATCGCGAGGTGTCGATCGAACTCGTCACTGACTCGCGCCGCTACAACCTCGCGCGACGCGAAGCCGACTTGGCGTTTCGCATCACGCCATTCGAGGAAGCGGACATCATCCAGCGCAAGCTGATGCATATCGACTACGCGCTGTACGGCCGGACCGATGTCGCTGCTGCGTTCAGAAAACAGCGCGTGCGAAAGACGCCGGCCGGCAGAAGCAAGCCCGCCGACAACGCCGCGCAAACGCTCATCAGCATGGGCAGCGGCTTCGACACGCTGCCCGACGTTCTGTGGGTGAAGCGCATGCTGCCCGAGGCGCGGATCGCGTTCGGCAGTAGTAACGTAACAACCGGGGCGTGCAGGCAAGAATGTGCGCGGAAGGTGTCGGGCTGGCGGTCTTACCCTGCCCACTCGGCGACAGCACGCCGGAACTGCGACGCATCGAACTCGACGAAACGCCGCTTGGCCGCGACGTCTGGTTCGGCTATCACCGCGACCTGCGCCGGGTCGGCCGCTTGCGTGCGCTGCTGGACCTGACGATCGACGCCATCGGCAATGTCTAGCGCCGGCGTCGCCATGCTCGTCAATCCTGGTCGATACAACGGAATCAAGCACGCATAATGCTAATTAGCAAGTGACGTACGGCACAATGCCGACGTCGCGGCAAACTCGCGGCAAACATACGACATGCAGCAGATTGCACCGGACAGGCTCGAAATCGGACGAGAAACACTATCTCCATCAAGCAAAAGGAAAACAATTATGCGCAGACGACAATTCATGATGACGATCAGCGAGCGCCGCTCTCGCCACCGCAGGCTTCAGCCTTGCCGGCTGCACGACGACGTCGCCGTTCTCGAGCGCATCCGCTTCGGCTAACGCCGGCAAGCGCGACACGATCAACTCGGGCATCGACTCGACACTCTCGCGCCTGTACGAGAACGTCGGCGGCTCGCGTGAACTGGTGGCGAAGGCGCGCGGCGTCCTCGTATTCCCGAACGTGATCTCGGCGGGCTTCTGGGTCGGTGGCCAGTACGGCGAAGGTGGCCTGCGCGTTGGCGGCCGCACCACCGGTTACTACAGCACGGTGACAGGCTCGTTCGGCCTGCAGATCGGCGCGTAATCCAAGGCGCTGATCTTCCTGTTCATGATGCAGAAAGCGCTCGACAAATTTACCAGCAGCCAGGGCTGGGCAGCCGGCGCGGACGCGACCGTGGCCGTGCTGAAGGTCGGCGCGAACGGCGCGATCGACCGTCGACGGCCACGAGCCCGGTCGAAGCCTTCGTGCTGACGAACGGCGGCTTGATGGCAGGCGTTTCGCTCGAAGGCACGAAGGTTTCGCGCCTGATGATCTAAGCGTTTCGGCCTCCGGCCTGGTGCGGCGGTATGAGTTGCCGCATCTCGACGCCACGCCACCGCACACGCGGCCGCGTGGCGTTTTCATGTCAAGCGCGAGGAAAGCCTCTCGCTGTATCGCGCTCCGCATGTGTGCCACACGCGTGCGGTCCCGCCGGTCAAATTGGCGGTGCTCCTGTAAATTCACCGTTTTTGCAAGCTCGCCTGTCCCGGTCCCGCCGTGGCGACGGGACATTCCAGTTTCAGAGCCGCGCGCATCCGCCCTGCTGGACCAACCGCCGCCGGCTCCCCTCCTCGTAGAACATGAACACCGCTAGTCCTAACCAAGGCCGGCTCACCGGCCTTTCCGGTATCCGGAGCAATGTGCTCGCCGGCCTGACGTCGTCGTTTGCGCTCGTGCCGGAATGCATCGCCTTCGCACTCGTCGCGCACCTTAATCCGCTGATGAGCCTTTACGGCGCATTCTTCATCTGCACGATCACCGCGCTCTTCGGTGGGCGGCCCGGCATGATTTCGGGCGCTGCCGGTTCAATGGCGGTGGGTTTCGACGTAGTGGTGGATAACGTGGGCGGCGCCACGCTGGATGCGTCGTTCGCAGTGGTGCGCCACTTCGGTCACGTGGTGAGCGCGCTCGGCTGGGGCACACATGCGCTCGCGCCGTTGTCGTTTCGCGAAGCGACGTATTCCGGCGTGTTCACGCTGCATGCGCTGCTGACCGGCCAAGGACGCGCGCATCACGGCGAAATGTTGCGCGTCGCGGCGCAGCTCGCTGAAGAAGGCAAGCTCGCGCCGCGGCTCGACGCGCGGCGCTTCGATCTGGCTTCGGCGGAATCGGCGTATGTCGCGTTGTCCGACGGCAGTGCACGCGGCAAGATCGTAGTGGATGTCGCCTGAACCCGATGCGATTGACGCGGGTGTTTTATAGCCCGCGCTTTTAGCTCCTTTTTTAGCTCGTGTTTTCTAGCCCTTCACGAGGCCGCCGTCGACAATCAGATTCTGTCCCGTGACGGCGCGTGCCCACGGCGACAGAAAGAACAGCACGGCGTCGGCGAATTCTTCGGGCGTGGTGACGCGGCGCACCGGCGTCGAGTTCGTGATCAGATCGAAGACGAATTCGGGCGTAGCGGCGCTGGCGTCGGTGGTGTGCAGCAGACCGCCCGACACCATGTTGACCGTAATGCCGTCCGGACCGAGATCGTGCGCGGCCGTACGCGTGAACGACAGCAGCGCCGCTTTCGCCGCGGTGTAGTCGTGGTACGGCACCACCGGATTCTGGAACAGGTTTTTGCCGACGTTCACGATGCGGCCGAAGCCCTTTGCGCGCATGCCGACGACTGCGGCTTGTGTGGTGTTGAGCGCGCCTTTGAGCGAGCCGTCGAGTTGCTGCGAGAAGCGCGACCAGTCGATCGAATCGATTTTCGGACGTGCGTCGCCGTCGAACTGGAAGTCGGCCAGTGCGTTGTTGACCACCGAGACGATGGGCTGACCCGTGTGCGACTGTGCTGTTGCGAACAGACGCGCGACGGCTGCGGCGTCGGTGATGTCCGCCTGAACCGGCAGCACGCGGTCGCCGAGTTCTTCTCTCAGCGCAAGCGCCTGTTTTTCACTCCTGTTGTAATTCAGCACGACGCCCGCGCCTTCGCGCGCGAGTGCCCGCGTGATCGAAGCGCCGAGACCGCGCGCGCCACCCGTGACCAATATCCACTGTTCGGATAGAAGCATCTGCCTTCCTGTATTCGATTGAGTTGCGATGTTTGTATTGTCGCCTGAAACGTCCCCTGAATCGACGACCGGACATTTTCTCTGTCTGTGTGATTGCGCTCATTGAGATCGCACGAACTTATCCGCTGTGTGCGGATAGACGCATAAACACGCGTTCGATATGAGCAAGGTTTTGCCTCCGATGCGTTTAAGCCTGATCTTTCTATTTTTTCATTTAGAGGTGGACATGTATGCATATTTTCGTCGCGACGCTTCCTTGTCTGAATCCGTCGGCAAACATTTCTCGCCGCTTTTTGCGATCGGCATTTAAAGCTGTTTGACAGTTAATCGGTCTAACGATCATAAAAATTTCAGCGATACGGTATTGCGTGGGCTAACGCACGGTCCGCGAAAGCCGCTCCGAATAACTTCAACGTCCATCAGGCCTCGCTGTGCAGCGTTCACAAAATGCGGCGCGCACAGCCGGTTGTTTCTTTCGATTCACGTTAAACTGGACCGGGGTTTACGCACGGGAGACACCGTATTTTGCAGGGTTTTATCGCGATTGAAGGTGATGGCGACAGGGCTTTGAAGTTTCATTTTCACGAGTGAACAGAGATTCACTCAGTAATCGGGCCGGTCTTCCGAGGAATGTAGTTAGGAGAATGAAATGAAAAAGTAAAACGGGGACGCTCGGACATTGGAAACGCGCAAAGCGGTTCTCGCGATGGCTGTGAGTTTGTACGCCGCGATGGCGGGTGCTCAAACCAGTCCGACGACATCTGTTACGCCGCAGATCAATTCAGCGAAGGTGGTGGTCGCGCAGTCCTTGCCGACCGATTGTCCGATGTTCGATACGCTTGGCTGCAAAAGCGAGAGCAGCGGTTTGCTGTCGCCGGGCGGCGGCGTCGGTATCGCGGCAGCGGGGCTTGGCGCGACGTCGGCGGGAACGCAAGGCGGAACGACGGTCGGCGCGGGAGATATCAACGGGGCGAATGGCGGCGGACGCGGCGTGAGCAGCGGAAGCAGCACGGGGAATGGCAGCGGCAGCGGTTCTTCGGGGCTCGGCTCGGGTAGTACAGGAAGTGGCAACGGTGGCGGCGGTAAGGGCGGGTCCGGGAATGGCGGGACTGGCAGCGGTGGCATCGGTAGTGGTGGTTCGGGTTCGGGTTCGGGTGGTACGGGCAGTGGCGGTACGGGCACGGGTGGTAACGGCACGGGCGGCGACGGCGGCGACTCCGGTAGCGGTGGAAATTCGGGAAGTGGCGGTGGCGGCTACGGCGGTGGCAATCACTGAAGCATCGAGGTGCGCGCTGGCCGGTAACACGGCCACGCGCGCCACGCGAGAAGAGCCAACGGCCCAAAGCGGCGCTTCCCCGGGCGCTCGCCTTCAAACAGAAATGCAGGCGTTCGCGCCTGCGTTTCTATTCAAGCATCAGCTTTAACACACGACCTCGATCACCCTGTCCTGCGCCACCAGAAAAATCCTTTCACCCGCAACATGTCCCTCGTGACGTGACCCGCCCGTGAAACTGCCGAACGCCGGCAACACGCCGCACTGCCTGCCGGTCGAACCGGAAACACGGCACCCGTACCGAATCGTTGCGCGTGGTGAGCCGATAAACCGGATGCTCATATGTCCCGCGTGCGCATAGGCGCCCGGCACCCGCTGCGGGTGATGACACAGTGCCCACGGTCCAATGTGCCACGGTTCCTGCACAAACTCCACGTGCAAGTTTCCGGCAGCGCGCCCGCGTGCCGATCGTGATTGCCTTCCACCAACATGATCCGTAACGCCTCGTGTCGCTCGTACCAGAGGTGCAATGCGTCGAGCGTTTCCTTTGCGTGCGATTCACGTGCGTGCAACAGGTCGCCGAGGAACACCAGTGTCTTCGGTTCGAACCCTGCGATCAGAATGTCGAGCCGCATCAGATTGTCGGCGGTGAAACCGATCGGCACCGGAATGTCGTGCGCGCGAAACACGGCGTCCTTGCCGAAATGCGCATCGGCGACGAACAGGCAACGCAACACGGGATCGAACGCGGTGCGCAGGCTCGAGAGTACGAGTGGATGTCCGGCTATTTCAACCTACAAAGAAGCAGATGTCATGTACGCGCGGCCTTTTCGAGTTATGCGAGCATGCGTTCGACGCGATCCGCGAGCTTTTCCGTACTCACCTTTTCGCGCAGCCGGCCGACGATGAGCGGAAACGCGAACGGTGTCGGCTTCTTCGGTCGCGTGACGACCACGCGGCTCGTATTCATTCTTTCCAGCGCGACATGAATTCGCTGTGCGTCGAGTTCCTGCAGCAGTACTTCGGCGTCGGCCTGATTGAGCAGCAGATTGCTGCTATCGTGATTGCGGAAAATTTCATAGAAAAGCCCGCTCGACGCCTGCAGTTGCCGCGCACTTTTCTGCTGTCCGGGGTGCCCCTGAAACACGAGCCCAGACACACGCGCGATCTCTCACGAAAACGCCTCAAGGAGAGCTCCTAAGAATTGAGGCTCGCAAGAATATCTTGATCGAGTTCTTCCGGCGAGAAGAGCCCGCTTTCGATTTCTGCAGCCCAGTCGAATGGTTGGGCGGACAATAGTTCGAAACCGTAGTCATTCATCGAAATGGAGAACTTACCCGGCTTTTCGCGCGCGACGCGCCACGCGAGCAATGCGCCGAGGCCGATATGCGCCGTTCGTTCCGCGAATGGATAACAGAAGAAGTGATGACCCTCGCGCGATTTCAGCAGTTCCACGACGAGCACCCCGGGTTCCGGCAATACCGACCACTTCTGCTGCAACTCGAGCAGCGGCTGCACGGCGCGCATTTCCGATTCATCGTAGATGCCGTTGGCGGCGCGTTCGAGCATCGCGAGCGTAGCGTCCGCCAATTCCGACGAAAGCGGCATGTGGCTGCCCGCCCACTGCGGCATCGCTCCACGCGACTTGGTGGCGCGCCGCACCCACGCCGTCATGTCCTGCACGCGGATCAGTTCGAGTACGCGTCCGCCGAAAGTGAATATGTCCCCGGGTTTAAGGCGCGAATGAACGACTCTTCGATTGCGCCGATACGTCCGCCCGAGAGATAAGCCACGTTCAGCGTGCCGTTCGCGACCATCGTGCCGATGTTGTTGCGGTGCCTGCGCACGAGATCTTCGCGCAGCACGCGATAAAGCCCGTCGTTCTCGCACACCACGCGATGGTAGTCGGGATACGTGCGCAACGCTGTGCCGCCGCCTTCGACGAAAGCGAGTACCCAGTCGAACTCTTCCTGCGTCAGATCGCGATACGCATAGGTTTGACGAATCTCATCGTAGAGTTCCTGTGCATCGAAGCCGCAGCCGATCGCCACGGTGACGAGATGCTGAACCAGCACGTCGAAGGGTTTGTGCGGCGTATCGTGGCCTTCGATCAGGCGTTTCTCCACGGCCTCGCGTGCGGCGGCCGCCTCCACGAGTTCGAGTGCATGCGTCGGCACGATCGTGACGCGCGACGGCCGCCCCGGCACATAACCGCAACGCCCGGCGCACTGCATCAATCGCGCGACGCCTTTCGGCGAGCCGCTCTTCAAACCGCGTTCGACCCATCGCGCACTTCCTGATCGAGCGAGCCGTGATGCAACGCAATCAGCCCGGCCCATTCCGGCCGCGCTTTGAGCAGCGCTTGATACCAGACCTCGCATTGCGAGCGCGTGTTGGTGAATACGAGCGAGGTTTGCGCATCGTCGATCGCGTCCGCAACCGCCGCGACCTGGCGCATGCCCATATGGTCACCCCACGGAAAACGCTCGATGGTGTCGGGAATCACCGTGTCGACGATCAGCGCCTTGGGCAGCGCGCCATGCATGCTCGCACGCGGTGTTTTTACGGGCGCAAGCAGCACGTCGCTAGCGAAAGAGATTACCGAGTGTCGCCGACAAACCCCACACCTGCAATTCGGGCCGCCAGTAAGTGAGCCGCGCGAGCGCGAGTTGAGTCTGCGTTCCGCGCTTGTTGCCGAGCAGTTCATGCCATTCGTCGACAATGACGAGACGCACGTGCGAGAGCACATCGCGTGCATCGGGCCGCGTCAGGATGAGCGAAAGACTTTCTGGTGTCGTGACGAGCGCCGACGGCATGCGCCGGTTTTGCCGCGCGCGTTCGGCCGACGACGTGTCGCCGGTTCGCTGCCCGACGCTCCACGGCACGGCGAGTTCGGCGGCTGAGCTTTGTAACGCGCGCGCGGTGTCGGCGGCGAGCGCGCGCATCGGCGTTATCCACAAGACCGTGAGCGTTTCGGGCTGTGTGCGTGGAGTGCCCGTGCCGCGCTTTCGGGCACTCTTCGGTTCATCGGCGAATGCAGCCAGCGCACCGAACCACACGGCCCACGTTTTACCCGCGCCGGTGGTGGCATGCAGCAGGCCGCTCGCGCCACGGCCGATTTCGCGCCACACATCGCGCTGGAATTCGAACGGCTGCTAGCGGCGCGCTTCGAACCACTCGGCCAGCTTCTTCTTGAATGGGTGCCGTGCGGCGGTCTCATCGAGAGAGAACGGAGTGGGCTCGAAGGCCGGTTCGCGCGCGTCGAGCCGCGCCTGTTGTTCGCGGCTGCGCGAAATCCGGCGCGGACGCGGTGCGCGCCGCCGCTCGCGTGTCGTGGAAATGCGTCATGATCCAGCCGGACAACGGGCCGCCGATAATGCCCGCGAGCAGCACCGCCATGATGAACAGACTTGTGATGCGTTCGCGCTGACGGTCGGGAAACCAGTAGGTCAGGTAAAGAATGATGCCGGGAAAGAAGCCTGTTTCTGCTGCGCCGAGAAAAAAGCACAATACGTACAGCATATTTGCGCTGCGCACGAACATGAGCAGCACCGTGAGCGCGCTCCACAATACCATGTTCGTAGGAGTGTCTTGCGCACGCCGATACGTTCCAGCAGCAGATTGCTCGGCAATTCGAAAACTAGGTACCCGACGAAGAACATGCCGGCCACGAGGCCGAATACGGCATCGTCGAGTTTCAGATCCTGCAGAAATTGCAGCTTCGCAAAGCCGATATTCACACGGTCGATAAAGTTGACCACGTAGCAGATGGAAAGAAACGGCACGATACGCCGCGTGATTTTGCGGTAAATCGCGTCATCCGGAGTAGGAACTGACGAACGCTGCATGATGTCTCCTCACGGCCCGGCTTCGTGGCCAGGCGCATGTCATGTATGTTTGGCCGGAAAGGCCGTTACCGCAATATGCTGCTGCTTTTACTACAGCGCTTTCACCACTCGCCGAAAAACACGCCCCAGTCTTTATGCGTGTTGGTCTTGCTTTCCACGGTCGGGTTTGCGATCGAGTGCGAGACGTGCGTCGCGGAAGCTGTAGTCGAGTTCCGAAACCACGTAGTCGCGCCAGCCGCTTGCCGATTCGCCGCGCGTTAGCGGCAGCACCGACGATCCTTCCACGCGTTCTTCGTAAGCGGGCAAACCGAGTGCGTCGAGCACGGTGGGTACCACGTCGATGCCGGACATAAAGCGTGTTTCGACGCCGCCGCGCGTGCCGTCGGCTTGCGCGGACGGATCGTAGGACGATCATCGGCACGCGTTGCACGGTATCGTAGAACAGCTCTTTTCGCCGAGCCAGTGGTCGCCGAGAAAATCGCCGTGATCGGCGGTGAACACGATCAACGTATCTTCCCAGCATCCGAGGCGTGCGAGCGTGTCCCACAACTGGCCGAGGTGATCGTCGATCTGCTGGATCAGCCCTTGGTAAACCGGGCGCACCGTATTCGAAACTTCCTCGCGCGCGAAATTCACGCAATCTTCCTGCGTGCGATATGCCTCGACCACGGGGTGTGCATTGTCGAGCTCGGCAGGTTTGCGCGCGAGCGGCGAGCACTGGTCTAGCGAATAGAGATCGTGATAAGGACGCGGCGCGACATACGGCCAATGCGGCTTCACATACGACAGATGCAGCGCCCACGGCGTGTCGCCCTGTTCCTCGATATAGCGGATCGCCTGGTTCGTCATGTACGCCGTTTCGGAGTGCGGGTCGGCAACGCGCGCGGGCCAGCGCACGTTGCGCATTTTCCAGCCGGAATGCACGGCGCCCCGATCGTCTTCCACGCTGATGGCGAAATCGCTCCACGGGCGGTCGCTCACATAGCCGTGCTCGCGAAGAAACGCCGGATAGCCGCTTTCCTTGCCGGGGTCGTGATGGCCGTCGTAGCGGTCGAGCTCGTCGAATGGACCCGTGCAAAGACGTTTGCCAAGCTCGCTTTGACGCGCGATTTCGAGCCGCTCCATGCCGTTCGCGTCCGCCATGACGTGCGTCTTGCCGGCGAGCGCGAGCGAGCGGCCGTTGAGCCGCAGATATTCGCCGAGCGTCATTTCGCCAATGGAAAGCGGCACACGGTTCCAGTTGGTGCCATGGCTGCTCATCGTTCGGCCGGTATAGTACGACATGCGCGACGGACCACAAACGCCCGAACTGACGAAAGCATTGTCGAAGCGCACGCCGCGTGCGGCGAGTGCGTCGATATGACGGGTTTTCAGGTAAGGGTGGCCGTAGCAGCCGAGATGATCCCAGCGCAACTGGTCGCACATAATGAGGAGAACGTTGTGGGTATCCGCCATCTGATAAGCATCGTCTGCGGCCAGCGGCCTGATTGGAAAAGTGGGGGAGAGGCCTGATGCTAGGAACGTATGCGTCGATTGACCTAATCAAATAAATGTGCGGTTGCACAATAGCGCGCCATAATGGCTTTATTCCCCATTTGCCCCACACCTACCGTGCCCGCTGCCGACCGTCATCCGCCGCCCGTGCTGAAACACCCCGAGCACATTCACGAATTCCTGCTGTACCAGTTGCATAACCTGACGCGCGTGGCGACTCAGGGTGTCGGGCTCATGTTCCGGTGCGAGATCGGCATTAGCCGGCGCGACTGGCGTATTCTCGCGTTCGTCGGCCAGAATCCGGATCTGAGCCTCACGCAACTCGCGGATCTCGCCGCGCTCGACATGGTGGTGGCAAGCCGCTGCGTCGCCAGCATGGTCGACAAAGGCCTGATCGCCAAGACGCGCTCGCCGGAGAACAAACGCATCGCGATGCTCGCGTTTACCGAAGCCGGCCGCCGCGCGTATGAACTGGCGCTCGCGGGCGGGCAACGTTACAACACGGAATTCGCGGCCTGCCTGAGCGATGACGAAGCACGGCTTCTCGATCAGCTGCTCGAAAAGGTGGAGCAGCAGGCGGCACTGCTCACTCAACGGGAAATAGCGAAAAGCGGGCCGCTCATCGACGAGGACGCAGAATAGCGTTGAATGACGCGCATGTGTTGACGCAATCAAGCGACGCGCCTTTAGGCCGCCGGAAGCGATCCGTTACAATGGGACGCACTACTCAACTGGAGGCTTGATTTGAAATCCATCGTTGCTTTGGTCGCCGTGGCTGTTCTTTCTTCTTCGGCAATGGCTGCCGCGCCCACCACTGAAAAGCTGCCGTCCGGCGTGATTGTCGAGCATCTCGTTCAAGGTACGGGTCTGCAACCGTCTGCGGACGATGTCGTCAAGGTCAATTACCGGGGCACGCTCGCCGACGGCACCGAATTCGACAGTTCCGCGAAACACGGCGGCCCGGCCACGTTCCCGCTTAATCGCGTGATCCCATGCTGGACGCAAGGCGTGCAGAAGATCAAGGTAGGCGGTAAGGCCAAGCTCACCTGCCCGGCAGCAACGGCGTATGGCGAACGCGGCGTCGGCCCGATCCCGCCGAATAGCCAGTTGACGTTCGAAGTCGAACTGGTCGGCATCGGCAAATAACACGGCATTCAGATTGAAGAAAGCCCCGCTAGGTTAATACGGCGGGGCTTTTTATTTGCCCATGCAATGAGCCGGAAATGCTTTTCAAGTCGCACGAATGAGTACTCTGGCTTGTCGATGTGCCTTGCCGACGCCAGTGAGGCGTTCTCAAACTCGCATCCAAAGTCGCATTTTCAATGTGCGACAGCGTTTTCCAGTCCGCAAGAGACTGGGAAATGACGGGCGTTTTTAAACTTCCGTCACGTCCACTCGTTTATACTATCTGCTCACGCGCCGTCGCGCCAGCCCGTGTTCCCGGTTTCCGGGAAAGCCGCGATCCCGTTCCACGCGCGTCAGGAGCCTTCTCTCATGAATATCGACTTTCACTATGGTGTGGTCTATATCGTCGCGCGTGTCGCCGGCATGCCAGCCTCCGACGCAGTGACGGTGGCGCACGCCTGCCAGTATGTCGACGACGCAACCACAGCTGGCATCCTGCGTTTTGCGGGCGGCGAAACGTTCGAGCGCTTCGCGACGGCGCACAAGATGCTCGATTATGCGAACACGGAAAACGACCAGAACCGTCTCGTGTGGACACCATTTCATTTTCTGTCGGCAGGCGTCGGTTCGACACTCGAAGAGAAAGCCGTGTGCCGTGCCGATAGCCAAGTGGCGCGCGAAGTCGTGCGCCGCGCGATCTGTCAGCGCGATACGGAAGCCGCGCTGCACCGGCTGGGCGTGACGCTTCATACCTACGTCGACACATGGGCACATCAGGGATTCGCGGGAATAGAAAGCCGTTTGAACCGCGTGCTCGGACTCGAAGCAGAAGATTGCATGCACGAAGGCTGGTTTGCGAGGCTCACGCATGCAACACGGCATCTGATCGAACGGATCGAAGAAAATGTACTGACGGTCGCGCTGCCGGTTGGCCACGGTACCGCGTTGAATTACCCCGATCTGCCGTGGGCGAAATGGAGTTACACGGATGGCAGAGGCGTACGCGTCGAACGTAACAATCTGCCAGAATTCATGCAGGCGGCTGACATGACATGCAGAGCCGTGCGCGGTTTCCTGGCCGGCCGGGAAGACTTCGAAACACAACCGGGGTTGCCGGAAGACATCGGCATCGCACTGAGCCATCTTCTCAATACGCACCGCAATCCGGACGACTATCTGCATGTGCGCCGCTTGCGCCGGGCGCTTGCCGAAGGTGCGATTCCAAGCCTGAGAGAATGCTTTCCGGAATACGTGCCGAAAGGACTCGGCTCATGGAAACACGTGGCGACCGGTTTCGAGCGTCACGACGATTCGGGCGACCGTCCGCAATGGACCGGCGAATTCGAAAAGAGCGACTACCGCTTGTTCCACGATGCCGTCAAACATCATCGGTTCGTGACCACGCAGGAGATTCTGCCCGCGCGAGGGTTGCGTATCGCGTGAACCCATCAGCGGTTCAAAGCAATACGCCAATAAGTCATGCCGGTCCGCGTCTTTCTCACATTGCCTGGCAATGTAATGGAGAACCCGAACCGGCATTGAATGAATAACGGAAAACGTTATTCGGCTCTGACTTGCTGATGTTGCATTGCCTGCTGCTGCGCCGCTTCGCGCGCATGCTGCTTCGCCATATGATGGCCCACGAGGCAACCGCCTACTGCACCGACCACCGCATGATGCCCGCCGGCCAAAGCAGCGCGCAAGGCGCCGGCTCGCAAGGCGGTTGCAAAGAAGAGCGCGGCCAACGTAGCCAACACGCCGGCAGCACCGCAAACTTCAATGCCGCAAGCCAGCGCATAACGCGCACTGGAGTAACGAAGTAGATGACCCGCACACCCGCTTCATCTCAGCAGGACGACGTTCCGCAACCGGCAGCAGATGCTGCCGAGCCTTTCATCGTTGCGAGCGACCGGCGGGTCATTCTCGCTTACCCGATCGCGGAGTCCGATTTCGAGCGGTACGGGCCGTTCGATCCAGACGACGATCCGTTCTGCGCGGTCCTGTTTCCCGACACGGTGTTTCATCGGCTCGGGCCGCCGGGAGATAGTGCGCTCGACATTCATCCGCTCGCGGCGGAAGGCCTTCGCGGCTATTCGGTTCATGAAGTCACAAACTCCTCGCTCGCAGCGGAAATCGCAGCGGTGAGTGCCGCGAGCGATGTAGAGAGCAATGCAGCGGACATCGCACAGCGGCACTTCGTCATTACATTCGACGAATCGACGTTCGAGTGCGTCGCATCCGACTATACAGTTGTTGGTGTATATGGCGCGGCCGAAATCGTCAGCCGGGAAGCGTTCTCGCTGGTGCGTTAATGCTGGTTCGTTGGCGCTGTGTCGTTAAATTAATCAGTTTTATTCCGCTCACGAGAGGAAATAAAGGCGGATAGCAAGTCACCCCATTAGCAAGGCGCGGACCCGCAACGGGCACGCGCAATGCGTCCTGCTTTCACTGATTGCACCGGAGCCGATGGCTCCCGTCGTCTCCAACAAGCACGCAGGGCGTTCTTTCACAGCGTGTCCTGCCGATTAGCATCGAGGCCATGCATGCTGACGATTCCAATTACCGCCGTCATTACGCTCGTCATCGTTCTTCTGATCGCCAATCTGTCGAACGGCGAAAAGAAAATCGAACACAAAATCGAGCGGCTCTATCCAAGCGACAATCCGCAATTTATCCGCTCGATGGGCCTGTTACTCGGGCCGCCTGTTATTTCAGGCAATCGCTTTGAGATGCTATTAAATGGCGACCGCATCTTTCCGTCGATGCTCGAAGGCATTCGCAGCGCGCACAAACCATCACGTTTGAAACGTTCATCTACTGGTCCGGCGAAATCGGTGAACAGATCGCACAGACACTCGCCGATAAAGCGCGAAGGCATTGCCGTTCATGTGCTGCTCGACTGGGTTGGCTCTTCGAAAATGGACAAGCGCTATCTGAATCTGTTGCGCGATGCAGGTGCCGAAGTCATTCAGTATTACAAGCCGCATTGGACGGGTCTTGGCCGCATGAACGACCGCACGCACCGCAAACTGCTCGTGATTGACGGACATATCGGCTTTACGGGCGGCGTCGGCATTGCGCCAGAATGGACCGGCCACGCGCAGGACGAAAGGCATTGGCGCGATACAAACTTTCGCGTGGAGGGGCCGGTGGTGGGTCAGATGCAGGCCGTATTCAGGGACAACTGGATCAAGGAGAGCGGCAACGTATTGCATGGTCCCGACTATTTCCCCGAAGTGGCTTCCGAAGGCGAGGGGGCTCGCGCACATGTTCAGCAGCTCGCCCTCGGGCGGCAGCGACGACATGCAGTTCATGTGACATGCAGTTCATGTATCTGATGGCAATCACCGCCACGACCAACAGCATTCATCTCGCGAGCGCGTACTTCGTGCCCGACAAGCTGACGATCAACGCGATCGTTGAAGCTGTGAAACGAGGCGTGAAAGTGCAGCTTGTCACGCCTGGAAACCGTATCGACACGCACACGGTGCGCGAGGCGTCGCGTGCATGCTGGGGCGATCTGCTGCGAGTGGGCGTCGAGATCTACGAATATCAGCCCACTATGTTCCATTGCAAGCTGCTGGTGGTAGACGAATATCTCGTTTCAGTGGGCTCAACCAACTTCGATAGTCGCTCGTTCAAATGGAATGACGAAGCCAATCTCAACATCTACGATCGTGACTTCGCGACGCAGCAGACGAACGGTTCCTTCGTCACGACGATGCGCTTGTCGCTCGCCGGCGTCGGAATCGTGTCGCCGTAGATGCGCTTGCCTTCTTCCGCGAACCACTCGAGGAACGACGACGCCGCGTACTGGATCTCGCCCTTCGCTTCGGTGAGCGGCTTGCCCTGTTCGGTCGTGAGAATTTTCGCCAGATCGTCGGCGTTTTCGAGCATCGGGTCGTGCCATTTGCGCAGGATCGCCGAGCGCTGCTTCGCCGTCGTCGCGCGCCATGCCGGCCATGCGGCGTCGATCGCGCGGCGCGTTTCCGTCGTGCCCATGCGCGGCACCGTGGCGATCGTTTCACCGTTGGTGGGATTGCGCACGTCGAAGGTGGAGTCGTCGTCGGTGCCTTGCCATTCGCCCGCGATAAACGCGTGAGTCTTGAGGAGAGTCGGGTCTTTCAGATTCAACGTGATCATGTGCGTTCTGCTCTTCTATGTTTCAATTCGATCATGTGGGCGCGCCGCACCTGTGAAGGCGTGCGGCGCGTGCGCGTTCCGTTAATGCGTCAGCCTTATGCGGCGACGGCGACGCTGTCCTTGATGATGTCTTCGAGAATCGCCAGTGCTTCTTCGAACACGGCGTCCTGAATGGTGAGCGGGAACAGGAAGCGCACGACGTTCGAGTACACGCCTCACACCAGCAACAGCAGGCCGAGCTCCAGCGCGCGCGTCTGGATGCGCTTCGTGAGTTCCACGTCCGGTTCGGCGCTGCCCGCCTTGCAGAATTCGACGGCCACCATGCCGCCCGGGCCGCGCACGTCGGCGATTTGCGGCACATCGCTTTGCAGCGCGACGAACTTCGCCTTGATGCGGTCGCCAAGCGTCGTGGTGCGCTCGCACAGATTCTCTTCGTCGATGATGTTGAGCACCGCGTGCGCGGCGGCCAGCGCGAGCGGGTTGCCCGCATACGTGCCGCCGAGACCGCCGGGCGCCGCCGCGTCCATCACGTCGGCGTGGCCGACCACGCCCGACAGCGGCATGCCGCCGGCGAGGCTCTTGGCCATCGTCATCAGATCGGGCACGACGTCGTAGTGGTGCATCGCGAAGAGCTTGCCGGTACGTGCGAAGCCGGTTTGCACTTCGTCGGCGATCAGCAGGATGCCGTGTTCGTTACAGATCTTGCGCAGCGCGCACACGAATTCGGCCGGTGCCGGATAGAAACCGTCTTCGCCCTGAACCGGTTCGAAAATGATCGCGGCCACGCGCTTCGGATCGATGTCGGCCTTGAACAGATACTCGATGTGCTTCAACGAATCCGCGGTGGTCACGCCGTGCAGTGGATTCGGGAACGGTGCATGGAACACGTCCGAAGAGAACGGGCCGAAGCCGATCTTGTACGGCGCGACCTTGCCGGTGAGCGCCACGCCCATCAGCGTGCGACCGTGGAAGCCGCCCGTGAACGCGATCACGCCCGGACGGCCGGTTGCGGCGCGGGCAATCTTGATGGCGTTTTCGACGGCTTCGGTGCCGGTCGTGAAGAAAGCGGTTTTCTTCGGATAGTCGCCCGGCGCACGCTCGTTGATCTTTTCAGCGAGTTCGACGTACGACGCGTAAGGCACGATCTGATACGCCGTGTGCGTGAAGTGGTCGAGTTGCTCGCGGATCGCAGCCACGATCTTCGGATGACGGTGGCCCGTATTGCACACCGTGATGCCCGCCGCGAAGTTGATGAAACGGCGGCCTTCGACGTCCCACAGCTCGGCGTTTTCAGCGCGCTCCACGTAAAAATCGCACATAACGCCGACGCCGCGCGGCGTGGCGGCATCCTTGCGGCTCTTCAGTTCTGCGTTCTTGACGGTCATTCCAATCGCTTCTCATGGCTCTCTGGTTGTGCGCAAGCCGGCTGTGGTCGTGGCCCACGGTGCGGCACATGGAGCGACTATAATGAGATCTGGCTCTTAGTTTTAGAGCCAGATCAATAAAAATGTAGGAGCCAATCATGCGCGCGAGCGTGTTGTCCGACTGGCTGGCGCAGCGTCTTGATCGCGGAAACGGCCAGCCGATCTACCGTCAACTGCACCGGCTATTGCAGCAGGCGATCCTGTCGCGCGAATTGCCTGCGGGCACCAAGGTGCCGTCGTCGCGTTTGCTCGCGCAGGAACTGGGCATGGGGCGCAATACCGTCACGCAGGTGTACGAGCAACTCGCGCTCGAAGGCTACGTGAGTTCGGCTACCGGCCGCGGCACGTTCGTCGCCTACAGCGCGCCGGACGAGATCGTCGGAGCGCCGGACGCGGACTCGCCCGAGATGCTGTGTCCCGAGCCGCCGCCGCTGCAGGCGTGGCGGGCGCTGTCCATGCGCGGCGCGGCGCGCGGCTGATCGCGGGCGCGGGCGTCTCGAAACGTCAGTGGGACGCGTTCATGCCGGGCGTGCCGGATGTCACGCGTTTTCCGGCACGCGTGTGGAGTCGTCTGCATAACAAGTACTGGCGACGGCCTCGTCCCGATCTGCTGACGTATGCGCCGGGCGGCGGTCTTGCGTCGCTGCGGCATGCGCTCGCGGACTATCTGCGCACGTCGCGCTCGGTGCGCTGCACGCCGGAGCAGATCATTATCACGACGGGCATTCACCAGTCCGTTGACCTCGCGGTGCGTCTGCTGTCCGATCCGGGCGACGTGATCTGGACCGAAGACCCGTGCATTGGAGCGTGCGCAGCGTGCTGCACTTATCCGGCCTGCAATCGCGTCCGATCGCGGTGGACGACGAAGGCATTAACCCGTCCGCCGACGACCTGACGCAACCGCCCAAGCTGATGCTCGTCACGCCGTCGCACCAATATCCGCTCGGCACGGTGATGAGCCTCGCGCGCCGCCGCATGCTGCTCGAATATGTGCGCCAGAACCAGTGCTGGATCATCGAGGACGACTACGACAGCGAGTTCCGCTACGGCAGCCGGCCGCTTGCTTCATTGCAAGGACTGGATACGTCAGGGCAGGTGATCTACGTGGGGAGTTTCGGCAAAACACTTTTTCCCGGCTTGCGCATTGGCTATATCGTGGTGCCAGAAGCGCTCGCGGAAAGTTTCGCGACCGCGAGCGCCGAGCTTTATCGCGAAGGGCAGTTGCTGCAGCAGGCGATGCTCGCGGAGTTCATCGCCGAGGGGCATTTCACGTCGCATATCTGCAAGATGCGCACGCTCTACGGGCAGCGGCGTCAGACGTTGCTCGACGCCGCCACGCAGCGCTACGGCGACGCGCTGCCGGCCATGGGCGGCGACGCCGGTCTGCATCTCGTGATGAAATTGTCCGAAGGCAGCGAAGACCGACTCGTGGCGAGCGTGGCGCTGGAGCGCAACATCGTCGTGCGGTCGTTGTCGGGCTATTACGCGGAGCCTGCGCGGGCACCGTCAGGTCTGCTGATCGGCACGCATGCGTGCCGGATGAAGAGATCGCACCGGCGTTCGGCACGCTGGCCGATGCGATCGGTTCGTCGGCGAGCACGATGCGCGCGCGTTGCTGCTGGCCGCCGGAAAGATTCGATGCGCGTTCGTACGAGTGTTCGCCGATCCCGACTTCGGTGAGCGCGGCCATCGAGAGCATGCGTTCCGCGCGCGGAAAACGCCCGGTCAAACGACCCCACAACGGCAGACGCGACAGCGCGCCGATCAGCACATTGCTTTCTACGGAGAGACGGCTCACCAGATTGAATTGCTGGAACACGAAGCCGATGTCGCGCCGGATGCTGCGCACCTCACGCACGATCTTGCCGTTCTGTTGAATAGGGCGGCCGAGAATCGAAATCTGCGACGGTTGCGCGTCCGACGCGGTGAAGCCCGCGATGTGCCGCAGGAGCGTCGACTTGCCCGAACCCGATGCGCCGATCAGCACGACCATCTCGCCAGGCTGCACGCGCAGGTCGATTTTGTCGAGCGCCTTGCGGCCGCTCGCGAATGTCTTGCTCAACCGTTCGATGTGAATCGCTTCCCGAATTGCTTCCATAGTACCCCTGATGCATCCGGCCGCGCCAGCATGTGTGGGGCTCATGCTAGGAAGCGTCTGTGACGGTTGAGTGAAGGCATCGTAACATCTAGACAACTATATCTTGTCATGCCTTTTTTGCGTCGTCTGAATGGCAATTTGAAGTCATTCGATCGAAGAAAAAATGACACCCGTATGACATCTTTCGCATTAACGGTGCGGGTTCAGCAGGATGGTGCGCAGCCAGGCTATATTGCGTCATTTGGCGTGCCGTACCCCAATAACCTTGCAGTTCTTTTTCGCCGTCGTCATGCAGCCGTTGAGTTTTCTTCCCGACAGTTTTGCGGAGTACGAAGACCTCAAAACCATCCTCGACCAAGGCAGTGTGAGCTTCGAGATTCAGGCCGTCTGCGATGCGACGGTGTGCGGGCGGCAGTTCTCCGTGTACACGGCGAGCATCGGTTCGACGGACCCGCTCGCGCCTGCCATCGGTTTCTTCGGCGGTATTCACGGGCTCGAGCGGATCGGCTCGCAACTCGTGCTCGACTACATGCGTGCGTTGCTCGCTCGTCTCGAATGGGACGAACTGCTGGTGCGCCAGTTACAATCGATTCGTCTGATTTTTATGCTGATCGTTAATCCAAGTGGCATGTGGGCGGCCACGCGCGCGAATCCGAATGGCGTCGATCTGATGCGCAACGCGTCGCAGAATGCCGATGCGCGCGTGCCCATTCTTGCGGGCGGTCAGCGCGTGGGTGCGTGGCTGCCGTGGTATCGGGGCCGCGAAGGTGAGCCGATGGAAGTCGAGGCCGCTGCACTCTTACGCGTGGTGGAGGGTCAACTGGCTTGGCGTCCGTTGAGCATTGCCCTCGATTGCCATTCCGGTTGCGGTTGGAGCGACAGCATCTGGTTTCCGTATGCGCGCACGCGCTCGCTCATGCCGCATCTGCCGGAAATGTATGTGCTGAAGACGATGTTCGAACGTGCGCATCCGCATCATGGCTATCAGTTCGAACCGCAAAGCCATCAATATCTGTTGCATGGCGATCTGTGGGATTTCGCATACGACCGCGCGCCGTCATCGAATGTCTTTCTGCCGATGACACTCGAACTCGGCTCATGGCTGTGGATCAAGAAGAACCCGAGGCAACTTTTTTCGCGGCAGGGCATGTTCAATCCGGTGAAGGCGCATCGAACCGCGCGTGTGCTGCGGCGTCCGCGAATCTGCTCGACTTTCTCGCGCGCGGTGTTCTCGTCGCAGCGGTGGCTGCCGCAAGGCAACCGGCGCGAGCAGTTGCTGCAAAGCGCGATCGACCACTGGTATAGCGAGCGCCGCGCATGAGCACGTGGATCTTGCTACGCGGTCTCACGCGCGAGGCGCGTCACTGGGGACGTCTACCCGAATTGCTGCGCGACGCGGTGAATGCCCACCATCTTTTACTGATCGATTTGCCGGGCAATGGCGAATTTGCCGGTTTGCGCGCGCCGGCTCAAGTCGCCGGCATGATCGAGTTCGTGCGCGACACGGCGAAACGCATGGGAGCGACAGGACCTTTCAACGTGTTCGCGATGTCGCTCGGCGGCATGGTGGCGACGCAATGGGCGCAGCGCTATCCGCACGACATCGAGCGGCTCGTGCTCGTCAATATGAGCATGCGACCGTTCAGCCGGATGCAGGAGCGTTTGCGCCCGGCAGCGTGGCCCGCTCTGCTCGGTGTGGCAAGGCATTGGCGCGATGCCGAACGCGTCGAGCGCGTGATCCACCGGCTCACCTGCAATAACACTGACACATTCGAGGCCGACCTCCGCACATGGTGCGAGATCCGGCGCAGCGCGCCCATGACGCGCGGCAATGCGCTGCGGCAACTGCGGGCGGCGGCGCGCTTCACAGCGGCCGCCACGCGGCCGCAATGCCTGCTCCTGATACTTTCCTCGCGTGAAGACCGTCTCGTCGATCCGGTATGTTCCGCCAACGTCGCGACGGCGTGGGGCGCGGCGCATGCGGAACACGCTTCGGCCAGCCACGATCTGCCGCACGACGATCCCGTGTGGACGAGTGCGCAGGTGCGGGCGTGGCTCGCGCCCGAACCCGCTCGCGCCGACAGCGCAACCTGAACCCGCAGCGTGTGCAAACCCGCACGCCATAGGCTCGCACGGGTCAGCGGGTATTACCCTAGTGCGCTCTTCGGTCGCTTTGCGGGTGGCAGGTGCATAATTCCCCTTCTACGATGCATGCGAATCACGTCATACCGCCAATGCCGCCAGCCGGGGGGATCATGCAGGCCAAGAATGAAGAAGCCGTCACGCACTTGCTGAACGATGTTGTTGAATTCGCGCGAGGACGATTACCGGAACCGACGTTCGAGGTTGTCGAACCCTTCCTGCGGCACTACTACGATTTCGTCGACACCGACGATCTGCAAAGCCGCTCCGTTGACGATCTCTACGGCGCTGCACTTGCACACTGGCAAACGGCGCAGCGCTTCGCGCCGGGTACCGAGCGGCTGCGCGTCTATAACCCGATCCTCGAACAGCACGGATGGCATTCCGATCACACGGTAGCCGAAATCGTCAACGACGACATGCCGTTTCTCGTCGATTCGGTTTCGATGGCCGTGAACCGCCGCGGGCTCGCGCTGCATTCGGTCGTGCATCCGGTGTTTCGCATCTGGCGCGCGCCGGATGGCAGCATCGCGCGCGTGAGCCAGGGCGCGGAAGAATCGGCCGACACGCGCTCGCATCTCACGTCGTTCATTCACTTCGAAGTGGACCGTTGCGGCGATGCGGCAAAACTCGACGCGTTGCGCGACGACATTGCGCGCGTGCTGCGCGACGTGCGCGCCGCGGTGGAGGACTGGCAAAAGATCGTCGAGACAGAGCGCGTCACGATCAAAGGCATGAAGGCCGGCGAGGCCGGCCCTGACGGCGTGGAAGCGCGCGTTTCTCGAATGGATGGTGGCCGATCATTTCACGTTCCTCGGCCAGCGCGACTACGAATTGGTGCAGCACGACATTGGCTACGGGCTGCGTGCGGTGCCGGGCTCGGGCCTCGGTATTTTGCGAGATGCATTGCGGCCTGTCGGTGCCGACGAAGTCACTCCACTGCCGCCGGCCGCCGCGGGCATCATCACCGGTTCGTCGCCGATCTTTCTCACCAAGGCCAATTCGCGCGCGACCGTGCATCGTCCCGGCTATCTGGATTACGTCGGCATCAAGCTGACGGGTCCGGACGGCAAGGTGACCGGCGAGCGGCGTTTCATCGGGCTCTACACGTCTACCGCATATTTCGTGTCGGCTTCGGAAATTCCGATCGTGCGGCGCAAATGCGCGAACATCGTGCGGCGCGCGGGATTTCTGCCGAAAGGGCATCTCGCGAAATCGCTCGTGACGGTGCTCGAAACCTATCCGCGCGACGAACTGTTCCAGACCGACGAGAACCAGCTTTACGACACCGCGCTCGGTGTGTTGCGTTTGCAGGAGCATCAGCGCACTCGCCTCTTCGTGCGGCGCGACCGTTTCGATCGTTTCGTGTCGTGCCTCGTATTCGTGCCGCGCGACAAGTACAACACCGATTTGCGTCAACGCATTGCGAACCTGCTGGCGGAAGCATTCAACGGCGACAGCGTGGAGTTCACGCCGCTCCTGTCCGAGTCGACGCTCGCGCGCATTCATTTCGTCGTGCATGCGAAACCGGACGGCATGCCCAATGTCGATACGCGCGAACTCGAAGCGCGGCTCGTGCAGGTGGCGCGCCGCTGGCAGGACGATCTCGCCGACGCATTGCTGGACGCGTTCGGCGAGGAACAGGGCAATCGCCTGTTGCAGCATTACGGCGATTCGTTTCCGGCCGGCTATCGCGACGACTATCCCGCACGCACGGCAGTGCGCGATATCGAACTGATCGAACGCGTGCAGGGCAGCGAGAAACTTGCGATGAACCTGTACCGGCTGATCGAGGCAGGGCCGCGTGCATTCCGCTTCAAGGTCTATCGCGCGGGTTTGCCGATCGCGCTCTCGCGCAGTCTGCCGATGCTCGAGCATCTCGGCGTGCGCGTGGATGAAGAACGTCCTTATCTGATCGAAGCGCCGGGCGCGACACCTGCATGGATTCATGACTTCGGTCTCGAACTCGCCGACGACGCTGAGTTCGACATAGAACGTGTCAAGGCCTTGTTCGAAGAAACATTCGAGCAGGTGTGGACAGGCGCAATTGAAAGCGACGACTTCAACCTCCTCGTGCTGCGCACGCAACTGAATGCGCGCGAGGTGACGATACTGTGTGCGTATGCGAAGTATTTGCGGCAGGTGGGCTCCACGTTCAGCGACGCGTATATCGAACGCGCCGTGACCGGCAATCCTGCGATAGCGCGCATGCTGGTCGAACTGTTCATCGCGCGTTTCAATCCCGTACTCGGCGATGCGCGCGAAGCGAGCGTCGAAGCTCTGCTGGCGAAGATCGAAGGCGCGCTCGATCAGGTAACCAATCTCGACGAAGACCGCATCCTGCGGCAGTTCCTCGACGTGATCAAGGCCACGCAGCGCACGAACTACTATCGCTTCGACGGGAATGGTCATCCGAAGCCGTACCTATCCTTCAAATTCGATCCATCGCAGGTTTCCGGTTTGCCGGAGCCGAAGCCGATGTTCGAAATATGGGTTTATTCGCCGCGTGTGGAAGGCGTGCATTTGCGCGGCGGACGCGTAGCGCGCGGCGGCTTGCGCTGGTCGGATCGTCGTGAAGATTTCCGCACGGAAGTACTCGGCCTGATGAAGGCGCAGATGGTTAAGAACGTGATGATCGTGCCGGTAGGTTCGAAAGGCGGCTTCGTCGTGAAGAATCCGCCGCCGCTCGCCGAACGCGATGCATGGATGCGCGAAGGCGTGGCGTGCTATTAGACGTTCCTGCGCGGCCTGCTCGATCTCACCGACAACCTCGCGGGCACGACCGTCGTGCCGCCTCCCGACGTGGTGCGTCACGATCCCGACGACCCGTATCTCGTCGTGGCCGCGGACAAGGGCACGGCCACGTTCTCCGACTACGCCAACGTGATTTCTCAAGAGTATGGTTTTTGGCTCGACGACGCGTTCGCGTCGGGCGGCTCCGTCGGCTACGACCACAAGAAGATGGCGATCACCGCGCGCGGCGCGTGGGAATCTGTGAAGCGGCATTTCCGCGAGATGGGCGTCGACACGCAGACACAAGACTTCACCGTGGTCGGCATCGGCGATATGTCGGGCGACGTGTTCGGCAACGGCATGCTGCTGTCGCCGCATATCAGGCTCGTCGCGGCGTTCGATCATCGTCATATCTTCCTCGACCCGAATCCCGATACGGCCGTGAGTCTTGCAGAACGTGGACGCCTCTTCGGCCTCGATCGCTCCAGCTGGGCGGACTACGATCCTTCGCTGATCTCGGCGGGCGGCGGTGTGTTTGCGCGCAGTGCCAAGACGATTCCGCTTTCGCCCGCGGTGCAGGCGGTGCTCGGCGTCAGTTCACCGGCGCTCGCGCCCAACGAACTGATGCGCGCGATTCTTCAGGCGCCGGTCGATCTGCTTTATAACGGTGGCATCGGCACGTATGTGAAGGCGACGCGCGAAACGCATCTGCAGGTAAGCGATCGCTCGAACGACGTGATTCGCGTGAACGGTACCGACCTGCGTTGCAAGGTCGTGGCCGAAGGCGGCAATCTCGGCCTCACGCAACTCGGGCGCATCGAATTCGCGCAGCGCGGCGGCCGAATCAATACCGATGCGATCGACAATTCGGCGGGCGTCGACTGTTCGGACCACGAGGTCAACATCAAGATTCTGCTCGGACTCGTGGTGACCGACGGCGAGATGACCGAGAAGCAGCGCAATGAATTGCTCGCCGAAATGACCGAAGAAGTGGGCCTGCTCGTGCTGCAGGACAACTACTATCAAACGCAGGCGCTTTCGATTGTGGGCCGCTACGGCGTCGAACTGCTCGATGCGGAAGCGCGTTTGATGCGGTATCTCGAACGCGCGGGGCGACTCAATCGCGTGATCGAATTTCTGCCGAGCGACGAAGAGATTGCCGAACGCCAGGCCGTGAAACAGGGGTTCACCACGCCCGAGCGCGCGGTGCTGCTCGCTATAGCAAGATGTGGTTCTACGACGCGCTGCTCGAATCGTCGATGCCGGAAGACCCGCTCGTCGGCGACATGGTGGTGGAGTACTTTCCGAAGCCGCTGCGCCAGCGTTTCAGCGAGCCGATGCAACGTCACCCGCTGCGCCGCGAAATCCTCGCCACGCATCTGACGAACGCGCTGGTGAATCGCGTGGGTTGCGAATTCGTGCATCGGCTGATGGAAGAGGAAGAGACGGACGCGCAACCCGGCGACATCGTGCGCGCTTGCATCATGGCGCGCTACGTGTTCGATCTGGACCACGTATGGAGCAGCATCGACGCGCTCGACAACCGCGTGGCCGACGATGTGCAGGCGCGCATGTTCGTCGAAGTGGCGAGGCTCGTCGAACGCTTGGCGCTATGGTTCCTGCGACAGTTCCAGTCGGGCGCGGTGGCCGAGGGCGATGTGGTGGCGCTGATTGCCCGTTGCCGCGATGCGTCGCAACGTCTCGCGTCGCAATGGCCCACGCTGTTGCCGAGCGCGGATCTCGAGGCGTTGTCGGAGCGTCAGCGTGTGCTCGCGGATGCCGGTGTGGATAGCGAACTCGCCGTGCGGATCGCGAGCGGCGAAATTTCGGCGGCGTTGCTCGACATCGCCGAAGTGGCGTCGAGCAGCGGACGCAGCCTCGAACTCGTGGCGGGCGTGTATTTCGAGCTGGGCATGTTGCTGAACTATGGCTGGATCAGCGAACATGCCGCCGCGTTGCCGGTGCCCACGCATTGGGACATGCTGGCGCGTGCCACGGCGCTCGCCGAGCTGGCGCGCCTGAAACGCGCGCTCACCACGAGCACGCTGGCCGATGCCGACGACGCCTCGACGCCCGATGCACTGGTCGAAGCGTGGCGCGAAAAACGCGCGGCGCAACTCGACCGTTACGCGCGACTGCTGGCGGATCTGCGCGCCACGGGCGGCGCGAGCCTTTCGATGTTGCTGGTGATCGTACGTGAGATGGCCGCGCTCGAACGCGCCTAGCAGCGGGCGTTCGTGGCGTTCGTGGGTGAGTGTGCAGAGAGCGAAGGCACACCGGCGTTGGACGTAAGCAACCCGGCGTGTCCATAATAGGGGCTGAAAGCAACACGCAGCCCTTTTTTCAAAAACGCATTGCACACTCACGGACCCACGCCACGACGATGAAAGAAGAATCGCCGAAAGCCATTTTCTGCGCTCTCGTCGCCAATCTCGGCATAGCAATCTGCAAGTACACTGCGGCAGCCTTCACCGGTTCGGGCTCGATGTTCGCCGAGGCCATTCACTCCACCGCCGACTGCGGCAATCAACTGCTCCTGTTATTTGGTCTGCGCGAGGCGCGTAAGCCCGCGAGCCCATTGCATCCGATGGGTAGCGGACGCGAAATCAATTTCTATTCTCTGCTCCTGGCGTTGCTGCTGTTTTTCGTGGGCGGCGCGCTTTCCGTTTATGAAGGCGTGCACCGGCTGATTGCGCGCGAGCCGCTGCAATATGCGTTCGTGGCACTGGTGGTGCTCGGCGTGTCCGTCGTGCTCGAATCATTGTCACTGTGGGGCGCGGTGAAGGAAATTCGCAAGACGCATCCGGACAAAAACATGTGGCGCTGGTTTCGCGAACGCGCAAATCCGATCTGCTGGTCGTGGCCGGCGAAGACATTGCGGCACTCGCGGGCCTCACCATCGCGTTCGTCGCCGTGCTGTTGACGATGATTACCGGCAATCCCTCTTTCGACGCGCTCGGTTCGATCGGCGTGGGTCTGCTGCTGATGGTGATTGCGTGGCTCGTGGCGCGCGAAGTGAAATCGATAATCGTCGGCGAATCGGCGAGCCCGGAAGTGCGCCGCACAATGGTCGACGCGATTATCCGCTCATTTAAAACCCGTTACCGCATGCGCACGTAAAGCTCTTCGAGCCGCTATCTTGCGGATTTCGGTGATGGTGATCAGGCCGTTTTGGCGACCGTGATCAGTTTGGAAGGTGGCGTTGCGCGGGCAATGGATTATATGGTGAAGGTGATCATGATCAGGATGCGGAGGACTGCTTGGTG